>DFOM01000040.1 GCA_002376725.1 Cloacimonetes bacterium UBA3541 | reverse complement strand
ATATAAAATCCTTCAAACCTTAAAGAAAGAATTTATCCTTCTGTCCAGATATATTTACAACTCTTTATAACCTTAATGCTTTTTCTACTTTTTGATATAGGCAAAGAAGTTGTTTCTTGCTTGAATATAACTTATCTAAATGAAATATATTAAAAGATGATTAAGCTTTCTCTGTTTTGTCCTGGATTTTTATGTTTCTATACAACTTTTTGATAGATAGAATTTATCGTCTGGAAGAGTAAAATAAGACCTTATAGCTTATATCTTTGAAGTTGTAAAGCAGGAAAGAAACGGAATTTTCAAAATTTCATCAGATCAATGCAATTAAAAATAAACCTTATTATTAGAGGTGAAGATAGTAGTCTAAAGATTATCCAGAAGAATAAAAAAACCAGTCTGATATCAGTGATAGAAAACCAGACTGGCAATAGAAAAGGATATTATGTATTATAGATTTTCTATATATTTTAAGGGTTTAGAAGCTGTAGCAGGACTAACACCTTCCATTGTCAGATAACCTAAAAGTGGAGTTCCGATGGGATTATTTTGTTCATCAACTTTATAAAACTGGACAGGTATGCGAATAGGTACTCCATCTTTTTCTGTGATATATTTTCCTTCTTCGTCTTTAGTGAAAGGATTGAAGTATAACCAGGCTAAACCTATGGCAGCATATCCATCTTCGTTATTAACATTTTTGCGAGAAGAACCGATAGCTAAACGCTGTTCAAGAGAAAGATTAGGAGATACAATACTGGAAGTTACGGTACCTAATAATTTCCCGGAGAGAAAAACTTTACGGTTTGATGCAATCCCTTCGGCAAAGAACATTAAAAGTGCTTTTTGAGGATTAGTTGCCAATTCCGCTTCCAGAGCCGATTTTCCCACAAAGAAAGGTTTATCCAAATCCACTGCTGCTTCAAATAAAGGTGCATTGATAGGAGTGTGATAAGGGTCATATTCCTGTCCCATAAGGGGAAGTCCGAAAGGTCCTGCAGAAAGACGATTTTCATCTCTACCACCTAAACCGACTAGAAGAGCACCCAATTCCAGAGCTTGACTAACTATTCGCTTGAAATCTTCCTCTGCATTAGTGGCAGGGATATAAAGCTCCCAACCCCAGCGATTGGTATAACCAGTTCTACTTATGATATAATGTGCATCGTTATAGTCAAACTCATTGAAGGTGAAGAAATTCATATTCTTTTCGGGATTATGCCTATTTTTCAAGACCTGTTCGCCATAAATAGATTTTATCAATTTATAGGATAGAGGTCCCTGAATATCCACCTTGACTATTTGGGCAGAAAGGTCTTCTGCTTCAACATCTTCACCTTCCTGCTTTTGACTCATTATCCTATCTATATCAGCTATCAGTTGTTTCCCATTAACGGTATCGGTAATATCGTGTCCCGCATTAATCACCGCAATATATTCTGTTTCTGAAAGACGCATCACTATCATATCATCTTCCACACCTCCGCTTTCATTGAGCAGAAGAGTATATTTACAGGCACCTACTTTCATAGCACTCATATTTCCTGCCAGGGCTCTATCCAATAAAGCTGGTGCATCTTTTCCCCAGAAATAAAGTTGAGCCATATGGTCAATATTGTACACAGATAAATTATTGATAGAAGCAGCTTCTTCCAAAACGGAGGTAAGATAATTAACTGCCATATAATATTCACCAAAGTTACTGCGTTTTATAGGTTGAATAGGTAATCCTCTTTTTTGAGCTAAGAGAGGAATATACCACTGTTCTTCCAAATTATAAAGGAAAGTCTTACGAGGTGAAGAAGGATAATCAAAACCTAGTTTGTTCATTGTTATTCTCCTATATTATCTTAATTTAATTAATAAATTATTTTGCTAAGATTAAGTCAACTTATTTAAAACTATTTCACCAGCTATCATTGTCAATAGAGATTCTGCATCCAGCCAGTATTCATCTGGAAGTTTAGTGAAATCTTCAATCACGATTAGGTCTGCATTTTTGCCTGGGATAATTGTTCCTGCCTGGTCATCAATTCCTGCTAGTTTAGCTGCATTTATAGTATAACCCTGCAAAGTTTCCCATATATTCAGGCATTGCTCTGGAAACCAGGTTTCTGCTTTGGGATTTAAATTTGGTTTTCTCTTTAGAGCACTGTAAATTCCGTAAAAAGGATTTATTGGAGCAATAGGAGCATCGGAACCAAAGGCAAGTTGCATTCCCGCATCAATTAAAGAACGAAAACAATAAGCATCGGAAGCAATAGCCTGCCAGTATTTATTTATTAAAGGAATGTCATTAGCTATATGAATAGGTTGAACGGAGCAACCTATAGTGCAATTTTTTAAACGAGGAATATCTTCTTTTTGAATAGACTGAATATGTTCTAGACGGTTTCTGAGATTTCCGGGAAGATTTTCCTGTTCAACTCTGGATATAACATTGATAGCTAAATGCACAGCACGGTCTCCAATACAATGTATTAAGGTATAAAAACCGTGTTTTAGTGCAGTTAATATTAGATGGTACATTTCTTCTTCCGAAAGTCTCAAGATTCCATAAAAACCAGGAGAATTAGGATATTCTGAAAAGATAGCTGCTGTTTGAGAACCGAGAGAACCATCGGCAAATAATTTTAATCCTCCCAGTTGAAACCACTCATCTTTTTCTCCTGAATATCTTTTTCTTGAAATCATTGTTTCCAGCTCATCCTGATAAAAATGGCGAATTATTCTTAATTGCTTATTTTGTCGGGCAAAATCTTCTAAAATTTCACCTGGTAAAGGCAGCTCCATACTGTGAATAGTTCCCAAACCATAACTATGAACCTTTTCTTGAGCTTGACTTAAACACTGCATAGTCTCATTTTTAGAAGGAGGAATAATAAAACGGTCTAACCATTCAGAAGCAGTTTCTTGTAAAATACCCGTCAACTTCCCAGAACTATCCTTCTCAATATGACCTCCCTTAGGGTCTATAGTGCTTTCAGTTATATGAGCAATTTTTAACGCGAGAGAATTACACCAGCGACTATGAAAATCCTTGCTATATAAAGCAACTGGAATATCCGGGAAAAATTCGTCTAAAAGTTCTTTCCTGATTTTTTGAGGATTATCTATAATGTTGATGTCCCAGCCATCACCTAATACCCAATCTGGAAGTTTAGAATGACTTTTACGATAAATAGACATTCTTTTACTGATATCTTCAATACTCCTACAATCGGATAAATCAAGCTGGATAAATTTTTTAGCATAATCCGTAAAATGAGTATGGCAATCGGTTAAAGCAGGAATAAGTGCTTTTCCTTTTAAATCTATAATTTCCAAGTGATTCCTGGCATAGGATTTGCAATCGGAAAGTGAACCTAAATATTTTATCTTTCCAGATTCTACAAGTAAGGAATCAAAATTACTTACTTCCGGCTTATCTAAAGTAAAGATATGAGCATTAGTGAATATATAGTTCATTGATAATAGTATCCAAAGCAGTTTCCAGTTTATCTTTCGGAATGGCATAATTAATCCGTAACCAGCCCTTGGAAACCTCTCCAAAAGCTTGACCAGGAACTGTTACTACTCCCTTTTCTGCTAGTTCTTGGGCGATAATTAGGTCATTTCCCTCTACTTTTAACATAAAATAACAGGTTGCATCCGGGATCAATACTTTATCTTTAAAATCCTGAAATTTTTCCTGAACCAAAGCACGACATTCTTTAAGCTGAGAGAATACTTCATCTACTGCTTTCATACCTTCAGATGATAAAGCATAAATAGCTAACTTTTGCGCTAGCCAGTTACTACAGGTGGAAACATACTGTCTTGTTTTTATAACAGAAGCTGAAAGTTCGGATGGTGAAATCACCCAGCCTATTCTCCAGCCACTCATACAATGTGATTTAGAGAGTCCATCCAGTAAAAACATTGACTCTGCTTCAGAAAAAAATTGAGGTAGGAAACCGCCAAATACTAAACGGGAATATACCTCATCCACAACCAGAGTTATTTTATATTTGTTACAGATATTTATTAGTCTTTCTGCATCATCTTTAGTAAATATATGTCCAGTAGGATTACTTGGATGGCTAAAGATGAGCATTTTAACATTTTGAGCCAGAATGCTATCCCAGGTATCCCAATTTATAGACACTAGATTACTTTCATAAGGTAAGCGTAATATATTGGTTTCTAAGATATTAGCTATAGCAGAATAGGCAGGATATTCAGGATCAGGAATCGCTATTGTATCACCTGGATTCAAAGTAGAAAGAAGAGTTACAAAAATTGCTTCTTCTACTCCATTACAGATGCACACATTATTTGGTTTTGCAAAAGGATAAAGATTAGCAATAGCATCTTGTAATTCAGGCATACCAGCATTAGGAGTATAGCGTGGAGTTCCATCTTGTAAAATTTCTCTAGCTTTCAAGCGTAAAATATTAGGCAAAGGAAATTGGAGTTCTCCTAGAGCAAGATTTATAGCATCAAAAGAAGCGAATTGAGTTATTTGTCGGATAAGAGAAAGTTCAACGGAATGCAACCTTTTCGCTTCAATCAAAGATATGTATATCCTCTTCACGTTTTACGGACTTTTCCGTTTTAGCATCACGATATTTAATAATAATAGGGCAATAGATTTGAAAACCTGTATCTTTAAGAGGTCTGCTACCTGGAACTACAACAGCTTGTTCAGGAATAGTAAAAGATCCACCTTGATCTCTCTGAAGAAATTCGGTATGAACTGCATCATAGATAAGAGTGGAAGCAGTTATAATAGTTCCTGCTGCTATCACTGCTTTTTGTTTAACTATAATACCTTGATAGATGCCCACATTTCCTCCGATAAAAGCATCATCTTCAATTACCACCGGTCTTGCTTCTACCGGTTCCAGTACCCCACCAATCATAGCTCCAGCAGAAAGGTGAACATTTTTCCCTATCTGAGCACAGGATCCTACTAAGGCGTGAGAATCTATAAGAGTACCCGAATCTACATAGGCGCCGATATTGATAAAAGCTGGAGGCATAATAGTGACTCCTGCTGCGAGATAACATCCTTTACGAATAGATGTGCCGCCAGGAACTATTCTTATCTGGTCTTGAAGTTGAAATACCTTTTCGGGTAAAGTGTCCTTATCAAAAAAGGATTTATTATCACTTAAGCGATATTCAGTTAATACACCCATTCTGAATCCGATAAGGATTCCCATTTTTACCCATTGATTAACCTTCCATCCCGACTCCGTTTTTTCACAAGCTCGGATTTTTCCGGTATCTAAGGCATCAATAAAGGTTTCATATAGTTCTCTATCAGCTGAATTGTATTTTTCAGGTTTTGCGTTGTATAACGCTATAATGGCATCTTTCATATTCATAGTTCGTTGATTGCCTTTTTCAATCTTACTAAAGCAGTGGAAAGAGTTTTTCTAGGACAGCCAAAATTCAATCTTTGAAATCCTGAACCCTCTATTCCATACTTAATTCCTGGTTCCAGGGCTAGACCTGCTTTTTCTACTAAGAATTTTTGCAATTCCTCGTCATTTAATCCCAGATTGCGGAAATCAATCCAGGCAAGATAAGTAGCTTCTGGAGTGCTAATTTTTAATTGAGGGATTTCAGATTGGATATAATCTACCAGAAAATCTCTATTGTCTTGCAAATAGATAAGAAGTTCTTCCAGCCAATCTTCCGAATCTCCATAAGCTGCAGTTAACGCGGTAATACCAAAGGTATTACCCATATAAATATGAAGATTCTCTAACATAGTATTTAGAGGTTCTCTTAAATCTGGATTTTTAGCTATGATAACAGAGGTTGCCAGTCCTGCTAAATTGAATGACTTAGCGGGAGAAAAACAGACAATGGTATTATCCAGCATACCTTCTAGTGAAGCAATAGAAAGTGACCCTGCTCCATTATAGATTAAATCGCAGTGTATTTCATCACTGATAATAGGAACATTATATTGGTGACATAAAGTGCCTATCTTTAAAAGCTCATCTTTGTTCCACCTTCTTCCTACAGGATTGTGAGGACTACAAAGGATAAATAATTTGACTTCTTTTAGTTTTTTCTCAAAATCATCAAAATCTATGGTATAATATCCATTATCAGGAAGCAAGGGATTAGTTACTAATTTTCTATTATGAGCTGTTGCGGCAGTAAAAAAAGGTTGGTACACAGGTGTTTGTATAAGTACAGAATCTCCTGGTTCAGTTAATTGCATAACTGCCAGATTAATAGCAGGCATAATTCCAGGACTGGTCATAATCCAATCTTCCTGAGGTTCATAACCATAGCGTTTTTTTGTCCAATTGATAATCGTATCATAATAAATAGGTAAGCGTTGATTATAGCCAAAGATGCCATGATTCAATCTTTCCTGCATAGCAGCTTTAATCTGAGGAGCTATTTGAAAATCCATATCTGCTATCCAGAGAGGAATCAAATCATCTCTACCATAGACTTCTTTTAAGCCATCATATTTGAAACAGCTAGTTCCTTTCCGCTCAATAACCGTATCAAAATCATACTTCATTATTCTACTTTTTCTCCTTTAGATTTTATGTCCCTAATAACATTGACCATATTAGCCAGCTGGTCATTCATTTGTGCTTGAGGTGCTAATTCAGCAAGGTTATAAAGTATTTCAATCATTTTTGGGAAAGAAGCGGGACATTTAAGAACTCGGGTTTTTCCTTTATTATCAGTAAAAGTTATAAAAACATTATAGGTTATTTCTTTCCGCAACTCCAGTTTGGAAATACTGTCATAAGGTACTTGCACAGAAGGTAATAATAGATATTTTAGCCAGAGATATTCAGGTGTAAATATCACACAATTAAGTGAAGTTAAATGGCGTAATAGATTATCCAGTGCAACAAATAGTACTATTAAGGGGATAATTTTCAACCAGACCGAAGATTTTGCTTTAAGAGAAGTAAACAAAACCAGTAAACAACAAAAGATTATAAATGCCTGGAATATAATGCCTAGTATTCTATTTATAGTTTTAATGCTATACTTAACCGGCATTCTTCCTTGTACAGATTGAATATTTAGTTCCCTCTGCATTTATATTCTCTCCACAACTTATTAACACTCTCCAGAACAGCTTCACTAGCAGGCACTTCTTCAAAAAGGTTATATCTTTCATTATCACCGTGAAAATCACTGCCACCTGTCATATATAGTCCCAGATTCTTACATAGATCTGTAAAATAATCTATCTGGCTTAAATTATGGTCAGGATGCCAAACTTCTAATCCATCAATACCCATCTTGATCAAATCATCTACATAACTTACACTGACTAAATCTCCAGGATGTGCTATAATAGCAAAACCATTGGCTTCATGAATTACCTGAATAGCTTCCTGAACAGAAAACTCAGGTTTATGCACATAGGCAGGTCCATTATTACCAATATATTTTTCAAAAGCTTCGCTTTTGGAATGAACATAACCATGATTAAGAAGAACCTGTGCAATATGCGGACGAACTATGAGACCACGACTGCCCGAAACTGCTTCTACTTCATCAATATTGATATGTATCCCTAGCTCAGCTAATTTCTGAATCATCTTGATAGCTCTCTCTTTTCGCCCTACCAGATACATTTCTATCATATCTAAAAGACTTTGAGAATGGAGATTAAGACCTAAACCAAGAATATGAACATCGGAATCCTGATAAAGTGAACTAATTTCTATACCAGGAATAATCCTTAGAGGTGCAATCTCCTTCGGTAAGAGATTGTAGGCATCTGCATTATCATGGTCAGTGATAGATATTAAATCAAGTCCAATTTCATTAGCTCTATTGACTACTTCTTTAGGAGTGAGTCTTCCATCAGAGACATTAGTGTGCAAATGTAGATTGAAGTGTTTAATGCTATTTATATTTTTTATTATCATATTTTCTTTTAGGTTGACTTAATTCTTATAGCATTAAAATCGTCAATGATTTTTTAATTAAATACTTTTGGTTTTTTTGATAAACAGATACTTAATAAGGAACTATTATGGAATATGAACCTTTGAAAGATAGAGCAGCAAATCTTATCAGGATTTTCCCTTCTATTAGGGATAAATTTTATGTAATTTTAGACTTAGTGCTACTTCGTCAGCGCTATGTCAAAAGAGAAATAAGCCGATTTTTCTCCAAAGAAGATAAATTTCTCTATTATGATGCAGGAGCAGGATTCTGTCAGTATTCCTGGTCAGTATTAAAAAAATATACTAATGCGAAAGTTTTTGCTACTGATATTAAAGGAGAATACTTAGAAGATTTTTCCGTTTATGCTTCTCAGGTCTTTCCAGGTCGTTTTTCCTGGAAGAAAGCTGATCTTCAGACCTTTATTCCTGAGAATAAATATGATTTAGTTACTGCTGTAGATATCTTAGAACATATTTCTGACGATATAGCTGTGTTAAAGAACTTTTATGTATGTATGAAAGAGAGAGGCATACTGATTATCTCTACTCCTTCAGATAAGGATGAAGCAGCAAAATTTACGGCAGAGCATATACGTCCTGGCTATAATAAGAAAGAGCTGGAAGATAAAGTTAAACTTTCTGGATTCAAGATTTTGAAATGTATCTATAGTTACGGTTTCTGGGGTAGCCTATCCTGGCGTTTGCTCATCAAGTTTCCCCTTGAAATGCTTTCTAAAAGTAAGCTCTCTATGTTAGTTTTACCTTTCTACTATATAATTATCTTACCTCTAGCAGAACTTATGATGCAAATAGACCTGCATACTAATAATTCATCTGGCACTGGCATTATCCTGGTTGCACAGAAAGGGTCTTCATATTAAAGTATTAGTTTTAAAACTCAATATCTTTAAGAGATACGGGACAAAGCATTAGCACTGATTCATTTTGATAATCACGCCAGAACTCGTATAACGCTTTATATTCGCTGTTAATTTGATCTGAACTTATGTTTTGAACTTTAGCTGTTTCAAAGTTAAAATTCAATTTTAAGGTAAACCCTTCTTTAGAGGTAGTGGCATCTTCCAGAACCAGCTTTCCTTTTGTTCCAGTTAGTTCTCTCATATGTTCCACAGCTTTATCCAAACCTCCCAGGTCATCTATTAATCCATTTTCTTTTGCCTGAGCACCTGTCCAGACTCTTCCTTGAGCAACATTATGTATCTGATCCCGAGTAAGATTCGTTCTACCTTCATCCACTCTATCTAAAAAACGGTCATAAACAAACTCAATGTTATTATTTAGAATTTGCTTTTCTTCATTTGTCCAATCACGGTAAGTAGCTCCAAAATCGGCATGTTCACCCTTTTTCACGGTAGACCAATTGATTCCTATTTTATCATAGAGACGGGGAAAAGTGAAAACGATACCAACAACACCAATTGAACCGGTCAGAGTGGAAGGTTCAGCTATAATACGGTCAGCTCCACAAGAGATATAGTATCCACCAGAAGCAGCTACTCCAGACATAGAGACTACCACTGGTTTTTTATTAACCTTTTGAGTAAGTTCCAGTTCTCGTAAAATGAGGTCTGAAGCTTGAGCAGAGCCACCTCCACTATCCACTCTTAGAATTATACCTTTATATTTTGGGTTCAGGCGAGCCTTACGAATTAAATCTACAGTGGTTTCGGACGCTATCTTGGTACCAGGAGTTCCTTTTCCCATAACAATGTTTCCACAAGCATAAATCATAGCAATAGGAGTTTCTTTAGGATAACACCAATCGTAATCAATATATTCAGCTAGGTTGTTTTCCCGGGAGGCAAAGCCAAATTGTTTTTTAAGTTCATTGTTAAGTTCATCAGCAAAGATTATTCCATCTATCAATCCTGCATTCAATGCATCCTGAGCTTTAAAATAGGGTCCATTATCAATTGTTTCTTCCACTGATGCCTTCAGTTTGGAGCCTCTTCCTTCTTGAATAGAGATAACTATCTGGTCATATATACTTTGTAATAAGGAATCATAAGCTTCTTTTTCTGCTTCCGTCATTTCTGGTTCGGAAAACATATTTCCAGCATCTTTATATTTATGACTGCGAAAATTGAGTACATCTATTCCCAGAGTATCCAGTAATTCCTTAAAATAGGGACTGGTAATAGATATTCCACGCAAATCTACCATTCCCATAGGATTGAGATAGATAGCATCTGCAACAGAAGAGGCAAGGATATAATTGCTCCCAGAAATATTGTCGTAATAAAAAGCTACTTTTTTCCCACTTTCTTTAAAATCTTTAATTGCTTCTATGAACTCTTGTTGCAAAGCAAAAGAACCTGTAGATGCAGGATTCTGTAAGAGTATTCCTTCTATAACAGGATCCTCTTTTGCCTGCTTAAGTATATCTTCCACATCTTCTATACTTTGTATTTTACTTTCATATATTTTCAACTTTTTGATGGCAAATTTAGGTGACTTATAGGTTTGAATCGGTCCCTCCAACTTCATAGAATACCATTTTTTATCTTTGATACCTAAAAAAGGAGGGAATGATTTTTCCGTAAGATGGATATAAGGCACAGCAACATAATCATTGGAATTAACTAAAGCTGTAGAACCCAGGGAGACTTTATTGAAATTCAAACTAAAATTCGCCCAAGTGGTTTCAGTATCCAGATTATAAGAAGCACCAAGTGTTATCCCATCTACCAGTTGTGTGTTCAATCCTATCACTGGTTCATTAAACTTATATTCACCGTCCTTCTTATTATAATCCACATCAGCTGATATTTCTAAACGATAATCTTTGATTGAGGGAACAAAAGCAAAAGGACGAAGTGCTACAGAGCCATGATAGGCAGGTGAATCCTTATACGGATTATCCCAGTTAAAAGCTATAGAAGCAAGGGCATTAGGTCTATAAGTGAAAGCAGTGCGAAACGCACCTTCGCTAAATTTGTTATTTTTCCAACGATAATTCAAACCTCCATAAAGATTGGGAAGAATATAACGAGGGAAAAGCTCTCCACCTGAAGCTAAGGTATGATAATTGAAACTATTATCTGATATAGGGTCTCTATTGTATTCATAAGTGTAGCTGAAATTACCCAAATTGGCAAGAAACCAGTAATGATTGCGAAATGCTTCATTGCTAAAGGTATGAGCCCAACCTAAACCACTGGTATGACCTGTGCCTAACAATGATGGATTAACTAGGGGTGTGAATAGATTATCCACACTGGCTCGTGGAAAATCCATCTCTCCCAGATTGATTGTTTTCCATCCATTATAATCATCGGCTAACATCAAACAAGGTAACAGCAAAAGAAAGGCTATATACCATATTTTTCCTTTCATTCTAACCTCCTTAGGTTTATTATTAATTCAGGTATAAGAAATAATTATTCTTTAACCATCAGAAATTGACATTGGTTTTGCTGTAAATATGAAATAACTCTAAAGCAAAACCTTATATTTTGTCAACCTTCTTCTTAAATATTTAGATACTAAAGAAATCATACAGGCTGATAATTTTATAAAATAGAAAGTATAGAGCAGGAAATCAGTCATCAAAAAAATGATGTTCTAATTTCAATTAGTATCTTTCTAATCGTATAACTATCAGAGATAAGGTTAGTGAGAGCTTCTCATATTATGAAGATCTCAGTTTGTTTCATAATTTAAAGGTGAGATTATAATTTAGCTTTAAGTAATTCAGCCAGAGAGCAGACACCTTTTTCAATTTGTTCAAAGGTAGAATAGGTGAAGTTTAAGCGAAGAGTATTAAACCTTTCCTGTCCTTCTGGATAGAATTTTGAGCCAGGGATAAAAGAAACTTTATGCTTACTTGCTTCAATAAAGAGTTCATCTGCATTAATATTTTCTGGAAGAGTAAGCCAGAGAAATATTCCTCCTTCAGGTTTTGTCCAATGGACTGATGATGGCATATGTTTTTCCAGTTCATCCAGCATTTTTTGTAGGTAGGGACGATAGTATTCACAGATATTCTTAAGATGGGCTTCCATTAGACCTTTTTCCAGGAAACGAGCAACAACGCGTTCTGCAACACAATCAGGTGTAATAGTCACTTTTTGTTGCCAGGAGACCATTTTTTCAATAAGTTCTTTATCACCTTTAGCATAAGCAATACGAAGTCCTGGACCTAGAATTTTAGAAAAAGATACGACTTCAGTAACGATATCAGTAGGATGAAATTCAGTTTTAGCAACACGATAGAAGGTGGGGACAGATTCTCCATAAAAACGCAAACGGGAATAAGGATTATCTTCTAGGATAGGGATTTCATTATCAATACAGTACTGGATGATATCTTTCCTACGCTTAAGTGAATAGGTTATTCCTGCAGGATTGTGAAAATCGGGTATAATATAGAGGAATTTAATGTTTTTTCCTTGTTGACGCAGAGTTCTAACTTTGTCTTTCAATTCATCCATAATGATACCCTCTTCATCCATAGCAATGCTTTGGCAATCAGCCTCCAGAGCATCAAAGGTGACCAGAGTTCCAAGAAAAGAAGGTGCTTCACAAAGGATGACATCTCCAGGATTAATCAAACATCTAGTATAATAGTAAATAGCATTTGTAGCACCGACAGTAATAACCATTTCTTCAGGTTTTAGTTCATAACCTTCCCATTTCATAAGTTGTTCTTTAAGCAGAATATCACCTTCACTAGCTCCATATTGCAGGACATCACTACCTTCATTTTTGACCACTTCTTCAAAGAGTGAAGCTAATTGTTGATAGGGAAAAGTTGCAGGAGAAGGGAACCCTCCAGCAAATGAAATTAAATCTGGAATGTTCTTAGTGGAAGCCACTAACTCACGAATTAATGAGGATTTCATCACCTGAGTGATGCGAGAGAACGAATCGGAGTAATGCATTGTTTTTCTCCATTTATTTTATTTTATTGAAAATAACAAGATTAATCACTTCTCAAGAATAAATCCTATTCTATAAGATTGATTTAACTAACCAACAAAACAGCTTTAAGGATAGATACGATATATCATACGAGGGAAAGGAATAGTTTCCCGGATATGATGCACTCCACTAATCCAGCAAACCAATCTTTCCAATCCTATTCCGAATCCACTATGTGGAACAGTGCCATATTTACGCAGATCCAGAAACCAGCGATAATCCTCAATTGGCATATTTTCATTTATCATTCTTTGCAGTAAGAGGTCATAATCATCCTCACGCTGTGAGCCTCCAATTATTTCTCCAAAGCCTTCTGGAGCGATTAAATCACTTCCTAACACTAGATCAGGATTTTCAGGGTCACGTTTCATATAAAAAGCTTTAATCTCTTTAGGCCAGCGATCCACAAAAATAGGGACAGGTGAGTTTTCGGTTAAAAGGACCTCATCTATGGCACCCAGATCATTTTGATGGGTGATCTCACTCCCTTTTGAACGAAGATATTCTACAGCATCGTAATGAGACATTCTTCCAAAGGGTGCGTCAGCTGCTTTTAAAGCTTCTTTATCTCTTTCTAAAATAGTTAGTTCCAAATCTCTTTCTTTTAGAACGATACGGATAACATAGCGGATTAGCTCTTCTTGAAGTTGCATATTCTCGTCGTGTTCAATAAAGGCAGCTTCTGCATCCATCATCCAGAATTCCGTAAGATGTTTCCGGGTTTTAGAGCGTTCTGCCCGAAAAACGGGACCGAAGTCATAAACTCTTCCCAGACTCATAATCCCTGTTTCCAGATAGAGTTGACCGGATTGTGAAAGATAAGCTTTACCTTCATCAAAGTATTGCAATTCAAAAAGGGTAGTAGTTCCTTCACAGGCATTAGGTGTAAGTATAGGAGAATCAAAACGAATGAAATGGTTTTGATGCAAGAAATCACATATAGCATAGTAAACGGTATGACGAATCCGAAGTATAGCCCATTGTTTTGAGGAACGAATCCAGAGATGACGATGAGAAAGGAGAAAATCTGCACCGTGTTCTTTTTTCCCAATTGGATAATCTTCTGCAATCTGGATAATAGAAAGATCTGATACAGCTACTTCAAATTGACCTTCCAACCTTGGATGAGGTTTGACTTTGCCGGTGATAATTACAGAAGATTCCAGGGAAAGATGTTTAGCTTGGTCAAATTTTTCTTCTCCCAGCTCCGGTTGAAAAGCTACGCATTGAACATCTCCAGTTCCATCCCGAAGAATTATAAATAGAAGTTTTCCGCTATGACGGATATTACGAACCCAGCCTTTTAGGACAATTTCCTCTTCAAGGTGTTCTGCGATTTCAGCTATTAAAATGTATTTCATAGTTTTTATTAGATATGAGTTTCAGGTTGATGGTTAATGCAATCCATAATCTGCATTGCTACTTTTAATGCACGATATCCAGCTTGACCATCAACGATTGGTTTTTTGTTATAGAGAACTGCCTCTATGAATGAATTTAGTTCTAGAGCCAAGGCATCCTGTTCGGAATTAGATAGGTCCAGGCGTTGAATTTCAACTAATTGTTCTGGCTTGATATCCATCTTACCTTGTAAGATTAAGGGAATGAATTTCATCATTTCAGGATTAATTCTGGTAACAGAGGCTACTTTAGCAATAAAATCCAGAGATATATAGGCATCACTCTGGAAAAAGCGAATTTTCCTTTCTTGTTTTAGGGAAACCCTGGATGAGGTCACATTGGCAATAGAGCCATTTTCAAATTCAATCCGAGCATTAGCAATATCAATGCTGGGAGTAAAGATTCCCACTCCATTAGCATATATTTGTTTTACAGGACCTTGAACAAAGTCTAGAATAAGGTCAATATCGTGAATCATCAAATCCAGGACTACAGGGACATCTGTTCCCCGAGGTTGAAAAGAAGAAATACGATGCGATTCTATGAAAAGGGGGTCTTCTATCAAATTCTCAACCATCAGAGTTACGGGATTGAAACGTTCAATATGTCCAACTTGAATCTTTAATCCCTTTTGATTAGCTAAATTAACCAGTTCTTCAGCCTGCCATAATTCTGAGGTTATAGGTTTTTCAATAAATATATGTTTACCCTGCTCCAGTGCAGCTTTTGCCAGTTCATAATGGGAAGAAGTGGTAGCTGCTATATCTACTGCTTCCACATCCTGAAGTAGTTCTTCATATCCAGGGTAGGGAACTAAGTTAAATTCTTCCGCCACTAATTTACAACGCTCAGGATTGGAGTCATAGATGCCAACTAGCTGACAAAGCGAATTAGCTTTTAACTTTTCTGCATGGAATCTTCCTAAATGCCCTACTCCGACCAAGCCAATTTTTAACATCATCAGGAAAGCTTAGCTGAGAGGACACGAAGCATATCCTCAGTCATAGAAGATAAATCATATTCAGGTTTCCAGCCCCATTCTTCTCTTGCCGCACTATCATCCATACGATTAGGCCAGCTATCAGCAATAGCTTGTTTGACAGGGTCTATCTGGTATTCCATATGAAATTCAGGAATGTGCTTTTTAATCTCTGCAGCTATCATTTCCGGGTCAAAACTCATTGAAGTCACATTGAAACAATTACGGTGCTTCAATCTAGAAGGATCAGCTTCCATCAAATCAACCAGAGCCCTTAAAGCGTCAGGCATATACATCATATCCAGAAAAGTGCCAGCTTTGAGGTAACAGACATAACTTTTATGTTTGATAGCTTCGTAATATATTTCTACAGCGTAATCCGTTGTTCCACCTCCAGGAAGTGTAACATTGGATATAATACCTGGATACCTTAAGCCACGAGCATCAACTCCATATTTCAGAAAATAATAATCTCCTAAGAGTTCTGCCGCGACCTTGGATATTCCATAGATAGTAGTAGGACGCATAATAGTATCCTGAGGAGTATTATTATGAGGTGTAGTGGGACCAAAAGCACCAATAGAAGAAGGTATGAATACAGCACAATGTGCTTCCTTAGCTATTTCCAGAACATTTAACATACTATCCATATTGATTTTCCAGGCTAAGGTCGGTTTGGATTCACCCACTGCAGAAAGTACCGCCACCAAATTTATAATCGTATCTATATGATATTTCTTAACCACATCCATAACTTTATCAGGTTCCAAAGTATCAATATTTTCACAGGGTCCACTATCTCTTATTTCTGGAATAAGAGGGTGACGATGATAGGTAGCAACAACATTATTATTTCCATAAAGGTTACGAAGATAGGGAACCAGCTCAGAGCCAATTTGTCCAGCTGAACCAAGAACGAGGATGTTTTTCATTTATTTCTCCTAGTAAAATATTATTTTTTTCCTTATTTTTGAATTATGGAGCTCTGTCAATTCTTTTAACTTATATTCGTTCATTTATAGGGTTATGCTCAGTAATTTTAATAAATTTGCCATTAATTTGATACAACAAGAAATTTAATATTTAATGAAATATTCTTTCAGCTTAAGAACAATTTCATCGCTCAGTTCGGCAAGGGCATAATTTAACATATCTAGTTCAGAAGGAGGGATGGGTTCAGGTTTTTGAATAAGGGCACGAGTAGTATCCGTTAAATTTTGCTCATCACCGCTAATAAGTTTACCCCACTCATCTTTCCAATCATAGTAACCAGTAGCAGAGTCAGTATATTCTACTTTCCCATTTTCAGCATCAATAATATAGTAGGTGGAAATAATCTTTAAAGAAGAAGTCTTAATAAATTTTTGATAGGTACAATAGGAATCCTTAGCATTATTTTTACTCTTTTTTTTGGAGGTTGCTGGTTTTTGCTGTTTTGTACTTGGACTATCTTTCAATTCTACAGAAGTAGTTTGAGGAGGGATATAATTAATCTGGAGGATTTTTCCTTCTATTATATTATGGAAAAATGGTTGTTCTATGGATTTTGGTAAGGAATTTGGTTCAAATAACGAATCAGCAGGAAGATTTATCATTTCTTGTTCTACATTAATTGAGTTATTGAGATATTCAGTATTAATGATATTTATAAATTGGCAAGCTAGAGAATCCAGAATTAATTTATTAGTAATGGAAGAAGAAATGATTTCACCTAAACTGCCATAACTTTTAGCTGTTCCAGATTTATCTTGAAATTCTTTTATAGCGACCATTTTAATAGAGTTTTTTCTGGCTAAAGCATATAAATTAGCGGCATTGGGATAATCAGGGACAAATTCCATAGCAAGTTTAAATTCTTGAGCTGCTTCCCATTGAACATCAGGATCTTTACTGCTTTGCATTAACTGCTGTCCGTTTTGAAAATGTATTCTTGCAGCTTGATATTTACAGATAGATAATCTTGCACTATAATCCTGAATACTCATTAAAAAAGCTCTTTCTTCTTTATCAAGGCGAGAAAAATTAACAGGTTTTATCCTATTTTGATATTCAATTAAAAGAGTATATTCTCTAACCAATTGATCCCACATATCAGGTGGAGCTTCAGCTTCTAGCTGATTTATTCTTGCTTGTGTTTCTTCAACCAGCTGAAGATATGATTTTTGAATAAGTTCCTGAGCTTTCTTATCTTTCGGTTTCAATTCTAGTATTTGTTTTCCAGTTTCCAGAGCAGCTTCATAATTGCCACTATTAAAATATTCCAAGGAAGCTTTATATAGGCGTCCCGTCGTGCTACAAGAAATCATTAATAATGAAATCCCCACTATCAATAAGGTAGTGATTTTCTTTAAGATACCATTCATTACCTCAGATTAACACCCCTTTAAAATCATAATTAATATACTACAATAAAGATAAGATATTGATTGTCAAGGGAAAATTAAATTTGGAAGGTCGTTATTCCTTGAAATATCAATAAATATATAGATAAAGGCATACTAAAAAATATGAATTGTAGATTATAATAAAATGAACTCAGTATTTCTACAATGATAAACCACAGGCGGTTCAAATGAAAAAGATAAGATTGAACTAAAAAATAACCTTATTTAGCTAAGATGAAATATAATATAATTTTTCTTATTGACAGATTTAATTGGAAGATGATACTATAAAATAAGAAGATAACCAGCAAATAAGGTTAAAAGAAGGTATGAAATGAGAAAAGCATTACTTATCGTCATTATGCATTTAAGTTTTTCTCTGGTTTTAGCAGATTGGAGTGAGAATCCAAATGAACCAAATTTAATTGCAGGTTTTGCTTCTGAGCAGGTGCTCCCTAAGGTTGCCATTACCAGAAACGGGAATACTTATATCTCCCGATTTGATAATAATAATGGAGGTTATAAGGTTTATTTAAATCTTCTTAATTTTGATGGAAATCCGTTATGGGCAAATCCAGATGGTTTATTAATAAGTAATCATCCTCAAGCTACCAGCTTTACCGAATATGGTATGACAACGGATGATCAAGGGAATGCTATCATTGTATTCCAGGATATTCGTAATTCTGAGGTGCACAATATAGTAGCATATAAAATTAGTCAAGATGGAGAATTTCTCTGGGGCGCTGATGGTATAATGTTATCCAATGATACCAGCACAGAGGTTAGCAATCTTTCTCCGACCGTATTTTATGCTTCCGATAATAGTATTTATATTGCCTGGCAAAAATTAGGGACAACTACTTCTGTTGTAATCAATAGATTAAACAGTAGTGGACAGAAGCTTTGGGGAGAAGATGGAATTATTTTATCTTACACCGAAGGTAATTGCACCTGGCCTCAGATAATACAATCCGATAATAATAATATCCTTCTAAAGTATTATCAGGACTCAGGTCCTTTCTGGGCACCTAATCGTCATATATTTGTCCAAAAGCTTACTGCTGAAGGGACTTTACTTTGGGAATCAACCATTACAAATGCAGGTGGTATTACTGCCTGGGAACAACTCATACCTTTTGTTTCTGATGGTATGGGAGGTGCTGTTCTTTCCTGGTATGAAGACAGAGAACAAGATTGGGATAATGATATTTATTGCCAGCACATCACTTCTGAAGGTAATATCACAATGGTGGAAAATGGGGTTCTGGCTATTATTGATCCTTATAATCAACAGTATTATCCTATTATATCTATAGATGAGGCTAATCAGCATATTTACATCTTTTCTTCTATCTCAGATGCCGGTCAGAATAATTACGGTTTAGCAAGACAACTGCTTGATTATAATGGAAACAAACTCTGGGGTAATACTGGTCAGATTATAATTAATATTGGACCTACTACTGTTACTACTATTGATGCCTATTATACTAATTCTGGAGCTGTTTGCGTATATGAAATTGACGAAGCTATCTACGCTTCAGCTTGGATTTCTGAAGGAACTATGAGCTGGATTCAAGATACTATAATTTGTAGCAATAACGACCTAAAATATCATTATAACCTTGCTATGCATCCTGATCAATGGTCAGTGCTTACCTGGGAACAAGGATATAATAATATGGATATTTATGCGATGAGACTTAACGCTGATGGCAGCCTAGGAACGAAGTATCCTGCTCCAGTCAATCTTAATGCTACTTTAAATTTTCCAGATATTATTTATCTTAGTTGGTCTGCACCTTCTCTCTACCTAATACCTGATAGCTACTATATTTATATTAATAACGAATTCAGTCAGCAAGTAAGTGGGGATACTTTAAATTATGAATATTCTGGTTTTCCTGATGGTTATTATAGCTTTTATGTAATTGCCCACTATGGAGAACACTATTCTGAACCCAGTAATACCGTAAATATTCAAATTGTGAGCAATGATGATAATTTAGCCCCAACAATTAAGAGTTCCTTTCGTCTTTATCCCAATCCTTTCCGAGATGACATTATCTTACAATGGAATAATCCTAAAAATGAAGCTTATGCCAAAATTGACATTTATAATCTCAAGGGACAAAAAATTAAAGAATGGGAGTTAAATCCATCGGCAGGAAATTATAATTTAAAGCTAGGTGTGGAATTAAATGTTTTTTCTAATGGTATCTATTTTATACGCCTGGAAACGAGTTCTGAAGTACGAGTACTTAAGGGAATTTGTATTAAATGAACAAGTTGAAACAGGTAAAAATAATAAGAACAATACAGAAATTATATTCCTGAAGGTACAAGGAGTAAGGTTATATACCTATTTTAATTAGGACTAATGAGGAAGTAAAGAAGTTTGTGAATCTTTACTTTCTGATTTATATTATTAGAAGTGATGTTAATCTGATTACTTCAACCATTTTTAAGTAGCTAGTTTCCGTAAAGACGGTTTAAAAAATCAATGAAGGAATAATTATACAAATGAGGAATAATTTTTGCATCTATTAAATTATATCTTTAAAAATAAGAAAGAAGGGAATATTTTAAAAATGAAGAAGCATATTATATTGATAACTGCCCTACTTGTGCTTTTATTAGCAGGATGTGCCAAGCGGAATACTCCTTGGCAGAACGAGGATATATTAACTTTCCAAAGGCAAATTCAAGTTGTGGGAGATCCGTTAGACATTGCTTTTGATGCTGATAATATATATGTAGCACTTGACCAAGGTGGGATATCAATAATTAACTGTGCAAACTATAGTCAGAAATGGGTTACAGAACTATCCAGTTCTGATGAATCGGTTGTTCCTTTGTTTAAGATCCGAAAGATTGGTGTCGTGGGAGAATACAACCGTTTATTCTTGAATGAGACAGATGCTACTGATAAGATAGAGATAGTAGATAATAGTAATTTGGATAGCTTGCGAGTTATAGATTCAATCACAGGTGCAACTCAAGATATTCAGGATATGAAAGTGCAGAAGATTGTTAATCCAACAGATGAGAATGTGATAGAAATAATCTATTGTGCAGGACGTAATGTCCATTATGGAACCTATAATGGGGAGTTATGGTTAGGTAGCACTTTCAGTATATATCCTCCTGCATCTGCATCCGGTATTGATTTAGATGAGGGATATGTCTATATAGCAGCTCAACAGAGAGGTTTAATGATATATGATCGCAATAGTTTAGAATTGATAAGTGAAATAGCTGTTCCGGGAGAAGCACTAAAAGTTAAGGTCGTTGGGAATTATGCATATCTTGCCTGCCGACAGGGAGGTTTTACTATCGTAAATATTGCGGATAAAACTGAACCGCTTTTGATGAGCAATTTTGATACTACAGGTTATGCTACTTCCATTGATGTAAAAGATAATTATGCAGTAGTCAGTTCTGGTGGAGGTGGAATATATCTGTTTAATATATCCAGCCCGTCACATCCTATACTGAAACAAAATATTACTTCTGCTGGATATACTAATAATGCTAAGTTCTACGATAATCTGCTTATAGTAGCAGCAAGGGATGAAGGGATTCTTATTTATGAAATTGACTAAGAGCTGATAATTATTGTACCTGGAGAATATACTCCAGGTTTTTTTATTTATAAAGAAATAAATATAAAAGGACAGTTGATTAATCGTCTGATAGATGTTACTTTGAGAGTAGGCAGACCTAGCATTGTCTGGAATGATAAAGATAGACAAAACCGAAGTGCAACTTCAGGAATCTATTTGATTCTGATAGAATTTAAAGCATCCATTTCAGTTCGTATAGCTTCTTTAATGAAATAGTCCTTTAAAATTAAAAGCTATGGGTGGTAAGAAGCTCCAAGTTCACTAAATGTAAATTTTAACTTTAGCTTTCTTTACTTTTGAATCCATCCAGGTATCAAACCAATTTGGAGGCAGGTTATCTTTATAGAGCTGAATAAGTTGGTCTTCTGAGATTTTTTTCTTCTTGTCTATCTTTACTGATATAACCTTAGGCAGTAAAATCTTCCCCTCTAGAATATAGGCTTTAGGTTTCTCTTTTTTAAAATAACGGTGAAGAGTCTGATAATATATATTTGTAGCATCATTACCTAATAATGGAGTAGTGATGGTCATATTCTCAATATATATAGTTGGAGCATCCGAGGGAATAGTGTGTTGACCTGAGCTTATTTTATCTGCCAATTGCAAGGCTAATTCTGTTCTTTTCTGTTCTTCCAGCTTTTTCTGAATTTGAGGTCTCACTTCTTCTAAGGATTGATGCACATTGAGTGAGGATTCCAATAATTCTACTATAACCCATACCTTTTTCATAGGCGAATATATAGGCTCAAAGACATATCTTTCTGAATATTTGGGAATTAAATTCAAAATATTATTTACCACCTGAGGGTCACCAAACCAATCATAATCTGGAGCAATATTTCCCGTCTTGTGATAATCAAGATTCATCTCATCGCAGGCAATAGAAAGATTTTCTTTACGTGCAAGTTTTACCACTTGCTGAGCTGCCGGAAGAACCACATCTATACTGGACTTAGAAGGGATATAGGGTATTCGCAGAATGTTATAACTTAACATACTTTTGGTGCGGTTTTCTAATTGATATATATTGAGCCCTTCATTATCAGCTATAGGAGGACTGAATTCCCCTTCTTTTAACTGGCTTAATATATTATAAAGTGAAGGTTCAAGTTCACTTTCTCTAACATAATCTATATTGATGAAACTTAGATATGGCACAATAGTCAAATCACTATTTAGAATATCCTGAACAGTTTTTCCCTGGGTTAATTCTTTGTAAATGGAATCAGCCATAGCATTGGTTAATCTAATATCGGTTTTAGATGGGACAACGCTAATAGTGGTGTAGGCAAGATTAATATAAGGATTAAGCTTGAACTCAGAAAGATGTTTTTGATAGTATAGTTGAATTTCTTGCTCAGTTATATAAGGATTAATGTCATCAGTATCTATAATGGTCCATTCAATATTTGCTCTGCTCTGTAGGATTTTCCGGATAAGCTTCTTTTCTGATGAAGTAAGAAGTTCGTCCCGGATTATATAGTCTTGAAGTTTCAGATTAGGTATAAGATAAGTTTGATATCGGTCTCTGTAAGGTTTAAGGTTATATGGAGTATCATATAGTAATGATTGGACATATATCTTCTGGTTAAATTTGCCATCGGTCATAAAAAGTGGCGACTTTTTAAGTGTTTCAGGAGGATTGTTCCTTAGATATTCTATTGTCTCCTCTGCGGTTACTTTAATATTATATTTTTTGTAATAATTTTTTAAAATTACATACATAGTCTTTTGTTTCCAGGTCTCTTGTCTAATCAATTCCTTTTCTCTGCTATCAGGAGCTCGATCGTTTTCATATTGGAAATTATAATAATTTAAGAGTAACTCTTGAATAAATTCATTATAAGGAACGGGAGTGCCATTAATTTTTCCAGCTAATTCAGTATTTTTTTGAGCACCTTCTAGGGAGCTGGTAAACAAAGCGAGAACTATAAGGGGAATAATTTTAATTAGATATTTTTTCATAATTTATCCTGTAATTCTTTTAATTTTTGTAATGCCTGGATAGGAGTGAGAGAATCCAGGTCCAGGTCTTTAATCTCGTTTATTATGGGGTCCAATTCATCTGCTTTTTCTGCTAAAACTTCAAATAATTCCATCTGAGGTGATGTTTCTTTCAATTTTTTGCGTAAAGAAGATGCCAGACCTTGAGGAGAGATCTCATGCTCTTCCAAATTCTTTATGATTTCCTTAGCTCTACGGATAACTTTATCCGGAATTCCTGCTAAACGAGCAACCTGTATTCCATAACTTTGATCTGCTCCACCTCTTTCTATTTTACGGAGAAAAATAATCTGGTCATTATACTCACGTACTGCAACATTATAATTGAGGATATCGGGATAGATGCTTTCCAGTTCAGTAAGTTCATGATAATGAGTAGCAAATAGAGTTAATGAATGTTTATGTTTTTCTATATATTCAATAATTGCCCAAGCTAAACTTAAGCCATCAAAAGTAGAAGTTCCTCTTCCTATCTCATCCAGTAAAATAAGTGAATCAGGCGTGGCTGTGTTCAAAATATTTGCCGTCTCAATCATTTCTACCAGAAATGTACTTTGTCCTTGAGCTAAGTTATCTGAAGCGCCAACTCTGGTAAAGACCCTGTCAAAGATGGGCATCTGAAGTTCTTTGGCTGGAACAAAACTTCCCATTTGTGCCATTATGACCAGCAATCCAACTTGACGCAGATAGGTTGATTTACCTGCCATATTAGGTCCAGTAATTATAGCAATTGTAGTTTGAGGATAATTCAGTTCTGTATCATTAGGTATAAACTCAGTTTCAGATAGTAATTTTTCAACCACAGGATGTCTGCCTTCAATTATCTTCAAAGTCCTTTGTTCAGTAAATTCAGGGCAGCAATAGCCATTTTGCCAGGCTAACCAGGCAAGGCAGCTTTGAACATCAATTAAGGCAATAGTTTCACTTACACTTTGTAATTTATCCAGATAACTTGCAAGTTCTTGACGCAGCTGCTTAAATAGTTCATATTCTAAGTTTTTTACCTTTTCCTCAGAACTGAGCACTTTGGCTTCAAACTCTTTAAGTCGGGGAGAAATATAACGTTCAGAATTAACCAGAGTCTGTTTAGGAATATAATAATCTGGCACCTTACTCTTTTGAGAAGCGGTAACTTCAATGTAATAACCAAAGATCTTATTGTAACCTACTTTTAGATTGGAAATACCTGTTTTATTGCGTTCATCTTCTTCCAGTTTCGCTATCCAGGATTTTCCATCATGAATTATCTCTAGTAATTCATCTAAATCTGTATTATAGCCCTGATTAAAAATTCCACCTTCAGTAATAGTGACAGGAGGTTGGGGTCGGATGGCTTTGCTGATAATATTTATAATATCTTCAAAACCTTCCAAATAAGGAATAAAATTCTGCAGCAGTGGATGATTATATGCTACCAGCTTATTTTTGAGTTCTTCAATAGTCAATAAATAGGAATTTAGAGCAAGCAGTTCTCTTGGATTAATGCGTAGAGCACCTAGTTTTGATACAAGTCGGGAAATATCGCCAATATTATGTAATATACTTCTTACATCTTTTAAGTAAGCCGTATTATTCATAAAAGCTTTTATCAATTCTTGTCTTTTTATAATTTGCTCTTTATCTAACAAGGGATGCAATAACCAATTTTGTAAAAGGCGAGAACCCATCGGTGTTTCAGTTTGATCAAGAACATATAGCAAGCTTCCATGCCGATCATTATATCTTAAAGAATGAGTTAACTCCAGATTCCTGCGGGTAATTTCATCTAGCAACATAAAGTTATCCAGCGAATAAAAACGAAGTGAGCTTATATGAGCTAAAGGATCAGAAGTTAGAGATTGAACATAGGCAAGAGCAGCACCCGCAGCTGTAATTCCCATATTTTTACCTTGTGCTCCAAAAGATTCCAGAGAATGAACCTGAAAATGTTTTTTCAGGATATTTGCTGATTCAGAGGGTCTGAACTGCCAGTTATCAAAGATAGTTATAGTGGGTTCATATTCCAGATTTAATTTCTGGATGAACTCCTCTGAATCTACACTATTAACTATAATCTCACTGGGTTTCAATTTTAGCAATTCATTTGCCAGCTCTTTCTTGCTTAATTCAGTAAAGACAAATTCTCCTGTAGAAAGGTCTAAGCTAGCTAAACCTATTTTACGATTTTCATCCTCATAATAGATAGCGGAAAGAAAATTGTTAGCTGTTCCACCGAGTAAGTTATGGTCTAAAACGGTTCCAGGAGTAATTATTTCTACTACTTCTCTTTTCACCAATCCTTTTGCTTGTTTGGGGTCTTCCATCTGTTCACAGATAGCTACTTTAAGACCTGCTTTAATCAATTTATCCAGATAGTTATCCAAAGCATGGTAGGGGAAACCAGCCAGAGGCACAGGATTTTCATTACTTTTATCTCGTGAAGTGAGAGTTATATTCAATATTTTAGAAGTAGTGTAGGCATCCTCAAAAAAAGTCTCGTAGAAATCTCCCATCCGGAAAAGGATGAGTTTATCAGGATGTTCACTCTTTATCTTTTGATATTGAGCAATCATTGGAGTAAGCTTAGCTTGAGATAGGGAAGGGGTCTGCATTTTAATCAATATCGGGTGATAAAACTATCTACTGATTTTTGAGCTAAAATACTTTTCACAGTTTCTGCTTCAGTTTTAGAGGAATAAGGACCACTTGCTACTACCCAGGGCGTATTCTTCTTATTCTTATCTTCAAAATACAAAGCAGAGATATTGAGACTGCGGATTTCTTCAGTTCTTTTACAAGCATTTGCTTCAGAGCTAAAACAGCCGATCTGTACATAAAAACCTGATTCAGGTTTACTATCCAGTTTAAGTGGCATTTCTTTATTAACGGAAGCTGATGGGGGCACAGTTATCTCTGGTTGGATTAGTCCTGGGATCTCTAGAGTAGTGTAAGGGTATAGAAAAGAAAGGTCTAACGATGGATTATAGCGATTACGAAGCTCAAAGAGTTTATCCTCTACCAAAAATGCCAAAGGAGAGTTACGATTTAATTCAAAGGATTTTTTATAGTTTTGATAGGCATCATTAAAATTGCCCGAGAGCTGATAACAATATCCCAATTGATAATAGAAATATTGCTCATTTTTAGGATAGCCCTCAATCTTCCGTAATTTTTCCAGAGTAGTAATGGCACTTTGATATTTACCCTGTTTTTTATAAGCATCTACTATTAAATAATAGGCATTTTCCAGATATTTACTGTCCGAACTCATTCTGATATAGTTCTCACAATAAGATATTGCCTTATCGTAATTATTTTTGTAATTTGCACAATATCCCAACCAGTAAAATTTTTCTATGATTTTAGCATTGGTAATCTTATGTAATAGTTCTTCACCTTGATTTATCTCTCTTTTCAGAATGTAGTATTTGGCAAGTTCCAGCATACTCATCTGTCCATAATAAGTTTTAGGATATAAGTTAACTGCTTGTTGAAGTGAAGCTACAGATTCGGTTTCCGTTTTTTTTAGCATTGCTGAGAGATATAACTGCAATGCTCTATCTTCATCATTATTAGCTGTGACGGTTGCTAGGAGAGTGTTTAATCCTGCAATGTCACCTTCCTGGAATTTTTTTTCCAGCAGCTGAAAATTTTTGCTTAATTCTGCTGAATACCCTTTTAGGGACAAAGCAATTAATAAAGCAATTAACAGAAATACCCTGAGTTTATAGGGCATAGAACATCACAATAAGCTAGCTTAATTGCTCATAGATTTCAAAAGTTCTGCATTAGTACTGGTGGATTGCATCTTATTACGCAAGGTCTCTATTGCTTGAACAGGACTTAAGGTCTTAAGATATTGACGCAAAACATACATTCTATTTAATTCATTTTTTGTTAGAAGTAATTCTTCTCTTCTGGTTCCACTTTTCACCAGGTCTATGGCAGGATAAAGTCGCATATCAGAAATAGTTCTATCCAGCACTAATTCCATATTACCTGTGCCTTTAAATTCTTCAAAGATAACCTGGTCCATCTTGGAACCAGTATCTATTAGAGCAGTGGCAATGATAGTCAAAGAACCAGCTTCTTCTGTATTTCGTGCTGCTCCAAAGAATTTTTTCGGTTTTATCAAACCATTAGCATCAATACCACCACTAAGAACTTTTCCACTGGAAGGAGTTATGTTATTATATGCACGTGCCAGACGAGTGATACTATCTAAAACTATAACTACATCCTGATCCAATTCTATCATTCTTTTAGCCTTTTCTAACACCATTTCGCTAACTGCGGTATGGTTTTTGGGAGATTCATCAAAAGTGGAGCTTATCACTTCCCGATTTCCAGGCTTAAGAATCTTTTTCATTTCGGTCACTTCTTCTGGACGTTCATCTACTAACAAGACAATCAGATGGACTTCAGGATGATTGGTTAGAATAGCGTTAGCAGTATTTTGTAGTAAAGTGGTTTTACCAGTACGAGGTGCAGCAACAATTAGACCGCGTTGTCCTTTTCCAATAGGAGTGAAAAGGTTTATAATACGAGTAGAATAATTCTCAGGGTCATATTCCAAATTTAATCTTTCAGTAGGATAGTAGGGGGTAAGCTCATCCCAGGAACGAAGATTTTGTAAGGCTTCAGGGGACATACCATTTACTGCTTCAACCCGGAGAAGAGCATAATACTTTTCTCCTTCTTTGGGTGAACGAACAGGTCCGGAAACCATATGACCCGTTTTCAAAGCGAATCTTCGTATCTGTGTCTGGGACACATAGACATCATCTTTACCAGGAAGATAGTTGTTTTCTGGGAAACGCAGAAAACCGAATCCATCATCAGTTATCTCTAAACATCCAGTTATAAAAGCGAGACCTTCCTGTGCAGCTTGAAATTCTAGTATCTTAAATATTAGGTCTTTACCCTTAAGTTGACTGGAGCCTGGAATGTCTAGTTTTTTGGCTAAACGTGCTAATTGTGCTTGTGACATTTCAAATAGATTTTCTTCAATAGGCATTTATTTCTCCTTGAGATTTTCTTTTTTATTGGAAAGGGGTTTTATTCCCTTTATCAGTAGTTTACTTGCTGAGGCACATCCTATATTATTTATACGATCTAACAATGAATCACCTTCAGCTATGAGTTCTTCATTATCTTCTAAAGATTCTAAACGTTTAAAGGATTCTTGACAGGTTCTTTTCAAAGTTTCGCAATTTTTGGCATCTTTGGGGTTATCAACGGGATGATAAAAAGCATCTACCACCAAATCATCTAATCCAAGTTTATTCATAAAGGATAGGATTTCATCCTGCATATATATATTATGATGATACACACCCAATTTACGATCAATAGCTGCTAACCAGTTGTGCAGCATTATATGTGTTTGTTGTGCATCAGTTTGGTCGCCATCACTATACATTTCCATAACTAATAAAGAGCCACCTGGTTTTAATACTCGCAACATTTCGGAAAATATTGCCTCCATATTTTCTAAATGGTGCAAGGAATCTGCAATTGTTACTAGATCAAAAGTGTTATCATCTAACCGTAATGATTCCAAATTCATCTGATATATTTCTATATCATTTTCGGGAAATAGCTTTTGGGCACGATCAACATTTTTGTCCGAGGAATCTACACCTATTATCTTAATATACGATTTCAAATTGTCTCTTAATATTTTAATGAAATCACCTCTTCCAGTTGCTACATCAAGAACATAGGCAGCTTCCAAGGTATTGAGTATACGGAATGGATCTCTCATAATGGATATTCCTCACTTCTTATAGTGATGGGATGATTGATTATCTCGCTTTTTTGTTTTAGCTGTTCCTTCCAGCCTTCTATCTTTATTGTTACTACTTTTTTATTTCTATACTTTTTAGTCAAGCTTTTCCTTCTATTTTTCTGTTTGTTATTCCCAATAAATTCTTTAAATCTAAGTAAGTAATACAACCGTTCTATATTATTAGTTGGAAATCATTTTTTTGAGAAAAAGAAAATTCGTCTTCACCTAGATCAGAAAAATACTATAATCCGCCTTGTTTATCAGTTATCAACTATTAATCTCATATTTATTAGTTATATTCAACAATCCTGCATATAGATGAATTCCTTATAGCCTAAAAATGTCCCAAAAATATGGAGCTTATGTCCGACTTCGGACATAAGCTGGACATAAGCTGGACATAAGCTGGACATAAGTTGGACATTTATTATTATGAACATAAGCCAAATGTATTTTTCTGAAAGCATTAAATAATATGCGTGTTAAATTCTGGGTTTATAGAACTCATTTGATTATTCTCAATCAACTAAACCTGAAGGGAAAATAAATTATATATATATCCTGATGATAATAATTATATGTTTAAAAGAAATTGAATACTTTTGTAATCTTTCTTAACAGTTAAATTTTATAGATTACTTTAATAGAATTCACGATAACCAAAAGAGAAAAACTTGACATTAACAGTGCTTCCCAAATTCTTTAACACTAATAAAAATGTATAACAAAAGGATACTAATGATAAAGGTCCAATCTCTAGTAAAGGAATTTATACAAAAGGATGGGACGAGTTTTCGTGCCGTAGATGAAGTCACTTTTGATGCTTCACATAATGAGATAGTCTGTCTATTAGGGGTTAATGGAGCTGGGAAAACTACTACTATGCGCGTACTTTCCACCATTTTTGAACCTAATTCCGGAAAAGCTGAAGTTGAAGGATATGATGTTGTAGCAGAAGCAGACAAAGTTAGAGAAAATGTAGGTTTTCTTTCTGGAGATACAGGTTTGTATCAAAGGCTAACTCCCCGGGAATTTATGACTTATTTTGGAAGACTGTATGCTGTTCCAGAAGGTATGATAGAACGCAGGATTAGAGAGATGTCCGAAATCCTGGATATGGATGAATTTTTGGATAAAAAGATAGAATTTCTTTCCAGTGGTATGAAACAAAAGGTTTCCATTGCTCGTTCTATTATTCACAATCCACCGGTTATGATATTTGATGAGCCTACTATCGGTCTAGACATTCTTACTGCTCGCAATATTGTTTCCTTTATAAGGGAATGTAGAAATCAAGGCAAATGTGTTCTTTTTTCCACTCATATAATGCGTGAAGCTGAAAGATTGGCAGATAGAATCGTTATGATACATAGAGGGAAAGTATTAAAACAGGGAACTTTAGAAGCAATGAGAGAAGAGACCAAACTTCAAGACCTTGATGATATCTTTATTTATTACATCAATCAAGCAAATGGAGAATTAAAGGTAGTTGCAAATGAATTTTAAGAAAGCGTTTGTTATATATAAAAAGGAAATGCTAGAATTGTTTCGGGATAAACGCACTCTATTTACCACGATAATTTTACCTGTAATTCTCTATCCTTTGCTTTTTGCAGGTTTTGGTGCGATTATGACTCGTCAAGCCGATGTTCTTGAAAAAAGAGGTGCCACTGTAGCTTTTCAAGACAGCCTCACTTTTCGCACCCCGGAAACCTTAGCAATCAGAGATTCCATCTATGAAGATTTAACGAAAATAGAGCATTTTCAGATTATCCCTGCTCCACCTACTCTGAATCTGCTTTATCAGGAAGGTGATATAGATGCTATTGTTACTATTAAAGATTCTTTGAATGTTAATCAAGAACCGGTCTTTTTAGTGACTATTCGCTATGATGGCTCGGGAGAAAAGGGTTTGATGGTCTATCATAAACTAGAGAGTTCTTTGCTTAATACTTCACAGAAGATTTCTGCCCAAAGATTACAAGCTTTAGATATAGACCAGCAAATTATCAAACCAATGGAAATTATGCCCCTAGATACCTCCACTACAGAAAAAAAGATGGGAAATATTCTGGGGACTATACTTCCTTACCTAATGATACTTCTTCTTATTACTGGAGCTTCAGTGGTGGCAGCAGACCTGGTTGCAGGAGAAAAAGAACGACAAACTCTGGAAACATTACTGGTATCCTCCGTTTCTCGTAGTGAGATTGTTTTGGGAAAATATCTCACTATTGTTACTATGGCAATGGTTAATGTGATTATCAATCTAGTAAGTATCAGTTTTTCTATCCAGTATTTGCTATCTCAATCGGGATTAGATATGCAGGGAATTCAGATGCCTATCAATTCTTTTTTGATTTTACTTTTGGCTATGATACCTCTAGCAACTCTTTTTGCTGCCATTCTGCTTTCTATCTCCACCTTTTCTCGCAATATGAAAGAAGCTAGAACTTATGAGCAACCTATTATAATCATAGCTATGCTGATGGGGATGATTAGCTTCCTTCCTACAGTAGAAATGAATAATGTTCTTGCTCTGGTTCCAGTAATAAATGTAGCTCTCCTCTTCAAAGTTGTTCTAATTGGCAATTATCAGCTCTCGCATTTGTTGTTAACTATTGGCTCCACACTGGTTCTTGATGTAATAGCTATCTGGATTACAGTTAAATTATTCAATACCGAATCAGTCCTTTTCCGCACTCAGGAAGAAGGCGGTAAAATTAAAATAAAAAATAAACGTACCTTTTTCTCGCCTTTTTATGGGATAGTGTATTTCTGCCTTGCTCTTGCTGCATTGTATTATCTTGGAGGAAAATGGCAAGCAGCAAATCTGGTAAATGGATTAATTCAATCTGAACTGATTATAATTCTATTTCCGGTTTTGATTTTGCTACGATTGGGAAAATACAAACCTGCTGAAATCCTAAGACTAAAAAAACCTAAAGCAAAGGAACTAGCAATTATTCCTTTTATGGCTATTTCCGCTTCAATGATAGTGAGCATTATTGCTCAAGTTATAAACCATTTCTTTCCGTTTCCGCAGGAATACATTGAAGCTATGTCCCGTATTTTTACTCAGGATATCTCATTTTGGGAGATGTTTATAGTAATAGCTCTACTCCCTGGAATTTGTGAAGAAATACTATTTCGTGGATTTCTAATGCGCTTTTTTGAGCAAAAGAATTTTTGGTATCCTATATTTGTTACAGCTATTCTTTTTGCGTTATTTCATTTAGACCCTTTCCGCTTTTTGCCAGTGCTTCTTTTAGGAATACTTTTAGGTTACATAACTAGGCGTACAGGTTCTATCGTAAATAGTATGTTTTTCCATATAATCAATAACACACTGGCGTTAGTGATTACTACTTTTAGTGAACAGAATTGGATGAGGGTTTTTATTCAGGATGGCGAAAATCTTAAATATTGGTTGACGATTCCTGCCATCTTAATATTCATATTATCATTGACGATTTTTAATAAAATAACTATTTTAGAGGAGGTTTAATTATGAGTAACATTGTTGGGTATATTGGGAAAAGAAATGCTTTGCCAATAGTTATTGAGGCTTTAAAACGTTTGGAATATCGTGGTTGTGATAGCGCTGGCTGCGCTATCATTCACGACAATAAACTGCAAATTTATAAAAAACCTGGTAAGATTGTAGATCTAGAACGCTCTTTACCGGAACCTAATCTTTGTTCTGGAAGTGTAGCTATAGCTCACACAAGATGGGCAACACATGGAGAACCTAGTGAAGTTAATGCCCATCCTCAAATAGATTGTTATGGTAAAATAGCGATAGTCCATAACGGTATAATTGAGAATTATATACCACTGAAAAAGCAATTGATAGAACTAGGACACCAGTTTATTAGCGATACTGATACTGAAGTAATTGCTCATCTGATTGAACAATACCGTACTTCCGAACCCACAATACAAGAAGCTATAAGAGTTGCTTTATCAAAAGTAGAAGGCACATATGGTCTTGCGATTCTATGTGAAGATGAGCCAGATCAGATATTTGCTATTAGAAAAGGTTCACCTCTCATTGTTGGAATTGGAGATAACGAACATTTTATAGCTAACGATGTTTCAGCTATTGTTATTCATACTAAAAGAGTTTTTTATCTTCAAGATGATGAATTATGCATTCTTAAGGGGGATTATTTTGAGATTACTAATGGTTTTAGGGAAAAGGTTAAACCGCAAGTATCCACAGTAGATTGGGATATTTCGGCTATTGAAAAGGGACCCTATAAACACTTTATGCTCAAAGAAATCTTTGAACAACCTATTTCTGTAGATAATGCTTTCCGCGGAAGAATTGATGAAAGTAGCGGCAATGCTAGATTAGGTGGATTAAAACTTACTCCTCAGGATATAAGTAAGATTGAACAAATCCATCTAGTCGGTTGTGGAACTTCCTATCATGCCGCCCTAATAGGTAAGTATATGATAGAAGATTTTGCCCGAATTCCTGTCCAGGTGGAATTTGCTTCTGAATATCGCTATCGCAATCCTATTATTCAAGACAATACTTTGATTTTTGTCATCAGTCAATCAGGAGAAACAGCAGATTCTCTTGCAGCACTTAGAGAAGCTCAATCCAAGGGAGCTAAGGTCTATGGTATCACAAATGTAGTAGGTAGTTCTATCGCTAGAGAAAGTAATGGTGGATCTTATATTCATGCTGGAACTGAGATTGGAGTAGCATCTACTAAAGCTTTCACTTCTCAAATAACAATTCTATTTCTGCTATCTATTTTACTTGGAAGACAGAGAAACCTATCTTCAATTCAAGGATTAGAATATATCCGTGAATTACAAAGGATTCCAGCTAAAATTGAAAGCATCTTACAACAAAGTGAATATATCCGTGAGATAGCAGAAACTATAAAAGATTCACATAATGCTATGTATCTTGGTAGAGGTATAAATTATCCTGTAGCACTGGAAGGAGCTTTAAAACTTAAAGAGATATCTTATATCCATGCAGAAGGTTATGCTGCCGCAGAAATGAAACATGGACCTATAGCCTTGATTGATAAAGAAATGCCCGTTATTGCTATTGCTACTAATGACCCTTTATATGATAAGATTCACAATAATCTAGAAGAAGTATATTCTCGCAAAGCTCGCTTGATTACTATAACTAATGAAGGAAATACGGAACTGGAAAATATTTCTGAAAGAGTAATTTATTTGCCTTCCACTCTGCAGAATTTGCAACCACTTCTAACGGTGATACCTCTTCAATTATTAGCATATTATGTAGCAGATTTAAAAGGATTGAATGTAGATCAGCCTCGTAATCTGGCAAAAAGTGTGACTGTGGAGTAATTTTATAGAATTCCAGCTTCAATGAGGTCATGCATATGTAGCATTCCGACCAGATTATTCTTATTGTCTACGATAGGCAACATCGTAATCTTGTGGTCTTCCATCAATTTTAAGGCTTCTGCTGCCAGCTGATCAGGATGACCATATCTAGGTTGTAGAGTCATACATTCCTGAACTTTATGTTGAAGAAGTTTATCTTTTTTTTGCTGAATTTGACGACGAAGGTCTCCATCGGTTATAATTCCAGTCAGATGTTTGTCTTTATCTACTACTGCTACACATCCAAGTTTCTTGGAGGTCATTTCAAGAATTGCTTCACTCATTGCAGCTTCTTCACCAATTAGAGGTAATTCATCTCCCGTATGCATAAGGTCACGAACTTTGATAAGCAGCTTTTTCCCAATATTACCTCCTGGATGAAAGCGGGCAAAATCTTCCAGAGAAAATCCTTTATCCTCAAGAAGTAGTATTGCCAGGGCATCACCTAAAGCAAGTTCTGCTGTTGTACTTGAAGTAGGAACTAACCCAAGAGCTTCAAATTCAGCAGGAACACTACAATCTAGAACTGCATCAGCTGTTTCCGCTAGAGGGGAATGTGGATTACCAGTAATGGCAATTAAGGGGATTCCAATATATTTAATATAGGGGATAATAGAAAGCAATTCCTGAGTGTTACCACTATTGGAAACAGCCATAACCACATCGTCAGGTTGAAGCATTCCGAGGTCACCGTGCACTCCTTCAGCTGCATGTAAAAAGATAGAAGTAGTTCCTGTACTAGCTAGAGTTGCTGAAATTTTTCTGGCTATAATACCTGATTTTCCAATACCAGTCAATACTATTTTTCCTTTACAATTTCTGAGTAGATTAAAGGCTTTATCCACCTCTTCTGGATTAAGCTGTTCTGCTACTCTTTTGATAGCTTCTGCTTCACGGTTTAATTCCTCACGGATAAGTTCAAAAGTAGACATAATCTATTATTTTCCCTTGAAAAAGATAAGATCAGAGCTCTTCATTTAAAAGCCTTAAAGCCTCATCAAAGGTCATTATGCCTAAATCTCCTACTTTATGACGACGCATAGAGAGAAGATTGTTTTCTGCTTCTTTAGCACCAACGATGCACATATAAGGTATTTTTTTGATCTCCGCTTCCCGGATTTTATAACCTACCTTTTCATTGCGAGCATCTAGTTCACAGCGTAAACCTTTTCGGATAAATTGTTCTTCTAGCTTATGAGCATATTCCAATTGGCTATCTGTAATAGGTAAAATTATTATTTGGACAGGAGATAACCAGAGAGGAAGATTACCAGAATGATATTCCAATAAAGTGGCAAAAAATCGTTCTATAGAACCCAGAATAGCACGATGTATCATAAAGGGACGATGAGGAGTATTATCTGCACCAATATATGTCATATCAAAGCGAGTAGGTTCATTAAAATCGAACTGAATAGTTGTACATTGCCAGGCTCTTCCGAGGGCATCTCTAATTTTTATGTCTATCTTAGGACCGTAGAAAGCGCCGCCACCTTCATCTAATTCATATTCCAATCCGAGTTTATTCAGAGATTGACGCAAGCTCTCAGTGGCAGTATCCCAATCTGATGGTTCGCCAACACAATCTTCTGGGCGAGTGCTAAGATAAATCAGAAATTCTTTAAATCCAAAATGTTTAAGCATATCAAGAGCAAAAACGATTAGTTTTTCCACTTCTTCATTAAGCTGTTCAGGAGTGCAAATAATATGAGCATCGTCCTGAGTGAAACCACGAACTCTCATCAGACCGTGCAAAACTCCAGATCTTTCATAACGATAGACGGTACCAAGTTCGGCTAGACGGATAGGAAGCTCTCTATAACTATGTAGATTCGTGTTATAAATAGCTATATGGAAAGGACAATTCATCGGTTTAATATAATAATCCTGACCATCAATATCCATAGCAGAATACATATTCTCTTTGTAAAAACCGAGATGTCCACTGCTTTCCCATAAACTGGATTTTCCGATATGAGGTGTATAAACAAACTTATAGCCATTGAGCAAATGTTGTTCTTTCCAATAGGCTTCAATAAGATGTCTAATCATAGCTCCATTGGGATGCCAGAGAACCAAGCCAGGTCCAACTTCTTCATTTATAGAAAAAAGGTCCAGGTCTTTTCCTAATTTGCGGTGGTCTCTAAGAGCAGCTTGTTTCAAAAAATCCAGGTATTCATCTAGTTCTTTTGCAGTTGGAAAGCTAATTCCGTAGATACGCTGAAGCATTTTATTTTTTTCATCACCATGCCAGTAAGCTCCAGAAGATTTAAGCAGTTTTATAAACTTAATTTTTCCGGTACGAGGTAGATGAGGACCTCTACACAAGTCTATAAAATCACCCTGTCTGTAAACGCTAATAGTATCGGTATCAGGGATATCCTCTAAAATTTCTAATTTATAGCTTTCACCTAATTGACTGAATATTTGTTTTGCTTCTTCTTTACTTAAATCTTGTCTTTTATAAGGGAGATTTTCTTTACTTAACCTAATCATTCTTTCTTCTATCTGTTGAAGCTCTTCCTCAGTAAATGGTTCATCCTTATCAAAATCATAATAAAAACCCTGCTCTATGGCTGGTCCTATTGCCACTTTGACCTCAGGAAATAATTGTTTTACTGCTTGAGCCATCAGATGTGCCGTGCTATGCCAGTATACTTCTTTTCCCTCTTTGGTTTTAAAAGTGTGAATGATTAACTTAACATCGTGATCAATCAAGTAATCTAAATCTACGAGGTTTCCATCTACTTCGGCACAAACAGCTTCTTCCGCTAAGCGTGGATTTATATCTTCTACCACCTGAATTACTGTTACAGGATGGTCATAAATTTTCTCTGAACCGTCAGGCAAAGTGATTCTTATTTGCATTACAACCCCTATATTTGCATTATTTTGACAATTAATCATATATTAATGTTTTTGTCAAGCATTGGATTTGTATCTTAGCAAGCGCAAGGAATTGAATATCACTAAAATAGTGACACCTACATCTCCCAAAACTGCTTCCCAGAGTCCAGCAATTCTTAATAATCCAAGAAGCATAATCAAAACTTTTATTCCCAAAGCAATAATGATATTTTGAGTGACCATATTCCCAACCTTATATGAGATATTAAAAGCTTCTACTAATTGCTGAGGACGGTCATTTAATAAGACGATATCAGCACTTTCAATGGAAGCTTGATTCCCAATTCCTCCCATAGCTATTCCCACATCTGCACGAGCAAGAGCTGGAGCATCGTTCAATCCATCACCAACAAAAGCTGTTTTGCCATCGCTCGTTTTAATGATTTCTTCTAATTTTGCCAGTTTCTGGTCCGGAAGTAGTTCGGCATAAAACTCATCTATTCCCAATTCTTTAGCCACTTTCTCAGCTTTCGGAGTCCTGTCTCCCGAAAGCATAATCGTTTTCCTTATCCACCTTTTTTTCAGGTTAGCTATTGTTTCCTTCATTCCTGATTTAACTTCATCGGAAAATGTTATACAACCAAGATAGAAGCTATTTTTGGCTAGATGCACAACACTTTGACTTGGTGGATGAACTAAATCCAAAAATCCCATATTAGTTAAGAAATCCTCTGATCCCGCAATTAATCTATCTTTGCCATAAATAATTATTATTCCTTTCCCGGGAAATTCAGAATAGGCTTTTACTTGTTGACTATTAAATTTTCCCTGATAAGTGTTTTTTATTGCCCGAGCAAAGGGATGAGAAGAGTTGTATTCGCAAAGCCAGAGAATCTCTAACAACATTTCTGGATCAAAGTCACCATTGACATACACTTTTTCAATTTGCATTTCGCCTGTCGTTAGAGTTCCCGTCTTATCAAAAACTATAGTTCGGACTTGTCTTAGTATGTCAAGATATCCGCTTCCTTTCACTATTATCCCCTTCTTAGCAGCGTTACCTATACCAATAAAGAAAGTTAGGGGTATAGAAATAACTAGAGCACAGGGACAAGAAACAATAAGAAATACCAGTGAAATTTTAAACCAGATAGCTGCTTCAGCGCCTAATAGAGTGGGAATAAGAAAAACTAACAATGCTGCACCTACAACAGCAGGAGTGTAAAATCTGGCAAAGCGGGTAATGAATTTTTCTTGAGTTGATTTAGCTACTCCTGCATTTTCTATCAATTTTAAAATGCGGCCAATTGTGCTCTCAGAAGCTACACTTTTTACCTGAAGTTCCAGCATTCCAGAATTATTTAAAAATCCTGCGTAAATCACAGTTCCTTCACCTACATAGAGAGGTTCACTTTCTCCCGTTAATGAAGAAGTATCTACCGAGCTTTCTCCTTTTATAATAATACCATCAAGTGGAACTCTTTCACCAGGATATATGATAATAACATCTCCTGCTGATATAGCAGATAAGGGCTTATCCTGAATATCATCTTCCGTTCTTAAATGAGCAATTTCCGTCTTTATATTAAGTTTATTTTTTACCATTCGTCGAGAATGTTCCAGAGCTTTACCTTCTAACCATTCGCCAAACTCGTAGAAAATCATTACCGCTCCAGCCTCTAAATATTCACCTAAAATAAGAGCTCCAATGGTGGCTATACTCATCAGAAAATGTTCAGTAAAAACCTTTTTCTGTGTGAGGGACTTTATTGCTTGTGCTAATACTCTGTGTCCTACTAAAAACCATCCCAGTACACCAATCCAGGGTTGAAAAGTATAAGGAAGAAATTCACCAGCTATGAGCAATCCTGCACCTACCCCTAAAAATACCCAGAATAAAGAAGAAATTTTACTGCTCATACTAACCGGATGAAGAGAAAAGACCACTCCAGGATCAATAGAATACGCAACTTGATAAAGACGCGCTAAGGGGTCATCAACTACCTGGTGATAATTTATGGAAAGTCTTTTATTCTCATAATCAAGATTAGCACTTTCCACTTCAGGTAGTTTCTCTATTCCTGCTTCAATCCTGCTACCACATTCTGCACAATGCAAATTCTCTATATCATATTCTTTTATAGTCATTTTACAAAACCTTCATTAATGTGTTCTAGAGCTATTCCGAAGATTTGTTGAACATGATTATCATTTAAAGAATAGTAAGTTGTTGTCCCTTCTTTACGACATTTTACCAAACGATGAAGCCTCAAAGTTTGAAGCTGATGCGAAACTGCAGATTGTTGCATTCCTACTAAATCTGAAAGATCAGCTACGCAGAATTCATTACAGGAAAGAAAATACAATATTTTCAATCTGGTGCTATCTCCAAAAACCTTGAAGAATTCACAAAGCTGGTCTATAATGGCTTTTTCGGGAAGACCGGAAATAATTTCAGCTAGTTTTGCTTTTGGTATATTCTTACATTTACATTTTGACAGCATTTAATCCTCTTATTAATGAATATATGTTCATTAATTCAGAAATAGCTAGAGAGTCAACTTTTTTGTGTGACCTCACCAACTATCTTGCAAACTTATGGTTTCTTCAGTTTTCTATAGTATTTCCTAGTTAAAATCCTTATATTTCTCGCTCATTTCCAATAAGTATATTTCAAAAAGTTTAAAGTGAAAAAGCAAGTATCATCAACGAATAAATAGAACTGGCTAAAAAATAAAACGATATCTTATGATGAAACAACATAATTATTTTTTGCAGGATGTAAAAAATATAGAGTATTAATATATAGAATATCACTCCTCCAAGGAGGAAACAATGAATAAGAAGTTGTTTTTAGTCGTATGTATGTTCCTAAGCATAGGTTTGCTTTGTGCAGATTATATGTTTGGAGCTTTCAAAATTAAAACTAAGCCTTCAGATGCAGATGTCTCTCTTTATGATATTGACCTTTATCTTTGTAAAACTCCTAGTCCTGTATATCCAGTTATGATGGATGAATATATGGTTCTTCAGGAAGGAATACCGGGAAGAAAGATAAATATCATTATTACTAAAGAGGGATATATTCCTTTAAAGAAGACTATTTTTGTTCCTTTCCTCTATACAAAGGAGAAAGATGCTCTTAAGCATCCAACTGTCTTTACCTTCCAATTAAAACGTGATTATGACAGGTGTTATACTTCTATCTGTATACATTATTCTCTATTATGTTATCGTCCTATCCCCCTAGCTTTTTATTACTATCCTGGAATCTTCTGGTATCCTCCCCCTCCAGGAGGATATTTACATCATCCACATCATCATCCAGGCAATCACCATCACGGAAACTGTCCTCCTCACCCCGGACATAATCCACCACCTCCTTCGCATGGAGGAGGACATAATCCTCCCACACCTCCTGGGGGTGGTTATAGTGGTAATGGAACCGGAGGACATAATGGACCTCCTGCAGGACAAGGGTATGGATATAGTAATGCTGGATACACCCCTGCACCGCCTTCCGGGAAAGAAACTAGTAATAAACCTGATAACTTAGAGGAGACAACAAAAGTTAAATCAGTTCCTAAGACAATTACAACCAAAAAGAAAGAGAAAGAACAGGATAAGGATAAAAAGATTGTAGATAACTCAACAACTGAGATTTATCATAAAGTTCAGACGATTCAAAAAAGTTACAGGAAATAAATTACTAAGTAGAATAAATACGATTTATGGCTGTAATTTATAGATAATTATCGTGGAGATGGATCTTCTCATTTATAGAGATCTTACCCTAAAAGGATAGAAGTTAATAAAGAAAATCTATCTTCTTAATTTAACTAAAGGTTGTTATATGCCTAATCTTAAGATGATAAAGGGATAAGGTTAAAAGCTAGTCCCTCATTTTATTTTCTGTGCTTTATCAATTAAGAGATTTTGCTTTAGGTTTCCGCTTTACTATTTCATCTTTATTGCATCATTTTTTTATTCCTGATTAAAAGACATTCAATATATAAAAAATTGCTGGACAAATAAAGTAGTTGAAAAAACTTGTATTAAAATTCATCTGGAGGATGAAATGACTTTAACACCTGAGGCCAAAAAGGCTATCATGGCAGAGTTTAGACTCCATGAATCAGATACAGGTTCACCTGAGGTACAGGTTGCGCTTCTAACTCGGAGGATAAATGATATAACCGAGCATTTGAAACAGCATCCAAAGGATTTCAGCACTCGTCGTGGACTTCTGAAGCTGATCGGGCAAAGAAGGCGTTTACTTGATTATTTAAAGAAGAAAGATATTACTCGTTATCGTGAATTAATCAAGGCGCTAAATCTTAGAAAATAGTAAAACTCTTCCTATATTAAAAAGTGGGTTCCCGCAGTATCATAATCATTGCGGGCACCTTCTTTCTTGAAATAATCATATACGGAGAAAATAAAAGCGATAAATTCCGAGGGAGTTCGAGCAATAAGCTGAGAGCAGAATTTAGACCGCTTTCTGCCTATTGCTTCTTCTCCCTTGGATAAGATAAAGAGGAGAAGTTAATGCATAACTTTAACATTATTAAAAGAGAATTAGAATTTTGTGGTCGACTGCTTTACATTGAAACGGGCAGGATGGCAAAACAAGCCAATGGTAGCGTATTTATTAGATATGGTGATACCTCTATCCTGGTAACTGCTACAATGGGCAAAGAACCATCTGAAGAGCAGGATTTCTTTCCTTTAACCGTGGATTATGTAGAGAAAATGTATGCTAGTGGAAAAATTCCTGGTGGTTTTTTCAAGCGTGAAGCTAAACCTACTACAGATGCCACACTTGCTGCCAGATTAATAGACAGAAGCATAAGACCTCTATTCCCGGAAGGGTTCCGTAATCCAGTCCATGTAGTAGTGAATGTCCTATCTTATGATGGAGAGAATGAGCCTTCTGAAATTGGAGTTTTTGGAGCATCCTTAGCTTTAATGATTTCTGATATTCCATTTAATGGACCTATTGCAGGTGTAACCGTAGGTTATATAGATAATCAGTTCGTAGTGAATCCTTATCAGAATGAGCTAAATAACCTTTCTAAACTTAATCTGGCAGTTGCTGGTTCTGCGACCTCTGTGGTTATGATTGAATCTGCTGCTAAAGAATTAAGTGAAGAGGTGATGCTGGATGCCGTTTATGCAGGACACGAAGAGATTAAAAAGCTCTGTGCTTTGCAGAATGACTTTGTTGCTGAAGTTGGGAAAGAAAAGAAAGAAGTAGTCTTACAAAGCATTCCAGAAGAGATAATGGCAAAAGTGGAAGCTGATTATGGTAATAGGATAGCGGAAGCTGCTATGTTATTTGGTAAACAGGAAAGACAGGATGCTTTTGATACCACTGAAGCGGAAATGTTGGAGAACTATCAGTCAGAAAATGAAGAAACCTATGCAGAAAATGAAAAATGGTATAAAGCTGCATATGAAGAGCTGATTAGATGTTATGTGCGAGATTCAATTCTTAATAAACATCATAGAGTGGATGGTAGAGGATTAGATGATATTCGTGAAGTAACTTGCGAAATTGATGTTTTACCAATTGTCCATGGTTCTGCTTTATTTACAAGAGGAGAAACTCAATCCTTAGGGACGGTTACTCTTGGTGGAAGTAGTGATGAGCAGATAATTGATGGTTTGGAAATAGAATATAAAAAGAGATTCTATCTTCATTATAATTTTCCTCCCTTCAGTGTAGGAGAAGTCGGAAAAATGGGAGCTCCAGGTCGTAGAGAATTGGGTCATGGCAATCTAGCAGAGCGTGCTTTAATAGCAGTAATGCCAGATAAGGAAGTTTTCCCTTATACTGTTAGAGTGGTCACTGATACACTGGAATCAAATGGTTCATCTTCACAAGCATCTATTTGTAGTGGATGTCTGGCTCTAATGGCTGCAGGAGTCCCTATTAAGGCTCCAGTCGCAGGAATCGCTAATGGCTTAATTATGGAGGGAGAAAACTATGTGGTATTAACTGATATTATGGGATTAGAAGACCACTTAGGAGATATGGATTTCAAATGTGCAGGAACTCGTGATGGTATAACTGCTATGCAGATGGATATTAAGATTGAAGGTATTACCAAGGATATTATGCGGATAGCTTTGGATAAAGCTCATAACGCTCGTTTGAAAATCCTGGATATAATGCAAGAATGTATTTCGGAACCACGAAAAGAATTGGCACCTACGGCACCACGCATTGAAGCTTTCCAGGTTCCAGTTGATAAAATTGGTGAAATAATTGGTCCCAATGGGAAGATGATTAAATCTATCATTGAAGCTTGTCAGGTGGAAATTGATATAGAAGATGATGGATGGGTGCATATCCTTTCTCCCGATCAGCAATCCATACAAAAAGCAAAGGAATGGATTCAGAGCATTATCAGAGAACCTGAAATAGGAGAAGAATTTGAAGGACAGGTTACACGCATTGAACCTTATGGAATCTTTGTAAAGATTCTGGGCGGAACTAAAGAAGGTATGGTACATATATCGCAAATGCATACTTCAAGGATTGATAGTCCCAAAGATATGGTCAAATTAGGTGATATTGTTCATGTTAAAGCACTTGGTATGGAAAAGGGGAAACTAGCACTAACTATGAAAGGAGTGGAAGGTAATCCTGAACCAAATCAAAATTCAACCAAACAGGACAAATTTAATACACGAGATGAGCATAAAGGAAATTACCGTTCTACAGGACACCGTAATAAAAATTATCGTAAGAGATAAAATGACACTGTTTTGCGTATAATCATAGTAAGATATTATGGAGACTAAAATGGAATATAAAGTAGCCGAAATATCTCTTGCTGATTTTGGCAGAAAAGAGATAATTTTAGCTGAAGCGGAAATGCCTGGATTGATGGCTTTAAGGTCTAAGTATGCTGCAGCAAAACCTTTACGAAATGCCCGTATTACTGGAAGTCTGCATATGACTGTCCAGACTGCAGTATTAATAGAAACGCTGGTTGAGCTTGGAGCTCAAGTTCGTTGGGCTAGTTGTAATATATACTCTACCCAGGACCATGCTGCAGCTGCTATAGCTGCAAGTGGAATTCCTGTTTTTGCCTGGAAAGGTGAGACACTTGAAGATTACTGGCAATGTACCTTGAATGCTTTAACCTGGAAAGAGGGAGGTCCAGATCTTATTGTTGATGATGGTGGTGATGCTACTCTAATGGTCCATGAAGGTTACAGACTAGAAGAACAATACTATGCTTCAGGTAAGCTTCCAGAGATTGAAGCAAATTCTATTGAAATGAAGATAGTTCAGGAACTTCTCATTGCTGGTTTAAAATCTGATCCGGAGAAATGGCATCGTATGGTGAAAGGAATAAGAGGAGTCAGTGAAGAGACAACTACAGGCGTTAATAGATTATATCAAAGGCTAGAACATCATAACCTGCTATTTCCAGCCATTAATGTCAATGATTCCGTAACGAAATCTAAGTTTGATAATCTTTATGGGTGCAGAGAATCCCTTGCAGATGGAATTAAACGGGGAACAGATATTATGATTGCGGGTAAATTGGTAATGATATGTGGTTACGGTGATGTGGGGAAGGGATGTGCTGAATCTATGCGTAGTTTTGGTGCTCGTGTAGTGATTAGTGAAATTGACCCTATTTGTGCACTTCAGGCTGCTATGGAAGGTTTTGAAGTAAATACGGTGGATAATATGGCTGATATAGCAGATATCTTTGTAACTGCTACGGGAAATTGTGATGTGATTAGAGTAGACCATATCCTCCGAATGAAAGAAGGAGCGATAGTTTGTAATATTGGTCATTTTGACAATGAGATTCAGGTGCAAAAGTTATTTGAGTTAGAAGGTATAAAGCGAGAAAACATCAAATCCCAAGTGGATAAGATTTATTTACCTAATGGAAGATTTATCATTCTGCTCTCAGAAGGGAGATTGGTCAATCTTGGTAATGCTACAGGACATCCTTCCTTTGTTATGAGTTGCTCTTTTACTAATCAAGTTTTAGCCCAGATGGATTTATGGCAAAATTCCCATCAGATTGGAGTCTATACTCTTCCTAAAATACTGGATGAGGAAGTTGCAAGATTACATCTGGACAAATTGGGCGTGGTGCTCACGCATTTAACGCGTCAGCAAGCTGAATATATAAATGTTCCTATTTCTGGACCCTATAAACCTGAGCATTATAGATATTAAACTTTATGTCCACTCATAAACCAGTTGTGATAGAAGAGCTTTTTGGAGAATTAGAGTTAGCTCCGGAAAATCATTACTGGACCGTAATTCATACTAAACCGAGATGCGAGAAGAAATTAGCAGAATATGCCTTAAAACATAATATATCCTACTATTTACCCCTAACCGAAAGCAGTCGTATCTATCAAAGAAGAAAAGTAACATTTACTAAACCTATTTTCTCAGGTTATCTCTTTACTGTAGTTAATTTTTTCACCAAAAGAGAACTTCTATCTACCGGTTATGTGGTTTCATACCTAAATGTGCCTTGTCAAAGAGAATTAGTGGATGAACTAAGAAATATCTGGTTAACTCGTAATCGTAGGATAGAAATGAAGGAGGCTATGTGGCTTTCAGAAGGACTAATGGTAGAAATAGTTAATGGACCTCTCAAAGGAGTAAGTGGATTGGTTAAAAGTCATAAAAAACTTGAAGAAGTTTATCTCCAAGTTAATATTCTTCATCAAGCAGTATCAGTTAAAGTTGATCCAAGAGATGTTAAAATTATAGGGGATTATGAAATTGTAGAAGAAGAATGAAAAAGAAGATACTAATAACAGGTGGTGCAGGATTTATAGGTTCAAATGTTGCTGATGCATATCTAGCAGAGGGTTACGATGTAGTAGTAGTGGATGACCTATCTTCAGGCTCATTAGAAAATCTTGATTCTAGAGTGAAGTTCTATCAATTAAATATTTGTTCACCTATTTTAGACGAGATATTCTCGCTGGAAAAACCAGACATCGTAAATCATCATGCTGCTCAAATAAGTGTTCCTTATTCCATAGAAAATCCGATTAATGATGCTGAAATTAATATAAAGGGATTTCTAAATATTCTGCAATGTTCTGTAAAGCACGGTGTAAAGAAAGTTATTCTAATTTCTTCAGGTGGAGCTATTTATGGAGAAGCAGAAGAATATCCTGCTACCGAAAACTGTCCTTTGAAGCCTTTATCTATATATGCAATCCATAAATTGACCAGTGAATATTATGTTCGCTTTTATCATTATCAATATAATTTAAATTATACAATTTTGCGTTATGCTAATGTATACGGACCCCGTCAAGTGGCACAAAGTGAAGCAGGAGTAGTATCAATTTTTATAGAAAAACTACTTCGTAATCAAGCTCCTATGCTTTATGCTTATCCTGAGGAACCAGAAGGTATGATCAGAGATTATGTGTATGTTAAAGATGTGGTTAGAGCTAATGTTGCCGCATTAGATAGAGGAAATAATAATGTCTTCAATATTGGGACCGGACACGAAATTACAACCTCATTTCTTTATAAAACTATAGCCTGGCAATTAGGTTCGGATATTAAACCCATTCTGGGACCTGCAAGAAAGGGAGATTTACATCGTTCTCTCTTAGATTGCTCTAAAGCTTTTAAGGAATTAGGCTGGAGTCCTCTTTATACTTTGAATGAAGGCATTAGGGAAACAATTGAGTTTTTTAAAAATAAGGAGCTTTTTAAATGAATATAGCGATGATTGGTAGTGGATATGTAGGTCTGGTTAGTGGCACCTGTTTTGCGGAGATGGGCAACAGAGTAATATGTGTTGATAAAGATCCGACAAAGATTGAATTGTTAAAAAATAGTGTTGTTCCCATCTATGAACCTGGATTACAAGAGCTGGTAGAGCGTAATTCAAGAGAAGGGCGATTAAGTTTTACTACAGATATTGCTGAAGCAGTTCAAGCATCGGAGGTTATATTTATTGCTGTAGGAACGCCTCCAGATGAGGATGGCTCAGCTGACCTTCAATATGTACTGGCTGTGGCAAAAGATATTGCAAGTTATATGCAGGATTATAAGATAATTGTAGATAAGTCTACCGTCCCTGTGGGAACAGCAGATTTAGTATCTAGGACAATAAGTGAAATCTTGGAAGAGAGGGGTGTAGATATCAATTTTGATGTAGTTTCCAATCCCGAGTTTTTGAAAGAAGGTGCAGCTATAGAGGATTTTATGCGTCCCGATAGAATTATTATTGGTGCGGATAATCCTCGTGCAGCAGAAGTTATCCGAGATCTATATTTATCTTTTAATCGGGTTAATGAGCGTATAATTATTATGAGCACTCGTTCAGCTGAAATGACTAAATATGCTGCTAATGCTATGCTTGCGACCAAAATATCCTTTATTAATGAGCTTTCTCGCTTATGTGAGGCAACTGGAGCAGATATTTCTGAAGTTAGAGTTGGAATTGGTTCTGATACTCGTATTGGTTATAAATTTATATATCCAGGTATAGGTTATGGAGGCTCCTGTTTCCCTAAAGATGTGAAGGCTTTAATTCATATGTTTCAAGATAATAATTTGAATTCCCAATTATTAGAAGCGGTGGAAGAGATTAATAAAGAGCAAAAACTGGTGCTGGTTGATAAAATCAAAAAACATTTTGGAGATAATCTTAAAGGTCTTACCTTTGCCGTATGGGGCCTGGCTTTCAAACCACAAACGGATGATATGAGAGAAGCTCCATCCATTACCATTATCAATGCTTTAGTTAATGCTGGAGCTAAGATTCAGGCTTATGACCCGGCTGCAATGAAAGAGGCAGAACATATTTTTGGTAATCAACCTAATATTTCCTATACTCAAGACGAATATCAAGCTCTACAAAATGCCGATGCTATGCTGCTTTTAACGGAATGGCACCAGTTCCGTTACCCTGATTTTGGCAGAATTAAATCAATCTTGCGCCAACCTATTATTTTTGATGGCAGGAATCAATACGAACCAAAAACTATGAAAGAGCTTGGTTTTACCTATTACTCTATCGGTCGTACCTAACGGTTCTTCTGTTAAACAGATGCTGAGATTCTCACAGATTCTTTAAATTGTATTAATTGGCTATCCTCATATCCTGAATCTATTATATAAAAAGCTTTTAATACCAACGATGAAATAAGAATGTCCTTGACATAAGGGACTTGAACTAATGAGTTGGCTTTTGAAAGAAAAATTAAATAAATTAGGAGAATAAAATGTCCAAAAATCTCATTTATGGAAATATCAGTTCAAGTGAAGCTATGGAATTGGAAGAGAAGTATGGAGCTCACAATTATCATCCTCTACCTGTAGTACTGGCAAAAGGTGAAGGCGTCTTTGTTTGGGACCCTGAAGGAAATAGATACTACGATTTCCTTTCTGCTTATTCTGCAGTAAATCAAGGACACTGTCATCCTAAGATAATCAATGCTTTAATTGAGCAAGCAAAAACATTGACCCTCACTTCTCGCGCTTTCTTCAATAACAAATTAGGTGAATTTGAAAAATTTATCACCGAATATTTTGGTTATGATATGTTATTGCCAATGAACTCTGGAGCAGAAGGAGTGGAAACGGCTTTCAAACTAGCTCGGAAATGGGCTTATGAAGTTAAAGGTGTAGAGAAAAATAGTGCTCTGGTAATCTTTGCAGAGAACAATTTTCATGGACGGACAATGACGATGGTTTCAGCTTCTACAGATCCAGATTGCTATGAAGGATATGGACCCTATCTTCCTGGTATATTGAAGATACCTTATAATAATGTAGAAGCTCTAAAAAACTGCCTGGAAAAGTATGGGGAAAATGTAGCAGCATTCATCATTGAGCCCATCCAGGGTGAAGCAGGCGTTATCGTTCCTGATGATGGATACCTGAAAGCTTGTTTTGACCTTTGTAAGGTTCATAATGTTCTATTTATAGCCGATGAAATTCAAACTGGACTGGGCAGAACCGGGAAACTATTGGCATGTGATTATGAAGAAGTAAGACCGGATATTCTTGTCTTAGGAAAGGCTCTTGGTGGTGGTGTTATTCCGGTTTCTGCAGTGCTTGCAGATAAGGATATAATGCTGGTAATCAAACCAGGTCAACATGGTTCAACCTTTGGTGGTTATCCCTTAGCTTGTGCTGTAGCTAAGGCTTCCTTAGAAGTAGTGCAAGAGGAGAATCTGGCTCAGCGTTCTTTTGATTTAGGTAAAAAATTCCGCGCTGCACTAGGGAATATTAAGCATCCTATGTTAAAATTAGTGCGTGGTAAAGGTTTATTGAATGCTATAGTAGTTGAACCTAAAAATGGATATGAAGCTTGGGATATTTGTCTCAAATTAAAAGATAAAGGCGTACTTTGTAAGCCAACTCATCGTCATATTATCCGACTTGCACCTCCTTTAGTTATTACTGAAGACCAGCTGATGGAAGTGACAGAAATAATTAACAGTGTTTTTAATGAAATATAAATTATTAAAAATAATCTGATTGGGGACGGATGAACAAATCCGTCCTCCCATTTTCTTTTTATGGACAATCCTCAATTTCGTAGCGGTTTTGTTACTATTTTAGGTAAACCAAACACCGGTAAATCCACTCTTATGAATCGCCTTATAGGTGAAAAGCTTTCCATTACTTCTCCTAAACCGCAAACCACTCGTTATAATATTAAAGGAATTTTAAACCGAGATGATTGTCAGATTATCTTTATTGATACTCCAGGCTATCTCAAACCACGATATAAATTGCAAGAGAAAATGCAGGATTTATGGTCAGAATCGTATAAAGATGTGGATTTAATTCTTTTTATGAGTGAAGTGACGAGCTTTCCAACGGATTATGATCTGGAAGTGTTGGAGCATCTAGCTAAAATTCCAATTCCTCAAATCGCAGTTTTTAATAAGATTGATTTAAAGAAAGATTATTCCAGAGATTTTTTTATCAATCAACTACCAAAATCCTGTACCGAAGCCTTTTTTATCTCTGCTACAAGAGGGGATGGAGTTTCCGAACTGATGGAAGCTATGCTAAAATATATTCCTTATCATCCTCCTTACTATAGTGAAGAACAACTATCAGACTTGCCTATGCGATTCTTTGCCCAAGAATTTATCCGGGAGGCAATCTTTAATTATTTTAGTCAGGAAATACCTTATTCTACAGCTGTTTTGGTGGAAAAATTCAATGAATTAGAGGATAGAATACACATAGATGCCATTATCTGGTTGGAACGGGAAAGTCAAAAACCTATTATTATCGGGAAAAATGGTAGTGGTTTAGCCAAAATTAGAGATTATGCAGAACAGCAACTTACCAATTTTATGGGTGTTCCAGTTATGGTTCACCTCTGGGTTAAAGTTAAACCTAAATGGCGAAAAAAACCTTCTGCTTTAAAAGAACTGGGTTTTTAATAGTATTGCAATTCTTATAACGCAGGGCAGGAATTATATTGACACAAATCTTCTCATAGCCATCTTAGCTACAAAAATGAAATAGGCTATGTTTTTTATATTTCCCAAATACTCTTTATATGGTCATTATTATGAAGAAAAATGCCGAAACTGCTACATTAGTAGTGGACATTGGAAATACGAACATAACCTGTGGAATATACGAGCAGGAAAAATTAGTAAGATTTGCTCGTTTTTGCAGTTCTATACATCGTACTGCTGATGAATACTTTAGCTTACTTATTCCTCTCTTAAATAGCAAATCCCTTAATAAAATAAACAACATTATCATTGGTTCTGTTGTTCCGGAACTGATGCGTATCTGGATGCATTTATTTCAGAAATATCTTACTGCTGAAATCTGGGAAATAAATGCCCTTAGTCATCTAGGTATAAAATATAAAGTGGATGATCCCTCTTTTATTGGCGCTGATTTGATAGCAAACGCTTTCGGAGCATTAAAAAAATATCATTCTGACTGTATCATTATTGACCTGGGAACTGCTACTACTATCCAATTTATTTCTAAGGAAGGAAGCTTTGAAGGAACTGCAATTGCTCCCGGTTTAAAAGTCAGTTCAGACACATTATTTGAAAAAGCAGCACTACTTTCTCAAATAGAAATAGTTTCTCCCTCTGTTTTATTAGGAACAAACACTCGCGATGCTTTGCTTTCAGGAATAGTGAATGGTCATGCTTATATGTTGGAAAGCTATATTCAAAATATAAAAATGCAATATCCTAATTGTCTTAATATAATCACTATATTGACAGGTGGAATAGCTGATTTGATTTATCCGTTGGTTCCATCTATTGATATTGTAGATAAAACTCTTACCTTAGACGGTTTTTATCTCGCTTATAAAACTATTAATCATTAAATTAATGTTAAAGCGTTTTTGTCTGGCATTCATAATTCTGATAATAATCAGTTTGGGGCTAGCTAAAGAACAACCCTTACCACGTATCTATCTAGAAGGATATCATCCTCTTATATTTAACAAAGTTGATGTATATAAATTATATGGGGGATTGAATTATGTTAAAAGCCAGCCGTATTGGATAAAGGATTTTGAACCAGAGACCAAGGAAGAGATAGATTATTCACAGGAGAAAGTTATAATTCATACTAAAATAGATAAGTTTGAACTTGTCCCACCCCGTACTATTTCTTTTAATACTTATTTTGCCAATCTCCAAGAAAAAGCATTTTATAAATCTATGCTATCCCAATACTTAACTCAATCTCAGCAGACTACCTTAACCAAAACGGGAATGATTAAAGAGTTTTCTCTTGAACTTCCTTCTATTGCAGTTCCCAAAGCGGTTCAAAAGGTTTTAGGTTCTTCTGCGGGAAGATTGAATATAGATGGAACTGAAAAAATCAGTATGGAAGTCGGCAGTACGAAAAGAAAGAATGTAGCTATTTATGAAAGTGATACTGCCAGTCAGTTGGATATTAAAATGAGACAGGATACCAATCTTCGGTTAACAGGAACTATTGGTGAAAAGATTGGGGTTAATCTAAAATATAATAGCAGTCAGGACCAGCAATTCTTTGATCCAGATAATATCAATATAAAATACACAGGAACGGAAGATGAATTATTTCAGATCATAGAAGGTGGTAATATAGCTTTATCATTACCAGGTTCTCGTTATATTAGCTATTCTGCAGCTTCACAAGGACTATTTGGCATAACCTCTAAACTCAAATATAAAAATCTTGATTTAACTTTTATTGCCAGTACTGAAGAAGGGCAAAAAAACACTCAGCATTATGTAGGTACAAGTCAGGCTGATTCTACTATCTTCCGTAGCAGAGATTATGCTCCCCGTACGATGTACTATCTAGCAGACCCTTACGATTTATATGAACTCTATACTCAGGAGGATGTTTCTTCCACCGTTCCTGCTGGATGGGTGAATAATGCTATTAAGACAGATCCCACTGGTGCCTGGATTATTAAAAATCCTAACTTACTACCAGCTAACGGTACTGTTAGAGTCTTTATTGATGATGGAAACGCAAACAATAATGTAGCTTCTGCCGTGGGAGATACCATATTCTTCAGTCCTACAAACTTCTATGTACCATACTATGATGAATTAATTGAAGGAACTGATTTTATTACAGATTATAACGCTGGGATTATTCGCTTAAATAAAACAATTGATCGTCGTACTACCGTAGCCGTAAAATATACGCAAAAGGATGGTATCCCGGTTCCAGCAAATAGTGATGTGCAGGATGGGATTCTTCATGTTAAAGTTTTAAGACGCCGCAATCAAGAATATGACCCAGAAGACCCCAATAATGTCTGGCATTATCAAATGCGTAATGTCTATGATATGCACAAAAATAATATCAAAAGTGATGGCTTCACTTTAGATGTTTACACCTTAAATGTGGATTTGACCCGCAATTATCTGGTTCCTGATTCTCTTGCTACCAGTTATATCACTACCTATACTGATTATTTAAAAATGGATAGCAATGGAGACGGATTAATTAATGGTGACGATAATACTGTCAATTTATCTACAGGTTTGATTACTATACCTTTCATTCAACCTTTTGATCCTTTGGGCGATGGCATTATCTATACGGATGAAGGTGAAAGTATTAATTATCTTGATATATCCTTCTATCTTTCGGTTAAAGGTAAAATAGGGCGTGAATCCGTAGACTTAGCTCAAGGAGGAATACTTAAAGGTAGTGTTTCGGTTAAAGTGAACGGTATCAAGCAGAAAGAGAATGTAGATTATATCGTAGATTATGATTTTGGTAGAATTACTTTTTTGACTTCAGCAGGTAAAGATCCAGATGCTAAAATTGAGATTGATTACGAATATAGAAGCACCTTTGATATATCTAGTAAAACCTTAACCGGAGTCAGAGCGGACTGGAATCTAACGGATTGGGCAAAACTTGGGGGGACTTTTATTTATCGTTCTGAAAATGTTACCGATAGACGACCCAGAATAGGCAATGAAAACATTGAAATGTATATGACTGATATTGATGGGAGCTTAACAGTTAAACCAGCTTTTATAACGAGAATGCTGGATGCCTTACCTTTAATAAATACCAGTGCTGAATCACGTTTTACTCTATCAGGTGAGTTAGCATACACCATTCCTAATATCTATGGTGATCCTCATGGGAAGAAAAATGAAGCCTATATAGACGATATGGAAGCCATAATGGATTCTTATCCTTTAGGAGTAACCATAGGTTCCTGGTCTCAGGCAAGTAAACCCTGGAATACCAGTTTAGCTAAGGGAAGAACAATTTGGTATAATCCTAAAAATATTCATAGAGAAGAGGTGGAAGATCCAGCTACACTCACAGATAGAGAGAAAAAAGAATCTATTACTACTCTGGCAATAAAGGTTTTTCCTTCTAATCTAGGGATTGGTGGTTCTGAAGTCTGGAGCTGGGGTGGGGTGATGAAATACCTCGGAAATCAGCTGGATTTTTCGCAAAAAAAATATATTGAACTGATGGTTAAAATTGATAAAAAAGCTAGTGAAGCTACTGCTCATCCTGTATTACGCATTGATTTAGGTGAAATAAATGAAGATTTCTATACTGAGTATGGAGGCTTAAATGTGCTCAATACAGAAGACAAGAATCATGACGGTGTTTTAACTCTGGAAGAAGATACAGGATTAGATGGCATTCCTGATGGTCAACCAGGTGATGACCCTAATGACAATGCTGATGATTCTATTGACCAATTTGGAGATTATCCTTTTATTAATGGGACAGAAGGAAATAGGGTACTGGATACAGAAGATTTAAATAATGACGGTGTGCTCAACACTTTAGATAGGTATTTCAGCTATTCCGTGTCTCTTACCGATTCACCGTTTATGGTTAGTGAAAATGATTTTGGATGGCGTCTTTATCGTATACCTCTTACCGATCCTTCGGTGTATGAAATCGTGAATAATGCTCCTACTGGAGCTGCACCAACACTTAAAAAAATTTCCTACGGCAGAATCGTAATAGAAACAGACCAAACTGTAAAGGTCCTATTATATGATATTAATGTAGTTGGTAATAAATGGGAAGATTTCTATATCCGTGACTTGAATGGACAAATTGTCCCAGATAACATTATCAATACCTATAATATCTCCTATCTTTCTGGCATAGTTAATAATCAAAGAAATAGTGCACATTATACTTCTCCACCTGGAACTTATTATATTGAAGATAGACGAGAATCCAGTGAATCTGCTTTATCTATGGAAATCCAAAACTTACAACCAGGACAACAAGTGCTATTGAGGCAGCGTTTATTTGAACCCTATAGTCTTCTTTCCTATAATAAAATCAAGTTTTGGGTTTATCCTGAACTTTCTTCAACTCATGATTTGAATCCAGATTCTCTTGATATAATCTTCAGGATTGGTGCAGATAGCCTGAATTTTTATCAGGTTAGGGAACGTATTCATACTATTGATTATATACCTAAAATGAATCGTAATTATTGGACACAATTCACCTATTCTCTTCAAGAATTCACAAAATTGAAGGAATTATTCCCAGATGATTCCTCAGGTGAATATATAGAAGGTAATAAAGTTTATACATTTAAAGGCACTCCTACTCTAACAAATGTGAGAGATATATATCTGGGAGTTTATATTCCAGATGATTTAAACTTACCAAAACCTTATAATGGAACAATTTATTTTAATGATATGCGAGTTTCTGAACCCTATGAAGAAATCGGTGTTGCTAAAAGACTATCTTTAAATTCAGTTTTTGCCGATCTGATAACCTTAGATATTGATTACGAGGATAAAAGTGAAAACTTCAATACTGTCATTCAGCGAGGTAGAATTAATACTTTTACCAGTAGCAGAACTCTTAATATCCTGAATAAATTCTTCCTCAATAAATTATTTCCTAATTCCTGGGGTCTGGATATTCCTTTAAGTCTGTCCCGAAATTATAATCTGGGAATCCCAAGATTCCTTGCTAATTCTGACCTTTTATATGATAACATTATAGATCCTGCGGAAAAGGATAGACAACGGACAGAAAGCTTGGTTTATGCTGCAGATTTTGGATTTAGTCAACGTACTGCTCCCAAATCTCCTTTATTACTTTATACTATTAATAGAACTTCTCTCAGTGGACGTATTGAAAAATCATATAGATATACGCCTACAACTGTTGATACTACTTTCAATTGGCGCGGTACTTTGAACTATAATCTCAGTATTCCAAGTGATAAAGTGAGCTTCACTCTTTTTAGAAATTATCGTCTAGGCTGGTTTCCTAGTACTTTTAATAATAGTTTCACTTTGAATAATTCCGAGCCACAAAGTTATAACTGGGAAAAACGAGAAGGAGTTTATGGTTGGTATCCCCGAACACAAACTGTTCCTACTAAAACTTTTACTTCCAATACTAATATTAGCTGGGGGCTAACTTCAGATATTTCTCTATCTGCAAGATTGAACACTGAACGGGATCTCAAACAAAAGATTTATTGGAAGGACATCAATATTGGGAAAATGACCCAATATGTGCAGGATTTAGGCTTGAACTATAATCCTAATTATCTCCGCGATTATATTAATTTAACTGCCAGTGCTGAAGCTCGTTATTCCGATTCTCAACGCAAATATTTCCAGAATACCGATGAGGGACAAATTACAATGTATCAAAGTGATGGAAACTCTAATAGAACTATCCGTACCAATTTGACTCTTCTAAATTCCAATGTTCTATCCTCATGGGCAGCAAAACTTAGTGCTGCTCATTTAGGAAAAGAAGATAAGAAAAAGCAAGAAGAAACTAAAGACCTGGAGAATGAACTTAAATATCCATCGGATGAAGATATAAAGAAGAAAGAAGAAGAAAGAAGAAAAGAAGAAGAATGGAAAAAACAGCAAGAAGAATCAGGAAAATATGAGGAAGGGGATAAGGATTATGGAAAAGGTTTTATAGAAGAAACAGATTCAGGAAAAGAATATTATCCTCCCGAAGAACCTGGTTTGAAAGATGAAACTGATTCCACTGAACCTCCCAAAGATAAAGATAAAGAAAAAGAGAGCACTTATTTTCCTGCCACTTTATTGAATCTTCTTTCTAAAATAAAAAATATCACTATGACCTATCAAAACTCATATATTCAATCTTATTCACGAAAAGATGATAGACCACCTTTCCTATTTCAAATTGGATTACCTCATACTACTCCAGCTGGCTATCTTGATTCAGTTAGCGATGATAACACCATCTCTATCGGCAGTGGTATAACTTTTTCGCGCAATTTTGATAGTATTATTTCCTATTCTTATAGCCTACAAAAAAACCGTGCCAGCGCTTCAAATCAAACTGAAGTAATTACTTTTCCCGATTTAACTCTCTCTTTTATGAATTTTGAAGAAAAGTTAAGACTTAATAAATTTCTCACCGGAGCTAGATTAAACACCGGTATACAGTATACTACCAGAGCAACCGGCGATCTAGATTGGATTGAACCTAAACAGGAAGCCGTATCTATCGCTTTAAATCCTCTTTTGGGTTTTACTGCTACCTTCTTCAAAAACTTGAATACAAACCTCAGTTATTCCATTACTTCAGCAACAAATACAACCGATATGGATACCTATGATATAGTGAAAACTAATTTAACCCATTCTGTAAATAGCAATATATCCTATTCTTTTACCCGTGGAAAAGGCTTTACCGTCCCATTTACGAAAAAGAAAATCCATATTAATAACGAACTGGTCTCCAGCTTATCCATCCTGTTTGAAAAAAACTATGACAAAACTAAGGGTAGAGAAAGCTCTCAAGTGGACCGTGACTATATGCATTTCGCTATCACTCCTTCTGCAACTTATCAATTCAATCCTGATATTAGAGGCGGTTTAACCGGGGCCTGGGGTCAAACTTCAGATAATAAAAAAGATACGGGGGTCCGTACCTTGGCTCTTATAAACATCT
>DFOM01000002.1 GCA_002376725.1 Cloacimonetes bacterium UBA3541 | reverse complement strand
GGCAGGGAATAGATCATATTATTTCTCAAGGATGTTCTATCTCTGGTATCGTCTGCGACGGTAAAAAAGGTTTGTTTTCTGCGTTTCCAGGCATTCCTATCCAAATGTGCCAGTTTCATCAGAAACAGATTATCACCCGATACCTAACCGGTAGCCCGAAACTGCAAGCCGGGATTGAACTGCAAAAGATTGTAGATAACTTGACTTCATCCTGTGAAGAAGTGTTTTCTATGTTGATAGAGGTGTGGATGTTGAAATGGAATCAATTCTTGAAGGAAAAGACCTACTCCAATACCGGAAAATGGTTCTATACTCACAGGAAGCTTAGAAGCGCTATTCGTAGTATAAAGTCAAATCTTCCCTATTTGTTCACCTTCCAGAAATACCCGGAACTTCATATCCCCAACACAACTAACTCCCTGGAAGGAGTTAACAGTGCTCTCAAGTTTAAAATCAAAGCCCACCAGGGAATAAACTCTGTTAGAAGAAAGAAAATCATCGACTATTTACTCTCCAAATAGCAACTACATTTTTTTCAATAGACCTTTTTTGTAATCTTCTTTCAAAACTACTCGGCTCTTTTCTCTTTTCATAAAGTATGTTTATCTTCTGATTCACTATATCATTGACCGGGAGCACATATTCACGCAAATCTCTAAGTTCTAATTTCTCAGGCAAATAGGAATTTATCTTTTGTTTAAAACCTCTTTGAATTCTCTGTTCTACTAATTGATTCCAATAATTGATATCGCCTCCAGCAAGAGGTATCCATCCCAGTTGCGAAAATAGATATAGTATCTGATTAATTAAGTTGGATTTAGCTGGATTAGAAAAATGCGTTATATAACCCAGATTAGCTAGAGCAGTACCATCTATCTCTAAATATGAAGGTTGCGGTAAAATCAAATCTGCTGGAGATGAAGTATCTATAAAAGGCAAGATTGCTACACTGAACCTGGTATGAGAAGATATTTTACTACTCGTTCCATAGCTTATCACAAATTCTGCATCGGAGGTATCTTGCCATTCTGGATTCAAAAGCTGCAATCCATAATAGTTTGGATAGTCAGTACTTTCCAGAATATTTCCCAGTTGCGAATCCAGAGATACAGCCAGGTTTATAATCTCATAGATATCTCTCTCGCTTATCTGATTGATATTATAGATAAACAATTGATTTTTATGACAGTTCAAAACAGAAAGAGAAGAATAGACACTATCAGCATAAGGCAGAGCAGTAGAATTTTGACAGAGAACACTAATCAGTTTCTTACCTTTTCTTTGTTGTAATCTCAAGAGAGTCCGTAAATTCTGACTTATTTCGCCTATCACCACATATTCTGAAAAATTATCAAGTATCTTATAGGGCTCCAGGTTTGGTATAATGGGAAGATATTGACTGCTGAAGCAATGATAGCCTGAATGAGCAAAAAGCCTTGAACCCGTATTTTTTGCTGCTTTTTCCATTATAAGCATCTCTTCCAGAGTAATTAAGGGAGATATCTCAAAGTCATAGCTGGAAACTTCTTTCACTTTTTCTTGAATTAAACTAAAGGTTTCTTTCCAATCTAAAAGATTCCACTTTCCATTTATTTTGACCACAGGTGTTTTTAATCTATCAGTTTCATAAAATGCTTGCCAGCCAAATCTACCTTTAAAGCAGAGATTGCGTCCATTGAACCCAGGATGTTCTTCATCGGTTTCTATTAACACCGGAACCCCTGATTGGGTCTGACATTGGATAGAACAGCCCATACCACAGCTTCCACAATTTTGGGTTGTCTTCTCTTTTTCTAAGGGATTGAGCTTGTAATTAATATTTCTCTCTACCAATGCACCTACAGGACAGACAGCTATACATTTACCACAGCTTTCACAGGAAGTCTGAGTTAGCGATACTCCACATTCAGGATTAATTATAGTGGAAAATCCACGATAGATATATCCCAGAACTGCTGGTCCTTGAATTTCCGCACAAGTTCTCACACATCTACTACAGTTGATACATTTATTTGGGTCTCGCAGAATATATGGATGGCTATAGTCAATAGGATATTTATTGATAGTTCCTGGAAAATGCAGTGCATCCACCTGGAAATCGGTGCAATATTCTCTTAATTTACAGATTTCATTAACCTGACAACCACATTCAAGACAGCGTTCTGCTTCATATTTAGCTGCAGTTTCAGAAAATCCAAGTTCAACTTCTTCAAAGGAACTTTTGGCTTTATCTATCGGTATTTCAGGCATCTTCTCCCGGGCAATTTTTTGATACTGCTGGTATTCTTCAGGAGAGATTTCCTGCACCTTATAACCTTTCTTAGCATCAAAGCGGAATGAAGTTTTGTTTATTTCTTCATTTTTCAGGAAACGGTCTATAGCCTCAGCAGCAAAATGCCCATCTGCTATAGCTTCTACAGCTGTTGCAGGTCCTCTACGAAAATCTCCACCAGCAAAAACATTAGATAAACCTGTATACATAGTTTTTTCATCAGCCATAACAGTTTGCCATCTACTTATAGGTAAGACCTTACCTTGAATAAAATTATCTTCTGAAGCAAATATCTCTGTTTCTGGGATCTGTGATATAGCGGCAATTATGGAGTTATAGGGTTCAATAAAAAATTTCCCCGTAGGAATAGGCCTTCTTCTTCCACTAAAATCTGGTTCTCCCAGCTCCATTTTCTCAATTATCACCTGTTGCAATTTACCATCACTTCCTAAATATTCCACTGGATTGCTCAGATAATGAAATCTTACACCTTCTCTTTCAGCAGCTTCAATCTCTTCAGGTGCAGCAGGCATTTCCAAACGAGTTCGTCTATATATAACTGTTACTTCACAACCCAAACGAATAGCTGTTCTAGCACAATCAATAGCCGTGTTTCCACCACCAACGATAGCAACCTTTTTACCTAAAGATGGAGTTTGTCCCATATTATGAGCTCTCAGGAAATCTACTCCTAAGAAACATCCTTCCAGGTCTGAACCTTTGACGGGAAAAGGAACAGCCTTTTGTGCTCCTATGGCTATATAGACGGCATCAAAATTCTGGGAAAGTTCGTTTAAACTGATATCTTTTCCTAATTTAACATTATATTCTATCTCCATTCCGTTGGAACACATCAATTCAATTTCGCGATCTAAAATATCTTTGGGCAATCTATATTCCGGTATTCCATAACGTAACCAGCCTCCAGCTTCAGGAGCTGATTCAAATATTTTAACTTGATGTCCCATATTAGAAAGATAGTATCCGCAGGTTAAGCCAGAAGGACCAGCACCTATAACGGCAATCTTTTTACCTGTAGGTTCATTTTTTTCGGGAATAAAGCTCCAAACATCATTCAAATCCTCATCTGCTGCAAATCTTTTTAATTGACGGATAGCTATAGATTCGTCCACTATTTGACGTCTACATTCCTTTTCACAAAAGGCAGGACAAATTCTTCCAATGGATAGAGGCATAGGTAGGGTTTCTTTGATAACCTTTACGGCATCGTGATATTGTCCATTAGCAATTAAGGAAACATAACTTTGAACATCCACCAAAGCAGGACAGGCAAGCTTGCAGGGAGCTTCACAATCAGCATAGTGATTGGATATTAAAAGCTCCAAAGCCATCTTACGAGCTTTCCTAATCTCTTCACTGTCTGTTATTATCTCCATTCCTGGAGCTATAATCGTTCCACAAGAAGTGGCGAAACCTCGACTTCCCTTAACTTCTACTAAACAGACCCAGCAAGAACCATAAGGATTTAATTCTTCATCATTACATAGAGTTGGAATTTCAATCCCATTTCTTTTTGCCAGTTCTAATATCGTAATTCCAGCTTCACTTTCTACTTTTTTACCATTTAGAATCACTTCTATCATTTTTCTCACTTACTCTCTAGTCACAGCATCAAATTTACAGGCTTTATAACAAGCACCACAATGAATACATCTGTTTTGATCTATAATATGAACTTTTCTGACACTTCCGGATATGCAAAAGACAGGACATCGTTTTGCACAAAGGGTGCAGCCAGTACACTTTTCTGGCAGGATATAGTAATGAAGAAGAGCAGTGCAAACTCCTGCAGGACATCGTTTATCAACAATATGAGCTAAATATTCATCCTTAAAATAGCGTAAAGTTGTTAGCACGGGATCAGGAGCAGTTTGTCCCAATCCACAAAGAGAGCTCTTATTGATATTGATAGCAAGCTCTTCCAGTTTCTCCAGGTCTGCTAATTCTCCTTTTCCTTCTGTTATTCGGTTTAATATTTCCAGCATTCTTCTTGTTCCTATCCGACAGAAGGTACATTTACCACAGGATTCATTCTGAGTAAAATTAAGAAAATAACGCGCTACATCCACCATACAGGTGCCAGAATCCATAACAACCATCCCACCAGAACCCATAATAGCTCCAGTTGCTGCGATACTATCGTAATCAACAAGAGTATCAAGCAATTCCTCTGGAATACACCCTCCGGAAGGACCTCCCAATTGCACTGCTTTGAACGGTTTTTCAGTTTTCATACCCCCACCAACTTTATAAATTATATCTCGCAAGGAAATCCCCATTGGCACTTCTATTAATCCACTGCCAGCAATTTTACCGGCTAAAGCAAAAACCTTAGTCCCAGAAGATTTTTCTGTTCCTATTGCCTTAAAAGCTTCTCCTCCATTATTTATAATCCAGGGAATATTTGCCCAAGTCTCCACATTGTTGATATTGGTGGGTTTATTCCAGAGACCTGATTCAGCTGGATAAGGCGGACGAATAGTAGGCATTCCTCGTTTACCTTCTATAGATTGCATAAGAGCAGTTTCTTCTCCACATACAAAAGCTCCGGCACCTTCTTTGATAGAAAGTTCAAAGCTGAAATTAGTGCCTAGTATATTCTTTCCTAAATAGTTTCTTTCACGAGCAGAAGCCAGTGCAATTTTAAGGTGTTCTAATGCCAAAGGATACTCTGCTCTACAATAGATATATCCCTTACTTGCTCCTATGGCATAAGCACCTATTATCATACCTTCCAGAACTTTATGAGGATCTCCTTCCAAAACACTACGATCCATAAAAGCACCCGGATCACCTTCATCAGCATTGCAAATTATATATTTTTCATCACTCTTTGCCGAGGCAGCAAGAGACCATTTCAGTCCAGTTGGAAATCCTGCTCCACCTCGTCCCCTTAAGCTTGATATCTTGACTATATTGATTATTTCTTCTGGACTTAAGGTAAGAGCTTTTTTTAACGCTTGATAACCTCCACAACTCTCGTATTCTTCAATGGATAGAGGATCAATCTTCCCACAATTTTGCAAAACAATCCTCTTCTGATATGCCAATAAATCATTTAAAGGAGCCTCCGTTTTATCCGATAGTATGATATTAGAGGTAGGAAGTTTGCCCTCTGTATATTCTTCAATAAGATTTAACACATTTTCTGCGTTGACTTTACCGAGCGTTATTTCTCCCATTTCTGTGCCACTTAAGGACACAATCGGTTCCTCAAAACACATACCTATGCATCCTGTCTTTTTTAAGGTATAAGCATCTGGATTTTGAGATAAATACTCTTCCAACTTTTTAAAAACTTCCATAGCACCTGCAGCTCTTCCACAACTTGCTAGACCTACTTTTACGGTGATCTTACTCATCTCTTATCTCCTCATTCTAAAACTGTCTCAAAATCCCAGGTATAGCATCCGGTGTGAGTTGACCAAATGTTTGATTATCTATCATTATCACTGGAGAAAGAGAACAGCAGCCCAGACAAGCTACTTCCATAACGGTAAATTTACCGTCAGCAGTAGTATTTTCTCCTTCTTCCAATTTCAAAAAATCTAATATAGCTTCTTTTATGCTATCTACATCTGCAACATGACAAGCGGTCCCTTTACAGACTTTTATTATATGTTCTCCTTGAGGTTCCAGATGAAACATTGCATAGAAGGTTACAACTCCACAAATTTCAGCCATTGGAATATGCATCTTCTCTGAAACATATCGTATAACCGATTTGGATATGTAGCCCTTTTGCCTTTGAATAGCTTGTAATATTGGAATTAAATTACCTTTTTTGCCCTCGTATTCTTGTAATATTTTATCAACAGAACTGAAGTCCTGATCCATCGCAGCTCCTTAAACTTTTTCCCCGAATATCTTCTAATAACACATAAAAACAGCTTTTTAGAAACCAATCTCTAGATTGTAAGTCTTTGTCAAATAAAAAACATTTAATGAAGATATAATAAAGGTCTGATATTTGTGCTTAACAAGTTAAAGATAAAATGATGCCCCAGTGGAATAATGTATCTCAGTTTTCAGACCTGAAAATCCCTTTTTAATATATGATGGTATTTACTTGTATATTGATTACATATAGTTCTTTTAATAAGAGCTAATTAGCCTTTACTAATGTCTATTAACTTATATTCTATATAGGATAAGGATTGATTTGAGTTCAATGTTCTCTCCGATTATATCACTAACGATAAGGGCAATTTGATATTAAGAAGATAGTATGAATCAAGCTCTCTAAGTCCAGCTTATGTCCAGCTTATGTCCAGCTTATGTCCAGCTTATGTCCAAAAGCGGTCATAAGCTAGAGGTAGGTATGCTATTATTTAAGCTTGAACAATCCAAATATAGGGAAGAGACAGGATTAAAATCATAAAGAACTTGCCAATATGAAGCTGTATACTAATTTGTAATAAAATCATACACTATACACAAAGGTATAAGAGAGATGCCTGAGCTTCCTGAAGTTCAAACGATTTTGAATGAATTAGAAAATAAATTAAGCGATAGAACGATACAAGATCTGCATTGTTTTCATCCCCGCACTTTATATCGGGATACAGAGTTGTCTTCTAATTTCTTTCCAGCAAAAATAACTGACTTTGAAAGGAGGGGAAAATTTATTCTTATCCATCTGGATAACGAGATCACGATTATTATCCATCTTGGTATGACGGGAAAATTGGTCTTGGACAGGGCAAGGCAAGGCAAACATAATTATGAAAGAGCCTGTTTTTATTTGTCTGGAAAGGAAAGAATTCATTTTATAGATATCCGCACTTTTGGAAAAATAGTCCTCTGCCTAAGCAAAAATACAGCTAAGTTCCTGCCTGAGCTTGGCGTTGACCCACTTTCCGATGATTTTAATATTTCCTATATGCAAAAAACTTTAAAAAATCATAAAACATCTATCAAAAACATGCTAATGGACCAAAAAATCATTGCGGGATTGGGCAATATCTATGCCAATGAGATTCTTTACCGGGCAAAAATCAATCCTGAAACCCCTGCCTCTTCTCTTACTCCTACTAAGATTTCCCGACTTATAAAAACAACTAAATCTATATTGAAAGAAGCCCTTGATAAAAATGGAACCTCTATCTCAGATTACCGCCGTATTGATGATAAAAAAGGTGAATTCCAAAATTTCTTGCAAATCTATCAAAAAACTTACTGTCCTCAGGGACATCCTGTAAAGAAATTAAAACAAGGTGGCAGAAGTACCTATTATTGTCCTATCTGTCAGAAATAAAATTTATTCTTGCAAACTGCTTTTGAAGAGTATATACTATATTAGTAGGAATTTATACCAGATAAAAGATAGCAAAAAAGGAGAAAGATAATGAAAGCTTACAAATTGAGAGATAATATCTATTGGGTAGGAGTTATAGATTGGAATTTGCGTAATTTTCATGGTTATATCACACCCAGAGGTTCCACTTATAATGCTTATCTGATTATAGATGAAAAGGTTACGCTAATAGATAATGTCAAATACTACCTTTTTGAAGAAATGCTTGCTAGAATAAGCGATGTTATAGACCCACATCAAATTGATATCATTGTTCAGAATCATATAGAAATGGACCATTCCAGTAGTTTGCCTAACCTGATGAAAATCATCCCTAATGCCACGATTTATAGTAATGCTAACGCTATTAAGGGTCTTAAAATGCACTATCATCAGGACTGGAACTTCCAGGAAATAAGAAGCGGTGATTTCATCAATATTGGAAATAATGACCTTACTTTTCTCACTACCCCTATGGTTCACTGGCCTGATAATCAAGTAACCTATTGTCCTCAAGAGAAGCTACTCTTTTCCAATGATGCTTTTGGACAGCATATAGCTTCTAACGAAAGGTTTGAAAAGGATTTCCCTCTGGATTTAGTTATAGAAGAAGCGAAAAAATATTATGCTAATATCGTTCTGCCCTATTCCAAACAAGTGCAAAAAGTACTGGATTCTGTTTCCTCTCTTGAAATTAATATGATAGCTCCCAGTCATGGTTTAATCTGGACAGAACATATTCCTGAAATTTTAAATGCTTACAAGATCTGGTCAAATAACATCACTGATAACAGAAATGCCCTGATTATCTATGATACAATGTGGAACTCCACCGAAAAGATAGCTTTTACAATTGCTGAAGCTTTTGAAAATAAAGGTATTAAAGCTAAAATTCGGAATTTGCAGCATACTCATATTTCGGACATTATGACTGAAGTTATGGATGCAAAATATATCTGCGTCGGTTCCCCTACTATAAATAGTTCAATCCTTCCAACTGTTGCTGCTTTTATGAGCTATCTGCAATGTCTTGCTCCTAAGAATAGAATTGGTCTTGCCTTTGGTTCTTACGGTTGGAGTGGACAAAGCATCCCTATGCTACATAAAATGCTGGGAGATAACACTGGTTGTGGCTTCAAAATGTTGGATCCAGCACAAGTTCATTTTATCCCAGATAAAGAGATTCTGGAACAAATCCGAGAAAATATTGAGCAACAACTGGCTAGTATTTAATATAACTGATTAAATCTATGCAAGAAAGAATTAAATGAAGCCAAACTCTTTATTTGCATATTCTGAACGATAAAAAAATATTGACCTAAAGAATAAGAATATTAATTTGTATTTTAGATTATTTAAATGGTAAGTAGATAATGAAGAAAGAAAGTAAGAAAAAAATTATTAATCTCTTTGATGGAATAGATGAAAGTAGCATTGATAGAATTAAACAACAGCTAAAGAGCATCAAATTTAAAAAAGGGGATAAGATACAACCAGAAAAGGAAAAAGGTTCCTGTCTATATGTAATCCTCAAGGGAAAAGTGGAAATAAAGAAAGAGGGCAAAGATTCTGAACAATCTATAACTTCAATAACCGTTATGGAAGAAGGAGAATTCTTTGGGGAACAGAGCTTTTTAAATGCAGAACCTTGCATTGCAGATGCCATAGCTCTGGAAGATACCGAATTACTTGAAATTCCTGAAGAAGAATTACAGAGACTTTGCTTTTCCTATCCAAATATAATGCTTAATCTGTTCTCTGCTCTTTCAGAAAGAATCAACCTGGCTAATGAGCGATTTGCTGATTCTTTTAATGAAATGATACGTAAAAACCGTTTAACTGCTATAGGCAAAGCAACCAGTAAGCTAATAAACGATATCAAATCCCCCTTAACTATTATCAGTCTAAATGCTCAATTAATTGAAACTCTTTTCCCGAAAGCAGAGGACTTGACTCAGGGCATAATTAAACAGGCAAATTTGATGGATGAACTTCTACAGGAAACTCTGGATTATATTAAAGGTAATCCTACTCACCTGATTATTCAAAAAGTAGATATGGTAAACTTTTTAAAAGATATTGAAGATACCTACGGACCTTCTTTAAAAAGCCGCAATATTGAACTGGTAATAGAAAATAAATGCAGTGAACCCGCTTATTTTGATGAGAGACGTATCCGCCGTGCTATTATTAACCTCATTCGTAACAGCTCAGAAGCAATTGGAACTAGTGGCACTATTAAGATTACGGCTAATTTAGCATCTAACTGGCTACAGATAAGTGTTATAGATGATGGACCAGGTGTCCCTCCCGCCGTTGTGGCAGATTTATTTAAACCCTTTATTAGCTATAATAAACCTAATGGCGCAGGTCTGGGACTTTCTATCTGTCAAAAACACGTGCTAGAACATAAAGGTAGACTAGAATATACCCCGGCAAAACCTCAGGGTGCCCGTTTTGATATTCGTATTCCTCAAAAATACGACCTTTATGGAAAGGAGCTTTACTAAAAATCCAGATTTTGAACCTAGTACTTAGGTAGTTGATCTAATCTAAATAATATCTTGTCAAAAAAGGCATTCATAAAATAATGGTAAATAGAAATCAATTTGGATGGTGAAAGATGTCAAGAGTATGTGATATATGTGGAAAAAAAGCTATGGTTGGTAATCATCGCAGTCATTCTTTGAATGCAACCAAACGTCGTTTTTATCCTAATGTACATTTTGTCCGTGCTATCGTTGATGGCAAAGTCAAGAAAGTCAAAGTTTGTACCTCCTGCCTCAAAGCGAATAAAGTTCGTAAGGTTGTTTAATAGAATTAACCATACTGCACAACAGTTAAATAAACAATGCCAATTGTGCGAGATCGGGAATAGGACTATCCTGTTCCCGATATTTATCTAAGAGAAAAATTGGGAGATTAGATGGATATTCAAGAATTAAACTATAGAGTGGCAACGAGTTCAGCACAACTTGATGTTTTGCGTAATGAGATTGCCAAAGTAATTGTTGGACAGGATGCCATAATCAATCGTTTATTAATAGGACTTTTAGCCAATGGTCATATCCTAATAGAGGGAGTTCCTGGACTGGCAAAAACACTAATAATTAGCACTTTAGCTCAAGCATTTGATGCCCATTTTAAGCGCATTCAATTCACTCCTGACCTACTTCCTGCAGATATAACCGGCACTTTAATCTATAATCAGAAGACGGGTGAATTCACTACTAAAAAAGGACCTATTTTTTCTAATTTTATTCTTGCCGATGAAATAAATCGTGCTCCCGCCAAAGTTCAATCAGCTCTGCTGGAAGCTATGCAAGAACGACAAGTTACAATCGGAGATACCACCTATCCTCTACCGCGTCCCTTTTTCGTTATGGCAACTCAGAATCCTATAGAACAGGAAGGAACCTATCCCTTACCTGAAGCCCAGGTTGATCGTTTTTTAATGAAACTCAAGATTAAATATCCCAATCTGGAAGAAGAAAAGGAAATTTTAGAAAGGATGGTTGTGGAACGAGAACTAAGAGTTAATCCGGTGCTTAACCCTTCAGATTTGGATTATATGCGAGAGATATTGGCAGATTTGTATATGGAAGAACGATTAAAATATTACATCCTCAATCTGGTACAGGCAACCCGTTATCCCCAACGCTATCCACGCATATCCGCATTAACTGGTTTGATACAATATGGTGCTTCACCCAGAGCTACTATTTTTCTTGCCCGTGCAGCCAAAGCTAATGCTTATTTGGAACACCGCGCTTATGTTATCCCTGATGACATTAAGGCAATAGGTAAAGATGTATTGAGACATCGTATTATTCTTTCCTATGAAGCTGAGGCAGAACAAGTTAGTACCGAAGATATTATCACTCGCATATTTGAAGAGATAGAAGTTCCATAAAGGATTCAATCTATGTCTTCTCCGACACCTGCAGAAATTCTTGCTCGGATTGGAAAACTAGAGATCCGAACTAAGAACCTGGTTAATGAAATCTTTAGTGGAGAATACCGTTCCAGCTTTAAAGGACAGGGTTTAGAATTTTCTGAAGTGCGTGAATATCAAGCTGGAGATAATTATCGGGATATTGATTGGAATGTTTCTGCTCGTTTAGGTGCTCCTTATATAAAAAAATATACCGAAACCAGGGAACTCAATGTCTTCTTTATTGTTGATGTATCTGCTTCAATGCAATTTGGAACGGTTCATCCTAAAAAACAAGAACGAGTGGCAGAAATTATTGCTCTTCTTTCCTTCTCCGCTCTCTCTAATAATGATAAAGTTGGGCTCATAATGTTTTCAGACCAGCTGGAAAAGTATCTTCCTGCTCGCAAAGGACGCAATAAAGCCTTAGAGATATTAAGAGATGTGCTTTACCTGGAACCGGAACATAAAAATACTTCTTTATATGAAGCTCTAACCTTTGCTAATCATATCTTGAAAAAAAGGTCAGTAGTGTTTATCCTTTCTGATTTTATGGATAGCGATTATAATAAACCTCTTGAAATTTTGGCACAAAAGCATGATGTAATCGCTATCCAGGTCCTGGATGAAGCTGAATTAAAATTACCTGATGCGGGAGTCCTAAATCTTTATGATCCGGAAACAGGAGATACACTTTATTGCAATACATCTTCTATCTCATTACAAAAAGCTTATGAGGCAAGAGTATCTCAGCAGCAAGAAAACCTTTCTAAAGAGCTGGCTAAGATGAAAGTAGATTATATCTTATTGAGAAGCAAAGATTCTCATATCAAAGCACTTAGAACTTTCTTTGAACAACGAAGAAGAAGATTAAGGGAAGGAAGATGAAAAAAATCCTCTCCCTGACTTTAATGCTGCTCTTGATAAGCTTTCTGACTGCTATATCTATTCAGCAAAAATTGGTTAATGATGATAACCTGAATGTTGGAAATCGTTTTCAACTGCAAATCTATGCTGATGTACCCTTAAAAAGTGTAGTTGTACCGGACACTTTAACTGCCTTTAAAATTCTTGAAGTAGAAAAGATAAAAGCACCCTCAGGAAAAACCTGGTTACAATTAACTATCGTTCCTCTGCTAACAGGTTCACTTAGTTTCCCTAAATTGCAAGTTATTCCGGAAAATTCAGATGGACAAGCTCACTTCACGGATGCCTTTCAGGTTAAAGTTATTCCTATTAGAGCAAAAAATGATACCACATTGGTTGATATCAAACCCTTAGCCAAATACCCTCTGCAACTACCCATCTGGATATATTATCTATTAATTGCACTTGCTTTGAGTGGAATTATCTACTTGATTTTGCAAAGAAGAAACAAATCCAAAAAAGATTCCACTATAAAAGAAGATATCTCATCTTCTGCCTCCTTAGAACCTGATTGGAAGATAGCCTTGAAGAATTTGGATGAACTTTTGTCTCTGGATTTAATTCAAAAAGGTGAATACATTCGTCATCATTATGAGCTTTCTTTAATTATCCGACGGTTTTTGGAACGGAGATATCGTTTTCCAGCAGTAGAAATGACCACTTCCGAAATCCAACAATTTATGGATAGAATATATATATCAGGCAGTCAAGAAGTGCTGGATTTTCTTAAATACTGTGATAAAGTTAAATTCGCTAAATATATCCCTTCGCGGGAAGAAATAGAGGAATATGAGAACTGGTTAAGGTCCTGGTTGCAAACTTTTGAATTAGTAGAAGCACAACACAAGCTTGCTCACGGAGGAATTGAGCATGCTTAGTTTTGCACGTCCCTGGTGGTTACTGGCTCTAATTCTCGTTCCTCTTCTTCTCTGGTATCAATTTAAAATCCAGAAACAACATAAACTGAGATTACCTTTTACACGTTTACCTCTTCTCAAACAGCTAAAGGGAGAAAACAAGTTCTGGAAATATATTTTCCCCACTCTCAGAAGTTTAACTCTAATCTGTTTAATATTAGCACTGGCTCAACCTCGCTGGGGTTATGGAACTCGTGATATCAGTCAAAAAGGTGTAGATATTGTTCTTGCTATAGATATCAGTGGATCAATGCTAGCTATGGATTTTGCTCCTCAAAACAGGTTAGGTGCCGCTGTCAATGTAGCAAAAGATTTTATCAAAAAAAGAGTTAACGACCGTTTCGGTCTAGTTGCTTTCTCTGAATATGCTCTAACTCAAAGTCCCTTAACTTTTGACCATCAAGCTATATTAGAACAACTTGACCGTCTTCAAGTAAATAAAGAAGCATCTTTTACTGCTATCGGAATCGGCATTGCCAAAGCTGTAGCCAGACTTAAAGATAGCACAGCCAAAAGTAAGGTTATTATCCTAATCACTGATGGTGTGAGTAACACAGGAGAAATAGACCCTCTAACCGCAGCAAAAATGGCAAAAGCTTATGGAATAAAGATCTATCCCATTGGAGTCGGTACTAGTGGCTTGGTTGATTATCCGGTTGAAGACCCTTTCTTTGGAACTTACTATCAAAAAATGCTGGTTGAACTTGATATGGAAACCCTAAATGCAGTTGCCGAAATTACTGGAACCGGAAAAGCTGCTCAAGCTGGGAACAAAACTCAATTACAAGAGATTATGGATAAAATAGATAAACTGGAAAAGACCACTTACCAGATTCAAATACGCTATATATGGGCAGAAAAGTTTATGCCATTACTCTGGATTGCCTTTGCCCTATTAACCATAGAACTTTTTTTGCGATTGATAATTATGCCTATTATACCGGAGTAAGGAAATGAGTATATATTATCCTGGAAATGTCTGGCTACTATTAATTCTCATTCCCTTAATCTTATCCCTATTTTTTTGGAATAGACGCGAAAAAAAACTTTTCTCTCGCTTTGCGGATGTTTCGTTATATTCTGAATATTTCCAAAACCGATCTCAGTTTTTACACTTTTTTAAATATATATTAACTTTCCTGGCTTTAGCATTTATTATTTTCGCTTTACTGCGTCCTCAATGGGATTACGAAGAAAAAGAATACAGTTTCAGCGGACTGGACATTATAATTTGTTTAGATGTTTCCAAGAGTATGGATGCACAAGATATTTCGCCCAGCAGGCTTCTTAGAGCCAAGATGCAAATAGATACTTTGATGGATAAACTTAAGGGAGATCGCATTGGTATCATTACTTTTGCAGGAGTTCCTACTCTGGAATGTCCTCTTACAGATGATTATGCTTGTGCGCAGATGGTGCTAAATAGTATCAATACTGATACTGTTGTTGAGTATGGCACTGATATTGGTGCTGCCCTAGCTTTGGCTAGCCGTTCTTTTCAATCAGCAGGTGGAAGCAATATCCTTCTATTGATAACCGATGGAGAAGACCTCGCAGGTAATGCTATTCTTCAAGCCAAAAGATTAAGTTCACAAGGAGTGAAAATCTATGTTCTAGGGATAGGTAGTGAAGAAGGCACTTTTATTAGAAATGAGAAGACTGGTCAGCAAGCATTCACTAAGCTTGATGCTAAGACTTTACAGGCAATTGCCTCTATCGGAAAAGGAAAATACTTTTCCGTAACTCCTGAACAGGGAGAATTAGACCCCATTCTCTCAAATATTTATGCCAGTGAATCTGGTAGAGGAAGAAGTAGAAACTTCTCCGTTCTAAAAGACCAGTATGCTATACCTACAGCTATTGCCTTAATTATTTTATTGATAGAAAGTCTTTTTCTACCTCTCTCGCGCAAAAGGGAAAAGGTATGAAAGATAAAAATCTGTTATTCTACCACATTATCCTTGTTCTGGTTATACTGATCCTATTATTTCTATTTTATACTTTATTATTTAGCCAGAAATCGCTTAGGCATAGTAGAGCAAGTTTATTTTATAATAAGGGTCATTACGATAAGGCAGCAAAAATTTGGGAGAAGGACATAAACAGCAAAGACAAGGACTACATTCCAGAAAGCAGTTTGGGTAAAGCTTTCTACAAACAAGGTAAATTTGAAGAAAGCATAAAAAAACTAGAGGATGCTCTAAAAGAAAATAATGAAGTTTCCGAATTGCATTATGACCTTGGAAATGCTTATTACCGTGATAACCAGATAGATAATGCTCTTCAAGAATATCTAAACGCTATGTTACTTGACCCAAATGATGAAAATGCTAAAGCAAATTATGAACTGGCTCTCAAAAAGAAAAATACTATCGTCCCACAATTTGGTTTTGGTGAAAACAATAAAGAAGAAAATCAACAGGATTCTCCTGAGCAATCTTCCCGGGAAGAAATGGAAAATAGATTAAATGCACTTGACCAAAAAGAAGCCAGAGATCGAATGGCAAAGAACCCTCCACCTTTTAAGGGAAAAGGAGATAAATGGTGGTAAAAAAGTTTACTTGTGCTTTAATTATCGTGCTCTCTCTAATTGGCACACTGAAAGCTGAGTCAATAAAGATAAATACTTATTTAAAAGAAGATGTTATTACCCTGTCTGATCAGCTTCAACTAGTGCTGGAAATAACCAGTGATAAACAGGTAAAAGTTGTTGCTCCTCCAGCACCTCAAATACCAGGCTTCTCCTTTCGCAATGTGATTGGTTCATCGTCTACTGAATACTCTATTGCTAATAAACAATTCTTTACAACATACATTCAAACCTTTACCTATATCTACAATCCTCAAAGCACCGGTACCTTCACTATTCCTGCCTTTAAAGTTAAGGTGGATAAAAAGGATTATTATACTACTCCATTGACAGTTCAGGTGAATGAATCTACTTATGCTACAACACCACAGAAACAATATAATCTATCACCTTTCTTAAGTCCGTTTGGAGATGAACTGTTCAGTCCCAATCGCTTAGAAGGAGAAGTATTTTTACTCTGTATCCCAGAAACAGACTTTGCTTATGTAGGTGAACCGGTTATAATCTCCTATTATCTTTACACCGAACAGGCAATTGAAGCTTTCTATGCGGAATCGGAAAAAGATTTTGAGGGTTATGGCAAAGCGGTCTTTCTCCAACCTTCTTCACTTAAATATGAAAATAGTGTATATAATGGTAAATCCTATAAGCGTGCCCTTATAAAGCAGGATGTTATCTTTCCTCATAAAGCTGGAAGGCTACAGATGCCCATTCTTCAAGGACAAGCACAATTCCTTGGATTTCTTAATAAAACTATTAGCTCCAAACCTTGCTGGATAAATGTAAAATCTTTACCAGCAGGAGCTCCAGTAGGATTCACTGGCGCGGTAGGAAATTTCACCGTTTCACAGAGTGTTTCAACTACTAAATTAAATCTTGGTGATGCTTTAACCTTGACTATTAATATCTCAGGAAGAGGAAATTTTAGCCAGTTTACTGCGGCTCCCTTTCCTCCTGTGGATAAATTCCAGGTATCAGCACCCTATATTCAGGATAAACTGGCTAATGAAATAGAAGGAACTCGTTTTATTCATTACACTTTGTTACCTCGCGAAACGGGAGAATTGACTATCCCTAGTTATACTTTTACTTGGTTTGATTCCAATTCGGGTGTATATAGAACTTTCAAAGGAACTCCTCAAAAGATAAAAGTCCATCAATCAAATATCCTTTCCTATTTCTCTGGTTTACTGGATAAAGATAAACCCCAAGCTCTCAATCCTCTCCTTAATCTTAGCTATTATCCAAATAACAAGAATTATAGCACAGAACTATGGTTTTGGTTGATATTGGTACTCTGTGCCCTATCACTTATCATTTCAGCCTTTATAGCAAGAGACAATAAACTAAAGGAATTGGAACCTATTGCCTATGCTCAAAAAACTGCTCATCGTATCCTTAACAAGTATTTAAGACAAGCAACCGAAGCAGCTGAAAAACTATCTTCTGACTTCTATCCTTTAGCAGAAAGTGGATTAATGAATTATCTGGCTAGAAAATATGGCATATCTAAAAGCCTTACCACTTCTGAACTTATTGATGCTCTAAGAATGAAGGGACTTCCTCTTGAACTACTTGACCAATTAGAAGAATTCTTGTTATTTTGTCAGCAAGCCCGTTTTATGCCTGGCGGTGCAGAAGCAGAGAAATTGGATGAAGCACTACATCAACTGCGTTCACTAGTGCAAGCTTTAAGCCGCTTTAAACCTGGTAAAGAATCTCCTATAAATACTAGCTTTACACCTATTCAGAGCAATATGAGCTCTAAAAACGAGGAACCACAATGAAGCATCTGATTTCTTTATTCTGCTTCCTTATCCTAACATTTGCCTTATCTGCTCAAGTCTTGAATCCTGATTCTTTAAATGCAGAACAGACCTTTTATCTTAAGACCCTACAAAAATTAGAAGCAGAAGCAGCTCGCGGTGTTCAAAATGCAGATTTATTCTACGATATAGGAGTTTGCCACTATCAACTTGGAAATACGGGCAAGGCTGTGTTGTATTTTCTACGAGCCCTAAATCTTAATTCTGCACACAAACAAGCTAAACAAAACCTTTTATACATTCGTAATCTACATCCAGAACTATCTCCTGAGCCAACTCGACCTTTTCTAGTACAACTTTTTTTGAATATTTATGATTTCTTTTCTTTAAACCGATTGACTATAACTCTTTTAATCTTAGCCATACTTTTAACTTTGAGTCTTCATTGGTTGATGCACACACCTTCCGAAAAAGAGCATGGCTTACCTATTCTTGCTGTGGTAATAACTGCTATTCTCTTCATTGCTTTTGGAAGTATGCTGCTGGTAAAAAATCACCGATATCGCAATGATTCAAGAGCCGTTATAATTGCTAATGTAGCACCTATTTATCACACTCCAGAAAGCAATAATGTACTCCAGACAATACCTGAAGGCAGTGTGATTGTTGTTACCAAAACTCAAGGTAATAGAGTGCAAGTTATCCTACCTGATGGCACTCAAGGTTGGGTAGATAGTAATTCTATAGAAAGAGTTGTGCCCATAAATAACACTAAGGATTGAACAATGAAACCAAAACTTTTTATCACTCGTTATATCCCCGAACAAGCTATTAAAAGATTAGAAGAAGTATTTGAAGTAGAAATTTTCCCAGAAAACCGAGCTATTACTCACGAAGAACTCTTAGAAAAAGTGAAAGATATTGATGCTCTTCTTTGCCTTTTAACTGATAATATAGACCGAGAAATTATAGAAGCTGCTCCTCATCTTAAATGTATTTCAGTCTATGCCGTAGGTTATAATAATGTGGATGTGGAATGTGCCACTAAATATGGGATTGTAGTATGTAATACTCCTGGCGTGCTAACTGAAACAACCGCAGATCTAGCCTGGGCTTTGATAATGAGCTGTGCTAGAAGAATTGTGGAAGCAGATTGCTTCGTGCGAGAAGGAAGATTCCAAGGCTGGGAACCTCTGCTAATGTTAGGAAATGATATCTTTGGTAAAACCTTAGGTATCATAGGTATGGGAAGAATTGGAAGAGCAGTAGCTCATCGTTCTCTTGGCTTTGATATGAAAGTAATCTATTATGATCCTGAGGTAGAACCTAAATCCCTTCCCGCAAACTATACTTCTGTAGATTTAACTAATTTATGTCAAAATTCTGACTTTATCAGTATTCACGCTCCTCTAACTGCAGAAACCAGACATTTAATTGGAAAGAGAGAATTTGATTTAATGAAGCCCAGTGCCATACTAATTAATACTGCACGAGGTCCTATAATAGATGAACAAGCTCTAATATCAGCTCTAAAGGAAAATAAAATTGCTGCTGCAGGATTGGATGTGTATGAAAATGAACCCATTATCCCTGAAGAATTATTAGCCCTGTCCAATGTTATTCTGTTACCACATATAGGTTCTGCCAGTTATGAGACCCGCACAAAAATGGCAATGCTTGCAGCTGAAAATGCTATTGCTGTCATTGAAGGAAAGACAGCTCCTGCTCGGGTTAATTGAATTCAAAAAAAGGTAATTTATAATTGTCCTTATTATCTTATCTATCACCTTGTTAATGAATATGACCTATCTTTCTCCTGTCTCCTTTTTTACTCTAATAACAAGAAAACAACAACACTATGCATAGGTAAGGATTATATGTATCTAATTCCACTTATAATACAGCAAAATCTCTATCTAATAAAAAGTTATTGACGAATATAATGATTTCAAAGAGAAAGAAAAAACTATTAAAATATGAAGGTATGTCAAGATGTTGGTGGCAAAGATATTTGTCCGTCTAAAACCTAATGTGCTTGATCCTCAGGGTAAAGCAGTTTGTAATTCTCTGCAACAATTGGGTTATACCAATGTGTTTGAAGTACGAGTTAGTAAATATATAGAATTGACTTTTGACTCGGATGATGAGGAAGCTACCTGGAAAGAAACAGATAAAATCTGCCAGGAGCTACTGGCAAATCCAAATACCGAACATTATTGGTTCACCCTGGAAAATAAAGAGGATAGCAAAAGTTGAGAGTAAGCGTTATTACCTTCCCTGGTTCAAATTGCGACCGCGATACTCAAGAAGCCTTTGCTTATTATGGACATAATTGTCGCTTAATCTGGCATAAAGATAGTGATTTGCAAGATCCGGATTTGGTAGTATTACCGGGTGGATTTTCTTATGGAGATTATCTTCGCTGTGGTGCTTTAGCCAGATTTTCTCCAATTGTGGAAGAGGTTAAGACTTTTGCTAAAAAAGGTGGATTAATCTTAGGTATCTGTAATGGATTCCAAATTCTTACCGAATGTGGATTGTTACCTGGAACTTTATTGCGTAATATAGGTCTGGATTTCATTTGTCAGCATCAACATATTTGCGTGGAAAACTCTACTACTCCCTTTACCTACCAAATTCCAAAAGGCACAACTCTGGATATTCCCATCGCTCATAAAGAAGGCAATTATTTTTGCTCAGATGAAATCTTAACGGAACTTAAAGATAATAACCAGATTGTCTTTCGTTATTGTGATGATAAAGGCAATATTACAGCTCAAGCTAATCCCAATGGTTCACTTGATAATATAGCAGGAATTTGTGATAAATCTCGTCGTATTCTTGGTATGATGCCACATCCTGAACGAGCCGCAACACCATATGTAAACAGTAATGATGGAGGATTAATCTTTGCCGCACTGGAAAGCTATTTTAAACTCTGTTGATAATCTCTTCTTTCCTCCTGTTTGTCTCGCTTGTTCAGAAAGAATAGAGAGAGTGAAAGATGTGCTGTGCTCAAGTTGTAGAGAACTTCTTTCTCCTATAACCGAAAACTATTGCGATAAGTGTGGTGCTCCTATGATTGACTTTACTTGTCCCGATTGTGCAGAACGAGATTTCGTCTTTGATATTGCTCGTGCTGCTTTTATCTATAGAAATCCTGTACAGGAGTTAATCCATATTTTTAAATACGATGCTTTTCTTGCTCCTGCTGATTTTCTCAGCCAGACTTTGCTTGAGATTCCTGATGCTCAAAAGATTGCTCATAATTTTGATTGTATTACTTCCGTCCCACTACATCGTGTGCGTTATAGAGAAAGAGGATATAATCAATCTGAACTGATTGCCCGAAAATTAGCTATTAAATGGAATTTACCTTATATAGAACCAGTAAAGAGGCATTTACCGACGGAAAGTCAGACTACACTAAATGTTGAAGAAAGGATAAATAATCTGAAAAATGCTTTTAGTCTCAAAAAAAACATTAATATTGCCGGGAAGCGAGTCATTCTGGTAGATGATGTCTTTACTACAGGAACCACAGTAAATGAAGTCTCCCGAATTCTAAAAAAGGGAGGTGCAAGCAAAGTGGCAGTTTTAACCGCTGCCCGTGCCATCTGATTATGAATAAAGAATATAAGGAAATAAAAACTACTATCTCTGAAGAAGAAGCCAATGAAATGATTGAAAAAGTGGCACATTTCTTCGTTGATAGAAGTTTAGGCTCAGCTGGTATTATTCTATGTGAATCTCTCCATCCTTTGCATGGTATTGCCAGTCAAGCCCTATATTTCCTTCTTCCTTTTGCAGAAATAATTTTTGATTCTGAGCAATATCAACACTTTGCTCTTATGATACAAAATGATGACTACTTTAAACGCTTGATTAAAAGGATGGATGAACTGGATGAAGAAACCAATGAGGAAAGAAGAAATAAAGCTCGTTTGAAACGGCAGCGTAGAAAGAATAAATATAAAGCTGCTTTTAAAAAACTATTTCATAAAGAAAATAAATTAACAGAATAAACGGAGGTATGATGCAATACGATGAGAAACGCCTTACCAGAATTGTTGCTACTGATTGTGGCAGCACAACTACTAAGGCAATTTTAATTGAATGGATTGATGGAGAATACCGACAGACCGTTCGTGGAGAAGCACCCACAACTGTGGAAGCACCTTTAAATGATGTTACTAAAGGTGTAATCAACGCTACCCAGGAACTGGAAGAACTTGCTCGTCTAAAATACCATAATCCTAATATCAAATTTATGGAAAATGGAGAATTTGTTATTCCTCGTCGTGGTGATGTGGGAGTGGATGCTTATGTTTCCACTTCTTCTGCTGGGGGCGGTTTACAGATGATGGTTACAGGTGTTGTCGCTTCAATGACTGGAGAAAGTGCAGAGCGTGCTGCTTTAGGTGCTGGTGCAATTGTTATGGACCTTATAGCCAGCAATGATAAAAGAATGAATCACGAAAAAATAGAAAGAATCAGAGAATTGAGACCTGATATGATATTGATGGCTGGTGGAGAAGATGGTGGAACCATTAAGCATGTGGTAGAAATGGCTGAATTGGTCAGTGCTGCAGATCCTAAACCTCGTCTCGGAACAGGATTTAAACTGCCCGTTATTTATGCAGGAAATAAAGAAGCTCGTGATTATGTGCGAGAATGTCTGAAAGATAAAGTGGATTTAATTATCACTGATAATATTCGTCCCAAGCTGGAAATAGAAAACCTACAACCCGCAAGAGATAAAATCCACGAACTATTTTTAGACCATGTGATGAAACAAGCTCCAGGCTATGATAAATTGATGAATTGGTGTAAAGGACCAGACCATGAACCTGTACCTATTATGCCTACTCCTGCTGCTGTGGGTAATATTATGCAAACTATTGCTCGGGAAGAAAATATTGAAGTGGTAGGTGTTGATATTGGTGGAGCTACCACGGATATCTTTTCCGTTTTTACCGAGGAATTCATTTTCAATCGTACGGTTAGTGCTAACTTAGGATTAAGCTATAGTATTTCCAATGTCCTTGCTTCCAGTGGCTTAGAAAATATTATGCGATGGGTACCCCTAGATATAGATGAAGGTTATCTACGCAATATGATTAAAAATAAAATGATTCGTCCTACTACTATACCTTATCTGCTGGAAGAGCTAGTGTTAGAACAAGCTATTGCTATTGAAGCTTTGCGTCTTGCTTTTGAACAGCATAAAGAATTTGCCAGCGCTTTAAAAGGAACTCAACGACAACGCGATATATCGGAAGCATTCAGTCAATCTACTTCAGGAGAAACTCTGGTCAATTTGATGACCTTAGACCTTCTTGTAGGTAGTGGAGGAGTCCTTTCGCATGCACCTCGCCGTAGTCAAACTATGATGTTATTAATTAATGCTTTTCTCCCCGAAGGTATCACTCGTTTAGCTGTAGATAGCATTTTTATGATGCCTCATCTGGGAGTGCTCTCTGAAATCAGCACTAAAGCTGCTACAGAGGTTTTCCATAAAGACTGTATGATTTATTTAGGAACTTGTGTTGCACCTGTAGGTAAAGGTAAAATAGGGAAACCCGCTCTCACCGCAAAACTGGAATTGCCCGATGGAACTATTTGGGAAGAGCAAATACCTTTTGGTGAAGTACATTTAATTCCTTGTGGAGTTGGAGAAGTGGCTAAAGGAAGTTTGAAAACTCATGGTGGTCTTATCTTAGACGCAAACAAAAGTAAAGAATTGAATGTAGAATTGAAGGGTGGAGTGGTTGGCATTGTTCTGGATACCAGAGGAAGGCAACCCTTTGTGCTGCCGACAGAAAAATCTGAACGTATCGCCACTTTAAAAAAATGGTTGCGTGCATTTAACGCCTATCCGGAACAGATATTACAATAGGAGGAAAAAATGGCACAAGCATATTCTGCCGGTTTAATGGTTACGGAAAACATTATTCTTAGAAAAGAAAGAGTCCTACCTCTTAAAGGAGAGGTGCTGGTTAAAAAAGGTGATTATGTCAATGCTGAAACAGTAGTTGCTGAGACTTTGCTTCCCGGAAAAGTGGTTCCCTTCAATTTAGCTAATAAACTTGGTGTTGCTCCAGCACAACTTCCCAATTTTATAAAAGTTCAGCCAGGTGATAAAATCACTACTGATACAATCTTAGCGGAAACCAAGGGCTTATTGGGTCTGGGTATAATGAAAAATGAGGTGCGTTCTCCTATAAATGGTGAAGTTGAAAGCATCTCCACTATTACAGGTCAAATCCTTCTGCGTGAACCAAAGATACCTGTGCAGGTTAGGGCTTTTATAGAAGGAATAGTTACGGAAATAATCCCTCAAGAAGGAGTAATTATTGAGAACAAAAGTGCCTATGCTCAAGGAATATTTGGCGTTGGAGGTGAAACAGTAGGGGAACTTATGGTCATAGCTGATAGTCCCGAAGCTGAAATAACGCCAGCTCAAATAACCGAGGCTTGCAAAGATAAAATTATCGTGACCGGTCAATTCGTATCCTATGATGTTATTGAAACAGCCAAAAATCACGGCGTTAAAGCTATCATAACTGGCGGTATTGATGACCAGGACCTAAAAAAACTCCTGGGATATGACCTTGGAGTGGCTATTACAGGACACGAAAATATCGGTATCACTATAGTATGTACTGAAGGCTTTGGCAAAATCGCTATAGCTAAAAAAACATACAGCTTATTGAAAAAGTTTAACGGACATAAAACTTCTATACATGGAAAAACTCAAATCCGAGCCGGTGTTATTAGACCAGAAATTATTATACCACTTGAGTTTTCGGAAGAAGAATTAGTCCCTCAGGAAATTAAACCACCAGTCCTGGAAATCGGAACTATGATCCGGATTATACGACAGCCAAACTTCGGAAAAATTGCCAGAATTACTGCTCTTCCTGAAGAACTTACCAAAGTGGAATCGGAAACGCTGGTCAGAGTCCTGGAAGCTGAATTTGAAGATGGCACAAGAATGATTATTCCTCGTGCTAATGTTGAAGTTATAGAAACCTAAGGAATTAACCTTTTTAGATGGGCAATGTATTGCCCGTATGATAAAATAGTATTTAGCGCCTTATTAGTACGCTGAAATCTACTATACTGCTGTATATAAAAAATTGAGTAGTGTGCAAATAATTGGGTCTTGAAGCTGACTCAATGTATATTGAAAATAAGGTTATAGTGTATAAAAATTTTGCTCAAGCAGAAGAGTAAATAAATAGCTGCCAAATTCCCCTTTTTTAGAGGGGTGTCCTGCAAGGACGAGGTATTATTCCTCTTTTAAATGATATAAATACAGTTCATTTTTTTTATTATAACAATTATTCCACAAAATCTAGTCCTATTTTCCAAGCTCATAATTATTCAATGCCTTTTGAATAGAGACTTTTGTCATCAGCAAAGCAAAATAACGATCTCCTGATTGTAAAAGTTTGCAGACCAAGAAAAAGGATTCTAATCTTGGTATGCTGATGTAATCTGGTGGGCAGTTGTCCCAGTGTGTAGATGTAGGGGTGTGTAGATGTAGGGGTGTGCAGATGTCCCC
>DFOM01000014.1 GCA_002376725.1 Cloacimonetes bacterium UBA3541 | reverse complement strand
CCTATTTTTTTAATTAGTTTTATTTTGTCAATGCAAAAGAAAGCTAATTTAAGGTAATATCATCAGGAATTAAGAGCAGTTAATAGTAATATTTTAATTTATTTCTTGCTTTCCTAAGAACAATATATCAATAGCGATTTGTATATTGGTGAAAATCTTAAAACTCACTTCATCAGAAGCATCTTTCTAATTTGATTAACACCATTAATGTCCAGCTTATACAGATACAAACCTGAACTAACAGATTTACCATTATTATCCTTTCCATCCCAATCCAAGCTATAATTACCGCTGGATAAATCTGCATTTAACAAAGTGCGAACAAGCTCACCTCTGGAATTAAATATAGAGAGCTTTGCAAATCCACTTTCAGCTAACGAGAAAGATATAGTAGTGCGAGGATTGAATGGATTGGGATAGTTTTGCGCCAGATGAAAAGGAGTTTGCAAAACATCATTATTTCCTACATAAGGATCAGGAGGAATAGTGGTAAATTTAATCGCTAATCCAGGTTGTAAAGTATGAGCTGTAGGAGGATAGGTGTTAGCATGAGTATAGGTTAATCCTACTGTTTGAAGATGATTTTCTATTCCTACAGTGCAATAATTGGTTGTAATTCCCGGATTATCAACCGTATGATATTGAATGACAATATCCCCATCACGATCTGGTTGAGGGTAGAGAATAATCTGGAACTTTTCCAGAGAAGCATTTTCCATTAGGTCTATATTGTATTGATTATACGCATCATTCCATTGGATAATGAAGCGATTGTTATCTATATCGTACCACCGGGACAATCGCATATTATTAAAAATGGCATTACCCTGATCATCCGTTCCTGTTTTCATTCCTTTCAGGTCATCCCAATAACCTGCTACCATAGTGTAAGGACCAAGAGCAGCAGGAATATAACAGTTGTAAAAATCACACATCTGAGTAGGTATAAAAGAAATCCAGCCATTGGAACACATAGTTAATTGATTATAATCTCTACCATAAAAACGGAAAGTGAAGGGTAAATCTATGGTATGAGAGCCATCATCACGAATTTCCCAGATAGTTCCCTGACCTCCAAGTAATGGATCCGTTTCTATCCATTCATAGACAGGAGTTTGATCAAATCCTACATCAAAATTATCATAAGCAAAGTAGCCATATTCATCTGGACCAGTAGGAGAATTAGGTTCTGGAGTGCCTACAGTTAGTGAATAATAGACGGTAGTACTATAGCCATTATCAGTGAAAACCATCTTCATAGGAAGGTTTCTTCCATTCCAGGTTGATGGACCGGTCTGGATACTGGTATTTATATTGATGGTTTCCTGCAAAGCAATGTTTCCAATATGCTGAGTAGGAACAGGAAAAATAGCTGCTTCAGTAAGAGAGATAATCTCTACGCTTGCATCTATCATCGGAGCAGAACCGATATTTTTTAGTTGAATACTAACTGAACTGAGTTCTCCAATAGCTATATTGCCGCTACTATTCAGGACAGTAAATTCTGCTCCACCTCCCAACATCTGAAATTGATGAATAATATTATGTTCCGGAATATTGAGAGAAAAAGTGATAGGCTTGCGAGGACAAATAGTAGTATTGCCATAGATAGTAAAATTAATATTATAAGTTTCGCCAGGATTTAAAGTAAATGGCTGATGACTATAATTTACCGTAGCATCTTCACCTGATAAAATAGATAAAGAATTTACAGTATAGATTGAATCAGAATAGTTTTTTAAAGTGATTTGAGCAGGAATTTCAGTGTTAGGATTGAGGATAGAACCTTCCACACTATTTTCTAAAATTCCAATTTGAGCTGGTTCAGAGCAGGTTAAAGTGCGAATCAAGGGAACATAATTTTCTTTGGTTATAGTAAGAGTCAAATTGCCAGTAGATTCGGTGTCTATAGGTAATATGGCAAATCCATCTATTACCTGACTAGAGGTGAAATCAGTTCCGTTTTTAGTTCCTGTGACTATAGCACCATTTAGATTGGGAGCATTAATTCGGATATAGGAATCACTTTGAGCAAAGGTTAATCCACCTTCAATAACACTTTCGGAGATAGTATCAGGAACCAGAACCCACATCTTTAAACTGGGGTCAGCTTGAATATTATAAACATGACTATAGAAAGCTACATATTGATTATCTCCTATATCATTAGGAAAATTCTTATACAGTTCTATTTTTCCCATCAAAACACTGGTAGCAAAACAACGAACTCCAAAATCAAATATACTACGAAAAGCGCCACTGGCTATGGAATTATTAAATCTGGTTTTAGTATGTAAATCCGAAGGACCAACAAAAGCAACACATCCATTAGGTTGTGCAACAGTTCCCATTCGCATCCATTTTTCACCAAAGCTGGGATTAACTGAATTAGCAAAGTCACCAGTATTACAAACTATAGAATAGACCACTGGCATACGAGGACCATTTTGCGTTGTGCTTAGGTCTGGTATATGGAAAGCAGGATAGTGCCAACCATTAGCATCACCCCAGCCTCTATAGCTTACAAATTGAACTCCTTGATTGATGGAAGATATAATACTTGAAGTTCCCGGATAAGTAGGAGGATAAAAAACAGTATCTACTGTAGCATAGCCATAATTCAGCATTTTGTCTCTAAGCCAGCGAGACATTTCAATCGGAGTAGTAGGACGAAGTCCTCCTTCAGCATAGTTTCCAGCTACAGCTAATCCTCTTGTCATCCAGTTAGTATTGCTCATATAGGGTGATTTTTCATAGATTTCCGATTTATTAACCATTGTCATAAATTCAGATATATCATTGAAAGAGAGGCGTCCTACCAACATTTCGGGAAAGTAGTCATTTCCTTCAATATAAGTATACTGATTGTCGTCAGCATCGTATTCTTGATATTCGGGAGATGGAAAAAATGCTGTAGGGATGCTATAAGCACCTTGATTGGTAACATCCCCTAAAAGAAGCAAAAAATCACAATGATACTCATAATAATGATTCTGTATAAATTGCTTGAAATCGTTCAAGGTTGTCCCTATATCAGATTTATAAGCAACATAAACCTCAAAACCCTGTGATTTCTTCCATTTTATGAAATTGGTCTGATAATTTGCCAAATTGGTATGACTGATAATAAGCATTTTGGGACGAGAAAGAGGTAAATCACGAAGATAGGAAGTCTGATAATTATCTGCTAAAGCTTTATAAGCATCAATAAATGCAGGAGATACACTTTCCGGAATTTCTAAAGGTTTAGCACCAATCAGAGAAAAATCTGCTGAAGCAAGGGTGCGAATAGTTTCAACATCATTAATTTGTGTCTGTATCAAAATAGTATAACCTTGCATTTCCCGAAAAGTAAAGCTGTTTCCGAGCCACAAAATATCCGCTTCTATGTTTTGTTCCTGATAGAGAAAATTCCCTGTTCTATCAAAAACATTCCATTGAAGATTCTGCACCTGTAAATCTATAGAATTAAAAGGTAAAGCAAATGTTTTGGAGATGATAGTGATCTCAGAAATTTCTTCACCTACTTTAGGTTGTTCTAGAACAGGAGCAAAACGAATATTATCCAGATGAGCATTCAATCCGGTAGTTGTCGTTAAATAACTTTCATTCATTGCTGCAGATAAACAAGTTATTGCAAGCAGAAAAACGATTCCAAAATACTGTTTCATTTCTATCCTCCAGAGGTCATACTATTTTTATATGCAAAAAACATTCCGTATAAAAGAGAAGATAACTTAAAAAATAATCCTTTACAATTTGGCAAGCTTTATGCTTTATACTCCTATCGCTTTAAGGACTTAAAATTAAGGAAAAAAAATGAGGCATAGAAAAAAGATATACCTGATAATTATGCTAACAACATTTCTGTTGTTTAGTTGTGGAACTAATCATAAACTTACTCCTCCTGAAAATATAAGTATACTTGAGTTTGGCACAGAAGCTACTCTGGAAGTGGTCACCTGGAATCTTAAAACCTTTCCTTTAAATAATAATACTATTCAGACTATATCTCAGATAATACCTCAATTCAAGGTTGATATTATAGCCTGTCAAGAGATAATGGACCAAAATGCTTTTTATCAATTAGCAAGTGCTATTCCTCATTATGAAGCTTTGGTTTCCAATGCTACTAGTAGCTATAGACTTGCCTATTTATATAATACGGAAACCGTTCAAGTTAACGAGGTTTATCCAATATATGTGGGGGAGAGCAATCCATTTCCCAGACCTCCCTATGTTTTAGATTTCAACTATAAAGGAGAGAATTTCATCTGTATTAATAATCATCTTAAAGCTCTAGGAGATAACTATATAGATGAAACTGATTCTTGGGATGAAGAAGTGCGAAGAAGACTCGCTTGCCAAAAACTTGACCAGTATATAGCTGAGCATTTTCCTGATAAAAGAGTTATTGTAGTAGGTGATATGAATGACCAGATTGCTGAACCTCCATCTACTAATGTTTTTCAGGTTTTTCTGGATAAACCAGATGAATATTATTTTACCGATTATCCTATAGCTTTAAATCCCAGCTACAACAATGTTTCCTATCCAAATTATAGTCCTCCCTCACATTTAGACCACATTTTAATAACTAATGAATTATTTGATGCTTTTGCTGAAGCGGATAGTGTTTGTCATGTAATACGCGTAGAAGAATATATGGGTTCCTGGAATAATTATTCTTCTCTAGTATCCGATCACAGACCTTTAGGTGTGAGGCTGTATGTTTCCCAATAAGTATATTTTAGGAATTAGATTGCTTTTCCAGGTCAGCGATAGTATCTCGTAATTCTGCTGCTCTTTCAAATTCAAGTCTTGCTGCAGCTTGTTTCATTTCCTTTTTTAGAAGCTGGAGCAATTTATCTTTATTATCCAGTTCCAGATAGTCGTAGAAATCCTCTTTACGATAGTGATTTGATTTAGCCTTTCTTGCTCCAACATCATAACCTTCAGCGATAGCAGTGGATTCCATAATCTGCTTTAGAGTTTTGCTTATGCTTTGTGGAGTTATTCCGTATTTCTGATTATAAGCTAGTTGTTTAGCTCTACGACGATTGGTTTCTTCCAGGGTCTTTTTTATAGCATCGGTGATTTCATCAGCATATAAAACTACTTTACCATCTACATTTCGTGCTGCTCTACCTGAAATTTGAATCAGAGAACGTGCGGAACGAAGAAATCCTGTTTTATCAGCATCCAGAATAGCTACCAGTGAAACTTCTGGTAAATCCAGACCTTCTCGCAATAAATTGATACCGACTATAACATCAAATTCACCTAATCTGAGACTTCTTATAATCTGTGCTCTTTCTATAGTATCAATCTCACTATGAAGATATTTACTTTTAATTCCTGCTTTTTGAAGATATTGACTGAGGTCTTCACTCATTCTTTTAGTTAAAGTCATCACCAGAACTTTCTGCTTTTTTGCTACCCTTTCTCTTATTTGATTGATAAGGTCATCTACCTGATTATGAATAGGTTTTATCTCAATTTCTGGATCCAATAATCCTGTAGGTCTAATAACCTGTTCAACAACTTCTCCATTAGTGAGACTAAGTTCATAATCTGCTGGCGTAGCAGAGACAAATATAACATTGCGCATATAATGTTCAAATTCATCAAAACAAAGAGGTCTATTATCAAAAGCCGAAGGTAAACGAAATCCGTATTCAACCAGATTTTTCTTTCGGGTATAATCTCCAGCATACATACCGCGAACCTGAGGTATAGTTACATGGGATTCATCAATGACCATTATGAAATCTTCAGGAAAATAATCCAGAAGGCATTTAGGTGGTTCTCCAGGTTTTGCACCGGTTAAATGACGAGAATAATTTTCTATCCCAGAACAATAACCTAATTCAGCTAGCATCTCCAAATCAAATTTAGTGCGAGTTTGCAATCTTTCTGCTTCCAGATATTTTTGCTGAGAAAGAAAATAGGCTACTCTTTCATCTAATTCCTCATTGATGGAAGCTATAGCTCTTTGTAAACGCTGGGGATTAGTTAAGAAATGGATCGCCGGATAAATTGAATATTCCTGCAATACACCCAGACTTTGATAGGTGATAGGATGGAACTTTTCTATTCTAACGATTTCATCTCCAAAAAATTCAACCCGTATAAAATGTTCTTGGTAAGCAGGATAAATATCTACAATATCTCCTCTAACCCTAAAAGTTCCCCTTTCAAAGGCAATATCATTACGACTGTAGTGAGCTGTTATAAGTTTTTCTAGGAGACTATCTCTATCCATTTGCATTCCAATATCTAATCTAATTAAAGCTTCTCTATAGTCTTCTGGAACACCTAAACCATATATACAGGAAACTGAGGCTACGATGATTACATCTCTTCTTTCCATTAAACTCATTGTGGTTCTCAGTCTTAATTTATCAATTTGTTCGTTGATATCAGCATCCTTTTCAATGTAGATATCCTTACCAGGAATATAGGCTTCTGGTTGATAATAATCATAATAACTAATGAAGTATTCTACCGCATTTTCAGGGAAAAGTTGTTTAAACTCTCCATAAAGTTGTGCTGCCAGAGTTTTATTATGTGATAGAACCAAAACTGGTCTATCAAATTGAGCGATAACATTGGCTATAGTAAAGGTTTTCCCACTTCCAGTAACTCCTAGAAGGACTTGATAGCGTTTGTTCTGGTGCAGACCTTTAGTTAAAGCAGATATTGCTTCAGGTTGGTCTCCACGGGGAAGATAATCAGTGTGTAATTTAAAGATACCCATAGTTTATTTTTTTACTCCTTCATCTTTACTGGATAAATAACCAGCTCCTCCATATCTTTCTACTTAGGTCATAAAATGAAATGCAGAAAGATTTCCCTTAGTTTTTGCTTGACTTTTACCTTTTATGTCAAATTATGGATACATAATTGCAGAGTTCCTGCTTTTTGTCGAGAATTTTATAGGGAGTTAGAAAATGCCTAATATGGAAAATTTCCAAGTTAATTATGATAATTTACTCAAACTCGGTTATGCTGTTATTGATGTTCGTTACAAAGAATATGATGTCTGTAACGATAGCTATAAATTAGTTATCGGAAAAGTAGATGCAGATAGAGATAGTTTCTACATTGAAATGGTGAAAATGTATACTGCTTTAGAATTCAAGCCCAACGAAATTTATGAAATATGGACTGAAATCCTGACGCATAAAATTAAAATGAGTAAAGTGCTAAACCGCGATATTGCTATTAAAGTTGCAGCTCTTGATTTTATAGAAACTGTCTATAAAGCCCAATGATTGAGCAGAGCCTGCTAATAATTAAACCTAATGCTGTAATCCATCATCATATAGGACATATTATCTCAATGGTAGAAGAAGCAGGTTTCAAAATTAAATATATTCAAACTATACAATTTACTCCTGAGTTAGCCAGCGTTTTTTATGAAATGCATAAAGGAAAAAGCTTTTATGACCAGCTGGTTAATTTTATGTGTTCTGCACCTTGTGTTGGGATAATAGTAGAGAAAAATAATGCAATTGAAGGTTTGAGAGATTTAATCGGAGATGTTAATCCAGAAGAAAGAAAAGCAGGAACCATCCGGGATTTTTATGCTGAAAGTATAACGGAAAACGCTGTGCACGCTTCAGATAGCAAAGAAAGTGCAGAACGAGAAATCGCTATCCTCTTCCCTCAATACCTGCTTTAATTTATTGTATCTCATTCCTTCTTATTTATAAAATAATATCTTTATTATTTTAATATCGTAATATTATTTACCTTTTCTCTCTAGGCTCTATCCTTGCTCTCTCTTAGCTCTTACCTGTTTTTCATATCAAGTAAGAGTCAAGAAGGAGTCAAGGAAGAGATAATAATTTTAATAAATAAAGATAATAAAGTTAATATTTAAGGCAGTGTAAAAGAAAGGGGATGCATTAATATTTTAGACCTTCACAGTTTTTAATCAATTCCTTAATTTGTTCAGCACTAATAGCGTTATTTATGGCTTGTCTTAATTCTGCTCCGCCGATAATACCCTTAGTATAAAAACAGAGTTGGGAGCGTAACTCTTTTACCGCCACATCTTCAGGTTTAAAATGTGTTGCTAAATCAATATGACGAAACATAGTTTCTAGTATAAGTTGACGGTTTGCAGGAGTATAATCTCCAGTTTTTTCCAGTTGATGTATTTGGTTAAAAATCCAGGGTTTTCCTAGAGCACCTCTGCCAATCATAACTGAATCACATCCGGTCTCTTCATACATTTTTAATGCATCTTCTGGGATATGTATATCTCCATTTCCGATAAGTGGAATGGAAAGTTGTTTTTTTAGCTCGGTAATGTGAGACCAATTTGCTTTTCCAGAAAACATTTGTGAATGTGTTCTGGGATGTAGACAAAGGAAATCAGCCCCAGCATCCTGCAATCTCAATCCAAAATCCAGATAATTTAAAGATGTAAGGTCCCAACCACTGCGAAATTTAGCACCTAAAAAACATTTTTTTTCAATAACTGATCCAACTTCACGCACTATTTCTTCAGCTAGGACCGGATTTTTCATTAGAGCTATACCCGCACCTTTACGCACTACTTTTTTTACCGGGCAACCCATATTCAAATCAATAAAATCAGGATTCCAGGCTAAACATAGCTCTGCTGCTTTAGCCATAATATATGGGTCCGATCCAAAAATTTGAATTCCAAAAGGACGTTCCAGGTCATCAAATAAGATATAAGGAATAGTCTTTTTAGTATTTCGGATAAGTCCATCAGCACTTACCATTTCGCTAACCATCACATCTGCACCATTTTCTTTGCAGAGATGACGGAAAGCACGATCGGTGTAACCTGCCATTGGTGCTAACCAGAGTTTATGATTTGTTAGTTCAGCTAAAGTAGACAAAGTAGCGTTCTTGCTGCTAAAAAAGCGAATAATTAAATACGCTTAAATAGCATATAATTTGGAGTGATTCCTTTATGGGATTGTTTTTTCTCATACCAGCTAGGGATATGGTCTTCAAGACTAGGAATTTTTTGAATAAACTCATCTTGTGCTGAAGTAAAATAGGGATTTTTGAGAAATTCTTCTACAATCCAATTAGCATAATCTTGGTCATCTGTAGAAATATGTACTTCTGCACCTGGAACCATTATAGTAGCGAGTGCATTAAGGAAATCTTGCTGAATTAAACGACGTTTATGGTGTCTTTTTTTGGGCCAAGGATCAGGATACTGAATAAAAACTCTCTGAACTGATTCGGGAGATAAAATGGAAGCTAGATTAGAATTGACCAAAATATGTACTAATCTAACATTAGGATGAGTGCTAGTTGAGAGTTTTTTTAATATATTACGAATTCTTTTTTCCCGAGCTTCAAACCCGAGGAAATTGATTTCTGGATGCATCAGTGCATATTGAGAAATAAACTCTCCCTTACCTGAGCCAATCTCTATATAGAGCTGTTTATCGTTCCCGAACAAAAGATGTGGGTCAATTATGCCCTGCACATTGTCAAGAACGAAGAAATCTCGGTCTTCAATCATTTTGATTATTATACTCCTCAATTTCTGGTTGTTTTGATTTTATCCTTCTGTTCTGATAACGCATAATAAGCATATCAGCTAGTGAGATGCCAAAAAACACAAAAACCAATAAAATTAAACTCGTCCAGAAAAAAGCAAAACCATCTGAATTGGTAAATGGGGTAGAGGTTAAAAGATAAAGGGAATAAAGATAGACAGTTATAATACCTGCTCCTAGTAAAGTACAGAGAATCAAACGAAAAGGTAAAATCTTTTTATTAAAGAAAAGGAATTTGATAAGTAAAGCAATTAAAACGGATAAAGCTAAGGTAGGAAGATAAAATAGAGTTAACGACATACCCGTTCGTTCAAGATATATACTAGAAAAAATCAAAGGTAAAATAATAATAGCAATCCAAGCTAGAGGAGAAGCCAGGTAATGATAAACCAGAGCTACAATTCCACAAAGCAGAGCTAGATAAAAGGTTAATTCTATTAAAGACAATTCTTTAGTCTGCGGTTCAGAAATTGGAGAAGGTCCTTGCATCATTACTGGTTCTTCATCAATGGAACTAACTACCTGAGCACTGTCATTCTGTGTTGTAGCAGTTAAAAGATATCCTAAAAAAGCACCTAATAAGGGAAACAAGATTACCACTAAAAAGATTGGTCTGAACCCACCTTTAACCATATATTCCTCATTTAATTTTTGTTGACTTAAAGGTATTGATTCAATTTATGGAAAGTAGGATGGATGTCAATTAGAAACTGAAGTTGATATGGGATAAATTCTTTCCCCGCACCTAATTCAATATTGAAAAGTGAGCGAAAAGCTAAAGTTAAAGGAGAATTTAATGAGCCTGATTAATAGTTTGAAGAAGAAACTGGCAGGAACCAAAAATAGTTTTTTAGGCAAGATAGCGGAAGCAATAAAACTTAAAGGAAAAGTTGATGAAGAATTGATGGAACAGATTGAAGAGATACTTTTACGATGTGATACTGGTGTGGAAATGACTTATTTTATAATGGAAAATTTACGTGAAAAGATAAGCCTGGATAAAATTATTGATCCTGAAGAAGTTCAAGAAGCTCTATTTGAAATTATGGAAGAAATTCTATTAAAAGATTATAGTGAAGAAATAAACTTTTTAGATAATATTAATACAAAACCC
>DFOM01000033.1 GCA_002376725.1 Cloacimonetes bacterium UBA3541 | reverse complement strand
CATTTTATAACATATTGAAACTTATAACCATTATATCTATTTAATCAATCTAGGAAACTCACTTTAATCGTCAATAAAAAAACTTTTAAAATATGTTTTCACTTTTGTATTGACCAAATTTGGATTATATTATCTTTGGGAATATTATAAAGTATGAGGTCCTTATGAGAGGAAAAGTTAAATGGTTTAACAAGAATAAAGGTTATGGTTTTATAGTCACAGATGATAATGAAGAATACTTTGTGCATTGGAAATCTATAGTAACGAATTCACCTCGGGAACTTAAAGTTCTAGAGCAAGATGAAGAAGTTACTTTTGATTTGATGGAAACTGATAAAGGAACTCAAGCTATCAATATCATTCGTGTTAATACCTGAACCTCAATTCTGTTAACATAATTCATAGGGGGCAAAAGAATATATCTTCTGCCCCCTTAATTGTATATTATGTCCTTTTTACCTATCAATTTAAAAGAAGCTAAGGCTCGGGGATGGAAGGAACTGGATATAGTAATTATAACCGGTGATGCCTATATTGACCATCCAAGTTTTGGAGCTGCTATAATTGGGAGGGTTCTGGAAAAAGCGGGTTTTCAAGTAGGAATAATACCACAACCCAATCCTGATAGAGATCAAGATTTCTTAGCACTTGGTATTCCTCGTCTCTTCTTTGGCGTTACTGCAGGCAATATGGATTCAATGGTTAGCAATTACACTGCTCAAAGAAAAAAGAGAAACAACGATGCTTATAGTCCCGATAGCATTGCAGGATTAAGACCAGACCGTGCAAGTTTGATCTATGTCAATGTTCTGAAAAGGTTAGCTAAGAATACTCCCATTGTTCTAGGAGGTATAGAAGCTTCTTTAAGACGAATTGCTCATTACGATTTCTGGCAAAATAAAGTACGAGCCAGTCTTTTAGCTGATACCAAAGCAGATATTCTGGTTTATGGTATGGCAGAAAAATCTATTACTTCCATCGCTAAAGCACTGCAAACCGGACAAAAGATTTCTGAACTTACAAATATTGCTGGAACCGTTATTATGAGCAAAGAACCTCCTACTTCTGAGGATATAATTCTTCCAGATAATATCTCCTGTAAAGATAAATACACTTTTCACCTGATGACTCATTGCTTTGAAGAAAACTATCTAACCAGAACTATATATCAATTAAATGGCAATAGGTGGATAAAACATAACCCTCCTGCTGATTCTTTAACTCAGACTGAGATGGATGAACTTTATTCACTTCCTTTTGAGTATGCTCCACATCCAGTTTATCAAGGACATAGAATCCCTGCCTATGAGCAAATTAAGAATTCTTTAACTGCTCATAGAGGTTGTTATGGAGGATGTAGTTTTTGTGCTATTTCTGCTCATCAAGGAAGGAAAATAAGTTCTCGTTCTCCCGAATCTTTGATGAAAGAAATTACTTCTATCACGAAAAAAAGAAGACATAAGATAACCATTACCGATGTGGGAGGACCTAGTGCTAATATGTATGCGTCTTTTTGTTCCCTGGATTTTACCAAAAAATGCAAACGTCTTTCCTGCATTTATCCTACTATTTGTTCCAATCTATGTCTAGCTCAGGAGAAACAATTAAAAATGCTATCTCAACTTGAAAAACTTCCGGAAGTTAAGTCCGTTTTCATTTCTTCTGGTATCAGACACGATCTTGCTCTTAGTTCTCCTGAATATATAGAAGCTTTAGCTGTAAAATACACCAGTGGAAGATTGAAACTAGCTCCAGAACATTGCGTTCCCCGAATCTTGAGATTAATGCAAAAACCTGATACTTCTTCCTTTGATAAGTTTTCTCAAATTTTCTTTTCCGCCTGTAAAGAAGCAAATATTAAGAGACAGATTGTCCCTTATCTCATTGTTGGACATCCAGGTTCAACCATTAACGATGCTTATGAATTGAGAGATTGGCTAAAGAAACATAAACTAAAAGTGGAGCAGGTGCAGGAATTTACTCCTACTCCTATGACTTTGAGCACTTGTATGTATTATACTGGTTTAGATTACTGGACCGAAAAACCTATCTATATACCCAAACCTGGTGAGATCAGAAAGCAAAAAAATATCATACTCAGCTAACTGAATTTATTTAAAATATAGATTTTTATCATCTTATCATTTTTAGTTATTCTAACTTTAATACCTAGCCTATTAATAGAGTTATGGCTTATCTCAAACCTTATTTTACAAAGGATTTTTTGCTTTTCCCAAAATATAAATTATTATTTTTCTTGACAATAATATCATTAAAGATTAATGGAGTTTTATGAGGTAAATAATGAAGAAAACTTTCTGGTTAACGGTTGGCTTTATCATTATCTGCATCCTAGCAGAAGCTATTACTATATACGATATTCAATATACCAATTCCCGTGGTGCAGATAATAGTTATCCCTCTCCTTATCTGGGTAAACAGGTAACAGTGGAGGGCATTGTAAACGCTGTTAATTTCTGTGGAGAAGGTTATTTCCTTTCTGAGCCGGTAAGTGGAGCCTGGAGAGGAATATATATTTGGGATACAGAGCATAAACCAAAAATAGGAAATTACTTGCGTATAACAGGTGAAGTGGCAGAATACTTCGGAATGACCTGCATCCGTAATCTTAAATCCTACAGAGTGTTAGACCAGCAACGAAGTTTACCTAATCCCGTAATTATAAGCACCAGCCAGTTAACTAATCCTCTTGAAGCTGAAGCTTATGAAGGAGTATCAGTACGTATTATAAATGTATCCGTTTCCAGTATTAAAAGTAAAAATGGAAAGTTTATGGCTAACGATGGAAGCGGTCCTTGTAGTGTATCCCTGGGAAATTTCGGAACAAAAACTACTTTGCCCGCCTTAGGTACTCAATTTCTTCAAATATCAGGCATCTTAACTTTTTCTTATGGTGAATATACTATCAATCCTGTTAATTCTGATGACCTACAAATTCAGCAACCTGTCCACATTCAGACTCGTAGCTGGGGCTCAATAAAATCATTATATAAATAAAAATTTAGGAGTATAAAAAATGAAAAAATTCTTTAAGAATACGCTTATTCTCGCAGGTGTAGCATTAGCAGCTCATTTTGGAGTTAAAGCTTATAAACGCATAAATGGAGTTATAAGGCTTTCCAAATCTCTGGGTGATTTCTTGTATAATGTCTACGGCGTAAGACCAAAAGTGAGTATTAATAGCGGAATAAATACTATAAACGCTAATAATATCAAAGTACAGTTCCCTCAAGAAATTCTGGATAAATATACTGATATAGAAACTACTATCCGTGAATATATTGATGATTTTTATCCTGAACTCGCTAAAACGAGAATCAATATTGAAATCTCTCCCTTAACTGAACCTGAAGAAGAGAATATTGATATAGAAATAGTTCCAGAAACTACTGACTAAAAATTATTAGTAAAAAGAATCTATATTTCTAACCCGCAACTTAGCGATGCGGGTCTTTTATTTTTTATATAATTA
>DFOM01000005.1 GCA_002376725.1 Cloacimonetes bacterium UBA3541 | reverse complement strand
CCAGTAGTGGCTGGAATTTATTTCTATAAAATGACCTCGGGTGATTTTTCCTCAATTAAGAAAATGATTATGCTGAAATAAGTTTCCTCCGTCAGACAAATCAAGCTTCGGCTTGTCAGTTCCTGCAGTTTTTATTTTAGTAATGTATTTATCTCTTTAAAAGATTGAGATATTCACCAGATACAAAGAAGGACATTAGAGAGCGTTTAAATGTTTTGCAGAGGCTTAATCAAACCTGAATATTGCCTCATTGCGAATATTAATTTATTCCTTTAACTAAAGGAATAGCAATAAGTTATAAATGGATAATAAAAGATTAAGATATTACAAAGAAATACTTGACAAATAAATTATAATTTTATTTTCTAAAAACAGAGAGGAGTTTTAATATTCAAAAAAGGGCTAATCTAACCTGTGAGCTTTAAAAGAATGATTATAAAAGCTAATTTAGAGATTCAACAACATATAAATTTATGAACTATTTTGGGAAAGTAGAAAATTCTACTTCTATCTGGGAGGAAGATTAAATTACATTGAGTAGATGAGTCATTTAGATAATGCTCATCCTGACCTTCTCATCATATTTTTCAGGTCTCTTTTACCCTGCGGAGAGGAAAAGCGTTTCATCATCTTCTTCATTTCATCAAATTGACGAAGTAAACGATTGACTTCCGTAACTGATTGACCACTTCCCCTTGCAATACGGAGTCGACGACTGCCATTAATTATTTCTGGATGTTCTCTTTCTTTTTCGGTCATAGATTGGATGATGGCTTCAATATGTTTAATAGCTTTATCATCAATATTTAAATCAGCAGGTAGTTTGTGTCCAAGACCGGGAATCATACGAATAATAGATTCCAAGGACCCCATCTTTTTGATATTCTGCAACTGTTTGAGAAAATCATTTAAAGTGAACTGGTTTTTCAACATCTTTTTAGCGAGTTTTTCACTTTCTTGTTCATCAATAGCTTGTTCTGCTTTTTCAATAAGAGTGAGTACATCGCCCATACCGAGAATCCGAGATGCCATTCTATCAGGATAGAAGACCTCCAGGTCACTAACTTTTTCACCAATACCGACGAAGGCAATAGGTCTATCCGTCACTGCTTTAATAGATAGAGCAGCACCACCGCGTGCATCTCCATCCAATTTAGTAAGCATAACCGCATCAAAAGCGAGCTTATCGTAAAATTCTTTAGCTACATTGACAGCTTCCTGTCCGGTAGTTGCATCTGCCACAAAAAGGATATAATCAGGTTTAATCTGGGCTTTCAGGCGAACCAGTTCATCCATCATTGGTTCATCAATCTGTAAACGTCCAGCAGTGTCAAAGATGAGGAGATTAATTAATTGTTGATTAGCAAGCTTTAAAGCATTATCTGCGATTTTATATACATCTTTGGTATCTTCGGATACGACCGGGATATCAATCTGTTTACCGAGAATTTTGAGTTGTTCAATAGCGGCAGGACGATAGACATCGCAGGCAACCATCATAGGTTTGATTCCCTTTTTCCGATAGTACAGTGCCAACTTTGCACAAGCAGTAGTCTTTCCTGAGCCCTGCAAACCTACCAGTATCACTTTAGTAAGTTTATTGTTATAAACTTTTAGTTCGAATCCCTCAGTATCCATTAGAGCTACCAGCTGTTCATAAACTATCTTCACCACTTGCTGTCCCGGAGTGAGAGATTTCATCACTTCTTCTCCGATGGCTCTTTTTTCCACTTCAGAGATGAAGTTTTTCACTATACGATAGTTTACATCAGCTTCCAGTAGGGCAATCCGAATTTCGCGTAAAGCATCTTTTATGTTTTGTTCAGTGAGGTATCCTTTGCCACGAAGATTACGGAAAACTTTATCTAATCTATTTGTTAGTGAATCAAACATAGCTATCCTTTATAATTATCTTTCGTTACTGGTTGATAAACAAGCCAGCCATTTTAAATGCGAGAAGAGGTTAATCTTTTAAATTAGTTAATTATTCCTAAGGGATTTAATGGCTGCACCATAATCCTTACTGCTAAATATATAAGATGCAGAAACCAAGATATCCGCTCCAGCAGCAATTACCAGAGAAGCATTAGTTTCATTTATTCCGCCATCCACTTCTATTAAAGTAGGGAGTGCATTTTGGGTAATTATATCTTTAAGCTGATTAATTTTTTCCAGAGTGGAAGGAATAAATTCCTGACCTGAGAAACCTGGATTTACACTCATCAATAGAACATAATCCAAATCAGGTAGAATACTATCTAAAGTGGATAAAGGTGTGGCAGGATTAAGTGCTATACCTGCTTTCATACCCAGGCTTTTGATGTGTTGCACCACTCTATGAGAGTGATACACGCATTCTTGATGGAAACTGAACCAGTTAACGCCTAAATGAGCAAAAGGAGCAACATAATCCTCAGGATTAGTAACCATCAGATGAGCATCCAGAGGTAGTTTAGTTAATTGACGGATTTTAGCGACCAGAGGTTGACCAAAAGTTAGGTTAGGAACATAATGCCCATCCATAATATCCAGATGAAATAGATTTGCATCACTGGCACGAGATAGTTCTTTAGCTAAATGAGCAAAATCACAGGAAAGAACAGAAGCAGCGATTTGAACAGCTTTCATAGTTTTAAGTTTTGATTAAAAAGATAATATCTTTAATCTCTTCTCCCGTATTATAGTTAAGTTGTTTGATAATATCTGCTTTGCGCAGAATAAGTTCTTGCAACCAGGAATTATTTTCTACGGCAACATATAAAATAGAATCCTTTAAATGGAAGGGATGTGATTTTGCCGCTAATAGAGGTCCAACAATCTCCTTCCAGCCTTGATAAAGGTTAACAAAGGATTTATATTTATCCCCGGCAATTTTATTAATTATCTCTTTTTTAATATTAGAAAGAGAGGTAAAAGCCATCTTAAACCTTCTTTTCTCAGAGCAAAGTTTCTCTAGATTTATCTATTTGTAATGAGCTGATTAAAGGCAAAATATGCCAAAAGTGCTGTAATAATAGCAATAATATAAATTCCTGCACAAGCCATAGTATTAGCATCAGTAAACAGTAGAATTATGCCAGGTAAAAGAGCTGCCAAAGTAATAGCAAGGTAGCCAAGAGTTTGGTTGGAAGTTTTATTTCCGATGATATTGATAAGATATAAACCTAAACAAATGAGTACGATATATGCTAGAATACTAATAAGTGAAAGAACAATAGTCAGAGCTATAGATGTTTTGGTTATAGGAATGATGTTAGTAAAGCTAATGACGATAAGAGGCAAGAGAATAGCTATGAGGAAAAGAATAATTCCGATAATTTTAGTATTTTTTGCAGTGGAGATGGTTATTTCATAATGGCGTTGATGTCTGCGTACGGAAAGGAATATAAGAAAAAAGATGGCACCAAGAACCACAAACCATCCGATAAAACCTAGGATTCCATGAGTCAATAAACCGAAGATGGATATAAGAGCTACAAAAAGAACTACAGTTAACAATTGCGTGATAGGTTTGATACCCGTTCCAGCTTTTCCTAAGCGTAGATTTTCCTGAGAACGCTTAGTTAGATAGTAAACTAAGGCAAAAATTGCGGCAAAAAGCAGGATGAAATAGGGTATATTCTTCGGATTACCAATACTTAACATAGATACACCGACTAGCATAGCGATAAACGCCAAAATGCGTGTGATTTGATACATATATTTCTTCATAGGTAACACTCCATATATATTAATCTGTAGTTATCTCATTTTTCGTTTCATCAGCAGAAGTTTGAGGGGAGGAGTCAATTTCTGGTTCTATACTTTCTTGCTCGGCAGATTCTTTATTGACCACCACCTTCAATTCAGAAATAATATCTTTATACAGATGAATTTTAACTAGGTTTTCACCCAGGGACTTAATATGTTTTTCCATTTGTACCATTGCACGCTTTATATTAATTCCTTGTTTAGCGAGTTCCTGACAGATATCCATTTCCGAAACAGAACCATATAGATTGTCTTGTTCGTCAGTTTTTCGTTCAAAATACAGAGTCATATTTCTAAGTTGCTCGTCAAGTCTTTTCATTTTATCAATTACTTCTTCCTCTTCTTGAGCAGCTTTAATTTGGATAGAATTCCAGTTTTTAAGATTTTTTGGAGTAGCATAAATAGCGAGTTTTCTAGGGATAAGGTAATTTCGGGCATAGCCTCGTTTCACATTAACTACATCTCCCTTGTTGCCTAATTTTTCTATAGAACTTAAAAGAATTACTTTCATAATAAATTTCCTTTCATATTTAATTTTCTAAAATTAATCCAGATATCGGCAAAACCGATAAGAGCCATTAGGGGTAGATTTAAAAGTACTAGAATGGTCACAAGGATATTGATCAGAATATGGGGCTTTCTTTTAGATAATAAATTGATAATCACGCCAATTCCTTCTACCATAGGTAGTACACATAAGGCTAATAAGACATTGATAAATACAGTATGTAACTGGGGAAAAAAATACAGAGGCAGAATAGCTATAATAAATAGGTTATAAAAAGTAGGAAGTTTAAAATTTCTTAGTTCTGAATGACTTCCGCCTAAATGAAGAAATATTAGATGTCCTGCACTTAAAGATAAAATTTGAGATGTTGTCCAGCTTGCAGGTAACAGGATTTGTAGCATAGGTTTCATTTGTGTTAGATTCTCATTTTGCATAGCTTGCGGCATAATTTTTTCCATTTGAGCGAAAGACTGATCCAGAGAATTTAGTAGATAACTACTAAAGAGATAATATCTAGCAACGCCATATACGGTAATCAATAAAGCAGCAAAGATTAAAGCTATAATAGGATTTCCTTGTTTGATCAGGGCATATAAGTATAATATTACCACTAGACCTGCACCGAATATAGCATCAATAGGAAAGATAAGAGTTGTAGGATTTTTAAAAGAAAAAATAGCCATAACTACTGGAAATACAAGAAATAATAAAGCACGATTAACTGGTTTTTCAGTTAATGAACGGAAGAAGTTATGGCTATAAATCATCATTACCAATAATCCGATGAAGGGATTAAATGTTGCTAAAGCACCTAAAAGTAAAGAAATAAACGGCACTATTCAATGACATATGGCATTAATGCCATTTGACGAGCACGCTTAATCTCTTTGCTCAGTTTTCTCTGGTGTTTAGCACAAGTTCCGGTAAAACGAGATGATTCAATCTTACCTACATCAGAGATAAACTGACTTAATAGTTCCACATTTTTATAATCAATTACGAGGTCTTTATTGGCACAAAAGCGACAATATTTTTTACGAGCAGTTTTCTTTTTTCTATCTGTTGTATTCATATTATAACTCCAATATTAAAATGGCACATCATCGTCCGTAACGGGTTCTGCGGTATGGTTAGGTTCATCTTCGGGTAGTGGGATTTCTTCTTCTGCACCCTCGGTTTCTGTACGTGGTGCCCATTCTAAGGATTGTATATGATCTGCAATGATTTCAAATACTTTACGATTAATATTATTTGAATCCACATAGCTTCTCGTGTCAATCCTTCCTTCTACCAGTACAGCAGTTCCCTTATGAGCAACCTTACAAATATATTCTGCTTGATTGCTCCAGGCTACAACATCAATGTAGATAGGCACGGATTGCCACTGGTCCATTTCATCTTTATACTTACGATCCGTAGCCACAGTAAATCTTACGACAGGTGTTCCTTTTGGAGTATATCTCAACTCCGGTTCCCGGGTAATTCTTCCAGCAAGAAATACCTTATTCAAACGGGGTAATTTTAAGTCAGCCATTTTTCCTCCTATTTTTCTCTTAGGATGAACATATGACGTAGGATATGTTCATTAAGGTTGAGTTGGTTTTTAATGGGTTTTACCGCAGTAGGTTCCATAGTGAAGTAATTTACGAAATAATAAGCTTCTTGCATTTTATTAATGGGATAGGCAAGTTTTCGTAGACCCCAGGGGTCAGTTTTAATGATTTCTCCCTTTCCTTGTTCTATTACCATATTAAGGATACTTTCATTTAACTTATTAGCTTCCTCTTCAGTTAGTTTAGGTGAAATAATCACCATTAGTTCGTAGTTTTTCATTCATTTCTCCTTTGGACTTTCGTTTCCGAGAACAATTTTCTCGGAACAGGTTTTTTTCCAGATGCTATAAGCATCTAGAACTGCATTAAAATCTTTATCAATATAAATGTCAATAAAATCACAGGCTAATTCAAGAGAGGGCATTAACGAGTTCAATTCATCTTGAGTGAATTTATCCAGGACATAATCTCGGGGATTCTCTTCTCCTCTTCCAATACCAATACGGATGCGCTTTAGATTATCCGGTGGGAATATTTCCAACAGCGATTTTATTCCTTTATGACCACCATCACCTCCTCCATATCTAACTCTAAGCGTAGCTAAGGGGAGCTCTATGTCATCGTGAACAACCAGAGCTTCAGAGCAATTCCACTTTAGATATGCTTCTTTCAAAGCAAGACCCGACCGATTCATAAAAGTTTTAGGTTTGATGAGAGCAGCATTTTTATATTGAATGAAGTCGTATAGTTGGTTTGTTCTGAAGGTAAGATTATGTTTTTTTGCCCAGTGCTCCAGGCACATAAACCCAACATTATGTCTGGTTCCTTCATAATTTTTACCTATATTTCCCAAACCGATAACGAGTTTCATTACTCCGTATTTTCTTCAACCCTAACTTCCGCAGCTTCTTCTGGAGCTTCAGCAACCTCCACTTTTGGGGCAAGAACAACAACTAATGCTGTATCTGGACTATCCTTATATTGCCAATTTCCCTGAGGGAGATCTTTGATATGTAGAGAATCGCCAATTTGCAGATCGGATATATCAATTGGAATTTCTTCAGGAGCATCCTCAGCTTTGCAGGAAATCTTTACAGTTCTCTGTAAAGTTTCAAGTAACCCACCGTTTTTAACTCCAATGGGTTCACCGATAAATTGCAAAGGAATTTCAAATTCCATTATAGCAGTAGCTTGTACTAGCATAAAATCCAGATGTAAAAAATCTCTACTTACTGGATGAATCTGCTTATCCTTGAGTATAGTGTGGTATTTTTTCCCATTTAAGATAATTTCATAGAATGACAGTTCCTGAAAACTCTTCTTATAACATTTTAAAAAATCATTTCTTTTTACTGCAATGGGCGTGCTTTCCAAATCTTTACCATAAATAACTGCCGGAATTAGTCCCTGTTGTCGTAGGGCAGTCAATTCACTATGTTTAGTGTTAGTTCTTTTTTGGGCTTCAATGGTAAATATCACTTTAACTTCCTCCAATCTCCAATATTAATTAAATAGAACGCTAAGAGATTCTTCTGTATGTATTTTTTTAATTGCCCTAGCCAGCATATCAGCTAGGGATAACTGTACAATTTTCGTGCAAGATGCAGCTTCTTCGGTTAGAGGGACGGTGTTAGTAATAAATAATTTCTCAATATAAGAGTTATTTATATTCTTTACAGCGGAACCTGATAGAACTCCATGAGTGCAAGCTGCATATATATTTTTAACATTTTTGGTTTTCAGAACATCTGCAACCTTTATCAAACTGTTTCCTGTATCTATTATATCATCATATAAGATTGCCGTCTTATCCGTCACATCACCTATTATATTCAACAATTCCGTTTTATCAATATTTTCCACCCGTCTTTTATCTCCTATAGCAAGACCGCAATTTAACCTTTTAGCTAGAGCTCGAGCTCTATTAGCCCCACCTGAATCAGGAGAAACGACTACAGGATTTTCCAGCTTCATATTCTGAAAATATTTTGCAAAGATGGGAATAGCATATAAATGGTCTACCGGTATGCTAAAAAACCCTTGAATTTGCTCGGCATGTAAATCAACAGTAACAACTCTATTAGCACCAGCGACGGTCAATAAATCAGCTACCAGCTTAGCAGTTATAGGCACGCGGGGCTGATCTTTTTTGTCTGAACGAGCATAACCATAATAAGGTATAACGCAATTGATACGTTGAGCGGAGGCACGTTTTAGGGCATCAATAATAATCAAAAGGTCAATTAGATTATCATTTACCGGTCTACAGGTAGGTTGGATGATGAACACATCTGCACCGCGGACATTTTCATTAATTTTAACGAAAGATTCGTCATTAGAGAACTTAAAAAGTTCAATATCAGTTAAGGGCACCCCCACATAACTGGCAACCTCTTCTGCCAGAGGTAAATTTGCATGTCCGCTAATTAGTTTAAGCTTGGAATACATTTTGATATTCTTCCCTTGATATTGTTCTTACTACTTTTGTCCAGTAGCCTATTTCTTTAAAATATTCTTCACATTTTTGCATAGCAAATCTATCCTCAAAAACACCAAAACAGGTAGGTCCACTTCCACTCATTATGGCGGTCATTGCACCGAATTTTATTAAATCATTCAATATTCCATTCACTAGAGGATACTTTGTTCGCACTGGAGCTTCCAGTCTATTGAAAAACCAGTTTGGATTCTTAGAGATTCTACATTGTCGTCTTTCATTTTCGGCTGGAATTGAAGCTATTTGATAAGCTTCCGAGCTGGAAATTCTTATTTTGGGGTTAACCAACAGAATATTTTCCATATGAAAATCATCTAAAGGATGAATGACTTCACCACGATTAGTAGCAAGTGCTGTTCCTCCATAGAGAAAATATGGAATATCACTTCCAAATAAAGCGGCAATTGCATTTAGTTCATCAATACTCAATTCTAGCTCCCACAAAGAATTAAGAGCTAAGAGGGTGGTAGCTGCATTACTGCTACCACCACCTAAACCAGCGGCAATAGGTATCCTTTTTATCAATTGAATCTCAATTCCCCAATCAGGTTTATACTGTTTATATAAGTATTCAGCAACTTTATAGATCAGATTATTTTCGTTAATCGTATCATTTAAGCAAATCCATTTTTTTGGATTTATCTTTTTTGTCAAAGTATATTTAATGGTATCAAAAATAGAGACACTGCAGAGCAGTGTCTCGATTTGGTGAAAACCATTAGGTAAAGAACCCAATATTTCAAGGAATAGATTTATTTTTGCGTATGAAGGGTAAATTAGCCTTCTTTTGTTTCTTGGGTATTTCTTCACCATAATAGTAATAGTAATAATAATAGTAATAATTAGATTTACTGTAATATTTTTGAACATAAACGCCATTGACGATAATACCATCAATGTTGGCATTAATATTTTCCATCATATCTTTAGCACGCTTAACAATACCCTTTTCGGTAGTACCACAACGAACCACGAAGAAAGTAAGATCAACTTTCTTGGTCAAGATTAATGCATCTGTAACCGCAATAATAGGTGGAGTATCAAAAAAGATAAAATCATATTGAGATTTTAATTCTTCAATTAGTTTATCAGTTCTAGGAGATGAAATTAATTCAGAAGGATTAGGAGGTATAAAACCGCTGGTGATGATATCCAGATTAGGAACTCCAGAAGCTTTAATAATCTGTTTTAAAGGAACATCGGGGTCAATTAAATAGTCGCTGATACCATTTTCTTTTTCCAGAGCAAATTTATTATGTATCATAGGACGTCGCATATCCATATCAATTAGAATGACCTTAGCATTCATCTGAGAAAAAGTTATAGCCAGATTGGCAACAGTGGTTGATTTACCTTCTTTAGGACCTGGCGAAGTTACGAGAATAGAGGTGCTCCCCTCTGGTTTTTTAGATATAATGTTAGTTCTTAAAGTTCTATAGGCTTCGGATATAGGTGATTTCGGGGCATAATGAGAAACCAATTGCATCATAACATAGTGCAGGGATTTACTTAGCTGCTCTTTATTTTCTCCTTCACTCTGTTCTATCATCCGATTGAATTCCATAATTCGGGATTCGGATTCTTGAATTATGGGAATAGTACCCATAATGGGTAAACGCACATAATTTTCTATATCTTCAAGTGTGCGTAATTTAGTATCCATAGAATGAACAATTAATGCAGTGGCAATACCTAATCCTAAACCGAGCAGTATACCAACCAACAAATTCATAGCGATATTAGGTTTAATTGGTTTATCTGGCCTTTCAGCATAATCAATGACCCTGATATTACCAATTTTAGCTTGTTCAGCAATACGTGCATCTTCATACTTTTCCATCATTATGGCGTAAATTTTCTCATCCAGAGCCATATTCCGGGTTAAACGTGCAAGCTGAAGTTCTTTATCGGGCAAAGTGATAATTCTATCTTCAAATATTGCTTTTGTCTGTTCCAGACCTTGAACCTGAGTGCGAGCCATTTCAAGTTCTACTTCTGCTTGAACTATCTTCGTAAGAATTTGATTTCTGAATGATAGGGGGTCATAATTTAGATTTTTACTGATATACTTTTTAATTTCAGCATCCAGAGTGGCTTTAATCTTTGCAAGTTCTTCCTGAAGAAGTTTTATTTGTGGATGGTCTGAAGAATAATTTTCGTTGGTACGCAGTTTTGTTATAGTAGCTTGAGTATTTGTTATATCTTTACGTAACTGTTCAATGTAAGGTGCTCTTAACACATTATCAACTTCCACCATTAGAGAATCCTGGTCTTTTAACTGTTTACGCAGGACTTCTAAGGTTTTAGCCTTAACTGCCTGGTCAGTCAATGCTGATTCATATTGGGATTCTAAATCCGCGGTTTGCTCAATCCATTTTTTGGTAGTTTCAGTTAGTTCTGCTATCTTATTTTCATTTTTAAAGGCTCTTAGATCTTCTTCGGAGGCTTGCAAACGCCGTGATATCAGGTCTAATTGTTCTCCCAAGAATTCCCTAACTGTTGTATATTCCAGCCTTGCTACTTGATTGTTTTGTTGTACTACTGCATCAGCTATAGCGTTAGCAGCTGCCATAGCCTCTCCCGGGTTAGTAGACTCGTAAGAAAGATTTAATACATCGGTCTCTCTTAAAGCTTCTACTTTAATATCCTCACCTAAATGGACGATGGGATTTTCTGTTGCACTTATTGGATAAGCCTCCCATTCAGGATTCTTTTTCATAATCTCCCAAGCAGCAGTTAAAAGCGGCTTACTTTTGATAAGTTGTATCTGATTATTGATATAGTTTTTTCCCGTTCCCTGGCCGGTTAACATTAAAAAATCTGCTCCAGTAGCTTGATTTTCTAATAAAATCTTAGAAGTAGCGGAGTAAATACGCGGTTGTTGATAAGTAAAAAGAATGGTTCCAATTATAACAATAACAAATACTAATACTGCTAAGTAACGGAATTGATAAATGATGCGTAAATATTCTTTAATATTAATCTCTTCCACTTGTGGAGGTTGTATATTTTGTAAAGGTTGTTGTTCCATACTTATTACCTACTTAATATTGGCTATTAAGTTATAAACACTAAGTGCGATAGCAACTTTGGAGAGAAAATCTGCTATTCTATCAAAGGCATAAAAGATTGTGCCTGAGACCACAACAGTATCTCCAGGTTGTAAACGCAAATCATAAACAGTATGCTCTATTTCTTCACCTGTTTCTTCATCTATAACCTTTGTTTTTATGGTCTTCGTAGCAAGATATTTATTATCCGCGGTATCCATATATTTTTTGAAATCCAACCAGATAACTTCTGGTTCAGTTTCCACATCTAAAGTAGGGTTTACTGGTCTAATAATACGGATTTTGGAAAGCTTTGCATCTTCTGCTGGACCTCCAGCTAAAGCCAATAAAGTAGGGAAATCTGTATCATCGGGTACTAAATATAGTCCAGGTTTATTGACCCTACCGAGGATATAAACATTCATTTTCAATTTTTGCGCTCCTGCTCCGGTTCCCTCATAGGAATAAGCAGAGGTGCTAGTTGAAGTAATGACTACATTCCCTGCTTGAGCAAAAGCTAATATTGTAAGACTAGTGATTATAATTAAGAGCAGTATTTTCTTCAATTTAGCCTCATTTATACGAATTTAGTTTATTATCTTTATTTAATGTTTTATGTCAAGATAAAATATTAACTGTATTGTATAACATAATCTTATAAATTTAAAACTCCGTTAATACAACCCAAAGCTAATAGGGTTAGGGTTGTCTAATATGAATAATTCTCTCATTTGATTCTGAACCCATATATTCTTCTTTATCTGCATCATATTCAAAGGAATCTACTCGCCATCTCAAACTTTGTCCAGCATATTGTTGAGCTATATTTACGGGAAAATCTAGGACCTCAAAATACTCATTTTCTAAGTTGGTAGTGATATCTTCGTGCCAGACATAATTGTAATACTCATCAAAAAACACAATTCTAAATTTACCTACACTACCTATGCGCTGCCACTGGAAACTCATATCATAAGGCGATACTAGAGAGTTATCTGCTGGAGATATGAGCATACTTTTAGGTAAAAGAGCATAGGAAGTGGTATCAGAGCGAGACACATTTCCAGCTAAATCAATCAGGTCAATAAAGTATGAATACCACACTCGTTCTATTAGATTGTTATCTGTATCTAGATAATAATGTGCTGATGCGGATATTGAATCCATAAAGACAGGGTCAGGATTAAAACTGCTAAAACGGAAAACTTTTATATGGCTTAAATCTAGGTCTTTAAATGGAGCCCATAGAACTCTAATCCAATCTCCATCGGGAACTGCATCAATACCATTATTATCCTCATTAAGAACAACAGATTGTCCCTCATAATCTACTGGTGGATCACCCGTATCTCCTAAATGATGAATCAAATCCGGTGGTATGGGTGGAATCTTGTCTTTTTCACTTTCATCTTTTCCAGAGCATCCGGTTAAGATAATAGCTGCTATAATAAAAAACAAAAGCATATTTTTCTTCATTTTTATCTCCACTAAAAGCTTACCCTCAGTCCAATTCTATTGGTTATGCCAACAGGATTAGTGACCAAAGCGTAGTCCAGATAAACACCATAGACATTAATCGTTGCACCACAGGTGAAGTTGGAATCATAATATCCCAATCTCAAGCTACCCAAATTTTTATAGGAAAACTGAGTGCCCAAATGGTTACAACCTTTGTAAACATAATCATAATCATATGCCAGAATAAGTTCTGAATCAATCTTGGGAATAGGTTGGGTTATTGCAAGTCCTAATTTTGTATTGTATAATACCTCGTCACTATGTCCAGTTTGTGAAGGAGTATCCCAGCTTATTTGAGTTCCAGAAATATCCTGGAAGTTTACTCCTATATCCAAATTTCCTAATGCTTCCCAATCAAATAATACTGCCATATCGGTTTTAAATTTCATACCAAAATCAATACCAGTTCCAGAACCCACATTATCCATAATTTTTCTATTAATGAACTTAATATTTCCTCCGGCATAAAAATCTATAGGGATAGCAAAAAATAACCAGCCTAGATTTAAATCATAATGAATGTGTTTAGCAAAGGCAAATTGATAGAGGTCATCAGTACTTTTAAATTTTCCATCTGGAATTCCGGGTAATTGATAGGCACTGTTGTTTATCCTCTGATCTACATTAGTTCCGATTAAGTAAGATTCTTTAAATAGGGGTATATCATTAATAGTTAAGCGGGTGACATTTATTCCGATAGTTACATCACTAGGCAATGGCTGGCAAAAGGTTATATGGTCATAAGAGGCTAAACCGTTATACAAAAATGCATGCATAGCCGTAACCTCAGATTTTTTGATTTGTGATATTCCTGCTGGATTCCAGTAAATAGCAGAGCCATCATCTGCTAAAGAAACGAAAGCACCCCCCATTCCTAAAGGACGCACACCTGAACCTATCATCATAAAGTCACCAGCATAACGACCTGCATTTAAAGGTAGAGCTAAAACGATTATAAGGATTAACATCCAGAAAGTCTTTTTCATATCTACACCTATTTTAAAATAGCCATCTTCATCGTTTTTTCAATCTTTTTATTTCCTTTCTTGGCTATAACTTTGTAGAAATACACTCCATTAGCCAGATAATAGCCAAATTCATCTTTACAATCCCATCCATACACTGTTCTTGGATACTCATGGTATCCTACTCCAGTAGGAAGATTTTTAAAGGTCTTTACTAGACGACCTGCTACTGTATAAACTTTTATCGTCACTTCATCTGCATCATCAGTTAATACATAGGTAAAACGAGTTCTACCCTGATTTTTAGGATCTTCTGTGACACCTAAAACCGGATTAGGATAATTGCCAATATTTTTTATGTCAAAGGTATTACTTACAAAGAATTGAGCTTCACGAGTATTGAAATTACCGTTTACATCCTGACAATCTATAACCAGCGTATAGGTGCCCTTACTTAAATTTAGCTGATATTTTATGGGAATTCTATTTAGGTCATCTGAGTTGATAGTGATGGTGTAGTCTTCTTGGGGGACTTTATTTCCATTAAGATAAAGTTGAACAGAATTATCAAACACATCAATTCCATTGCCATCGCTCAGTAATAGCGATATTGTACCCGTTCCTGATATATATCCACCGACGGTGAATTCTTGTTCTTGCACATTAATATCTATTGAAGGCCTTATCCGGTCACAATTCCGATAAATGGTATAGATACCTGTTTTTCTAACTTCAAAATTGACCTTATCTTCTGCTGAGGAAATATTTCCTCCTTGTAATATCCATTTCTTTCCTGAATCTTCCCAGCGATAGATTTTATAAGAATTTTCCGTTTCAAGATTCTGTGTTTCAGGGTCATCACTACTATAGAAAAAGGTTAGCTTTATCTTTTTATCATTTATAAAGGTACCGGTGGAGTCTACCAGAGCCGTATCCAGCGTTCCAATCTCATATGCATTGGAAGCAGGAACAGAGGGAGAACTATCGTAACTTCTCAATTGTATAGGATAGATATCTGGTTGACTATTTGCTGTAAAAGTTCCCAGACTATTAATATAGAAAATAGAATTTTGTCCATTCGGAACAAGATTTGGTGGTATTTCACAGTTTATATTTTGGTCAACACTTTGAATAACAGAACCTATATTCGTGACGGTATAATAGTTGAAGCTGGTAGTTAATGAGATAACATTGCTAGTATTATAGTTTATGTGAGATTCGGGGAAAGTTCCAGATACATTAACTTTTACTTTTAAGGTTATTGTTCCTATATTTGCCTGAGGAAGGTCTTCTAAAGAGAAGATGACCCAGTATTCTTCATTAACTTCCAGTGGCAGCAAATCCATAGTATTAACCGGTGTTTCCGAACTGTTAGGGGTTTCACTGTAAAGTTTTATGTCTGTGGTTAAAGAAGTGGCATTCCCAATATTTTGGACTAGAACTTTCAGTTTTTGCTCAGAATTTGTTGTTTCCAGCTTAATATCTTTCAAATATAGATCTGGTAATCGGGTTAAATAACTATATAGCACAGATTCATAATTACCGCTATCTGTAGTTATAATATATTTGAAGAAATATTCTTTTCCTGGCGATTGAGGTGGTAATTTATTGATAGTTATATAAGCATTTTCTATTGTGGGATGAGCTTGCATAGGTAAGTCTAACCAGGTAGCTCCCAAAGAGGTGCTATCAATACATACTGTTGCTTTTATAGAAAGCAGATCTTCATTGCTGAATAACTTTGCGATAAAAGAAAGAGAATCGTTCCAGGCAGGATTTTCTGGGATAGTTTTAAAATGGTTTATAGCTGCACGACCAACTCCAAAAACAGATCTGCCAATATATTCATCCGTTTCAGAATATCCGGCTAAGAAAATATTTCGGGAATAAGGAGGTTGGATTTCTGTTGGAATAATATAGTCAGCAGTGTAGCTACCATTTATTACGGGTAAATCATAGGGTATATTTACAGTGATTTCATCATTATTTTGGATGTATAGCCTTGCTGCAATAACATCCTGAGGAAATTGGGCTCTAACGATCAAAGCATCACCTGGCATTAGAATTTGTGCATCTGCATTAACGGATATATTGGTAATAGGTTTTTTCAAGTTAATTAAGGGGTCACCTAATAGAGTAGCTCCATAAGTTAAAGCATAGGTTATTCCCAGGTTTCCACTTGAACCAGTAAACTTGGCTAAAGCGTATTGATAAGCTTGCCCTAAAGTGGGGAAGTTATGTTTATAGATTGCTTCAGTTAATGCTAAGGACCATGCTTCATCAGAGTATTCATAGCTTAAACCAGTGAAACCAAAAGTGGCAATAGCTCCCTTATTTGGCTGCATTACGAAAACCTCACTGATACAACCTAATCCACTATTATCAAAAGCTGAGCAATAGCAAGCCATACTAACCACGATAGGAAGAGTCTGATTATTTAATGTGGCAATATCACTCAAGTTTAAGAGATTGTAATCAGCCCAGATATAAGAGCCACCATGACCCATAAATTGTAGATACTGAGTTCCAGTATTGATAGCTTCTTTTAATTGAGGTGAACTTCCATAATACTGTGGACTGACACCCTGAGAAGAACCATAAACTCTGGTTACTCTATAATCCTGAGGAATACTCTTTCTTCTTATGCGTTCCGATTGAAGAGCAAAGGTATTTTGAGCCGAGCCGATAGTACCTCCAGCACTTAAGGTAATATGATTATTCCAGAGTCTATTTGTCCGTGGATTACTTCTATAGTCATAGGCTTTTTGTGCATAGGCAAGAACTTGCTCTGGATTCCAGGCATTAATCCGACTTATTACAATGTCCGGAATGGGGTCATCTCCTACTATTGTTCCATACCAAGTATCACTTGCTGTGGCACCATGATTTACCGTCCATACTTTCTTAACTGGAATTAAAGCATATTGACGAGAAGGACTATTATCTCGTTCATCATATATACCTTCACCTAATAAAACAACATAATTAAGCTGTGGAGGAGACCAATTATTATAAGCATAGCTAAAAAATTCTTTCAGACTTTCAGCTGACCTTATTCCATAATTAAATTCATCAAATATATCCTGATAATCAACTTTCGCAACAACATAGCCATCTGTTTCCCAGGTGGTAACTAAGAGGTCTGCTCCTTCTGATTCAAGTAACTCTTTATTACTTACTAATATTACATTTGCAGCATTTGCAGGGTTTCTTAAGTCTGAAGGCAGATTGAATCTAAACTCTAATGGAGTTAGTTTTTTATTTTCCGTGACCGCGTAATAAACAACATCGGTAGAATAAACACTATCCTGTAGAGAAACGGTCCAGGGAGCAGCTCCACCAACCGCAAATGGCTCTATTTGTAGGTTGTTAAAGATACTTGAGCCTATTTTATAAACGGATACATCATTACTACTAAAACCACTTATTTCAAACTGATATAATCCTGCAGGACGGTCTGATGGTTTAGTAAATTTTATTTTATCTTCACTGGTTCTATATTCACGCCAGTAAGTGAGTTCTAAATAGTCCAGTAAAACTTGTTCAAAGGTTCCAGATACCGTATTGCCTGAGAGACTTATGTACATATTGTTAGTTCCGTGATAAAGATAAGAATTGGCAAAAGGTGTATCATTTTCAAAGATTTGTTCAGTCTGTCCGATCCAGTTATGAGTATTAATCATAGCCTGATTTATTCTTACGGTGGCATTATGGTCAAATTGTCCCGGGGCAAGAGGGGAAGAATAAGTTAAACCATAGAGAGAAACTTTTGCTCGTGCTCTTCTTATAACACTATCTTTTGGGTATTGCAATGGGAAAGAAATAACATCTAAATCTGGAGCTTTAATTCTTCGCCAGAACCAGATATCCTCTTTATAAAAAGAGGGATTACTATCTGACCAGCTATGTCCCAATTTATCCATTATTAATTGTTGTTCAAAATGGACGGTCTGCTCATAGGCATCAGGGACTATATATTGAGCAGGATTGGAATTGACTAGACCTCCATTTTCTACTGCCATCCTAGCACCTAATCCAGATTTTAGATATAGAGTATAAACATTCTCATCTGTGTAATCATCATTATAGCAAGTATCGCCATAATGGCGATCCCCAAAGAATTCAAAGTAATCTCCTCTATTAAAATGCCCATCAGATTCCCCATAAAAATGAATAGGAACCGGACCTTTTTCACTGGTTAATTCTAAGCGACGCGGGTCAACACTATCAATATCCCATGCCATTTCTACCTGTAAAGAATCGGTCATAATCTGGACAAAGTCTTTCAATTGCTCATAGGTGACCTTATAAATTCCTTCCTGATTGACAATAATCTGGATTTCATTGACAGTACTTGTACCATTCTTCGGGGATTGATAGCTATTATCTTTTACTTTAGCTAATCTCCAGCTTTTAGAAGTGGCATTATTCAGGAAAAAGAAATCTCCAACCTGGTCAATAGGATTTTCACTTAGTTGCCAGTTCGGTGAGGCAGATTTACTTCCCAGAATTCGTACTTCTACTTTAAACTTACTATTAACAATCAATTCTTTTGTTGCTGCTCTGTATTGATAAGGGAAAATATGAACTGGGACAAATCGGCGGTCTCCGATGAAGGCACTATTTCCTGCTTGAACGATTTCTAGAGGATAAAGTTGATTACTTCTATAGGCTTTCGTATCCTGATAAAATTGATAATCCACTTTATTATCCTGGACTACTAATTTTTCTATCGGTTTCAGGTTTATATTTTTTAAAGTGGTGCTTGTAACATTAGATACTTTAACCGAGATATCTCCATCAATAGGTATAGCTATATTTTCGTTGAAGAATAATACTTGCGGATAACCTTCTTTTTCTAAAACAGTTCCTTCATCTGAAACTATTTGTTGCCAGGTGATTCCATTTATATTCAAGTAGTCTATCTGGTATTCAGGAAGAGTAAATTCAAAGATTACTTCATTTGGACTTTGACTTATAACCACGGATTGTGCCCCTATAAATATTGCGGGGACAATTAAAAGCAAAGATAAAACTATTTTCTTCATAAATATCTCTTAACCTTAAAGCTTATTTTTTCGTAAAGAAATATCTCTACGGAAGTATTTTCCATTAAAATCTACTTGATTTACATCTTTATACACTTTTTTTCGTGCCTCTGCCAGAGTCTTGCCAAGAGCTACTAAAGAAAGTACCCTTCCTCCAGAAGTCACTAATTGTCCATCTTTATTTTCCACTCCTGCATAACGAATCATACTGGAGATAGAAGGTTTCACAGTAATAGGAAACCCTGTTGAGAAAGAACCAGGATAGCCTTGAGAAGCGAGTACCACGCAAACACTACTTTGTGGACTCCATTTCAGTTTTAAATCTGAGACTGTATTATTTATTATTGCATAACAGATATCGGTAAAAGAAGTTTGTAGTAAAGGAAGAATCGCTTGAGTTTCAGGGTCTCCCAGACGACAATTGAATTCCAAAACTTTAGGACCTTGGTCAGTTATAATCAAACCACAATAAAGGAACCCTTTGTAAGGACATCCTTCAGCTTTTAATCCTTCAAGTATTGGCGCTACTATCTGGTTTTCTATTTGTTTACGATAAGGTTCTGCTTCTTTTACAGGACAGAAAGCTCCCATTCCTCCCGTATTTGGTCCAGTATCATTTTCTCCCAGTTGTTTATGGTCCTGAGAAAAGAGGGTGGTCTTAAAATCCTTACCATCCGTAATAACGAATAATGACACTTCCCATCCTTTCAAATATTCTTCTACTACTACCTTGTTTCCCAGAGTATGAACAGCTTTTTCAGCTTGGCTCTGATTATCTGCAATGATGACTCCTTTTCCAGCTGCGAGACCATCTGCTTTAATAACCAGAGGATATTTACCCAAGTAGCGAACATAAGCTAAAGCCTGCTCTTTATCCTCAAATGCTACATAGGAAGCGGTGGGAATGTGATATTTAGTCATTAGAGTTTTAGCAAAAATTTTACTGCTTTCAATTCTGGCTGCTGATTGAGAGGAACCTATACAAGAAATACCTTCTTCATTAAGGCTATCGGATAATCCTTCTGCCAGATATTGTTCCGGTCCTACCATTACCAGGTCAGGATGATTTTCTCTGCACCACTCAACGATTTCTTCTTTGCTGCGTAGAGGTAAACATTTGTAGTCTAAGGCAATGCCTCCATTCCCAGGAGCAACATAGATGTCCTTTTTGTTTATATCCTTGGCAAAAGCTTCTGCTAAGGAATGTTCACGCCCTCCACTGCCTACAATCAAAACCTTCAAAATTTGTGCCCTTGTAAATATCTAATTAAATTCAAAAGAGCAAACTCAGCTGCTTGTAAACGAATAAGTTCTCTATCTCCATTAAAAATATGAGTTTTACTCCAGATATCATTAAGAACGGAAAAACCGAAACATACCATTCCGACTGGCTTTTCAGAAGTTCCACCTTCAGGACCAGCAATTCCAGTGGTAGATATGGCTAGATCTGAACCAGTCAATTCTTTCACTCCTTGAACCATTTCACCGGCACATTCTTCACTAACAGCACCGAAATTCTTTAGGGTTTCAGGTTTTACCTTTAAAACTTTGATTTTTAATTCGTTAGCATAACTAACCACTCCACCTAAAAATACATCGGAAGAGCCAGCCAGGTCAGTGACCATTTTTTGGATGAGACCTCCGGTGCAGGATTCTGCCACAGAAAGATATAACTTCTTTTCTCTTAAAATGTGATGTAAAACACTAACTGGAGTATCTTCATCAAATCCCCAGACATATTGTTTGATCTGTGGATAGCATTCATTAAAAGCTTGTTCTATAGCTTGAGAGTCAGTTCCATAAAAACGAAGGTCTACTCTTCCAGTTTGAGGAAGCCAGGCAAAACTGACTTTTTCCGGTGGCTGGAAATCGGTTAATAATTCTGCTAATGCAGATTCCGATATGCCAAAGGTATGAATGGTTTTTTGGATAACTTTATCCTGAGTTCCATATTTCTTTTCTAAGATTGGTTTTGCCTGGGTCAAGAAGATATGTTTCATCTCCATCGGAACACCAGCAAAGGCAAAGAAGCTCTTTTCACCTTCTTCATAGAATAAACCAGGAGCAGTACCTCGTTCATTTTTCAAAGCTATAAAATCTTCCGGGACCATTGCTTGACTGCGATTTATTTCCGGAGTTGGCATATTCCGGGTGGCAAAAATTTGCTGCACCTGTTCCCAAACTTCTGCATTAAAGGTCAATTTTTTCCCGAAGAAGGAAGCTATTTCTTGTTTAGTTATATCATCGGTGGTAGGTCCTAAACCTCCAGTAGTGATGACAACATCATATTTATTCCAGCAATGTTTCAGAGCTTGGTGAATAGCTGCTGCTTCATCTTTTACTGTTACAGCATAATCTACTGGAAGACCTAAATTGGCTAATTCCTGAGCTAAAAAAGCCAGATTGCTATTCAGCGTCTTACCAAGTAAAATTTCGTTGCCGATGGTTATAACGGCACTTTTTTTCATTTAATATGCCTTAGCAAAAATTGCTCTCTGAGATGAAGGTTGACCGCAATAGATGCATTTCCCCTCTTCTTTTTCTGCCTCTAAAGGTATGCAACGGATAGTTACCTTCAATTCTTCTTTTATTTTTTCTTCACAGAGGGGATTACCACACCAGTGAGAATGAGCAAAACCTCCATGAATTTCAGGCTCTTCTGCATTTTTAGGAGTAAAATAGCGATAGAATTCTTCTTTATTGTCTATTTTGACTGTGTTTTGTTCACGGAACTCTTTAGCTTTCTGAAAGATATGGTTTTGCATTTCCTCAAGAGTGGTCTTGCAATATTTTAGCACTTCATCTATCATAACACGATGTTTATCTTTGGGATTTTCATCTCTTCTGAAAATTATTACACTGTGGGTGGGAATATCTCTGGGACCAATTTCAATCCTTAATGGAATGCCCTTTTTAATCCAATACCAGTTTCGTTCACTGGAAGTAAGGTAACGGTCATCCAGTTCTGTAATTATGGGAATACCTTCAAATTCAGCCTGTCTCAATTCATTGTTCAACTTATTAGCTAGTTGTAAAACCATCTCTCTTTCTTGCTCATTACGATAGATAGGTATAATAGCTATATGAGCAGGAGCAATTTTGGGTGGCAGCACCAGTCCATTATCATCGCTATGAGTCATAATTAAAGCACCAATAAGACGAGTAGAAACACCCCAGGAAGTAGTCCAGGCATATTGAAATTCACCTTCTCTGTTCTGAAAACGGATATTGGAAGCACGGGCAAAGTTTTGTCCTAAAAAGTGGGAAGTGCCGCATTGCAAGGCTTTTTTATCCTGCATCATAGCTTCTATGCAATAAGTATTAACTGCACCGGGAAATTTCTCACTTTCGGTTTTTTCACCTTTAATAGCTGGAATTGCCAGATATTCCTGAGCAAATTTAGCATAGATATCCAGCATCCTAAGGGTTTCTATCATCGCATCTTCTTCCGTTTCGTGAACTGTATGCCCTTCTTGCCAAAGAAATTCTGTGGTGCGAAGAAACAAGCGGGTACGCATCTCCCATCTAACTATATTAGCCCATTGATTTATGAGAAGTGGAAGGTCTCTATAGGAATTGACCCAACGAGCAAAGGAAGCTCCAATGATTGTTTCACTAGTAGGACGCACAATATAAGGTTCAGTTAATTCACCGGACGGTTCAAGTTTTCCTTGTTCATTAGTTTCCAATCTACTATGTGTTACCACAGCGCATTCTTTGGCAAAACCTTCTATGTGTTCTGCTTCTTTTTCAAAGAAGTGCAAAGGAATAAAGATTGGAAAATAGGCATTTTGATGACCCGTTTCCTTGAACATACGGTCAAGATTAATTCTAATATTTTCCCAGATAGCAAACCCCCAGGGCTTAATAACCATACAACCACGTACTTCACTATTTTCTGCTAAATCTGCAGCTTTAATCACTTGCAGATACCATTCTGAATAATTTTCTTCTCTTCTAGGCTCTATTGCCGTCCGTTCTGATTTATTCATTGACTATCCTTTACTGTTTATATAAGCACATTTCCTTTAATACTCACATATTGTCAACAAGAAAACTTTTTTATAGGGTAAAATAAATTCTCAGGCAGGTTTATAATATTGGCCGGAAAAGAAAGCAGCTTTATAGATAAGTATCTTTTTCACCCTATCCGGGATACTTCCGATTCTTTTTAATGGATAGATCACATCATTACTTGTCTGTTTCTTAACTCTCACTTATCTCAAAAGACAGGAAAGAGTCAAGGGAGAGTCAAGAGAGAACTGGTAAGAAACTAAAAAATAAGAATTAAGAAAACTGAAAGGATTTGACATAAACCAGGAGCTTAAAATATAGTATATAAAAATAAGCAGCTTAATTAGAGGTAAAAGTAAGACCCAAAAGGAAGAAATAAATAATTACAAAATATAAAGACATAGGAGAAAAAATGAAAAAACAGCTGATTGTTCTGATGGTAATCATTGCGATAATATTGCCGGGCTTAACTGCCTGTAAAAAGAAGGCTAAAACAGAAGCTAATCTACAAAAAGTGCGGGTAGTTCTGGATTGGACGCCCAATACAAATCATACTGGAATCTATGTTGCACAGGAGCTTGGCTATTATAAAGACAAAGGTCTGGAAGTAGAGATATTACAACCGGGTGAAAATACGGTGGAAAAAATCATTGCTTCCGATCAGGCTGAATTTGGAGTAAGCTATCAAGAGAGTGTTACTATTGCTCGTTCGGAGAATATTCCAGTTAAATCTATAGCAGCGATAATTCAGCATAACACCTCTGGTTTTGCCTCTTTAAAGAGTGCCAATATCACCAGTCCTAAAGATTTTGAAGGAAAGAGATATGGCAGTTCGGGCTGGCCTTCAGAATTGGAAATTTTGAAACAGGTTATGGAATCCAGTGGAGCAGATTTTAAAAAGGTACAAATAGTTTACGGTATAACCGATTTCTTTTCTACTATAGGTAAGGATGTTGATTTTGCCTGGATTTATTATGGCTGGGATGGTGTTCAGTCTAAGCTTAGAGAAATAGAATTAAATTATATTCCGGTTCGGGAATTAAATCCGGTTTTTGATTTTTATACTCCGGTTCTCATTGCTAATGACCAACTGCTTAATTCGGAACCAGAACTGGTTAAAGCTTTTCTGGAAGCGACTAGTAAGGGATATGAATACTGTGTGCAACATCCTGATTCGGCAGCAGATATTTTATGGAAAGCGGTTCCCGAACTGGATAAGAATCAGGTTAAAGCTAGTTTGGAATATTTGAAAACTGAATTTATTTCTGATGCACCGCAATGGGGAATACAGGATCTCTCTGTCTGGCAAAATTTTGCTGATTGGATGTATCAAAAGCATATCATTCAAAAAAGTTTGAAAGCTCAGGAACTTTTCACCAACGAATTTTTACCCAATGCAACCAATATTAAGAGCTGAACACCTATATAAATCCTTTTTACTGGCAGGCAAACCACAACTCATCTTAGAAGATGTAAATTTTAGGATGGAAAAGGAAGGGTTCGTTAGCGTGGTAGGAAGTAGTGGTTGCGGGAAAACAACCTTTCTGGAACTTTTAGCTGGAATCACTAAACCTGATAAAGGAGAAATATATTATCAGGGTGAAAAGATTACAGGAAGAACAGGTCTCTTAGGTTATATGCCTCAGGATGACCTGCTTTTCCCCTGGTTGAATGTTCTGGAAAATGTTCTTATTCCTGTCAGGATACGAAATGGCGATATAAAAGAGGCTAAATCCAGAATTAATGAACTTTTACCGGTCTTTGGATTAGAAGGACATATCAGGCATATGCCCTATCAGTTATCAGGAGGTTTGCGTCAAAGAGCAGCATTTCTACGCACCTGTATGATGAATGCAAAACTTCTCTTACTTGATGAACCTTTTGCCAGTTTGGATGCCATAACTCGGATACAATTACAGAAATGGCTGGGTTATATAGCCCGGGAATTGAAATTAAGCATTATTCTGGTTACCCATGATATAGAGGAAGCGATAAATCTTTCCGATACTATTATGGTAATGAGTAAATCCCCGGGAAAATTTATTTGTTCTTTTAAGATAGATCGTCCTAATAATATGAATGAGATGCAAGTTTTTCAACTCAAAAAAGAGATACTGGAACTTGTAGCTAATGGAATATGAATATTAGAGGTAGTTTTCGTCCAGAATAACTATCTGGTCTTTATAGGTGTTATGTAATTCTTGAATATGTTGGAAAAGGAAGAATTCCTTTTTAAATTCGTTAAGTGAGGTTTCAAGGCTTTCCCGTATATCTTCAAAGGGAATAGGACGAGATTCACGACGATCGGTAACCATCAAAATATGATAGCCATATTTAGTAGGGAAGACCTCACTGATTTCTCCAGGTTGTAAAGCAAAGGCAATATCTTCAATTTCTTTTATCATCTTGCCTCGGGGAAACCAACCTAAATCTCCACAATGTATTCCGGAAGGACATTGTGAATATTGAGTGCATATGCTTTTAAAGACCTCAGGAGAATGGATTTTCTCGCGTAATTTCTTTGCCTTATCTTCAGCATTGACTTCATCTTTGCGAATAAGGATATGAGAAGCTCTTACCATCTCTGAAGCAGAAAAGTTTTCTTGTTGTTCCTCATAATAAGCTAAGAGCTGACTTTCAGGGATATCCAGATCAGATGGATAAAGCTGCTGGATATATTTACGAATCAGGATGCACTGCTCAATCTGCTTTTCTATTTCGGATGCAGTATGTTCATTATTAACTACAGAATTATCAGAGTCCAGTGCTTCTAAGAGGGCATTTTCAAATTCTTCCTCCGAAACCTCCAAGCCATTTAACAGGGCTTGATGATAAAGCAGATAACGATTTATAAGCAAATCTAAAGCTCTCTTTAATCCTTCTAAGGAATCTTGTCCGTAAAGAGTAACGCTTTCTTCAAGTAAGTCCTCTTCAGTGATCTCCACATCAAATACTCTGGCTATCAGATGCATTTTATCCTCATTCTTATTTATTAAAATATGTTTTAATAATATTGGTCATTTCTAATATTATATATTCATTTGAGGTCAATGTCAAATCAAACTTGTATTTTCTGTACCAGGTATATTGTCTTTTGGCATAATTACGAGTGTGTTGTGCAGCTAAATTAATGCATTGCGTTAGAGGTGCATCTTCCAGAAAAAAAGGGATAAATTCTTTATAACCTAAGGTGTTCAATCCTGGTGACAGTGGAGAATATCCCAGCTGAAAAAGATATTCTATTTCATTTAATAAACCTCTATCCATCATTTGCTGGATACGATTATTGATTCTGGGATACAGAATTTCACGAGGAGGTTGTAGCAAGATACGAAAAGTATGATAGCGATTATGACAGCTCTGTTGTTTCCAGTGTTCAGTGATAGGAATACCAGTGGCATAATAAACTTCTAATCCACGGAGGATGCGTTGTTTATCATTAATGCTTATATTGACAGCAAAATCTGGGTCAATCCTGTTTAATTCCTGGTAGAGCGATGATAACCCCTCTTTATTCATTCGTTGAATAAGACGATGACGAATATCTTTATCCCTATCTACTTCTGGAAATAACCCCTTTAAAAGAGAAGACACATAGAGACCAGTTCCACCACAAACGATAGGAATAATACCTTGAGAGTAGAGATCTTTAATAATAGTTTCCGCATCAGCACAGAATCTGCCTGCATTATAGCTTTCCGAGGGATTTATTATACTTATTAGATGATGTTTTACTTGTTGTAATTGTTGGGAGGTTGGTTTAGCGGTTCCGATATCTAAATAGCGATAAACCTGCCGGGAATCAGCTGAAATTATCTCGGAGCCAAGTTCTTTAGCTAAAAGAATAGCAAGTTCTGTTTTGCCTGAGGCAGTTGGTCCCTCCAGAGTGATGAGAGGAATCATATCTGGCGTTTAAATTTCTTTTCTAAATCGTTAAGAGTGACCTTTATGATTAGTGGTCTGCCATGAGGACAAAAGTAGGGCATATTACAGGCAAAGAGTTGATTGATTAGATTTAACATCTCTTTACGAGTGAGTTTCTTTCCTGCTTTTATAGCTGCTTTGCAAGCAATAGATTTAGCCAGAGAATCACGGAAATCTATATTGGTTTCCATCTCTTCCTGAAGCTGTTTTAGGATATCAATAAAGACCTTTCCACCTTGCCAATCATCCAGTTCTGCTGGGATTTCTTCTATTACCAGTGAATCTCCACTGAATTTCTTGAGGACAAAGCCAGTTTTTTCCAGTAATTCCAGATTTTGCTCTATAGCTTCACGGATTTCAGTAGCAATAATAGGTGGTATATCTATAACTAAGGGAATAAGGAGTTTTTGTCGTACTGCAGGTGCTCCTTGAGTTCTTTGTAACAACTTTTCATAGATAATTCTCTCATTAGCTGCATGCTGATCTATTATAACGAAGCCATCTTCCACCTGGATGAAAATATAGGTATTATGTAATTGCCAGGGATTGATATAGTCCTCTTCGTTACTTAACAGTAAACGATAGTGAAAAGAATCATCAGGCAAATCGGGCAAGATTTCCAGCTGGTCTTCTTCCTGTTTTTTATCCAGATTGACTAGAGGAATTTCTTTTGCATCAGCTGGCTTTTCTTCTTTTGAGGGGAAGATCTCAGGTTGAAAGAGCTTACCATATTCTTTTTTATATTCCGAAAAACGAGGGATTTGGGTTTTACTGGTAAAAATAGCTCTTTCTGTATTAGTAACAGGTTGACTGGAAGATAAATCCTGAAATTTAGCACGGGCAGAAGCAAATTTTTCATATTCGTAGTTGTTTAGAGCTTCAGTTAGAGTGGTAAAGATTAAAGAGTGCACTTTTTGTTGTTCGCGAAAACGAACTTCCATCTTTGCTGGATGGACATTAACATCAATCTGCTCAGGTGGAACAGTCAGAAATAGAATATAAGGCGGAGTTTTACCTTTTTGCCAGGCTCTTGTCTTTAAAATGAAGGGTTCATAAGCAGCTTTTATGGCGTGTTTAACGGTCTTATCTGAAATGAAGCGTCCATTGATAAAAGTATACTGCATATCAATTAGTTTATCACTCCTATCTTCCAAGCCAAAGATATAGCCCTCTAACTTGTAGCCTTCCTTTTCAATGTTTATGGGAATAATATCATCGTTAAAGAACCCAGAGCCAAAAACCTCACCCATCCTTTGTTCTCTGTTCTGAGCAGGAATAAAAGATATTCTTGGATTACCATCTACATAAAGCTTTATCCCTAAAGCAGGATTAAATATTGCCTGATGATGTAAATAACGAAGGATATGATTCAATTCAGTTTTAGCACTGCGGAGAAACTTTCTTCTAGCCGGAAGCTCTTTAAATATTGCTTTTACCGAGACCGTAGTTCCTTGATTGGCTGAAATCTGATTAACACTAATCAATCTACCGAATTGGTAATCTATCTGAGTTGCTACTTCTGATTCTGCATCCTTGGTTATAAGAGTTAGTTGGCTAACACTGGCAATGCTAGGAAGTGCTTCTCCACGAAATCCTAAGGTCTCAATATGTATGATATCATCTACGGTCTTGATCTTACTGGTTGAATGACTTTCAAAAGCAAGAAGTGCATCATCAGCACTCATCCCAGCACCATTATCACTTACTTGAATCAAATCCTTCCCACCATTTTCAATACTAAGCGTAATCATTGTAGCACCCGCATCTATAGCATTTTCTACCAGTTCTTTTACTACGGAAACCGGCCTTTCTATAACTTCTCCAGCAGCAATCTTGTTGCTCACATCTTCGGACAAAATATGGATTCTATTCATAGGTTAATAGCGGAAAATTGAACCATTAGTAAATTCACGAATGATAGAATTATAAGGCACAAGACTATCAGGAATATCTTTTACATTGGATAGAAGTAATAATAATCTTTGAGCTTCAGTGTAACCAGCTGAACTTTTCGGAACAGAAAGCAGAAGTTTCCAGGCAAATTTACGTAGAACTCCCAGCTCATAGGTAAGACTGCTGTTGAACATAAAATCAGCATTTTCTTGATAGGGGAAGATATTCTTTTCTTCACCTTCACGGACACTGGGCCAACGCTGTATAGTTTCAATAGCAGTATAGCCTCTATAATGATAATCTCTGATGATACGACGGATGAAACGGCAATCGGTAGTAGCTATCCGGTTATGATTATCTATATTGAGCTGATTTAAAGCACTTACATAGATTTTAACTTTGTTTTCAGCTTTGATAGAAGAGGTTAAAAGCTCATTCAAACCGTGTATTCCTTCAATGACTATAACATCATTTTCACGCAGTTTAACGAAGACATTGCTTCTTCTTCTGATTCCCCTGGTGAAATCATAATGTGGCAATTCAACTTCCTGACCAGCAAGCATTTGAGTTAGCTGAAGATTCAGAAAATCCAGATCCAGAGCATAGATGCTTTCAAAGTCATATTCTCCATCGTCTTTACGAACTGTCCTATCTCTATCTATGAAATAATCATCCAGACTTATAACTACTGGTTTAGTTTTACAGGCAAGAAGCTGGATGGAGAGTCTTTTAGCCAGGGTTGTTTTACCTGAAGATGAAGGTCCAGAAATAAGGATAAGTTTTATTTTAGGGTCATTGGCAATAGCAGTAGCTATTTCAGCTATTTTCTTCTCATGCAGAGCTTCTTCTACCAGAATGAACTCTGAGATATCATAGTTATCAGTTAGCTTATTGATATCTATTATGTTATGCACACCAAGAATATCCAGCCACTTATCATGTTCCTGATGAAGTTGAAACAGTTTTTTAGGAAGGACAAAAGGCTGGGCTAATTTGCATTCCTTTCCAGTAGGAAAACGAAGAATAAACCCTGGTTGCTGATAAACTATATCAAATTCCTTAACCATTCCTGTGCGATCTGCAAGAGGTCTTAAAAATAAATCATAATACTTTCCACAACGATGGATTGAAACTTCATCCCGATAGTTGTATTTCAAGTTCTTAATGATATCTTTACGTCCCATAGTGCTGAATATTTCTAAGGCTTCAGAGATAGGTACCGTAATGTTCTCAATCGGAAGATTTGCCTCTACTATCTTATGCATCTCTTCTTTTACTTTGGCACAATCCTGTTCTGTCCAGCGTTGAGCACCAAAAACTTCACAAAATACTCCATCACCAATGGAATGTTCCACTACCAGATTGTGCTGGATTCCCAGAAGTGAGTTAATTGCCTTAGCTAGTATAAATATAGCAGAATCTTGGTAAATACGACTTCCTTCAGGATGACTAAAAGTAATGCAATCTATTATCATACTGTGTTGCGGTATAAATTCTTCATTGACATATTGGGTATGGTCTATCTTAAAGGAAAGAATTTTATCTGCTGGGATATCGGTATTTTTCAGAATATCGTAGATAGGTTTAGCAGAATCAAGTTCTAGCTGTTTATATCTGTTGCCATCTAATCGCAAATCAATAATCATTGTAATTTTCCTTTTTCTTTTTTAGCCTATGCAGATTTATAGGATATTATATCTGAATAGAGCATAAGATTATTTCATATAATAAAAAAAGGTGTATTTAGTCAAGAATTTAAGAGGTATTAAAAATGAAAAAACTTAGTAAAAAACAGTATATAGTGCGAGAAACAAAGAATCTGATAGGAATAACTTTCGGCTCACTTTTAGTTGCCGTTGGATATGCCTGGTTTCTAATGCCTTATAAAATGTCACCAGGTGGAGTTGCCGGAATTGCTCAAATTATAAATTATTATTTCAAGATTCCCTATGGATTGTCTATGATTATACTAAATGTGCCGTTATTTATCATAAGTTTTATCTTCATTGGGAAAGCTTTTGGAACAAAGTCTATCTATGGAATGCTGGCTTCTTCTTTTTTAACCGATCTAGTAAGTTTACAGAATCTAGCAAGAATGGGATGGATAGATCTATCTCAACATACCTATTTTTATCATAATAGAGTTATTTATGCTTATTTGCCTCCTGAAGACTTGATTCTTTCAGCCATAACCGGTTCAGTTTTGTTGGGCTTAGGTTTAGGTTTAATATTTAGATTCCGTGGTTCTACAGGTGGAACAGATATTCCCGTGGCATTAATTAAGCAAAAAGCTGGTCTTTCTATTGGAACAGGATATTATCTGGTAGAAAGTGGCATCATACTATTTGTTGCCATAATGTTTAAAGACCCCAGGATTCTTATCTGGGGATATATTAACCTCTTTATCACTACTAAAGTAACGGATTTAACCTCAGAAGGTTTGCCCTATATTAAAGGGGTATATGTAATATCTCCTAAAGTAGAAGAAATAAAACAAGAAATTTTTGAAGAACTGGATAGAGGTGTTACCTTCTTGAAAGCCAGAAGCGGATATACGAATAAAGATATTGATATTCTGTTTTGTGTATTAAATCGCCGTCAGGTTGGTCAGTTAACCGATATCGTGAAAGATACAGACCCAGACGCCTTTATGATTGTAACCGATGTCTACGATGTTATGGGATATGGATTCCGTTCTCGCAATCTGGATCTTAGTGAGTAAAATAGAAAAAGATTGACAGTTTTTAAAAGATATAATAGCTAGCTCAAATTAGGATTTGCTTAGAAATCTTAGCTAGTTAAATTAACTAATAAAGGAGATAAGAAATGATAACAAAGTTTCTAAAAGAATCCAAGCAAAAAATGTGTATAAAACTACAAAATGTAAGGAGAGAAAAATGAAGAAAATATCATTATTAATCGTTATTGCTGTAGCAGTATTAATTGTCTTTACTGCCTGCAGCAGTGTCCCCAAAACGAAAGAGCTAACCGTTACTAATGTTGATGTAATCGGTGATGCCAAGGATTTAATTAAAGTTGCCGATGGAACTTATACTCTAACCTCATCGGACACCGAAATTAACTTAACTATTAACCTGCAACTTTTACAGAATAGGGATTTGGAGAGCGAAGAATTAACACTTGGACAATGGACTTTGAATCTTCTGGATAAAGATGGTAATTCTATTACGGGTGCGATGCTTCAATTTAAACCAGATAGTGGTGCAGAAGTACAGATTATGGAGTTTCTCAAGAATGGTATAATTAACGACACACTTGCTGTTACTTTCAGTCAAACACTTGCTTCAAAAGATGAGCTTAAGACCATTATGAAAGAAGCCACTTCTTTTGAGCTTACTACTGTTATTGAAAGTATTGTACCAGAACTAGTAGCCGAAGCAACACCAGAAGAAACAGCTACAAAACCTTCTACTACTCAACCAGCACAAAAACCTCAATCTGATCAGACCACAACTACAAGTTCTCCAACTGCTACTCCAGTGCAACCTTCGGAAGATTGGGATAAAGAACTTGATACTTATAGCGCTGCTATTGACCGTTATATCTCTATGAAAAAGTCTATTAAGCCAAACGACCCTAATGCGATTAGAAGACTTAACGAACAAAAAGTTAAAATTGACGCTATGACTAAGAGATTCCAGACGGCGTCAGGTATGACCGCTGCTCAATCTACGAGATTTAAGAATCTTAAAGCTAAGTTTGATAATGCGGTTTAACTAATAATTTTTATTATAAGGAGATTATCATGAGAAAATATTTTATTCTACTCATCGTTGTAATAATGGCAGCTGGATTATTCTTAACTGCCTGTGAAGAAACGGAAAATACCACTGAACCAGAAAACGCTAAGTGGTCAGTGTTTGTGACAGCCAATCCTCCAGAAAGTGATCATTCTCATTTTATCACCGTTATGTGGATTGGTACTCCTCAAGATTATGTGGAGCCCACTTCTCTGGAATTGGAAATCGGTGGTGATGAAGTTGACCTGGAAGAATGGCAAGATATCTGGATTGGAGAGAAAAACTTAAATCCCGGTGCAAAATACAACTTCAAATTAGAAGTTAATGGTGAAACGGTGGTCAACACCAATCAAACTATTGTCTATAATGCAGATGCCGACTTCCCAGAAGATTATAATCCTGAAGAAACTGCATATGTAGAGTGGACTCTGGAGAAAGATAATGAGCATCAGTATGCCTCTGTTTATGCTTTACATCCCTTGAATCCTGATGAGGATGAAGAAGTTACTGAAGAAATTGACTCTTCAGACCGTTCTTATCAATATCCTGCTGATGTAGTTCATTATCATGGAATAGGCACTATCTATACCTTAGAGATTAGCCAGATGAATGATAAGTATGTGGACGATGTTTTAGTAGCTTCTGCTCAAGCAGATTATGAGGATTATGGTAACATTAAAAGAGATCGCGGTTCTCGGGAAGAAATGGTTAAATATGTAAAGCATATGCTCAATCTCATTATGAAATAAACCTTTAACGAACAAAAATAAAGCCGGAACTAAATGTGCTCCGGCTTTTTTATTTTACGAAAGAAAGTGAGGATTCTAATTGTTTCCAGGCTTCACGAAGTTGTTTTTCAGCTAAAGGAAAATCTTCTTTATTATTAACCCAGATAGGTTTTCCATAGTTAACTGCCACTCTTGAAAAAGGTTTGGGTATGCGGAAACGGTCCCAGGAATTAATTAACCATTCTTTACTAGCATTAACTGAGACAGGGACCAGGGGTATTTTGGCTAGATAAGCAAGTTGAAACAGACCTGGATGTATAACACCAAGAGGTCCTTTAGGTCCATCAGGTGTTATGGCTAAACTATGAATTCTGGATAGACGAACCATTTCTTTTAATGCTTGAGAGCCCTGGCGTGTGGAAGAACCCCTAATCGGAATATAACCTAAGTATTTAAGCGGTCCAGCAATGAGTTCTCCATCTTTAGAAGAAGAAACCATTACCGCTATTTGAGAATTAATTCTATGCAAGGTAAGAAGCAGAAGATTGCGGTGCAGAAAAGCATAGACACAACGAAAATCATCAGAGGGTTGATTCTGAACTGTAATTCTTAAAGTTGCTCTTAAAAGTTTTAATAATTCAGCACCAAGGATTGCTTCTAATGGCATCAGGATTTCAGGCATAGGTCTCTAACATTTTCTTAACCAGATTTAGCATTTCAAGACTGGTTTTTCGTTCTCCAAGTAGGAACTTAAGTTGGGAAAGTTCTTTCTTGGTAACTGCTATTTTATCCGGATTATCCAGAGTCTCTAAAATCGTTCTAACGATGTTTACAGAATTACAATCTTTCTGGATTAATTCAGGTAAAAGGTCTTTGTCTAAGACAATATTGGGCAAGCCTATTCTTTTAATACGCACTAATTTACGACCAATGAGATAGGAAAGCGGAGCTGCTTTATAGCAAATAGTTAAAGGAGTGCCAATATATGCCGCTTCCAGAGTTGCTGTTCCCGAAGTGCTAACCAGATAATCTGCATACTTCATCATCTCATAACGATAGCCATCTATAATATGGATTCTGGATAAACCAGAGCTTTCACAAATACTCATAAAAAGTGAGTGGGAAACAGTTGAAGCTTTAGATATCAAAATCTCAAATCTATTTCTATCCAACATTTTTGCTGCTTCCAGAAAGGTGGGAAGCATCATTTTAACTTCATTATCTCTACTACCAGGAAGAAAACCTAACCATTGTTTTTTTGCATTGATTCCATAGAAATGGGCAAAACTCTCTCTATCCAGCTCAAACTTTATCTCTTCAGCTATAGGATGTCCCACATAAGTTGCTGATATATTGTGCATTTCTAATAATTCTGGTTCAAAAGGTAAAATGCAGGCAATATGACGAACATTTTCTTTCAATTTATAGACCCGTTTATGTTTCCAAGCCCAAAACTGAGGACATATATAGTATAAAACAGGGATACCCAGGTCATCAGCCATTTTTGCTATCCTGAGATTGAATCCTGGATAATCAACTAATATAGCAAGATCAGGCTTTTCTTCCTGAAAAAATCTTTTTAACTGACGTTCTACCTTCCAGAAAAAACCCAGATGTCCAGCTACTTCTACAAATCCCATAACATTAAAGGAAGCAAAAGGGAAAAGTGGTAATAAACCTTCTGCTTGCATAAGAGGTCCACCTATTCCTATATGCCGGACACCTGGGATGCCAGAATTGAGACTTTTCATCACAATGCTGGAATGAATATCAGCAGAATTTTCTCCAGCAAGCCAAAATATGGTGTAAGAATCTTTAGTTAATTTACTCATAGCTAAAAAATAGTGGTCCCTAAAAGAGTGAGAGAAGTTACAATGACAGCAGCTAGTAATACCCCAATAAATATGCATAATAACGATTTGACAAAGGGAATACCAAATATTTTAGCGGCTAAAGAACCTGTCCATCCTCCGGTCATCGGAAGTGGTATACCTACAAAAATGGTTAAACCAATAGCTTCATATCTTTCTACTACTTTCCCTTTCTTACGCGTTCTATGGTATATCCAGTCGGAAAATTTCTTACCCCAGGGAAAGTGAGAAATCATCTTGAGCACCCATTCTAAAAAAAGCAGTAAAAAAGGAATAGGCAACATATTGCCCAGAATAGATAAAGCAACAGCTTGTTGCCAGGGCATTCCTAAGACGGCAATTGCCACGGGAATAGAACCTCGTAACTCAACTATGGGCAAAGCCGAAATTAATATCACTATTAGTGAGGGATTCCATCCTTTCGCTTTAAGGTTAGCTGCTGTTCTTTCCCCATAAGTTTCACCAAAAAGCATAGTTCCACAAACCAGAAACAGCATTAAAATTATCAATATCTTCGTTCTTGAACTCACCGTCTCTCCATTTTTTATTGCTTATTAAATCCATTTTTGACTTTATATTTTTTTGACAAGGGAAATCTATAAATAATAAGGAAGAACCCAATGAGAAATGTAGAAGTACCTTTTAATAATTCTAAAAAATATATAATAATCCTGTATTTTATGTAGTTTAAAGAAATAAATAAAGTCTATTCTACTGATGATGAGCTTATGCCCAGCTTATGTCCAACTTATGTCCAGCTTATGTCCGAAATTGGTCATAACTTTAGCATAAGTATAATATCAGCTTTCAATGAAAAGGCAGAAAATAGTAATAGTTATTTGATTGATAGAAACACAATTAGTATATATATCAATTTAATAAGGTAATTTAGATGAAGATTTTCATAATGTCCAAAAATATTTAATTATGTAAGTCTTCTAATATAAATGTCAATCTATTTAATTTGTCTATAATAAGATGATATTACTACAAAAAGAGCGATGATTAGACTTGACATTTATTGTAAGAGAAATATATGGTATCAAAATACCTGTGGGATTACTTATAAACAAATATAAAATGATTTTTATTATTTTTTAGATGATAGATAAAGAGGAAAAATAGAATTTTATAAAACATTCTTGAAAGATTATGGCTACTCAAAAATTATCCTTAAGGTCAGAAAAAGAGCTTAAAGAATCTATTTTAGCAGATAAAGCTAAGGGTATTTCTGATTTTGAAATAGGCAAGAAATATGGGGTTACTTATAAATATATTGAAAAGTTAATCACTCAATCCAGCGGAATAAATATAAGTCATTTAAATCACTCAAAACGAATTGCTAAGTTATCTCCCGATGATTTTAAGGAAGAACAAACTACTGTATGGAGTTTTAAACAACGAGGAAATTGGGCAACTCATAATAGTGCCTATAGAGGCAATTGGTCACCCCATGTACCGAGAAATATAATCCTCAGATATTCTAAACCAGATGAAATAGTTTTAGATTATTTTTGTGGAGCAGGAACTACTGCTGTAGAATGTAAGCTTTTAGGACGCAGATGCATTGCTTTAGACATTAATGAAAAAGCCATTGAATTAGCGAGAAAAAATTTAGATTTTTCTGTAAAAATTGAAGAGGAACAACTTACATTATTTGAACCCAAAAGCACCTTTAGAATTTATGAACCTCAAGTTTTAGCCGGAGATGCAAGAAATTTATCTTTTTTACCTGATGATTCCATTGATTTAATATGCGCCCATCCGCCTTATGCCAATATTATCCATTACACGGATTCAAGCAGTTGTGATTTATCACTTTTAAAAATGGATGATTTCTTAAAAGAGATGTTAAAAGTAGCACAGGAAAGCTTTAGAGTTTTGAAACCGGGTAGACAATGTGCTATTCTTATAGGAGATACAAGAAAGGAAAAACATATTATACCTCTGGGTTTTAAACTGATTGATGTATATTTAAAGGCTGGTTTTAAATTGAGAGAGCTTATTATAAAAAGACAATATAATTGTAAAACAACTGGATTTTGGTATAATAAAAGTATTGATTATAATTTTCTTTTATTGGCACATGAGTATTTACCCGTTTTTGAAAAGCCTAAGGAACAAGAATCATCAGTATTTATAGATAAAGAAAGTCTTAGTGAACCCAAACTTTCTTATTCTATTTCCTATCCAGAATTTAATAAGAGTGTTGATAAACTGGAAAGTACTACAGTCTGGATTTTTGATAAAGGTGAAAAAGAAACGAAATTGACGAGTAACATTATCCAAAGATATGCTGATAATAATAATTATTGTATAGTTAATATAATTCAAAATGCAAATGATAAGCTTACAAATATTAAAAATGAAATCTTTGATGAAGATATTGGGCTATTATTTAT
>DFOM01000045.1 GCA_002376725.1 Cloacimonetes bacterium UBA3541 | reverse complement strand
ATACAATAGATATTTCTTTAGTGAGTATTCTTAGTTATCTGGCGATGATTTGTTTTGCCACTCTGATTTTTACCGCTTTTAATATTCTGATTTATCTTGGTTCTATTATATTTGTTCGTCTGGATGCTTTTATTTCCTTAATATCTTCGTTTTTTTCACTTTCCACTTTTCCAACCGCAATTTTTCGGAATAAAATACTTAGATGGGTTTTTACTTACCTAATACCCGTCATAGTAATAGGCAATTTTCCCTTAATGGCAATCAGAGGAGAACAAAAAGGTTCTTTGTTTTTAATAGTAATCATTATTACTCTTTTATTTTCTTATCTTGCCTATTGGGGCACAATCTCTATGTTAAAGCATTATAAAAGTGCTTCTTCTTGAACTAATATTTAAGGATTGAATAATGAAAAAAGTATTTATCTGTAGCATTCTTATGGCTATTATGTTTTTTTATCTGCAAGCCATAGAGGTTCCTTATTCCCGCGAACCAGTATTAGAAGACAGTAATCTCATTGATGATTTTGTAAGAATTGATCCAGATGATTTAATGCCTGAATCTTTAAAAACAAAAGCCTGGATTTGGCAAGACGATAATAAACTGATGATTCACTTTCGTTGCGCTATAAATGAGACTTTTGCGACTGGCTATTCAGCAAGAAGAGATGAATATATAGGAGCTGATTATGTTAGAGTTCAGCTCATTACAATGCCTGATACTTATTTTTCTTATGTTTTTATGGCTTATCCAAGTGGACATTTAGTAGATGGAATCAGAAGAGAAGATATGAATATAGATAATCAATGGAATAGTAATTATTCTTATGAATCTTCTTATAATGATTCCTTATGGAATGTTACTTTCACAATTCCTTTAGGTTCCCTACGTTTTCGGAATACAGTTCCTTATCACTTTTATTTAATTCTTACCCGTTATAATCAAGCTTCAAATGAGACCTATAGCAGTCCTTATGCTCATATCAAGCAGAAAAGAAACTACTTTTATAGTGCTCATGAAATTATCCTTCATCAACCAATTACTAAGGATATTGATTTAAAAATAAAGCCCTATTTTGTTAAAAGCTACGACTTAGTCAATAAAACCACCAGTTTTGACCCTGATATGTTGGGGGTGGATATAGCTTTCAAACCAGCTTCAGATATGAATGTAAAATTGAGTATAAATCCAGATTTTTCAGATGTACCTCCGGATGATGCAATGAATATTTATAATTTGGATATTCCTTATTTATATGAAGAAAATCGGTTTTTCTTTATTGAAGATATGGATGCATTTGGAGTTGATAATACCGTATTTTATTCTCGCAATATAAATAAACCTACTTTTGCCTATAAAGCCACTGGAACCTCAGGAAAAAATAAATGGGGAATTTTGGGTGCTTTTGATGAAAAAGTTATGCAAGATGGACAGATTATTAATTATGATGATTACTTCCAGATAATATCTTTTATTCCTAAATTTGCCCATATTACTTTAGGTAATGCTCTTGTAAGCAGAACAAATAAGGGTTACTACAATCACCTTTATAACGGAAATTATGATATACAACTGACGGATAAACTTCTTCTTAAATCATCAGTGATAGGAAGTATTAGAAAAGACGAACAAGCTGAAGAAAATTCCATAAAAAAAGGATATTTTGCCGATTGCTCGTTGAATTATTACCCTGGTAACTTTGATAATTCTATATATTATTCCAGGACCAGTAAAGATATTTATGCCGATGCTGGATATCTTTATTATAAAAACCGTCAATGCTATGGTATTTCTTCTTCCTGGACTTCAAAACCGGGCTATGGTTTCTTAAAAAAAATGACGAGTTTTCTAAGTGTTGATTTTAGTGATTGGTTCCATAATAATGAGACCTCTTCAGAATGTGCTCTTTACGGAAATTTAACCTTTGATTTAAAGCCAAAGTTAAGAGTAAATCTGCAGGCAAAATATGGAAATATCTTTGATGACTTCTGGCAAGAGCATTATTATTATGAAATTAATAGTACTATAACTCTGGATAAATGGACCTGGTTTTATGTTGCTGTCAATCTTGGAAATGCCAATACTTTAATTTATACATTGAATGAAACTTATCAACTAAATAGATTAATCACTTATATACAGGGTTATCTTGCCCAAAAATTTTTCTATTCATTAAGCTGGAATTTTAACAAATATGATTATCCCCGCAAAAATATAGTTGATTATGGTTCAGGTCCAATAGAAGTCCAACTGGATGATCAATACTCTGTTATTAATGCCAAAATTCAATATAATCCAAATCTCTATTTAGGAATCACTACAGGTCTTGGTTTTAGTAATTATGAAAGTGAAGAAGTTTTCTCTCATATTAGCTATTATGCGAATCTTAGATATGAATTTAAAAGAAATTGCTTTTTCTATATGGGCTATAAAACTAACCAGACTCAAGTGGAAAGATTTTCATCAACTGATATTTTAGGTAGATTTACTAAAGATACGGCAACCTTTTTTGTGAAAGTATCTATTACAATCCCATCAGAAATTAACTATAACTGAAAAGATAATAACGGAAAAATATAAGACAAGATAAATGCTTATAATTTAATCAGGTAGTTTTTCTCAAGAGTCATAGATGTCCTCTTACACGGGGTCATAAATGTTCTCTTACACGGGGTCATAAACGTCCCCGTTTATGAAGCTCCAAAGGAGCTTGTTGTTAAAAGGTACTAAAAAAGCTAAGATTTATATTCTCTATCTAAATAACAACTAAAGAAAGAAAAGCCTTACGGCTTTGTGAGACGAGGACATCTCACACCCATGGTGGAACGATGTCCTCATCGTTTCAAACTCCGCAGGAGTTTTCCTAAATATAATCACATATCCCCGTCTATAAAACTCTATAAGAGCTGAACGATAGACAATCTCATGTCTCAGGATTCCAAGTCCAACTGCCTGGATGATGCCCGAGACCATATCAAAGCCCTCGTTCCATGGATCAAAGATGATCAGATCGGATATGACTCAGATATGAACCCGGTTAGTGTCTCCGGAGCGCATACACCATTTCCGACTTTTCATTGGAAGTTTAGGACGATAAGCACTATTCATTTATCCTAAACAAATATTCATCAAAAGCATTATTACGTTTGATATCAATGTAACAAACTCTCTTTCGACAAAAAGATAATATTGCTCCATACTATGATATCTATTCCCATATGATACCAAGTTTATCTGCAGCAGCATCAGGTGGTACACCAAACGCTAAGCCTTCGTATGCAACACTGGATATTTTCCAGCTAACAATACCAATCAAATGGCCATTAGCAGATATCATAGGACCACCGCTGTTTCCAGGATTCAATGCAGCATCTGTCTGGATATATTTCCTCCCTTCAATATCTCTGTAACCACTAATAATTCCCTTTGCGATAGAGAAAGCTAAACCAGTTCCAGTCGGAGCGCCAATTGCGTATATTTCAGACCCTATCTTATTATCATCAGAATTTCCAATTTTTAAATACTTAAAACCACTTCCGTTGAGTTTAATAAGTGCTATATCTTGCTGTGTATCAATTCTTTCTACTCTGGCTGCTATTTGTATGCCTGAATGAAGAGTGACTTGGGTTTCTGTGATGCCTGAAACTACATGAGCAGCAGTTAATGCCCATCCATCATTAGATACTAACACACCGCTACCGATAGAATTGCCAGACCTTATGATGATTGTAGCATCCATAACTTTTTCGATGTCTTTCGGTAAAACAAGATTGTCTTCTCGCACGAGGTTGTTAATTTTAATTTTTTCTAATAGCTCTGTGTTGGACACCCATTCTTCCCTTGGACTACGTTTTACAATTTCTGAAAAGTTGCTTTTTGCTAACATATTTTTTAGAGAATAGGCGAAGGCATCATACATGCATTGGCTACCATAATTCTCTTGTTTGCCATACCCCTCAGCTATCTGTTTGAATACTACCTGATCTTTATATACATCATATAATTGCCATTCTACCAACAGTTTGCACTCAGAATAATTACCTGCAAGAGGTGCATATGTATTATAAACCATTGATGTTATTGTTGCTCCAATTTGGTACTCAGCTTTTGCTGACTCATCCTGCCCAAACAACAGGTTATCACCTCCAAGGACATTGTATCCATAACTTCTCAAGAGTTCAGATGCTTTGATCTTAAAGTCATCAGGGCCAACCAGAATGTTTGACGACCATATATAAGGATACTTCGGCATTTGAGCTAATCCATCATGATGTGCTCCAACCTCTGATCCTGAAGGTATTCTTATTATAACCCTTGAAAAAGATATAGACGCCGAACCTTCTTTTCCCATAGTAACTGGTTCGGGAGCAGGTGCTACATACCCAATTCTTGTTGTTGAGCACCCTGATAACATACCAAAAAATAGAATAGTAATAACAAATCTAAACAATGGAGTTGTTATTAATTTACCTATCATAAGAAAATTGAGACAATTTTGTGCCATCATTTTTTCTCCTGTACATTGTATATTTGTTTATGTGCATTTGTTATACAAATTCATGAATTATTGTCTCATGTAGAATAGACAAGTTGTTTTGCCCCAAGTCAAATTGACAAGAGCGATTCAAAGCGCTTTCTAAAAGAATGTTACGAACATCCCCTCTTTTTTTCATACTAAAGCAGCATAAGTGATTCATGTTTCATCCTCTGCTCTACAAATCAATTCTGCCTGCTCAAGAACTAACTCGGTAGCTTGAGCTTGCTTATCCGGTGGGTACCCATACTTGCGTAAGATACGTTTAACAATAACACGCATTTCTGCTCTTACGTTCTCACGGATAGCCCAATCTATTTTGATGTTATTTTTTACCGCCTTAGCGATCTCCTGAGCTATCTTCCGAAGCTGATCATTGCCCAATACTGCAACCGCACTATCATTTACACCCAGTGCATCATAGAAAGCTACTTCATCTTCTGATAATCCGAGCTTATCTTTCCTTGTATTTGCCTCACGCATCTCTTTTGCGATCTTTATCAACTCATCAATCACTTGAATAGTCTCAACAGATCTGTTATGATACTTAGCTATGGCATTCTCTAATAGTTCTGTGAAAGAGCGAGCCATGACTACATTCTTACGTGCATGTTCCTTGATTTCGCCATCAAGTAGTTTCTTCAGAAGCTCAACTGCAAGGTTTTTATGTTCCATACCTCTAATTTCAGCCAGGAATTCATCCGAGAGGATCGAAATATCTGGCTTTTTAATGCCTGCAGCATAGAAGATGTCTATCACTTCCTCAGTAATAACTGCCTTTGATATAATCTGTCTTATGACATGTTCTATCTCATCCTTTGATCGCTGTTTATCGGGTTGGCTTTTCACCAAAGCTGCTTTAACTGCTTGAAAGAATGCCACATCATCGCTAATCTCGAGGGCTTTCTCTTGAGGTACTGATAGAGCATAGGCTTTTGTTAGTTCAATAACAGCCCTCACGAAACGATTCTTTCCATCTTTAAGTGAAAGTATATGTTCCTGTGCTCTAGGCAGCAGGGAAAGCCTGTCTTGAGCATTGCCTGTGATCCAAAGGTCTCTATCGAAACCGTGAAACATATCACAGCACAATTCGTATTTCTCCAGCATCAAGGCAACCGCTTCATTTTGATCAATGGCTGTTTGACCCTTGCCACCGCTTTCTGTATAGATGGAAAGCGCTTGTTTTAGCTGCTCTGCAAGTCCGATATAATCAACAATCAATCCACCCGGTTTATCCTTATACACCCTGTTAACCCTTGCGATAGCTTGCATAAGCCCATGGCCCCTCATGGGTTTATCAATATACATTGTATGTAGACATGGCACATCAAAGCCGGTAAGCCACATGTCTCTTACTATGGCGATCTGAAAATGGTCATCCGGGTCCTTGAATCTTTTACCAAGCTCTTCTCTTCGGGATTTGTTCCTGATGTGCTGTTGCCACTCCACAGGATCGCTCGCAGAACCAGTCATGATGATTTTTATCTTCCCTTTGCCATCTTCATCATTATGCCAGCCTGGTCTCAGTGTGATAATAGCCTTGTAGAGTTCTACACATATTCGCCGGCTCATACAAACTATCATTGCCTTGCCAGAAAGAACATCCTGTCGGCTTTCATAATGCTTCACCAGATCCTCAGCAACCTTCTTGAGACGCTGTTCCGATCCCACCAAAGACTCCAGTGTAGCCCATTTGGCCTTTAGCTTCTCTTTACTCTCAAACTCCTCACTTTCCGTAACTTCTTCAAATTCATCGTCTATTTTAGGTTTTTGCTCTTCATCAAGTTCAAGCATAGCCAACCGGCTTTCATAGTAGATAGGAACAGTAGAGCCATCTTGGACAGCTTGTTCAATATCATAAATGCTGATATAATCACCGAAAACAGCCCTGGTGCTTGCATCGGTCAGTTCAATGGGGGTTCCGGTAAAGCCTATGAAAGAAGCGTTGGGCAATGCATCCCGCATATGCCTGGCAAAACCATCAATGAAATCATATTGGCTGCGATGAGCTTCATCAGCAATCAAGATCACATTTCTTCTGTCAGTCAGCAGTGGATGAGCTCTTTCTGTATCTGTAGGAAAGAACTTTTGCACTGTGGTAAAGATCACTCCCCCGGATGCTGTTGTAAGCAACTCTCTTAGGTGATCTCGACTCTGAGCCTGAATTGGTTGTTGCCTCAATAGCTCATGACAGCGGGAAAAGGTTCCAAACAGTTGATCATCCAAATCATTACGATCTGTAATTACAACGATGGTTGGATTCTCCAATTCCTTGTGCAATACCACCCTTCCAGTGAAGAATGCCATCGTAAGACTTTTACCAGATCCCTGAGTATGCCATACAACACCGATGCGTTTGTCACCCCCGGGCTTTACAGCTCTTACTGTTGACTGGATTGCGTGTCTAACAGCGTGAAATTGATGATAACCTGCCATTTTCTTAACCAGATTTCCACCACCAACGTCTTCAAAAACAATGTAGTACCTAATAAGATCGAGGAATCGTTGTTTATCGAATAGACCCTCCACCGCCACCTGTAGTTGAGTCAGGTGGTCGTCATCCAAGCCCTCTCCATCAATAGTTCTCCAGGGCAAAAACCATTCTTTACTGGCGGTTAAGGTGCCCACTCTGGCATATAATCCATCTGAAATCATCAGCACAGCGTTGTAATTGAATAGAGAGGGGATTTGCTCTTTGTAGGTCTGTAACTGATTGTAGGCAGTCCAAATCGTGGCTTTGTCATCTGCCGCATTCTTAAGTTCTATCACTGCTAGTGGCAATCCGTTCACAAATATTACAATATCGGGCCTTCTCTCATTATTGTTTTCTATCACCGTGAACTGGTTTACGGCAAGGAAGTCGTTGTTGTCCGGATTGTCAAAATCAATTACCTGTATGTAATCTCTTGCGATACTGCCATCTTCTCTGGTATACTCTACCGGAACACCCTCGATCAAATACTTGTGAATTGTATGGTTATTGGTTATCAAAGACGGTGAATCAAGATTGGTCAACTTTCGGATGGCTTCTTCAATTGCAACAGAAGGTACTTTAGGATTGAGGGTTATCAGAGATTGCTGCAATCGTTCATTCAATACTACTTGTTCGTAGCTCTTTCGCTCAGAGAATCTCCCCTCAGGTGCTATATCGGGTCCGAAAACAGCTGAATATTCTATGCTTTCTAACCAAGCCAAAGCTACTTGTTCAATAACGGATTCCGTGAAAAGTTTATTCATCGCAGTTACCACCCTGAGTTTTATTATCAGTGGGATTCTCTTCAGAAAACTCATCTGACTCGAACCTACTTAAGAGGTCTTGATATGCCACACGATCAATGTTAAATAGAACTTCGCTTGGTTTGTACTCAAAATCGAAAATCCTAACAGCATCATTTTGCTCATCTATCCAATCATTGAAATCACTATAAACTCCATAGAATAATCTTGCATTTGTATAGCTAAGTGGAAATGCCTTATGCATTCTAAACAAGTAGTTTACGATAACATCTGCAGAACGTGCAACCATCATAGCATGATCAGTCTCGAGCTGTGTAAAATATGCATCTCGCCCATGAGAAGCTTCTCCAAATAGTCTTCTTAACTCACAGATACCCTGTATTGAAGTCATTATGCCATTGATAGTCTTTTGTAAAGATTTCTTTGCTTCACTTGAATCCTCAACTTCATCAGGAATAATACAAACCAAGTCCATAGTAGACCGTATTAACTGAGGTAAATCTGCACTAGCTTTATACTCATGTCCTCTATCTTTTATAATTGTTTTGCATGCTGTTTCAATAAGTGATTTTGACAAATCAAAGACGAGTCCAGGATTTTCCATTAGTGCTTGTTCAAGAGTATTTACTATTCTCTCTAAATGTAATGCATTTAAAGGCATTACTTCTCTAACACCATACAGTATAAAATTACGAATTTCTCCTTCCATAATTGTCATCTACACCTATTTATGATATTTTCTGCATCTGATACCCGCAAACTACCAGATATCAATTGAGGTAATAACAAATCCCTAATATACTCTAATTGTTTACTTTCCAAAGATCTAATAACTATGTTTTCAAACAAGGGATCAATAATCCGGTTTGCTATTTCCAGAATATTTGAAGAAGGAATTATTACTTTTGCTTCTTTCAGGTGGTGGCGTTGAATATGACCCATTGTTGTTGCCTTACCTGCCGCTATATGCCTGAACTCAGGTAAATGATGATGAATCCAGAAATATACAAACCATTTTGGATAATCTGTCGAAGTGACCTTAAAAAGGTGCTGATTCAGTGCCCCTTTTCCTCCTGACCATAATACACATTCAAGAGACCCAGACCAAGAAAACAAAATATCACCATCTTTGACAATATACTCTTTGCCAATGCTTGAACTTACTTTATCGGCATTTCTTGTGTCATTAGTTCTTAGTTGGGCGATTTTTATCGCTGGTAACCACTCGTCATCTGTTGGCGGATATTTTTGTAACGCAAGGCCATTCAGGAATGTTCCCAAAGAATCTAGCCCGTCTAAACTCCATCCTTTTGGAATTAAATGTGAATCATCAAAAGAATCTGGGAAAAGGGCTGCAATCGCTGGGTTCATTCCTTTAGGTTGTTTTCCCGCAGCTTTGGCATGAACAGGATCAAAATCAATAAACCAGCTTTTGAAGATTGCTTGGGCAGTGTCCTCCAAGGTCTTGCACATCTGACGATTTAGTTCGATTTTATCATCCAAAGCCCCGAGGATTCCAGCAATTGCCCTCTGTTCGATTAGAGGAGGTAATTCTATTGTTAGCTCGGCGAAAGCTCTTACTGGCACCCTTTGCCTACCTGAGCTTCCAGACATTTGAGATATTAGGTATCTACATACAATCTCACTTCTTGCCAAATAGTAAGCAAACAAATTATCGGTAACGCCTTCACGACCTCTAATAACGATGAATTCAGTTGAACCATGGGCCACTTTAACATCTTTGTTTGATACATAACGAGCTATCTTTCCATTCTCCAAACAAGGAGTTATTCTGGCAAGAAGAGTATCTCCATCCCGAAATCGCGAACCCTGTCCGCGAAAAACTCTATATTCAGACGAGTGTACGTCCTTTACTGATGGATTGATAGATTTCATATCTACAAAAGGGTATACTTTATCCTTCTCCAACTGGACTCTGGGGTTTATATCTAATGCTTTGTCAAGGCTTAGTACACTCCATTCATTCACCATATCCGATATCCTTCAGGTTATCCCAAATAATTTTATTGAGTTTGTCACTCTTATCCATTTGTTCTTTCAAGGTAGCAGTCAGTTTGATCATTTTCTCTTCAAACGGCTCATCATCCTCTTTAAAATTAGCAGCCCCGACATATCTTCCAGGAGTTAAGATGTAGTTCTGTTTCCTTATCTCTTCAATGGTAGCACTTTTGCTAAATCCAGGGATATCCTCGTAAGTTCCAGATCCGGCATCTCCTCGCCAGGAATGATAGGTATCAGCAATTTGTTTGATATCGTCATCGCTCAGCTCACGATGCACCCGATCAACCAAAGTGCCAAGTTTTCTGGCATCGATAAAGAGGGTTTGTCCTCTGCGGTCACGGAATTTGCCATTGTTCTTATTGCGAGTTAAAAACCAGAGGCATACTGGTATTTGCGTGGTATAAAAGAGTTGTCCTGGTAAGGCTACCATGCAATCCACAAGGTCTGCTTCGATAATATTCTTTCTTATTTCCAGTTCTGCAGTGGTAGTAGTGGACATTGACCCATTGGCAAGTACGAAGCCAGCCATGCCGCTCGGGGCAAGGTGATGAATAAAGTGCTGCACCCAGGCAAAGTTTGCATTTGAGGGTGGCGGTATCCCGAACTTCCAACGCTTATCATCTTTTAGCAAATCTCCTCTCCAGTCAGAGTCATTAAAGGGAGGATTTGCCAAGACAAAATCTGCCTTGAGGTCGGGGTGCAGGTCATTATGAAAACTATCGGCATTTTCTTTGCCCAGATTGCCATCTATACCTCTGATAGCCAGATTCATTTTTGCCAGTCGCCAAGTAGTATGGTTTGATTCCTGGCCGTAAATGCTGATGTCTCCAATTTTTCCACCATGGGCTTCTACAAATTTCTCAGATTGGACAAACATACCACCAGAGCCACAAGCAGGGTCGAATATCCGGCCTTTATAGGGCGCAAGCATTTCTACAAGCAGACGTACTATGCATTGCGGTGTATAGAATTGCCCACCTCGCTTTCCTTCGGCACTGGCAAATTGAGAGAGGAAATATTCATATACTCTGCCGAGCATATCTTTTGTTTTATTTTCCTTATCTCCCAAGCCAATATTGCTAACCAAATCAATTAGCTGCCCCAGGCGTTGCTTATCAAGTCTGGGATGAGCATATTCCTTTGGTAAAACACCTTTCAACGCTGGATTAACCTTCTCAATGGCTATCATTGCATCATCAATCAGCTTTCCGATTGTGGGTTGCTTTGCATTAGCTTTGAACACTGACCAGCGAGCTTCTTTAGGTACCCAGAAGACGTTTTTTGCTAAGTATTCGTCTGGGTCCTCGGGATCGGCACCATTAGCCCTATCAGCATCCAATTTCTGGTATTGCTCCTCAAACGCATCAGATATGTATTTAAGAAAGATTAATCCAAGTACAATATGCTTGTATTCAGCAGCATCCATATTGCTACGCAGAGCATCCGCAGCTTGCCAAAGCTCTTTCTCGAAACCTATGTTAGCTCCATTACTATTAGCCATTGCGCCAGACTCCTCGGACAATTTTTCTAATTTTACAAATAATTATGAAAGGATAAGTTGTCAATATTAAATTCTTTCTCACCTGGGTAGTAAAGGCAAAAAGCATTCCCCTTGATCTTCTTTCACATAAGAGGAATATAATTGTCAACCATAATGGGTGGTATTAGGGGAATAGCTTTGTCTGTATTCAATTCTGTTTGATAGATTTGTTCAGGATTTTGATTATCTCTACCCCTATTGGTTCTATAGGAGTTAAACCATATTTGATAGGAAAAAGTTTTAGCCAGGAGTTCTGTTTCATTATTTGGTTTTTCCAAAATAAAAAACTCCTCCTCAATAAGATTATGAAAGGACTCTACATCACTATTATAAGTGGGTCTTCGGTAAGGGATAAGCTTATGTCTTGCCTTATATTTTTCTGTTATTATCTTTTCAAAGAGATTAAGTTTCTGACTATAAGGGTTAGTGAACTCTTTACCATTATCAGTTTGAATAGTAATGGTTTCTGGATTAATACCATAATTATGTAGAGAAAAAAGCAAATAATCAATAAAGATAGCAGTGGCAGTAGATGATTTCTCATGACTGTAAGACAGATAGGTAGCTCCAGTTTTATAATCTCTGGCGGTGATAAGATATTCCGGAAGATGGTGTTCCCATCTCCAGATTTCGTATTCCGGAATATCAGTAAGATACTTTATATCTACCTGAAAACGACTAAACACTCTCTTCTGCTTCCTTACTTCTTTTTCCCCTTATCAATAAATATAGAAAAGCCTCACGGCTTTGCGAGATGAGGACATCTCACTACCCCTAGAAAAGCCTAACGGCTTTGTGAGACGAGGACGTCTCACACTCATGGTGGAACGATGTCCTCATCGTTTCAAACTCCGAAGGAGTTTTCTTTTTTGGGGTCATAAACGTCCCCGTTTATGAAGCTCCCAAGGAGCTTGCCTATTCTTTTCCCTTCCATCTTTTAGACCTTATCTATAAATATATAAAAAACCTTAACAAATTTCGCAAACAGAATTGAACTTAGATAAAGCAATCCCATAAACCCCACCCCTTGTGTTTAATAATTATATCCCACTTACGGGAAAGGAAATTACAGGGAAAATACTTTCCGCTTTTACCATACATTTAAATAGTAAGGGGCATCGTTCTTTCTTATTTAGATACAAGGATTCATCTATAAAAAACCAGAAAGGATAACCTATTATTTCTTATATTCTCTTTTTGAATTATTCCTATCTTCAAGTTCTTTTAATAGGCAAAGACTACTCCAGATTGAGGAAAGACCCATTCTTCAGGTTTGGTGGTCACAGTTATGATATTTTTAGAAGTGGTTATTTTCGGATATTTATTTTGACCGGCAAAAAAGGGAACGCATTCTATCTGTTTGAGAGTTTCTGGATAGGAAAAGCTAATTTGGACTCCGTGAGTAAGTTCTGTGATAAAGACACTTAATTGATGGGAAGATTTAGGATAGAGGGTTAAGGTATTGATTTCATAGCGAACTTCCTGTCCGATAAGGTTTTTAAGTGCAGGATGAGAACAGCGAATTTCCATTGCCTCTGATTTGAAATTAATTCTGGTTTCCAGTTCTATGCCATTCACTTTTACGGAAGAAAGTTGAAAAGCAGAAGGATTAAGCTGGAAATTACCATCCATAAGCCAGCGATATTCCACCTCATTCCGTTTGAAATATTCCTTCAAAGCTTTATCTGAATTGGCACAGGCAACCAGGAAAAAGTCTCTTTGTAAAGTTTTTGAAAAGCTTAAAGTGGTCTCTGCTTTCCAGTAGTCCTTATCTGAACTTTCCGTGAAAAGAATATGGTGACGGAAATCTTTACGATAACGAATGTCCCTATCCTGATTATAAAAGAAGACCCGCAGAATTTCTCTAAAGATGAGTTCACTCATTTCTTCGCTATTAATTCTTTGAGCAATGGCAGACTGGATAATCTGATTCAATTTGGAATTAGGATAGTCACTGGAGACAAAATCTCTTCTGGATAAAGGAGCAGCAGTAACTAATCTTCCACCTTCGTAATAATAGCGCTTAGCTCTGCGTCCTACCTGGCAGAGAAGTTCATAGGAAGAACCATTATATAGACTTACCAAATTTTCTACTCTAATATCATTGTGACCATTGCCTAAGAGGATAACTTCAGTTCCATATTGTATTTCAGGAGCATCTGTGATGTCTACACAAATCATATCCATACTTACTTTTCCGATGACCGGACAGAGTTTGCCTGCAATAAGCACTTTCCCTTTATTAGAAAGCAGAAAATCATAGCCATCAGCATAACCAACTGGGATTACGGCATAGCGTGTTTTGCGTTGTGCTTTCCAGGTTTGATTATAACCAACTGTTGCACCCTTGGGAATTTCTTTTATCTGAATAACAGTGGATTTGAAAGTCATAACAGGTTTAAGATCTATCTTCTCCTTCTGAGAAGGATGAGTGTAGACCCCATAACTTAATATACCTAACCGACAAAGATTTCCAGAACTTCCCAGACCGTTAATCAGAGCAGAACTATTAGCTATGTGAATCCATTCTGCTTGAACTTTATACTTTTTAAGAACTTGTTTAAATCGTTCTTCCTGCATTTTACTGAATTCTGGGTCGCTTTCGGAAGAGGCAAAATGGGAAAAGACACTTTTCACTTCTAATTCAGCAGCATTCTGACAATATGACCAGAGTTCCGCAAAATCTTTTTCCAGAGCACCACTACGATGCATCCCGGAATCAAATTTCAAGCTAATTGGACATTTAACTTTTTGAGTGGTACAAAATGAGACCAGAGCTTGCGCAAAAGAGAGCTCATTAACCGTAGGAATAAGTTTATACTCCAGAATACCAGGAATTTCATCTATTAAAGAAGGCGAAAGAATAAGAATGGGAGCCTTACAACCTTCAATGCGTAAAAGCTTTCCTTCTTCCAGATTAGCTACTCCGAGAGCGGTGGCACCTTCTTTCAATGCAGCTTGAGTTATTTCCCAGGCACCATGGCCATAGGCATCAGCCTTAACAACTTGGATAAACCCTTGCTCTGATTTCAAAAAAGTTTTAAGCGCTTTCAGATTACTCCGGAAAGCATCCAGATCAATCTCTACCCAACTTCGTTCCAGACTTTTTCCTTTTTTATCCAAGATTCAATCCTAAAAGTATTTAGCCGCTAAGTCTGCCAGAGCTGACCTTTCCCCTTTAATCAAGGTGATATGACCCACTATATCTTCCACTTTTAGTTTTTCTACAGCAACAGAAAGACCATTGGAAGAAGAATCCAGATAAGGAATATCTATCTGATAAGGATCTCCTGTGAGAACAATCTTAGTATTTTCTCCGGCACGAGTGATGATAGACTTCATTTCATGAGGAGTAAGATTTTGGGCTTCATCAATAATCATAAACTGGTCAGGAAGGCTTCTTCCACGAATATAAGTTAAAGGTTCCAGTTCTACATAACCATAATCCATAAAATCATCTATAGTGGTTTTACGTTTATTCTTGGGATTGGCAGGTCCCACTTGATTGTGATGAGAAAGCAATATATCCATATTATCATAGATTGGTTGCATCCAGGGATTAAATTTTTCCGTCTTAGAACCAGGTAGATAACCTAAATCCTTCCCTAAAGGGAAAATTGGACGAGAGATAACCAGACGAGCATATTTATTTTCTTCTATCACCTTTTGTAATCCTGCAGCAATAGCCAGAAGGGTTTTACCCGTTCCTGCTATTCCGGAAAGGCTAACTAACTTGATATTATCATCCAGTAAAAGCTCTAACGCCATCTCTTGTTCATAATTTCTTGATTTTATACCAAAAACTTCCTGTCCCCGATAATATTTGAATGGAATTAAGGTATTGTAAGAATGGATATATCTCATCGTGTGAGAAATAGAAGGATCAGATTTTTTGGTGAAACGCACGAATTGATTGGGATAAAGATTATCAAAATTATTGGGAATGGATGGTTTATCTTTCAAGGTTTCAAATTCATCATCCGGAAGTTCTTTAATCATACATCCAGTATACAATTCTTCAAAATTAACTGTTCCAGTTTCAAAATTTTCTGCATTCAACCCCACACTATCAGCCTTTATACGCACATTAGCATCCATAGAAACGAGGACGACTTTGGTATCGGGATATTTTTCCTTAAAATAGAGGGCAGTACTGATAATTAAGTTATCATTTCTATCCAGAAACAGAAGGTTAGAAGCCACATTTGAAACTTCTTTATTAACCGTAACTTGCAGGATTCCGCCATTATCCAGATTTACACCTTCTTGCAAACTTCCTCTTGAACGCAAGGCATCCAGATAACGCCCTATTTGACGCGCATTTCTACTCTTTTCATCAACCCCTTTTTTGAACTGGTCTATTTCTTCAATAACAATAATAGGAATAACCACTCTGTTATCCTGGAAGGAAAAGATTGCTTGAGGATTATGCAACAAGACATTGGTGTCCAGAACGAAAATCTTTTGAGCCATATATAACCTCTTCTTTATAACTAAAAGCTTTTAATACTTTTCTTTAATAATAGAAATAAAATCAAGAGCAAAAATTTCTTTTATCAAGAATAGATTTAAGGGATTTATCGTCAATGAATTTATTAGCTGATGTACGAATTCTGGTGCTGAAGAGGGGACTCGAACCCCTACGAGCTTATCGCTCACTAGTCCCTGAAACTAGCGTGTCTACCAATTTCACCACTTCAGCTCTTGCAACTAAGTACAAATCTTTATATGGCAAGGGTTATGTCAAGCAAAAATGATTAATTTCACTCCCAGGGTAAAGATGTGCTGAATAAATTATCAAAACTCTCCAACTTCCATTGCCAGTTACCTAAAGCTGTACCAGGAACATTCATTCTACCAGAAGCATCTAATCCCAAAATGTCCTGCACCGGTAATACCACATTTTGACAACCTGAAGCTTCTGCTATAATGCACATTATGAGATGAATAGAATGTTTGATATCTTCTTCGGTTTCCAGACCTAACCCTGAAAAAAGAAGAGGATGCTCTTTTATGAAATGAAGCAAATTAACCTTGCTCGGTGAATCATCACTTAGATTTGCATACCACTCTTGAATAGTAGGATTGTCATGAGTTCCAGTATAAATATAGCGTTCAAGTGGATATTTTCGTATATCAGGAACCTGTTCTTCAAAGCAGAACTGCAGAATAATCATACCTGGTAATTTATAATAATCACGATAGTAGCACACTTCTTCATTTAAGATTCCAAGATCCTCCGCAATGAATATCTCAGGAGAAAAAGTACTCATTATTATGGGAAAAAAGTCTTCTGGTGTCGCTTTTTTCCATTCTCCATTTAAAGCATTCTTAGGTATAATTGGCTCTCCCGTTTTCTCATCATATGGACAAGGAACAGACCAAAAATTAACATAACCAATAAAATGGTCTAACCGCAGCTTATCCAGATAGCTCAGTGCATTTTTAATCCTATTAATAAATAGCTTAAAACCATCATCTCTCATTTTTTCCCATCTATAGATAGGATTGCCCCAAAGTTGACCATCCTTGCTAAAAGCATCTGGTGGAACTCCTGCAACATTCAAACGATTTCCATTTTCGTCTAAATCAAATAAATGTTGATTAGCCCACACATCAGCACTATGATACGAAAGATAAAGTGGCATATCCCCTATTAACTGAATACCCTGAGAATTCATATAATCCTTTACTCGCAAAAGCTGGTCTTTTGCCAGAGCTTGAATACATGCCATTCTTAGTATTTGCTGTCCATAATTCTTAAAAAGTGATTCATATATTTCTTCAGAGTAATGTCTATGTTCGGCACGAAAGTTATGCCAATCATCATCCCCGTATAGCTTACACAATGTTAAATAAGCAAGATATGGTTTCAAGTAGAAAGCATTACTTTCAATGTAATCATATATTTCAATGTCTGATAAGTAGTTATCTGCTGCTTTTTTTAGTAAATTATCTTTCAAACGATAAACCGCTTCATAAGGTATTTGATCAGATAAAGGCAATCTTGCCTGTTCCATATCTGGTAAATCAATCAACCCATCTTCATAAAGCAATTCTGGACTGATCAGATAAGGATTTAAAGCAAAAGCAGATACAGGATTATAGGGTGAATTTCCATAACCGGGTTGATAAAGCGGTAAAATCTGCCAATAATTAAATTTCTTTTCATTTAAATAATCAACAAATTGATAGGCAGCTGGACCAAAATCTCCGATACCAAAATCAGATGGCAAAGAACTAATATGTAGGAGTATACCATTTTTCTTCATAGGGTTTCCATAATCTTAAAAATACAATTGGTAAGTAGAACAGCATCACTTGCCGAACTGGATTTAATTTTAGTGTCCGTATCCAATAAAATATTAAAGATAGTTTCTAATTGGAGTAAAGAGTAATTATTAGAAAAGTCCATAAATTCTTTCCTTTGAGATGGATAAAGATTTGTGAGATGTATATTCATAATTTCAGTTGCACTGATATGTGCTTTCTTAAGTAGCAGTATATGGTAAATAGTATCATAAAATTTTATAATATAAAACAGCACTTGCAACACTTTAAATTCTGAGTTCAGCATTCTCTCCAGCAGTTGCATAGTTTCTTTCAATTGTCTATTCCCCAGAGCACGATAAAAGTCAATCTGAGTTCCGACTCGGGAAAAGCCAATACTACGAAGCACATCGTTTTCGGTAATTTCTTTTTTATCTCCAACCAACAGAGCCAGCTTTTGTAATTCATTATTCGCGTTTGCATAATCCAATTCTACTCTACTAATGAAAGCTTGTTTCGCTTTAAATGACATAGTTAGATCCAATTTTGCAAGTGACTTATCCAGCCAAGGAGAAAGAGCACCGCTATAACTTGGAGGATTGCAAAGAATATGGATACAAGCTTTACTAATAATTTTCCAGCTACCTTTTTTATCGTCTATCTTTTCCGCTGTAAGAATCAGAGTTTGCTGCTCCGAAGGCTCACTAAAATAATCTGTTAAAGCATCCAGTTCTTTCTTTTTTAATTGGTCTACATTTCGGAAAAGGACAAGTTTGGCATTAGAAAATATAGAATAAGAATCCAGCAGGTCTTTAATTTCTGGTACCTTAGCTTCATCTCCATAAATAATAACCAGGTCTACATTAGTTTCCAAGTTTTTCCGGATATGGTCTATAGCTAAATCAGTTAGATATGCATCACCACCAACCAGAAGGAAGTTTTGACCTAATTTAGGTTTTAAGCTATCAATTTCTAAGGCAGGTAATTTATTTAACATATTCACAATAATAGAAAAATGATACTTATTAGGGCTACACCCCAGCACCAATAAGCGAACACCTTAAGTTTTGATTTAGCTATAAGTTTTAGCAAGAAACCAATTACCAGATATCCTGCTAAGAAAGAAGCTAAAAATCCGGCTAGATAGACAAGTAATTGATTAAAATTGAGAGTGCTAAAGATATTCCAACTGACCAGATTTGCTCCCAGGATTGCTGGTATACTTAAAAGGAAGGAGAATTCAGCAGCTTCTTCACGTTTAATACCGCTGAAAAGTGAAGCTGCAATGGTTGAACCGGAACGTGAAATTCCTGGAATAATCGCTATACCTTGAATCAATCCTATAAATATACTCCGAGGAAATCCCATTTTTGAAACTGAGATTTTCTCCTTCTTGGCATAATCAGATGCAAAGATTATAATACCCGTAATGATTAGCATAAGAGCAACGATTAAAGGTTTATTATACAGTGACTCTATAGGATTTCCAAAAATTAGATATATCAAACCAGTAACCGCTGTCGCTATAATTAAATAAAGAATAATCATTCGGTCATTACAAGCTTTTTCTTTTATCCTATATTCCTTACTGCCGAAAAGAGAAAGAATCAGTTCCCAAAGGCGTTTGCGGAAAAAGATAATAACAGCTAGTAAAGTTCCAAGATGGAGAAATACTTCAAATAATATGTTCCCACTTTCTTTTATATTTAAAAAGTGCTGTGCTAAAACCAAATGACCTGAACTACTAACCGGTAAGAATTCTGTTAAACCCTGTAATATCCCTAATAAGATAGCATTTAAGAAGCTCATATTAACCTCATATAATAGCAGGAACTTCTTGTTCTTTAAGTTCTGAAAGCCTTTTGAGTGTGAACCCTTCTTTTTGAATGCGAGATATGAAATCCTGTAAATATCTTAGTTTTTCAGCTGAATGACAATGCGTTATAGCTATAACATAATTTCTGCTATTGGTAATTTGTTTTATCCTTTCAATTTTACTTTCCATTGTGGCATTACTGATATCAGGTGAGTCCAAAAAGAGGTCATTTCGGAAAGCTAAAATCTGAGCTTTCTGAGCTATTTGATAAGCAACGGATACTGCTGAAGTGCGACTATCCAAAAAGAATTTATCTTTTTTGCGAAGAACTTCCATAACATAACTCATTATCTCTTTGTCTGTTGTGGCTAAACTACCCATATGATTATTTACACCACTACATAAAGGTAAGGAATTCAAATGTTTGAGCACTAACTTCTCTACTTCCGACCTATCCATCTGAACTAAAATAGCATCCTTACCTGGATTCTGACTTGGATAATTCAAAGGTTCCATAGGCAAATGTACCAGAGTTTCTCTTCCTTGTTTAAAGGCTTTATTCATTGCTTCTTCACTATGTGATAAACCCGGAAGAATGGCAAAATCTATCTCTAAAGGTAAATTCAAAAAGCTTTGCAATAAATCCCCTCCAATACCACCAAAATCATCAACTACGATAGCAATATATTTAGGATATTTTCTTATAATAGAAACAGGTTTCTTGTAATATAATTTTACCTTATAAGTATCCGGACCAACTTTGAAAGTTAGAAGTTGTCCATCGTCTTCTACAAAGCCAGAAACCAGTTTTCCCCCTCTGATCTCAAATTCACCCTTAACAATCATATTAGCAAAAGTGAGGTCCATTTTACTCGGATTTACAGGTATACTTAATTGTTTTTGATGATGTATTGTTTTTATCTGTAAGGAACCCTCCGCTAATTCAAATTTTTCTTCCAGGCTTTGCAAAAGCTCTGAAGAGTTAAATTTTTTAATTGAAGGTTCCTGAAATTCGGGAGGTAGTCCTTCTTCCTTCCCTTTATATACAATCACGAAAATTATGGCTCCGCACAGCAAAAGGATAAGTAGATATAAACCTACCGGATTGTCTTTCCTTGCTTTATGACGATTAGGATATTTGGTTTGTTTCGTCATTTTTTACTGCAGTTTTAGCTAAATATAGATGAGGATGTAATTTTTCTGCGATATGAGTAATAGCTTTAACCAGAGGAGAAAATAAAAGATTGGAAAGAAGCAGAGCTATTACTATAATAAAAATGTTATAAAGTAGAGCAAGAATGTTCGCTGGAGGAGTAAAATAAAGATTAGGGGAACAGTTCAACCAAGCAAAAATCCTGTATAAGACATCCAGAACCAGGATATTATAGATAAATGCACCTACTAGCACCATCAATATATAAAACAGTGCATGTACTGCATAGAGATTTCTATGCGCTTTATAATCATTTCTCAATTTACCACAGGCTTCTTGCATATCGGACTCGTTTTCTCTAAATGGTTTTGTCCAAATGAACCTCAAGCCATAAAGAAGAAGTAGTAAAATTCCCAAAAACCTTATTGCTATAGGATATATACTCTTTAAAGGGACTCTAATATCGTAATAATATTTTAAAAAAACAGAAACTACATAAAGAAGAGCTGCTGCTATTATAATTATCAGTAAAAACTTATGAAGATTTATCACTGTTTGCCAAAAAATTGATTTATCTCCCTCTTGTAAAGGGTAGATAGCATCAAAAATACCACTTACATTTTTCAGAATTAAAAAAATGACAAAAACGAAAATTAATAAAAAGACCGCCAGAGGAAAGAAATGTTTTTGCGTGGTTAATAAACCGGTAGCAGCATAAAGAAAACTATTAGTATCAACCCAACAAAATAGGGTCATAGGATACAAAAAAACCTGGACACCGTTAAAATCTCCAAAAAATAGGCTAAATATCTGAACCAAAAACTTTTGTAGTTTATTCATATTCGTTTTTTATTTAATTTATGTTCCTTCTCTTTACTAAAGCTTAAAATACTTTTTTTTGTCAATGCCAATATTTTATTCAATGTTATTGTAGTTCTATATCTTTCCTTTAGTTATAAAGATACAAACTGTTATGTAGTATTTAATGTTACAAACTTTGCTTAATTTTTCATTGACAAATCCTGAAATATATGTAATTTGAACTAAAAATAAAAAAGAATGGGAGGTACCAAATGAAAAACAGACAATATATCTTGCTGACCCTTGTGGCAATTCTACTGATTATAGCCGGCTGCAGCACTAATAAGAAATTAGAAGTTTCCACTCCTCCGCCACCTTCACCTTTGCAATTAGCTTATGCTTATGCTGATAGTGGTGCAACAGCTTTTACTTCTGAGGATTATCTCTCCGCCATAAAATATTTTAGTCAGGCTAGAGATTACTATGTCCAAGCTGCGCCTACAGCGTCACCTACTGATTCTATAGAAGTAAATATTGAACGGATAGACCTTAATATTGCTCTCAGCTATGTCAATCAAGGAAATGAAGACGCAAGTATTGGTTTCTATGATGATGCTCTTACCGCTTATCAGAATGCTGCCGATATTTATAAGAGTTTGAAACCGATTACTATTTCTCCAGCTGAAAGGGATGATTATCTCTCAAAACTGTATCGTAATATGGCTATTACTGCTCAAAATGCGAAACAGTATGAGCGTGCTTTACAATACTACGATATGGTTCTCACTTATGAACCCGGAAATGAGGAAATTCTTAATATCAAATATCACATTCTTAAAGATGATATTAAGGATCAGGCTAGAGCTTATCAAGTACTTAAAGATTATGCTGAAGCATCTCAAGATTACACAGCCTACCTTATTCTAGCAGCAGCTTATAAAGAAAGCGGAGATAATGCTTCTGCGGAAACATATTACCTTAAAGCAATGGAATTGGGTCAAAATCCGGATGTTTATGCTCGTGTGGCTGATTTTTATAGAGATATTAAAAACTATACCAAATCCAATGAAATTCTCTCAAAACTTATAGCCAGCACAACAGATAATGCTTCTCTGGCTCTTGCTTACCGAGTAATGGCAGATAACTATAATAAATTAGGAAGTACAGCTAAAAAGATTGAAGCTTATGAGAATTCCCTTAAATATGAAGATAATGCTGATATTGCTTTAATTTTGGCAGACCACTGGAACAAACAAAAGAATTGGGATAAAGTAATAACCTATGCTACTAAAGTTATCAATATCAATCCTTCAAGTGCAGCAGCTTATCTTTTAAGGGGAAATGCTTACTTTATGAAAAAGAACTATTCTGCTGCCAAAGCTGACCTTCAACGGATCCAAAATGATCCTACTTATGGCAAGAGTGCCACCGAAATTCTTAAAAAAATCAAATAGTAATAGGGTATTTAACAGTCAACTGACTCATCTTCAACACCTTAAAGATGAAGACGGTTGGCTGTTTTTTATTTATAATGTATGAAAAATAAATTTAAAAGTGATGGTTCTATTACTGCCATTTATAAAGTTAGCACCGAAAGTAAACTAAGTAGACCCCTTCTTGGCATAGAAGTACCTGCTGGCTTTCCTTCACCTGCAAATGACTATCTGGAAGGCACCCTTGACTTGAATAAATATCTGATAGCCCATCCTGCTTCTACCTTCTTTATGCGTGTAGGAGGTGATTCTATGATAGGAGCAGGTATTTATCCAGAAGATATAGTAATAGTTGACCGTTCCTTAGAAGCTACAAACAATAAGATTGTCATTGCGATTTATGATGGAGAACTAACTCTAAAAAGATTACACCTAGAGAATGATCGATATTATCTTGTTTCAGAAAATGATTCCTATCCTGCTATAGAAGTCAATCAAGAGTTAGATTTCTTTGTTTGGGGTGTAGTTACTTTTGTGATTCATCAAGTATAAAGTGTGGATAATCACATATTATCTGTTCTACTGGTTCTCTTATCTCTAATCCCTATCTCTCTGATTTTTGCACAAAGTTTGGTTGTTAGTGCTAACATAGAATTACAGCCTGAACGCTGGGAATATCCTATCTCTTCTTTGCCTATTATAAATGGTTCAGAAAATGTCTATGCTGATACCCTTCTCCTTCTACCTGGAAGGGACTATCAAATAGATTATAAAAATGGTATACTAAAATTGGTAAAATTCCCAGAAACTTCAACTTTAAAAGTTGATTACATTCAAGTGCCACCTTCCTTGACTGAAAGATACTATCTATATGAAATGAAAGAACCTTCCGACAGCTTATTTATCAACATATCTCCTCCCAAACCTCTCTGGCAATCAACATCTAATAATTTACTCGTCTCAGGCTCTAAAACTTTTGCTTTAACTTTTTCCGAGGAAGAAGCTTTTGACCTTAAACAATCATTGTATGTTAATCTCAATGGAGAATTGGGTCACAATGTCAATATCGCAGCTCAACTATCTGATAGCCAGTCAAAACTTACTCCCGAAGGTGATTCTAAAGAACTAAGTAATCTGGATAAAGTATTTATCCGTGTCTATGGAAAACAGTATGAAATTGCAATGGGAGATCTGGACTGGCAATTTGATGGAACCCGTTATATTAATTATAAAACAACAATTGAGGGTTTAAATGCCTGGTATAAAGATAAACATTTTATCCAAGCTGGTTTTACTGCTTCTTCCGGTAAACCTGCTTCTATTGTAATTAACATTATAGATGGCAAACAAGGTCCTTATTATCTTAATCCTACTGGATATCAAAGCACTTATCTCATTATTGCAGGTAGTGAAAAAATCTATTGTGATGGTAAACTATTAGAACGCGGAACAGATTATTATATAGATTACTCTGAAGGGTCAATAATGTTTCGCACAATGGTAGTTTCAAGTAATCTAGTTAATGCTTATTTTCAGTATGCTGATGAGTTTTACAATCAATCAACCTATTTTAATTCTTCAACCTTGAATCTTTCTCCAGGTTTATCTCTATCCCATCATCTTATCCATCAAGTAGATGCTAAAGAACATCCTTTATTATATGATTTTACCTCTGCAGACCTTGATTCCTTGCGAAAGGCTGGAGATAGTGTGGTTTGGAGTAATGGAATTGTTGAAGTTGAACCAGGAATGGGTAGCTATATCCAAAGAATGAGTTCTGACGGAATTATCTATTATGAATATGCACCTTATGATAGCTTAGCCCATTATAACATAGTCTTTAGTTTTGTAGGTTCAGGAAATGGGGATTACGAAGAGTTTTCCAGTGGTAAATTTAGATATGTTGGCACCGGAATGGGAGCCTGGCTTCCACAAAAAAGATTAATACCACCAGTAAAAAGGACTAATGCTGACCTATTACTGAGTTATGCAAATGATTCTCTGGAATTAGGTATGGAAGGTATCTTTACACTTAATGATAAAAATACTTTTTCAGCTTTTGACGATAGTGACAATCAAAGTGGTATCCTTTACGCTTACGGAAATCTAAAAAAAGGAGATATTGGTAAGGAAAATTATCTAGGTCTAGATTTTGAAAAGCGTTGGGAAAATAGTTTTCTCTTCTCGCAGGATACAGATATTTCTCAGAATTATGATTTTGCTCTTTTAGAACAGGCTGATTCTCTCAGTCAATATCAAATTAATTTAACTCTTGGCAGCAGAGCTTGGTACTGGTGGAATCCTGAATTAATGCTGCGTTATAGAAAAGTTGATGACCAATTTTCTCAAAGAGCTTTGCGATTTCTTTCGCATTCACCAGCTAAAGGATTAATTCCCGCATTGGATATTCATTCAACCGTTTCGTTACAGAAATATGATGATGCTTCTACCCCTTCAAGTGTTATGCAATATCACGATTTCAGTTCTGAATGGATTTCTCGCTGGGTTCAAACTAAGCTTATAATGAATTATAATGGTTTGGAATATAATAACTCTCCTTTGTATATAAGCAACAGATATTACAAAATTAATCCTCAACTAACGGTGGGAGATACAAAAATAAGCTTGACGCAGTTTAGCTATATTTGGGATAATAGTGATATGAAAGAAAATTCCTGGAATACTATCTCTCAGTCCCAAACCTATAACTTAAAACATAGCACTTCTACTCTTAATCATACAGTTAATCTGGATTTCACTCATCGCAATATTGAAAAAGAAAACGAAATTGACAATCCTAAAAGTAAATATGACCTCATAAACTTACGCAATTCCAATTCTTTTTTGAAACAAGCTATTATGATTCTGGGAAATTATCAGCTAAATCAAACAGAATTCTTTCCCAAGATTAGAGAACTGGAATATGTGGGTAATGGTTTAGGTCTTTATGACAGCACTGGAGTCTATACTCCTGATGGAGATTGGGATTATGTATATATCACCAGTGACCAAGGAACTCTAAGTACTGAAATTAACGGACAGCTAAGCTTTTATCTTAAACCGGGAAATTATCTACCGAAATGGAATCGTGTGCATAGCGATATTATCCTGCAAGCAACAGAACAAAGTCCTAATTTGAGACAATGGCAAAGCTATCTATTCTTGCCCGGTTATGTCTTTGATGAAGATCTTACTATCTTTGGAAAACAGAGTATTGCTCCAACCATCTGGATTGATATTATACCTAATCGGATTTTAGGTTGCTTGAACTATCAATATAACCGAACTCTGGATAAGCGCTATCAAATTGTAACTCGTACTACCGAATCTATATTCGGAGCAGAGATGGATTTAAAACAATATGGAACAAATAATTATAGCTTTAAATATGAATTAAATAAAGAAAAAGATACTCGCTATATGTCTAGTATAAGAGCTAATGCACTATATGTCTTGATTCAGCATAACTTTTCATCTAATAGCATTGGCACATTAAATCTTACCGGCTCCTCTGAAAGTGGTTCTCAGCTATCTAACACAGAAAAGTACAAACTTCAAGGTATAGGACTTGAACCTGGTTTTAGAGGAAGTTGGGGTAAAAAAGGACGCCTTTCCGCATCTATTGGAATTCGCTATAATCAACATTCCGGTAGTGAATTTTTAACATTTTTACCTGAAAAACGAGGTGGCTTATTAATCAACTGGAATATATCCACTATCTATCGTTTGAATAACTATTGTTCTATAACTCTGGAATATGATGGTAATGCCTATCCTCAGGATAGAGTGAGACATACACTTAAGATGGAATTTAAAGCTGAGTTATAAAAGAGTAAATTCATATGGGATTAATTTCTCTAAGTGTTCTAGATTATCTTTTCGTCCTCCCTTTTATTTTCTTAGCTGGTCTGATTGATTCCATAGCGGGAGGTGGAGGATTGATTTCGCTACCTGCTTATGTTGCAGCCGGATTACCGATGCACACAGCTCTGGCTACAAATAAATTTTCTTCAGCTTGCGGAACGGCTTTTAGCACTGCGAACTATCTTCATTCAAAAGTGATTGACCTTCCTGTTGCTCTGATTAGTGCATTATTGGCTATAATAGGTGCTTTGGTGGGAACAAGGACTGTGCTTAAACTTTCTCCCGAACCTCTTCGCTATCTGCTCATTTTTGTGATTCCTGTTATTGCTATTTTGACTTTAATCCACAAAGATTTTGGTAGCAAGAATAGGTCTGCTGATACGAAATTAGGTATACGTTTATTCTTAGGAGCTATTGCAGGTTTAATCATCGGGTTCTGGGATGGTTTTTTTGGTCCTGGTACAGGCACTTTTCTTATATTTATTTACACTATGCTGATGCATTATGATTTTATGGTAGCTAATGGAAATACTAAAATAGTAAATCTCACATCCAATCTTACTGCATTAATAACTTTTTTAATTGCGGGTAAAGTATATTTTCCTCTGGCAATTCCATCAGCCATTTGTGGAATAGCAGGGAATATTCTCGGATCTAAGCTGGTTATCCTACGAGGTAATAAACTTATTAGATCTGTATTCATCATAGCTTTGATAATTTTATTAGGCAGAGTAACCTACGACTTAATAAGATAAAAAACCTCAGCTATTTTAATGTATATTAAGTTCGCTAATTTATCATCCATTAAAAAAGAAAATACATTTTCCCCAGAAAATTGTATTAAAGATATTGACAAAAAAAACGCAATAAAATTTATTGGTAAAATATAGTGCCGATGTAGCTCAATGGCAGAGCAATTGATTTGTAATCAATAGGTTGGGGGTTCAACTCCCTTCATCGGCTCCAGATATTTTGGACAGGTGGTCGAGTGGTTAATGGCACTGGGCTGTAAACCCAGCGACGAAAGTCTACGGAGGTTCGAATCCTTCCCTGTCCACCATTTATATAGCGGGAATAGCTCAGTTGGCTAGAGCATCAGCCTTCCAAGCTGAGGGTCGCGGGTTCGAACCCCGTTTCCCGCTCCAGATAAAAACTGAGAAAAGAGCTCAAGTAGCTCAGTCGGTAGAGCACCTCCTTGGTAAGGAGGAGGTCATCGGTTCAAGTCCGATCTTGAGCTCCATATAAAAAGAAAACGATTATAGAATACAGAAACAGATTCCAGGAGGAAAAATGGCAAAAGAGAAATATGTGCGCACTAAGCCACATGTTAATGTTGGTACAATAGGTCATATAGACCATGGAAAAACTACGCTTACAGCAGCGATAACTTTATATTTGAGCAGAAAAGGTAAAGCTCAATTTCGTTCTTTTGATAGCATAGATAATGCACCTGAGGAAAAAGCTCGTGGCATTACTATCGCAACATCTCATGTAGAATATGAAACAGATACGCGACACTATGCTCATGTGGATTGCCCCGGTCATGCTGATTATATTAAAAATATGATTACCGGTGCAGCTCAAATGGATGGAGCAATTCTAGTGGTTAGCGCAGCAGATGGTCCTATGCCTCAAACTCGTGAACATATCTTGCTTGCTCGTCAGGTTGGTGTTCCATCAATCGTGGTATTTATGAATAAGTGTGACTTAGTTGACGACCCTGAGTTACTTGATTTAGTGGAAATGGAAGTTCGTGAATTATTAGAAAAATATGAATTTCCGGGAAGCGAAATACCAGTAATTCGCGGTTCAGCTTTAAAAGCTTTAAATGGCGATCCGGAAGCTGAAAAAGCAATTCAAGATTTACTTGATGCACTGGATAAATATATTCCAGAGCCCGTACGTCAAATAGACAAACCTTTCTTAATGCCTATTGAAGATGTATTTTCAATTCCAGGCAGAGGAACCGTGGCTACCGGTAGGGTAGAACGTGGAACCATCAGAGTTGGAGATAAAGTTGAACGTGTAGGTATTAAAGAAACCGTTGAAACTACTTGCACTGGTGTGGAAATGTTCCGAAAACTTTTAGATGAAGCTCAAGCAGGAGACAACATTGGCGTTCTCTTGCGCGGTTTTGCCAAAGATGATGTAGAACGTGGTATGGTGCTGGCTAAGCCCAAGTCTATTACTCCTCACACCAAGTTCATAGGTCAAACCTATATTCTCACAGAAGACGAAGGTGGTCGCAAGAAACCCTTTAGAACTGGATATCGTCCTCAATTCTATTTCCGTACTACTGATGTAACAGGAACTATAGAGCTTCCTGAAGGTGTGGAAATGGTTATGCCTGGTGATAATGTAGAAATTATTGCTGAACTCATTACTCCGATTGCGATGGAACAAGGTTTACGCTTTGCTATCCGTGAAGGCGGTCGGACTATTGGTAGTGGTGTTGTTACCAAGATATTAGGATAAAAATAGAAGCGGAGATATGAGAGATATAATTATCCTAGCTTGCGAAGAATGTAAAAACCGTAACTATACCACTACACGGAATAAGCGTAAGCATCCGGAAAGATTAGCAATAAAAAAATACTGTCCCACTTGCCGGAAACATACTGTACATAAACAGCGCTAATCATCCAATAATATGTCGCAGGACAGTAGTTCAACTGGTAGAGCACCGGTCTCCAAAACCGGGGGTTGCGGGTTCGATTCCTGCCTGTCCTGCCAATATTGAAAATCTAGAAAGTAAATAACTGGTGAAAGAATGAAAATAAATTTTGGCAAAGTTGGCCGTTTTTTCAAAGAAGTAGCAACCGAATTGAAGGCTGTGTCCTATCCAACAAAAGAAGATGTTAAGGAAGGCACTATAGTAGTGATAGTAGTTTCTATGATTATAGCTATCTTTTTAAGTGTAGTCGATTTTATTTTCGGTCGCCTGATAACGCTTATCTTTTAGGAGGAATCCAATCGTGGCAATGCAATGGTATGTAATTCATACCTATTCTTCATACGAGAATAAGGTTAAACAAGCAATTGAAAAAGGATTAGAAGGAACGGAGCTCCGTGAAAAGGTAGGTCAGATTTTAGTCCCTGTACGTAAATCCTACATTATCCGAGACGGAAAAAAGGTAGAAAGAGAGAAAAAAATATTTACCAGTTATGTGATAATCCAGGCAGAGCTGACTCCTGAATTACGCACTTATATTCTAAATATTGCAGGAGTTACTAAATTTCTCGGACAAAGTAAAAACCATAAAGACCCTATCCCATTAGATGAAGAGGAAATAAACAGATTACTGGGAATTACAGACCGAGAAAAAGAGCCAGGAAAGATTTTTAATTTTATGCCCGGTGATATGGTCAAGGTAACTAGCGGACCATTCACTGATTTTGAGGGTGTGGTACAAAAAGTTGCCGATGATGGTGCTAAGGTAGTAATAGATGTAACCGTTTTTGGACGAAAAACTCCCGTAGAATTAAATTCTGAACAAATAGAAATAATAAAGAAATAAGCGACGAGGAATATAATGGCAAAACCTAAAGATATAATAGCTATTGTAAAACTTCAACTTCCTGCTGGAAAAGCTACTCCAGCTCCTCCTGTAGGACCTGCATTAGGTCAGGTAGGAGTAAATATTCCTGAATTTTGCCGTCAATTTAATGAAAAGACGGCTGATCAACCTGGAATGATTTTCCCAGTAGTTATTTATGTAGCAAAGAATAAATCCTTCACTTTTGAAATAAAAACACCTCCTGCTTCCGTATTAATTAAAAAAGAAGCAGGCTTGGCAAAAGGTTCTGATACACCTAATAAAGTTAAAGTTGGAAAAATAAACAATGAACAACTAAAGTCCATTGCTCAATTAAAAATGCAAGATATGAATTGTAATACCCTTGAATCTGCTATGAGTATGATCGCTGGTACTGCAAGGAGTATGGGCGTGGTCGTTGAAGACTAATAAACCCGCCTATGCAGGAGATAATATTCATAAGGAGAATCAATGAAACATAGTAAACGGTATAAAGATGCCTATGCTAAATATGATCGCCAAAAACGTTATGACTTAGATGAAGCTATCAATATCATCAAATCGCTACCTTCTCCGAAATTTGATGAAACAGTTGAACTTCATTTTAATCTTGGCGTTGACCCTCGTAAAGCAGACCAACAGATCAGGAATTCTATCGTTCTTCCCAACGGAACAGGAAAGAATCCCAGAGTGCTTGTCTTTGCTGAAGGAGAAAAGGCAGAAGAGGCTAAACAAGCTGGTGCCGATTATGTTGGTTCGGATGATTTGATAGAAAAAATTATGGACGGATGGTTTGACTTTGATATCGCAATAACCACACCAACAATGATGGGACGCATAGGCAAATTGGGTAGGGTTTTAGGACCGAGAGGTCTTATGCCAAATCCCAAAGTAGGCACTGTTACCATGGACATCGCAAAAGCAGTGCAGGAAGCTAAGAGCGGTAAAATCACCTATAGAGTAGACAAATTTGGCAATTTACATGTTATTGCTGGGAAACTCAGTTTTACTCCGGAACAACTTAAAGAAAATATTAAGACGATTATTACCGCTGTTTTAAAAGACCGCCCTCCATCACTGAAAGGCATCTATATTAAAAGTATCACTCTCTGCACAACAATGGGTCCTGGTATCAAATTAAATGTCGCAAGCGCTGTTCAAGAAGCAAGAAGCTGAAGGAGCTAAAATGGTTCAAAACAAAAAACATAACCTAGTAGAAAATTTAAAAGAACGATTAGCAGGCGCCAAGGCGATTATACTGGTAGATTACAAGGGAATTAATGTGGAACAGGTAAATAAGCTACGTAATCTGTTTAAAGAAGCGAAAGTTGATTATCTGGTCCAAAAAAATACACTGATTAAGATAGCACTGAATGAGCTGGGTATAAATGACCTGGATGTTTATCTTCAAGGTCCTACAGCAGTGGCTATCAGTAAAGATGATGAGGTCACTCCCGCCAAGGTCCTTGTCAAATTTGTCAAAGATGTGATGGAAGATGCTAACTTCCCAAAATTTAAAGCGGGATTGATTTCAGGAAAGGCTATGAATCAATCTGAGCTTCAAAAAATTGCCCAATTACCTTCACGGGAAGAATTGCTGGCAAGATTTATAGGAAGTATGCAAGCTCCATTAAATAACTTTGTAAATGTTTCGCAAGGCATCATTCGCAAATTTGTCTATGCTATTGATGCTTTAGCAAAACAAAAGGCGAGCTAAATAAAAATCATCCCTGGAGGAAAAATGTCCGATAAAACAAACCAAGTTATTGATCTGATTTCTGAGATGACCGTGCTTGAACTCTCTGAACTTGTTAAAGAAATGGAAGAAAGATTTGGAGTATCTGCTGCTGCTCCAGTGACTGTTGCTGCCGCTCCTGCTGCTGGAACAACTGAAACTCAGGAAGAAAAAACTGAATTTGATGTGGTTCTGAACGGTGCAGGTGAAAAGAAAATTAATGTTATCAAAGTGGTTCGTGAGATTACAAAGCTGGGACTAAAGGAAGCAAAAGACCTGGTAGATGAAGCTCCAAAAGTTGTCGCAGAGAAAGTCAGTAAAGAAGAAGCCGAATCTATCAAAAAGAAGCTCGAAGAAGTCGGTGCCTCTGTCGAAATTAAATAGAGTGGCGCAATATCTTATCAATGTCCAAAAAAAGTCCCATGGGACTTTTTTTGGACAACTTGTCTCTCTATCTCCCCTATTTTATCTATTATTTTTTAGGATTAAAGTAAAACAACGGGCATTTTTTAAGGTTGAAAGAAATAATAATTATACTATGTATACCAATTAAAAAGGAGTGAGCTTTTGAGAAAGATCAAGAGTTATTCCAGAATTTCTGAAAGATTTGCCGAATTAGGCATATCAGAAGTTGAAATACCAAATCTACTTGCTATGCAAGTGGATTCTTTCAATGACTTCTTACAAAAGGATGTGCATCCAAAGCGCAGAGAGAAAAAAGGTCTGCAAGAAGTTTTTGAGTCTGTCTTCCCTATTGAGGATAATAAAGGTAATTTTTTGCTCGAATTTGAAGAATACAATGTCTTGCAAGAAAAATACTCTATTGATGAATGTCGGGAAAGAAATCTATCCTACCAAGCCCCACTAAAGGTTAAATTGAGACTTAGTATTTTTGAACATAACGACGGAATACGCGAACATAAAGATACTATAGAACAAGATGTTTTTCTGGGTGAAATACCTCTAATTACAGAACAAGGCACTTTTATCATTAATGGTGCCGAAAGAGTTGTTATTTCTCAGTTACAACGTTCTCCAGGAGTATACTTTTCTGAAGAAAAACATCCAAGTGGTAAAACCCTTTATGCAGCTAAAGTTATTCCCTATACTGGTTCCTGGCTAGATTTTGATATTGATATTCATGATGTTATGTTTGTGCATATTGATAAAAGAAGAAAATTACCTGTAACTACTCTGCTCCGTGCTATCGGAATATCTTCTAATGAAGAATTGAGAAAAGTATTTTACGAAAGCAAGACCGTGAAGTTAAAAGAAGCTAAAGGCTATTATCTATTTAAAAATATTGTGGTTGAAGGAAATAAAGAACCGATTGCTTATGCCAATGAATTAGTGACGGATACTTTGACTAAACAGCTTGAACATTTTAAAATTAAAACCGTAGAAATAATAGACCCTGATTATGAAATAGCCCGTAAAGTCCTGGAAAATACTATCGCGAAAGATCCTACAAATAATCAGGAAGAAGCTCTTAAAAAGATTTATAACTTAATGAGACCAGGAGAAGACGCACCACTAGAAGCAGCTAAAAATTTAGTTGAGAGAATGTTTTTCAATAAAAAACGCTATAATCTTGCTGAAGTTGGACGATACAAGATAAACGAACGTCTAGGTATAAATGTGGATCCTAAATGTTTAACTCTTACTGTAGATGATTTTGTCCATATCTTCAAGACTCTGATCGATATTTACAACGATAAAGATGAAATTGATGACATAGATGATCTCGCTAACCGAAGAGTACGAACCGTAGGTGAACTACTGCAAGACCAATACAAAATCGGTATGGCTAATGTATCCCGCATTATCCAGGAAAGAATGTCTATTTCCAATATTGATGAAGTTACTATTCACGACCTAGTTAATAGTAATGCATTAATTGCCGCTGTGCAAGCATTTTTCCTCACTGGCCAATTATCTCAATTTATGGAACAAACTAATCCTCTTGCTGCTCTGAGACACAAAAGAGCTTTATCGTCTTTAGGACCCGGAGGATTAACCCGTGAAAGAGCAGGTTTTGAGGTGCGAGATGTTCATCCTTCTCATTATGGAAGAATATGTCCTATTGAGACCCCGGAAGGACCTAATATAGGATTAATAGTTTCACCAACCATCTATTCCAGAATTAATCAGTTTGGATTTATAGAAACCCCTTATAGAAAGGTAGTAGATGGATATGTTACCGATGAATATGAATATCTTGATGCTTCACAAGAAACAAAATATACTATTGCACAATGCAATGTGAATCTGGATGATAAGAGATATATTATAGACGAATCTGTATTTGCTCGTCATAAGGGTGATTTCGTCTCTGTTGACCCCAAAAAAGTTCAGTATATGGATGTTTCATCTCAACAGATGGTGTCCGTATCTGCTGCTCTTATTCCTTTTTTAGAACATGATGATGCTAATCGTGCTCTAATGGGTTCAAATATGCAACGCCAGGCTGTACCTTTAATCAATCCTGTGGCTCCAATTGTTGGAACAGGTATGGAAAAAATCGCCACTATGGATACTTCCAATATTGCTGTAGCTCCATATGATGGAATAGTTACTAATGTAACATCTTCATATGTTGAAATAAAACCTCTCAGCGAAGAAGATGAAGCTCTATATCTGGGATTGGGTAATAGAATTGAATTAAAAAAATTCGTACGAACCAATCAGGATACTTGCAACAATCAAAGACCTATCGTTCGCATTGGAGACATTGTCCGTAAAGGTCAACCCATATCAGATGGTGCATGTGTAGAGGACAATCGCTTAGCTTTAGGCACCAATATGCTGGTAGCTTTTATGCCCTGGTATGGCTATAATTATGAAGATGCTATTATCCTGAGTGAAAAAGTTGCTCGTGATGACACGCTAACCTCTATTTACATTGAAGAAATGGAAGTATTGGTGCGGAATGTGAAAAATGGCAAAGAAGAATTAGCATATGATATTCCCAATGTTCCTGCCTATGCTTTGCGTAACCTTGACAAAACTGGTATTATCCGAGTTGGTTCGGTGATTCATGCAGGTGATATTATCGTGGGGAAAATAACCCCCAAAAGTGTAGAAATAGAGCCGTCCCCTGAAGAAAACCTAATGCGAGCACTATTTGGAGATAGAGCTGGAGATTTTACCAATAGCTCTTTAAAGGCTAAACCAGGTATGGAAGGTGTGGTGATTGATGTAAAGGTCTTTTCCCGTTTAGAAGAAGGTTTTGAAGAAGAAGAACATGAAGAAAAGAAGGCTAAACTTAGAAACGACCTCAACCTGCGTAGACAAAAAATTGAAGAATTCAAAAAAGAAAAACTCTCCACAGCCTTATTAGGTGAAGTTGCACATACTATCTGGGATGAAAAAACTAATGTCTATTTTATAGCTCCAGGAAAAAAGATAACCAAAAGCGATATTAACCGTATCAATTTTACCAAATTGGATTTAGATGCTAAGCTAGTAGAAGATTCTGAGAAAAATGATAAGATATACCAGGACATCATTTTAAAAATAAAGCAATCTCAGGAACAGAGTGAAAACATTTATCGTAAAAACCTAGAACGACTTAAACATGGTGATGAACTTCAATATGGTGTGCGCAAAATGGTTAAAGTCTATGTAGCAAAAAAACGTAAAATTGAGGTAGGCGATAAAATGGCTGGACGACATGGGAATAAAGGTGTGATATCAATTATTGCACCTATTGAAGATATGCCGTTCTTAGAGGATGGAACTACTGTTGATATTATCTTAAATCCATTAGGTGTGCCTTCTCGTATGAATATAGGACAAATAATGGAAACCCATCTCGGGATGGCAATTAAAAGCTTAGGATACGAGGTTGAGTCTCCTATCTTTGATGGAGCAACAGTTCAAGATATTGAAGATGCATTAAAAGAAGCCGAACTTCCAATAGATGGCAAACAGATACTGTTTGATGGAAAAACCGGCGAACCATTCAAAGAACGAGTTACGGTAGGTATTATATATATGATGAAATTAAACCATCTAGTAGCAGATAAAATGCATGCTCGTTCTACTGGTCCCTATTCATTAATAACTCAACAACCACTGGGAGGGAAAGCTCAGCATGGTGGCCAACGCTTAGGAGAGATGGAAGTATGGGCTTTGGAGGCTTATGGCGCTGCACATAATCTGGAAGAAATGCTAACTATAAAATCAGATGATGTAGATGGCAGAAACGAAGCATTCAAAGCTATCACCAGGGGAGAAAATCCTCCTCCTTCAGGTGTCCCGGAATCCTTTAATGTGCTCGTGAGTGAACTCAAATCTTTGGGATTTGATATTGTGTTCCTCAAAGAACACGAATTGAATGAGGAGAGGTAAAAATGATAAAAGATAACACATATAATATAAAACCCGATGACTTTGACTTTGTGCGGATTAAAATCGCTTCTCCTGAGACTATTATTAATGAATGGTCGCACGGTGAAGTCACAAAACCTGAAACTCTTAACTATAGAACTCTAAAACCAGAAAAAGATGGATTATTCTGTGAGAGAATTTTTGGTCCCGAAAAAGATTATGAATGTGCCTGTGGTAAATATAAAAAGAAACGCTTTCAGAATATTGTCTGTGACCGTTGTGGGGTATTAGTGACCACTTCCCGCGTAAGAAGAACCCGTATGGGACATATTTCTTTAGCTGTTCCTATAGCTCATATCTGGTTTGTTAAAAGTACTCCCAGTAAAATTGGAACTTTACTAGATATGACGGTTAAGGATCTGGAACGAGTAATCTATTACGAATCCTATATAGTTGTAGACCCTGGTGATAGCCCTTACGAAAAATACGAATTAGTTGATATTGATGAGTATTATGAAATAAAAGATAAGGTAAGTGATAATTTCATAGCTATGATAGGCGCAGAAGCTATTCGTGAATTGCTTTCGCGGTTAGACTTAAATAATGAAGCTTTAAATATTCGTTCTCGCCTGAAAATGGAAAAATCTACTTTATACAAACAAAAATTGATTAATAAACTTAAGATTGTGGACGCTTTTCTTAAATCCGGAAATAAACCTGAAGATATGATTCTACTTGCACTTCCCGTTCTTCCTCCAACTCTTAGACCTCTGGTACCTTTAGAAGGTGGAAGATTTGCTACAGCAGATTTCAATGAACTATATCGCCGGGTTATTACTCGCAATAACCGTTTAAAATACCTTATGGAAATTCGTTCGCCTGAGGTTATTCTTCGTAATGAAAAACGAATGTTACAAGAAGCAGTAGATGCATTAATTGATAATTCTCGTAAAGCTCGCCCAGTTAAGGGCAGAGGAAATCGTCCCCTTAAATCTCTAAGTGACCAGTTAAAAGGTAAACAAGGTAGATTCCGACAAAACTTGCTGGGTAAGCGAGTGGATTATTCGGGACGTTCTGTTATTACCGTTGGACCCGAGTTAAAACTTTATCAATGTGGATTACCAAAAGATATGGCAGTGGAGCTTTTCAAACCTTATTTAATTGAAAGATTACAAAAGTTAGGTGAAGCCGATAAAGTAAAAAATGCTAAAAAACTGATTGAAAAGAAACAACCGGAAATCTGGTCTATCTTAGAAGAGGTAATTAAAGATTATCCCGTCCTCTTAAATCGTGCTCCAACTTTGCACCGTCTAGGTATTGAAGCTTTTATGCCCGTCCTAATAGATAATAAAGCTATCCAACTACATCCTATGGTATGTGTGCCTTTTAATGCAGACTTTGACGGAGACCAGATGGGTGTATATGTACCTCTGTCATATGAAGCCCAAATTGAAGCCAGAACCCTAATGCTGTCAACTCGCAACTTATTGCTACCTTCTAATGGTCGTTTGGCTATGGCTGCTAATCAGGACATTGTTCTAGGTTGTTATTATCTTACTATGGAAGAATTCCCTGAACCTCAAGATATAACGACTTTACGACATTTCTATAGCACCGACGAAGTAATTGCCGCCTTTGAAGCTGAAGAACTACTATTCTCAGTTAAAGGTGAAGTGGAAAATGAAAGTTCTTTAAACCTACATACCTGGATTAGAGTGAAAATAAAGAATAATTATATTGTTACTACCGTTGGTAGAGTAATCTTTAATCAAATTATACCTGAAGAAGTAGGATTCCAAAATAATGTCTTTGATAAAGGTAAAATCAATGACCTGGCTATGCTTTGCTATGATGCTGTAGGTCAATGGAGAACAGCTCAATTCCTTGACGAACTCAAAGAACTTGGCTTTCAGTATTCCACTCATGCTGGTGTAACTTTCAGTTTTAGTGACATCGTTGTGCCTAAGCGGAAAGATAAGATCATCGCTGAAGCGGAAGAAGAAGTAAAAAAAGTTACGGACCTCCATATGAAAGGTGGCATCACTGAAAATGAACGCTTTGGCAGAATTGTAGATTTATGGAAAAAAACTACCGTTAAAGTTACCGATGAAATGATGGAGGAATTAGCCCAAAATCGTAATGGTCTAAACTCCATTTATATGATGTATAAATCTGGTGCTCGTGGAAGTAAAGATCAGATTAAACAGCTAGGTGGAATGCGTGGTTTAATGGATAAACCGGCTAAAATCGGCTCTACCGGAACTGTTAATGTAATAGAAAATCCTATTAAATCCAATTTCCGAGATGGTTTGACGGTTTTGGAATACTTTATATCAACTCATGGTGCTCGTAAGGGACTTGCTGATACGGCTTTGAAGACAGCTGATGCAGGATATCTGACTCGTCGTTTAGTAGATGTTGCTCAAAATGCTATTATCACTATAGATGATTGTGGCACCACTAAGGGTGTAGATATGACTGTCTTGAAAGAAGGAAATGAGGTAGTAGCTACGCTTGCAGATAGGATTCAAGGCAGAGTAGCTCTGGAAGATGTAATTGACCCAGTAACCGGAAATATTCTCGTTCATACCGGAGAAGAAATTTCCAATAAAATGGCTCGCACTATCCAGAATCACGGAGTTATTAAAGTTAAAGTGCGCTCTGTTCTCACTTGTGAAGCTGAACGCGGAATATGTGCTAAATGTTATGGCAGAAATTTAGCAACCCAAAGACCTGCTGTAATCGGAGACCCAGTAGGCATTATAGCAGCACAAAGTATCGGAGAGCCAGGAACACAATTAACACTTAGAACTTTCCATATTGGAGGCGCTGCGTCCACTGCCACAGAATTAGCAGAAGTTGTATCCGCTCATGATGGAATTGTAAAATTTGACCGTATGAACACTGTTACAAATGTGAATAATCAGCTCATTTCTGTTAGTCATCTAGGTAAAATACATATATGTGATGAAAATGATCCAAGTAAAGTTCTGGAAGAATATCGTGTGGAATATGGTGCCACTATCCATGTGCGTGATGGACAAAAGATTGCTATGAACACTAAACTTATGAGCTGGGATCAATTCAATAATCCTTTAATTTCTACGGCTAAAGGTCAATTGCACTACGAAAACTTAATTAAAGATATAACCTATAAGGAAGAATTTAACGATATAACATTCTCCAGAGATATCACTATCATAGAATCCAAAGACCGTAAGAAACAACCTCAATTCAGAATTGTTGGTGAAGATGGTACTTCAGTGCAGGTCCCACTTCCTACAGGGCTAGTTATCAAAGTGGAAGATGGAAGCTTTGTCCATCCTGGTGATATCTTAGGACAGACTTCTCGTATGACCATAAAACAGCGTGATATTACGGGTGGACTTCCGCGTGTTCAAGATTTATTTGAAGCTAGGGTTCCAAAAGATAAAGCTTGTATCTCTGATATTGACGGAATCGTTACTATCGGCGGATTGAAGAAAAATGGACGTGAAATATTTGTTACCCCGCCTAATGGATTAATAGCTCCAGAAGATGGAAAAGTAATGGTCCAAGTTAATGATTATGTTAACAGAATCATTCTGCTTACCAATAAAACCGTCTATGCTGAAAATGATGGAAAAGTAAGCATTATTGAGGAAAATAAAAAGAAAAAAGTGGCTATCGCTAAACGGAACCAGAAACCCCAAATTTACGAAATTCCTAGAGGATTGCAAATTATTGTCAACGAAGGGGACAAAGTTAAAATAGGAGCTCCTATCTGTGGTAAAATTCTGGAAATTCCACCTTTACAAGAAAGCATCGTTAGCACCGGTGATACAGTTAAAAAAGGACAACCTTTAACCGGAAGAAAATATATTATTCCGCCTGGAAAACGCATCATTGTTCACCAAGGTGACTATGTGGAAAGTGGAGATGCACTATCTGATGGTCCTCTTGATCCTCATGATATGTTAGTCAAAGGTGTTATTGAAGCACAGATGATGATTTTAAATGAAGTTCAAGAAATTTACCGAAAACAGGGCGTGAAGATTGATGACAAACATATTAGCGTGATTATCCGGCAAATGTTCAAAAAAGTGCGTATAACTGATAGCGGAAGCACTTCCTTCTTAGAGGGAGATATTGTAGATAAAACTCTGGTTGAAAAAGAAAATAGAGAAGTTCAAAAATACGGAAAAACACCTGCTCAGTTTGAACAATTACTTTTGGGTATTACCAAAGTTTCCTTACTAACTGATAGCTGGTTATCTGCCGCCTCCTTCCAGGAAACAACAAATGTATTGACAAAAGCTGCTATAGAAGGAAGAGTGGACAGACTAGAAGGTTTAAAAGAAAGTGTAATTATCGGACACCGGATTCCTGTGGGAACAGGCACTAAAGTGTATAATAAAATGATTGAAGAAGCTATTCATTCTGGTGCTACGGTAGCAGAAATTATAGACCGATTTGCTCACCACAAAAAAGAAGAAGAAACAGAAGATTTATATAACTTCTAAATAATAAATAAGGAGGTACTTAGTGCCAACTATTAATCAATTAGTCCAAAATGGACGAAAAAAGATTGAAAAGAAAAAGAAAAGTAGAGCTCTTATGGGATGTCCCCAAAAGCGCGGAGTTTGTACTAGGGTTTACACAACAACGCCCAAAAAACCAAACTCAGCTCTACGTAAAGTTGCTCGGGTACGTTTAACCAACGGTTTTGAAGTTACCGCCTATATAGGTGGAGAAGGACATAATCTGCAAGAACATAGCATAGTACTAGTCAGAGGTGGTCGTGTTAAGGACCTACCTGGCGTACGCTATCATATTGTTCGCGGAGCACTGGATGCTGCCGGAGTAGAAAAAAGAGTTAAATCTCGTTCTAAATACGGCACCAAACGTCCAAAAAATTCTTAATTACTTAGGAAGATATAACTATGCCAAGAAAGAAAAAACCAGTCGTTCGTGAAGTATTACCTGAACCTATATACCAAGATGTTGTCCTCTCCAAATTTATAAATTGTCTTATGAAAAAAGGCAAAAAAAGCGTTGCAGAAAAAATAGTCTATGCTGCACTTGATATTATTGAAGAAAAAATCAAACAACCTCCTCTGGAAGTGTTCAAAACTGCCGTTAATAATGTTCGTCCTCAACTTAAAGTAGTATCTCGTAGAGTTGGCGGTTCTAATTATCAAATCCCAATGGAAGTTTCTGAAAAGAATGGACAAGCTCTTGCTTTTCGTTGGATTATAACCTATGCTCGTGCCAGAAATGAAAAAAGTATGGAAGAAAAGTTAGCAGCTGAACTTATTGCCGCTTATAAAAATGAAGGTGCCTCAATTAAAAAACGTGAGGACACCCATAAAATGGCTGAAGCAAACAAGGCTTTTGCTCATCTAAGATTCTAATATACCTTATGTTGTGTATAAAGGCAACCCTTAAAGCAGAAATATATTTCTGCTTTAAGGGTTTTTATAATTATCCCTCTAGGCTTAGCTATTTAATCAATTAATTATTAAAAATCTCTTCCTATGGAATATCAATTGCTTTAAAATATCAATAAAAGGATTATAAGAGGAACAATGAATACATCTATGTTTTCCAAGATACAAGTTATACTATTAACGCTTTTATTTTTTACCCTTTCTATTCCAATCTTTGCTAAATTTGTGCAACCCTCAGAAACAAAAATCGTAGCCCAAACCTGGCTAAATCTCATTTCAGATAAGTATACCGCTAACCTCAATATACAGCATATATTAGCTTATCTAGATGGGAATTTTACAACTACTGAGATCAGATATGAACCTACAGACGAAAATCTTCCTCTCCTGTATTTAATTCAATTGCAAAATAATGGTTTTGCTTTGATTTCTGCAGATGATAACTCCATCCCAGTTCTTGCTTATTCTTTAGACTCAAGTTGTGATGTTAATTCCTGTCCTCCAGCTTTCTTGGAATGGGTAGAAAATTATGCTAAACAAATTCGCCAATTAAGAAAAGAAAAAACTATTATTCCCGAGAATACACAGCTTTGGCAGAATCTATCTCAAGGTATTTTACCTGCTAATTTCAGGCAGGACCGCGCGGTTCGGCCTCTTATAGTTACTAATTGGGATCAAAATTGGCCTTATAATGAACTTTGTCCTGTTGACCCTAATGGACCTGGAGGACATGTTTATGCTGGTTGTGTGGCTACAGCAATGGGTATGATAATGAAATACTGGAGTCATCCAATAACTGGAGTGGGTTCTCATTCTTACTTTTGTCCAGGCTATGGATATCAATCTGCTAATTTTGGCGCAACAACTTATTTATGGGATGAAATGCCAAATTCCATTGGCTCTTCCTGTATTCCTATTGCCACCTTACTATACCATTGTGGAGTAGCAGTTGATATGGGATATTCTATTGATGGTTCTGGAGCTCAAAGTAATGATGCAGCTGATGCTTTGGTCAATTATTTCCGGTATCCAAATGCAATGTTACAAAGTAAGATGGGAATGTCCGATAATCAGTGGAATACCGTTGTACAATCTCAATTAGATAATGGTTGCCCGATGTATTACTCTGGCTCAGGTTCAGGTGGAGGTCATGCCTTCATAGTTGATGGTTATCAATCAACAGGATATTATCATTTCAATTTTGGTTGGGGTGGAAGTTCTAATGGATATTATTATATTAATAATATCAATCCTAGTGGATATGATTTTAATAGCTGGAACTCAGTTATCATAAATAGTATCCCTGAAAATTATAATATAAACCAACTTATAATCAAGATGAATGCGTATAATGCAACAGTAGGAAATAATTTTAACCTTACTGTTTCCACTTATCCCGTCCTTGGTTCCTGGAATGTTAATCATTATGAATTTACACTTATCTACGATAACCAAAATCTTACTTTTACTGGTGCTTCTATAGATAACAGCATTGCTTCCGATGGAAATCTTTTAGTAAATGAAACTGAACCCGGTTATTTACAAGTTAGTTGGAATGGCAATTCTAACCTTATCGGAAGTGGAGATTTGATTACTTTTTCTTTTCTTCCACTTGATGCTGGACAATATCTTTTTGATATGGTAGGTATGACCTATAATAATACTGCTATAACCAATACTTCTTTCATTATGGTAGATGTAGTTCCTCCTGTGGAGAATCTAGCAGAAAGTACCATTTTAATGATAAATGTTATGAATTTAGGCTATGAACAGATTGGAACCACTGAAATCCGAACCAGTTACTTACTTCCCTCCTGGAATGTAACCCACTATCAATTTGACTTGAACTATGACTCTAATAAATTGCAATTTATGGGGATAGATACAGCTGGGACTATGAGTGCAGGTTGTGAACCGAATGTAATTATCAATAATCCAGGGACTGTATCTTTTACCTGCGATAGTGATACCCGTTTTACTGGCGAGGGAGCTCTTCTGAAATTAAATTTTAAGGCTATTGGAAATAGTGCAACAATTACTGTGACCCAGGTTACTCCCTCAAACTTCTTCTATAATGATACTCAAATCTTAAATCTTGGTTTAGCTAATTTCGTATTAGCAGCTAATACGGCAAATGATGATGAACTAGCTCCAGAGCTCACTTCTCTGCAGATATTTCCTAATCCTTTCGTGAATAATACCCAGATTAAATTAAACAGTAAATCAAATGAACCCGT
>DFOM01000063.1 GCA_002376725.1 Cloacimonetes bacterium UBA3541 | reverse complement strand
AAACATAGCTGCAGATAAATAGATAATCAGCATAGTGAGCATTAGTAAGATAGTGATTGATTTTTTCATCTTTCTTCTCCTTATAAATTAAATAATTCTATTCTTCTCTGAAACCCAGAGGGGTTGAAGCTAACTTTAACACTAAAGAAAAATAATATTTGTTTATGTGTTATCAATCTAATCATTCTATTATATTAAACTATGCATTTATAATTATGATGCAAAATATAAGCCAGTCCAACAGAAAATGTTTTATTAAAGAATATATCTAAGTTATGGACTGGTTCTGGCTGTTAAATTTGAAAAATTGTTGATAAAATCAAATAAATACTTTGACAAAAATCATAATATTATAAATTTGAAAAAAAGGATTTATGTTTTGGAGGTATAATGCCTGACAAAGCCAATAATAAAACAAAGGTAGCAAATAAAGCAGCCTCGGAAAAGAGGTCAAATGCCATTATGGAAATGAAAGAAGGACATTCTTTTGGCATAGTTGAACTGCTAATATTTATAATTATAGCAGGAGTCATCTTCATTTTTATCTTCGGTATGAAACAGATGCAGGAAGAAAAAAGACAGGAACTGATCACTGCGAAGAAATTTGAACAAGTATTACCCAATTTTATGCTTATCAGTAATCTAGCCAAGGAATATCAAAAGAATGATCCCTTTGGTTCCTGGCCTCTTAATCTAGAAGAAATAATAGATCCCTCTAAAGTCAATACTCCTGAATTTAAGTTCTCCTTTCAAGAAAATGGAACCGTGATTATGACTACTACAAAAGAATTTGGGAAAGAAGGGGTTAAAGTTACTTACGACATATCCAAGGGCACCTATGATATAGAAGATCCCAATCCCGAGGTGAAACCTACAATCAAAGAAGATTGGATTTATCAATAAAACTAATTCTATAAAAGTTTTAATCAACCCTCTGATAAAGAGGGTTAATTTTTCTAAAATATAAACTTATAAAAACCCATAGTCTTTATTCAAGATATAGATATATATAGTAAATTAGAGTAATGACTTAAGGAATAAAATATCTATTGACAATAAAGTTTATAAGCTTAAAATGAATTTATGAAAAAACTTATTCCGATTATATTATTACTTGTAACTCTTAGTTCCTGCAATCTTTTTGATCTACGGGAAGCTGAAAATCCAATCAGTTCTCCACCCTGGAATAGCTATATGACTGACTGGGAGTTATGTCTGCAGAATCTGGAGCATTGCTATGAAGATAGTCGGAATGCAGTTAAATATATAAGTTTATTTACTGAAGATTTCAGCTTTCGTTTTGCGGCGCAGGATGTTAATGATTATAATTTTCCTGTTAGCTGGAATGCTCTACAGGAACAGGATATGCTACTTAACCTTTTTGCCTGGACGGATAGCGTTCAGGTCAATTTACAGGAAATAGTTACTCAACCAGATAACATAACTGCTACAGAAGCTAAAATCTATAGGACTTATCAGCTAATACGCTATCCTTCTGATAAAGCTGTTCCTCAAGAATTTAAAGGGGAACTGGAATTACATTTTATTAAATCAGGTGCTTACTGGTATATTCGTAAATGGTTTGATTATAGAGTTGGAAGCTATCCAACCTGGGGGAAATTGAAATATGACTTCTCCCAATAAACTGTTTTCTCTGTTGTTGCTGTCTGCAATGCTCGTACTAACCAGTTGCTGGAACCCTTTTAGACCGCATATGGAAGATCATTCTGATACTACCATTCAAAATCGTACTCCTAGAGAAGTGTTGGAAAATCTGGAATTATCTTATAAAGAGCGAAACATAAATATATATAAAGACTTGCTTTCGCCAGATTTCCGTTTTGAGCTGATATCTTCGGAAGTGAATCAGATTGGTGTGGATGTTAATGGAGATGGGTTAAGAGATGATTGGTGGGGTTATGACCAGGAGATTCTTTACACTCAAAACCTATTTACTAAAGGTTCTTCTGATGGTTCTTTGCCTCCTCCAGATGAATTGATATTACGTCTACAGATACCTCCAGAAAGTAGCTGGGATATTGACACTCAGGTAGGACACGAAGATTGGGTTGTGATATCCTGTATGTTTGATTTAAAACTTAGTTATTATGCCTTAAATGCAATGATTACTGCTAGTGGAGTTGCACGTTTTTATCTTAAACCTATGAATAATAGATGGTATATAGCAATCTGGAGGGATGAATCCAACCTGTAAAATCAGAGGGAAGAATTCTTGCCCTAGATTATGGAGAAAAAAGGATAGGTCTAGCTCTATCTGATCCACTTCGTATCCTCGCTAAACCCTTAAAAATAATAGAAAATAAAGGGTTGGATTATATTTTACCTAAAATAGAAGCAGTTGTAAATGAATATGAAGTAAAATTAGTGCTTGTGGGAATGCCCTACGCTATTGAAGGAGGAGATACCTCAAAGACCATTGAAACCCGCAAATTTATGGCTAAATTGGCTGATAATCTTAGTATTCCTATTCAATCTTGGGATGAACGCTATAGCACAGATGAAGCTATAAAAGAATTGATTAAAATGGGTTATGATTGGAAAGAAAGGCGTAAAATTCAGGATGCTATGGCTGCAGCTATGATATTAAAAAGTTATTTGGAAAACCAATGAAACAACTGGATATAATATCTCCCCATCTGGGGATAGTAGTTACATTATCTGTGATTATCATCATCGGAGTAGTTGCACTATATAATATTTATGTTCCAGTTAGTTCAAATGAAATGCTGCTCAAAATAAATCGTGGAGACACGGCTGCTACTATCGCAGAAAAACTGGAACAGAATGGTGTTATCCGCAGTAAATTTCTTTTCCGGACTCTTGCTTCTATGCGAGGCACAGATAAGCATTTAATTGCTGGAACTTACACGCTTGGCGGGAAACATAACCTTTTACAAACCTTAAAAATGCTGGAAGAAGGAAATGTTACTGCTGTAAGAGTGACCATCCCAGAAGGATTTTCTATGTATCAAACGCTACATAGATTAGAAAAGAGTGGTTTAGCTAAATATAAAGACCTCTATAAAGAAGCCACTAATCCGGAATTTGTCTATCAACTTACGGGATTCAAAGTTCCTTCCCTGGAAGGATTTCTTTTTCCTGATACCTATGCTTTTGAACCTGATGTTACGGTGCAGGAAATATTATCAATTATGACCAGCAATTTTTTTAATACTTTAAATAAAGCAGGAATAGACCCTTACGCCATAGATGACTTTTATGATAAATTGATTCTAGCTAGCATTGTAGAAAAAGAAAGCAATTATCCTGAAGAAAGACAACTGGTTGCAGGAGTTATATATAATCGCCTTAGTGCAGGTATGAAACTGGCATCCTGTCCTACTGTGAATTACATTCTGGAACAAAAAGGTATAAAAAAGAAAGTTCTATCTTATGAGGATACCCAAATTCTTTCTCCTTATAATACTTATTTGAATTATGGACTTCCTCCCACACCTATATGTAATCCATCTCTTGCCTCAATTAAAGCTGCACTGAATCCTGCCCGTACAGATTATTATTATTTTGTTTCTGATCGGGATGGAAGAAATGATTTTTCTCGTACGGCTGAAGAGCATTTAGCGAAAGCTAAAAAATACCGCAGAAAAGAATGGGAATAAAAAACCAGTCCTCCGACTGAATTTAAATGGCTGGGATGGAAGGAGTTGAACCCTCACATACGGATCCAGAGTCCGCTGTCCTACCATTAGACGACATCCCAAAAAAATATGGCTGGGCAGGGAGGATTTGAACCCCCGAATGGCGGGACCAAAACCCGCTGCCTTACCTCTTGGCGACTGCCCAAAATTTCTGGCGGAGAGGGTGGGATTTGAACCCACGGTAAGCTTTTGACTCACACACGCTTAGCAGGCGTGCACCTTAAGCCAGCTCGGTCACCTCTCCATAAAATATAACAATAAATTTTTCTGGCGGAGGATGAGGGATTCGAACCCCCATGGGTAAAACCCGGCGGTTTTCAAGACCGCTGCCTTACCAATTAGGACTAATCCTCCCTCACTATTTTTATCAATTTATCTTAAATAGCCAGTTTTGTCAATCAGTTTCTTTTTATATTACTATTTTATCAGTTAAATCACTAGAAATTATTTTAAAGAGCCGTCTCATTCCTTTTTTGTCTTACTGTAGAAAAGTAAAACAGGTGGTTTTCCCCACTTTAGAGTTTATTATTCTATCCCGATAGATATCGGCTACAGTTTCTGAAGGACTGTGTTCCGCAATAACTATACCCTCAGGATTAAGAAGATTTCTTGAGAATATGAGTTCCAGTGTGGAATTGAGTAACCTTTTATTATAGGGAGGGTCCAAAAAGATTACATCCCATTTCTGCTCTGTATTCCTGAGAAAAGAAAAGACATTCTTTCTCCAGATATGGCAGGATCTACTACATCCTAAATTTTCAACATTCTTTAAGATAACGGTTAAAGCAGGAATAGCAAACTCTACAAAATCTACCCAATTAGCTCCACGGGATAGAGCTTCCAATCCAAAATAACCCGTTCCAGCATAAAGGTCTAATACTCTTTTATCCGTATAATCCTGATAGACACTGAATACCAATTCACGATAAAAGGAAGAAGTGGGACGAGTAGTGCGACCTTCAACCGTTTTAAGTTGACGACCCTTATATTTTCCTGTGATAATGTGCATATCTTTACTTTTTAGCCTTTTTAGCCGAGGAAGAAGAAAGTATATATTTAATAGTCATCTGCACCCAGGCTTTCTCAAAGTCAGGACATTTAATTATTTTAACATCGGCTCTTTGTTTACAATCTTTAACACACCTTTCACAGAGCCGATTAAATTTTTTCTCCTTTTTCCCAGTCATTAAGAGTTAAATTTACCAGCCTGCATCTCCAAAATAATATCCACTAAATCGCTGAGACTAACCTCAGTCAGCTTTTGTTCTTTATTAAATTTAGAAAGTAGTGCCATAAGGAGGTCCTGAATAGTGTATTCAGAAATCTCATTTTCAGGTTCCATCAGATTAAGTTGAGCTTGTTGTTCTATCTCTTCCAGAATCTGGGATAGGATATTAGCATTGTCAATTTCATCAAAGTTAAAATTATCCTCATCTTCTTCTATATATACTTCTGAAGCCAAGGAACCCTCCTGAAGTTTTTTGCGAACCTGGCACATATTTTCAAAACCCTGGTGGTCTAGAATCTTAAAATAAGCTAATTCTTCAGGAGTGAAAAGCTGATCTATGCGGGAGTCATAACGATTATTATAATTATTTAATATACGAGAATGCATATCCTCAATATGTTGCTGGATAGCAGGAGATTTGTTCGTTTGATAGATAAGTTCATAAATAGCTAAAGCTTCATAAAACTGCTGTTGCTCTTCAAAGAGTTTTGCCAGCGTTAGAGTTGGTCTCCAACTTGTATTATTGTTCTTCATACCTTCTTCCTTATCTTATATAAGGTGCATAATGATTGAACTATCAATTTATGTCAATGAATACATTACCAGTATAACCAAAATTTAGTTTTTAGTACAAATAATTTTTATTCTTGAGAAAGCGATCCTACATTTTTGAATTAAAGTGATAAAAGCTGAAAACAGGACTTGTAATTAAGCGGACTTTCATTCCAAATTAAAAAGATGGGAGTAAGATATTGGGGAATCTTGTAAGAAAGCTCACTGAGGACATAGATATTCTGTACTATCATTTCAGAAAGTAAATCTAATTTCCGATAAGTTTTCCGAGGAGTGAACAGATGGATTGATGTGTCCATCTTATCTGTTCTCTTTTGTTCGTGTATAGAGGCATAACTGCTTCGCAGGAGACAGTTTCAAGAGTAGATGAAGATTTAAGTTCCAAAGCATAGTTTAGAAAATGTTTTTCCTCTTCCGGTTTTTTTTATGTTTCATAGAGAAGACCATCTGAAGAATAGCTTATCCATAAAAGTCCTCGTAGCAATTTTACTTGTCGGAGTATTAATTCCAGATTGAAGTTCTGATCAATCACTGAATTGCCCTCATTGATCATTAAATCTAAAGTAGCCCCATTTCTTTTGTTCCTTTTGATTATAAATTAAATAATAGAGTCCGTTCAGAAGATAAAAACCAAAAGGATTTATAGCTTGGGTGCTTGCATCTGTTTCCATCAATCGTGCAAAGATTTGTTTTTCAAAATCAATTAGTTTACCTGAGTCAGGATTTGCCGTAATTTTTACTTTTGGACTGTATAAAGTAGCTGAATCAAAGGTAAAAATTAAGGGAATAGTTTTTCTTTCTCCAGCAGTTAAAGATATATCATAATGTGAGTTATCCAGATGTGTGCTCTTAATTTCTGGAAATAAAATCTCAAAATCGCTGCTTTGTGATAGGTTATTTTCTAAGTTAAAATACATTTTTGCTGGTTTTGACGGTTTTGCAGGGGGAGGTTATTTTCTATGATATCCTCACGAGTCAGGGTAAAAAGATCTATAGGAATGCTATTTTCGGTGAAGGGAGAACCGTTCAAGGAATAGGTTTTTGCCCTATTCCACATCAATTTAGTGAAGGTATTGTACCAGTTATTGAGAGAATGATCACGGTATTTTCTCATTGAATTATAGGCATTCACCTAGTTATTTAGGTTCTACCAATATATTGGAGAGGGAGATAATGTCTTTATATTTTTTTGCGATATTTGTATAAAGCTGGTTTTGTGGTGTCTGTCAACGGGGTGAATAGGAACGGGCATAATAGCATTTCAAACTGGGATTGTAGCAGTAAATCAATTCATCAAATTCACTACTATACGCTTTTATCAGATTTTTATAATATACTTTCATTGTGCCCTCCTATGGTTTATTAATGTAGTAATTATATA
>DFOM01000020.1 GCA_002376725.1 Cloacimonetes bacterium UBA3541 | reverse complement strand
GTAATAATAATAGCATTGAACTTAATTTTACGGGTGGGACCAAATCTATGTCAGTATTTTTCTATGATGAATGTAAGTACAAATATAAAGATCAATTTTCATCTTCGTATCTTGATGCACGCACTCATCAATTAATTTTATATGATGAGCAATCATATAACCTAAGTGAAGATCTCAGGGATTTAGATTATCTTAACTTAAGTTTAGCAGAAATTGGTTATCTACATAATTTTAAAGTAGAAAGTAAATTTCCCGATTCTAAATGTAAAAATATATCTGCATATGACTTTGAAAAACTGAAACAATATAAACCTGCGTTAAATAAATTTGAAGAGTATTTACATAATGGGAGAATAGACAATTTTTACAATCCTCAGATTGGATTTGATGCGGAAAAATTTAAAGAGAAAAAGGGGAGAACCAATAGTTTTAAAGAAAAAATCACTGATGAGGAAAAAAGTATTTTAATTAATAACGAGCTTATTAAACCTATCTGGGAAAGTATTGAAGGTGTTGATAAAGTTAAGCATTTACTTGAATTTTTAGGTGGAACCTGGTTGGAATACTGGATTTATGATATATTAACTAGCCAAGACAAATTAGTAGAAGAGAATAATATTCTTGCAGAAAATATTGTTTTTTATTTTGATAATCTTATAACTCCCATTGATGGTAAAAAAATACCATTTCAACTTGATATATGTGCAGTATATGGATATCAATTAAATGTTATTTCTATAACCGCTGCTAAGGATAAAGGAACGGTAAAACTGAAAGCATTTGAAGCTTTACATAGAGCACATCAATTAGGTGGCGATGAATCAAAAATTATTCAGGTATCTTTATTAAACAGAAGCAATAATCAAGACTTAATGGATGATTTGTTTATAGAGGTTGGTTCATTAGAATCTAAATTCTTATGTCTTGGTTTAGAAGATCTAACTATGGACAAGAATGAAATACGAAAAATTATAGTTGAACATATTAAAATATAAAGAGAGGGATTTATGAGCTACGATGTATTAATTGATTTAAGAGCTATTCAGGACTATATTTTTTCCTCCAATAAGTTGAGAGACAACTTAGGTGCTTCCTATTTGGTCTCTCACATCTTTGATGATTTTAAAGATGAAGAGAAAGGATTTTGTGGTGGAGGAAACTTATATTTGCATTGTGATAGCGAAACTCAAGCCAAAGAAATTGTTAAAAATTTATCCAGAGCAATATTTGAAACTGCTCCAGGATTAAGTTTTAACGCTGTTATTGAAGAAACCAGGGAAGAAGAGAACTTTTCTTCACGAATGGAAAGATTACATCAAAAACTGCAAGAAGAAAAACAAACTCATCAGCAAATCACTACATTGCGTTCCTATGGGGTAAATGCTCAATGTAGTTCTGGACCTCTCAGTGCTCAATATGTGGATTATTCTGAGGGCAGTAGAAAATATATCTCTGAGGTTGTTAAAGCTAAAAGAATAGCTGCTGACAAAGCGAAAGATAAAATAAATAAAGAATATCAGAATATTATGGGCAAAGAATTTGTATTAAGTGAGGAATTTAATAAACTTGGTCAAAAAGAAGGCGAAGATTCTCATCTTGCTGTTGTTTATATTGATGGTAATGATATAGGTAAACTCTATAAAGGTCAAAAAACATTAGCAGAATATCAGAACTTATCCCGGAAAATGAATAATGCAATGTCTGATGCACTTAAAGCCACTATTAAAATTCTTGCAGATAATATTCGTAAAGGTAAATGGAAGTATTATGAACAAGAAATAAATTCTGAGAATGCTGAATCCTTGCCAATTCCTCTGCGTCCTATTTATATTGGAGGTGATGATATCACCTTTGTTTGCGAAGGTAAACTGGGGATAGTTCTTGCCTGCACCTATATTGACCAGATTAAGACAATATTAAATGAGAAAGATATAACTTTCTGTGCTGGAATTGCTATTGCCAAAACCAATTTTCCTTTCTTTCAGACTTACAAAGCAGCGGAAGCATTATGTAGCTCTGCCAAAAATAAAAGATTTAAAGAGAACGAGAATGAAAGCTATATTGATTTTCATAGGATAAATGCCTCCATCTATTCTGATCTTGAGAAAGTTAGAAAGGTTCAATATAAATCAGTGGATGGAATTGAGCTTCTCTATCGTCCTTATAAAATTAAAGATTTAGAAGATCAGATAGAAAATGCAAAAAATTTTGCCAAGACCTGGCCCAAATCCAAATTAGCAAAATTTAGAGAAGTGCTTTATAAGGATTCCAGCGAAAGAAGAGCCTTTTTCCAAGAATTGGAAACCAGAGGAGAATTGGAACTTTTTTATAAAGGTAAAGCTTTTGAAAATTATAAACACTCTGACAATTTTACTTTCGGCGGGAAAACTATCTATCTTGATATAATAGAACTCTTGGATTTGTTACCAGAGGAGGGGTCAAATGAGGTATAAAGTTATAATAAAGACCCTATCGGATACCATCATTGGTTCTCCTGAAGCTTTTGGACCGATAATAGATAATGATATTGTGTTTGATGATAATGGATTTCCCTATATTCCTGCGAAAAGAATTAAGGGTTTGTTCCGAAATGCTGCTGAAGATTTATTAACAATTGAAGGATTTAAAAATCTTATATCACTTCCAGAAGGAATAAGTATCATTGATAAACTCTTTGGTGAAATGGGAAGCACAGATGCTACACCTAATGTTATCTTTGATAATTTATATATTTTTGAAAGGGAAAAATTGAATCAGTGGTGTGATTATCTAAAAGATAAATATCCGAGCTTTTTTAATTATAATGCGGTGGTAGACTATTTTACTGATGTGCGTCATCAAACTGCTATTGATCCTGAAACCAAGATTACCAAAGAACATTCTTTAAGAACAATTCGGGTTTTAAGTGGTCAGAATGAATTCTCGGGCTATATCACGGTTAATTATAAAAATGAAAATGTAGAAAAATTATTAGCTTTTATTTCCTTGTATCTGGATAGAATGGGAAGTAAACGTAATCGCGGTTTTGGGAAAATAGAAGTAGAAATCTTAGATGAGCAAGGCAATTCTTTAACTCAATTCTTAAAACAAAAGCTGGAGAAGGAACTATGAAAAGTCTAAAATATAGAATCAAACTTACTGCACCAACCATTATCTCAGGAAGCTCAGGGGATTCGGTAACTAATTCCTGTCTTTCCTACATACCTGGTACAACTATTTTAGGAATGCTGGCAGGTAGATATCTGCAACAATATAAGGCAGATTCAGAATTTGAAAGATTATTCCTTCGTGGTGGTCTCATATTCAGAAATTCATATTTACAAAAAGATAGTATTAACTATTTTCCCTCTCCTAAGAATATTCTTCAGAACAAAAGAGATGCATACAACCTACTTATCCTTAATGAATATACCATTAATAATACAGAGAACTTGCTGGATTATAAAGAAGTTAATTCCTATATAAATATGATGGAAGATTATATTAAACTGCAAAAACTTGAATTCTGTTTGAACTTCCATCATCAGCGAAATTATGCAACTGGAATACCGGAAGAAAATGTAGTATTCAATTACGAAGCACTAAAACCTGACCAGATATTTGCCGGAGAGATTATCGGTGAAGAAAAAGATCTGCAATTAATAAGTGAACTTCTTAAAGAAAAAGAGGTTAGAATTGGCAAATCTAAAACTGCACAATATGGCAATGCTATAATCATTGACTCTTACTTAGAGGATCTTCCTGCCTTAAAAGATTTTCCTACACCTATCTATCTATATTGTGTCTCAGATTTAATTCTTCTAAATGAATTTGGCTATTCTGTCACTACAGTTAAAGAAATAGAAAAGATTTTAGGAGTCCATATATTAGAAGCTTATACAGAAATTGGAAGAACTGAATCTACGGTAACAGCCTGGAAAGCCAAAAAACCTTCCTATTACACTTTAAAAGCAGGTTCCATCTTCTTATTAGAAAAACTTCCAGAAAATTATCAAGATATACAGATCTTTGGTTTAGGAAAACGAACCTGGGAAGGTTTTGGTCAGGTAGAATTTAAGGAACTTCCAGAAAAAATTTATATACTTAATGAAGATAAAACGATAAAAACACTAAAACCTAAAACTGATGTTCCTCTTATTTTAAAAGAAGTAGTTGGAAACATATATAAAAATCTTATATATAGTGAATTGAAATATAAAGCTATGGAAAAAGCGAATACTCTGGAATCTCCTACACTAAGTAAAAGCCTTGCGGCTAAATTGGAAGGGTTCTCTTTGCAGGATGATTTTTTTGATATGATAAACCAATTAAATAAAACTTCAATTGATAAATTGAAAAGAACTTATATAGGCAATATGAATTTATATGAATTTCTGTCCAGAAATAATATAACTTCATTAATTAATGCTATAATAAGTACGCGAGAAAATATTAAAAGTGGTTCTTCAAGTTTGTTAGATTTACGAAAAGAATTTAAGATTGAAGAGATAAGTCAAGAAGAGGCATATAAAGTTTATCTATCAAATTTCTTCTGGTTTTTGAGAAAAAAACTTGCAGTTCCGGTCAAGAAGGAGGAACAATAATGAATTATGGCAAGATAATTTTAAAAGCTGATCTGGAATTGATCAGTCCTTTGATGATTGGCAGTGGTGAATCAGAAATAAGTGATCGTGACATTTTATTAGATAAAAAGGGAATGCCTTATATTCCGGCCAGTTCCTTTATGGGGAAACTTTGCACTGAACTTCAAACAGATAAAAAGAAAAAGTATTTTGGTCAAAAGAAAGTAGGGGAAAATGATAAAAATGCAGAAGAAAACAAACCAGAACAAAATAAGTTTGAACATCAATCTTATATTATTTGCGATGATTTACTTTTAACTAATGGTCCTGGAACTAATACTACTATAAGAGATGGTATAATGATTAATCCGCAAACCGGATTAGTTGAAGAAGGTGCCAAGTTTGATTATCAAGTGTTAGAGCCGGGGAATAATTTTTCCTTAGAAATGAGTTTAACCGTAGAAGAGGGCACCTATGACGAATGTAAGGAATTAATGGAAAATATATTAGGAGTTCTTCAACATAATCATATTGCTTTAGGGGGAAAAACCAGTTCTGGATTTGGGCATTTGCAAGTACATAATATTCGGTTGATGGAATATGATTTTACGGATAAAAAGAAAGCTGCAGCTTATCTCTTGAAAAAAGAAATAGAAAATGTGCTTTCCCGCTATGAAAAGAGTAAGCCTATTAATAATGATTTTACGATTACCGCCTCTTTCCAGATAGTTAATTCTTTTCTCATTCGCTCTTATGCCAAAACTCCTTATGGTTCAGATGCCATTCAATTGAAATGTGGCGATGAGTTTGTGCTACCCGGGACATCTTTAAGGGGAGCCTTAAGAGCTAGAGCACAAAAGATATTAAATCTTCTGTGGGATAATAATGATGAAGAGGTTGATCTCTTTATAACTGCTCTGTTTGGTTCTGCTTCTCGGGATAAGGATAAAGCCTATACTGTTCCCTCCTCCCTTTATGTTACGGAAACAGTTATAGATAATGTTAAATGCGAATTGCAAAACAGAGTGAAGATAGATCGTTTTACAGGAGGAACTATAGAAGGAGCTCTTTTTGATTCAATGCCTGTATTTCCTGCTACTGAAGAAGCCCAACTGATTGACCTAACATTAACCATTCATAAGCCACTTTCTTCACAAAAGGGATTATTACTACTTCTCTTAAAAGATTTATATAACTCTGAACTTCCTCTTGGTGGTGAAAAGAATGTAGGTAGAGGTTTATTAAAAGGTATGAATGCAATCATCTCAGATTCTGGGAAAATAATAAATATAAATGATTTTCAAGATCTAGATGAAGCATCCCAAAAGCTTTTTGATAGTTATATACAAGCACTTATATCTAATAGCGATAAAAAAGACATTTTATCTGTTATGGTCAAATTTAAAAAAGCAATTGCTCAGGAGGAAAAATGAGGGAAGGATTACCTAAAATAGAGCAAGTAAAGAGTAAAACTATTTTTATTGATAGACTGGAAAATCTAGAGGAAATTAACAACTATCTGAAAGATAAAGATTATCTCGTTTATGCCATCACTCTTTCTGCCATCAGTTTTGGTGAATTTAGTAATTACCATTTTAAGTTGGTGGAAGATTTAACGGAGCTGGATAAAATAGAAGAACTAAGAATATTTGATTCAGAAAGAGAGCTACATATCTGGAGACAATCGGATGGTAAAGGTGGATCTTTTTTGAAGGGAAGATTAAGAATAGATAATCCTGAAGAAGATGAATCAGAACTAAGTTATTATCGTGATGCAGAACAGCTTCTTTTTGGGAATAAACCAGAACATTTTAAAGAAGATTTTACCTTTCTTAAAGAAGATAGAGGTTTTGGAGTGATTGTTCCTGATTCTCTATTATCAGAATTAAAAGATAATCCGAGACTCTATCTTTGTACCCGCAACTATCTGGAAAAATGGGATAATGGACAATTAAGCTATTGTGATAGTCGTTTTATGTCTATTAAAGGAGGTGATTAATGATTAAGGCAATTCTTTATGTAAGTCGTTCCAAGAAAGGTGCAGTAGTTTTAGAAATCCAGCCGGAAAATGCAGGAAAGAGAACTTTAAGCGATTCTGTGTTTCGTGAAGATGAAAAGATAAAAAGTCTCCAACCTGGAGAATATGAAGTAGAGGTTGAGCTGGAAGAAAATACTAAAAAGATTATAGAATTAAGCCTAGATGGTTATATAATTAAATTGCCTGAAGCCATACCTGTTCAAAAATATCAAACGGCAACAGGGAAAAAGTGGTCTAAAACTTCAAATGTTCCAGAAGAAGCCTATGCTCCTTATAATTTTATATCTTTAGATGATAAAGTTATCCCCTATGATAAAAATAATCTACCTCGCCGGGATGTATTTTCTGGATTAACTGGTTACATTAATATAGATATTGAGAGTAAAACTCCTCTTTATATCCGAAGAACTTTAACAGAAGAAGAAGTGGAAGAACTAACCAAAATTGAAAAAGAAGAGAATAATAAAGACAAGATGAGAGAATTTAATAGAAAGCTTTACCAATCCTTCAGTCCAGCCTCAGGTAAGTTTAAAATTCCTGGCTCTTCATTAAGAGGTATGGTTCGTAATCTCTATGAGATAGCCACTTACAGTAAAATGAGTTATCTGGATGAACATAAACTCTATTTTCGGTCCTTTGCTGATAAAGCTATAACTTTAAGAACTTACTACGCAGAAAGGGTATTTGAAACTCCTAACCAATGGAACTCATCTTTGAAGGTTAAGGCTGGTTTCTTAAAAAAGGAAGGAAAAGATTATAAAATAACTGAAGCGATAAAGTACTACAGAGTTAAAGAAGAAGATGTCTTAAATGCTAATTTAGTTCCCCATAGTATGGCAACTTATAATAATGTGAAAAAAAGATGGGAAAAGAATAAAGATTACGATGATTTCTGTAAGAAACATCCTTTTAAACATATCTGGTTCAAGGAAAGTCCCCCTTCTGCTTTAGACCAAGAACCCGTTCCTCTTGTGGAAGAAGTTAAAGAATATGATTCTGCTTCAAAAGATGATTATAAGGAAGGTTATTTAGTTTTTTCAGGATGGATGCCATCTAAATCAAAAGGTAAGAAAAAACACTGGCTTATTGGTGCTCCAACCTCTTTAACTCATACGATAGATGAAACAGTGGTGGATGATTATTGTAATGATAAAAATAGGAGTAGTATCAATCTGATTGATTTTCTAAATCAGAATAAAAAGGAATATAAGGATGGTGTCCCCTGCTTTTTCTTATATGAAGATGGCAAGGTAACTGCCTTTGGTAATACTGCTCTTTTCCGTATTAGCTATAAAAATTCCATTGGAGATCTGCGTCCAGCTAGTCACAAAAGTGATATTCTGGATATGGCAGAAGCTCTGTTTGGAAGGGTTGGGACAAAATCGCAAGATACTATAAATGGAAGAATCTATTTTGATGATGCCATAGCAAAAGAAGCTTTTGCTTTTGAAGAACCAATTTATCCCAAAATTCTTGCCAATCCCAAACCTACTTCTTTTCAATTATATTTAAAGCAGCCGCAAAATGTTACTTTTAATGATATGCGGCACTATGATAGTCCAGATGCAAAGCTTAGAGGTTATAAACAATACTGGCATAAAAAAGAGGGAAAATTTGAAGAAGACTCACCTGATTTTGATCCTCAAACGGATACTCAACATACTTTGATTGCACCTATAAAACCCGGTGCAAAATTTGAAGGTTCTATCCGCTTTGAGAATCTAAGTGAAGAGGAATTAGGTGCACTTCTCTTTGTGCTACAATTACCAGATGAATGCTGTCATAAAATAGGAATGGGAAAACCTCTCGGATTAGGTTCTATCCGCATAGAGACCAAATTATTTATTCTGGATCCAAAACAGCGTTATAAAATTTTCCTAGAATCAGGATATGCTGAAGAAAAAGATACGGCTAAGTATCTGGATACCTATAAAAAACTATTGAAAAATAGTGATATTTTAAAGACAGATAATCTTTGGGAGATAAAAAGGTTTAAAGAATTGCATAAAATGCTGAACTTTGAACAAAAGCCTGCAGAAGATAAAACTGAATATATGGATATAGATAAATTCAAAGAAAGAAGAGTACTTCCAGAACCGCTTAATGTCTGATAAAATTGTTAAGCCCCGATTTTTCGGGGCTTATTTTCCTTGATACTCTTTTATTGATAACTCCATAATCTTAGACATTGAAAGTCTGGGATTTTGATACCATAGCGAAAGAGCTCTTTGAAGATAGTAGCCAATTTCTTTACCTTCTACTAATTGGTACTCGTGCATAAATTCAGTTCCAGTTAATAGGAAAGGATTGGTATCCATCTCATTTTTCAATTGATATGCCAGTTTTGCCAGATTTGAGTTATATCCTGAAATCCGTTCTTTATAATTGTCTACACATTGCAATAAAATCCAGAGTTCTGCAAAGCCTTCATTAACTTTATGGATAGCTTCACGGAGATGACTAAGCTCCAGTTCAGATTTAAGATAAGCCTCTTTGTGAAAGATTTCTATAGCGTAGAGAAAATTATCTATATGCCTGTTTTGCTGATTAGAGAAATAGCGATTATAGCTCTTAAGCGGTTCCAGATTCTTAATCAGTTCAGGGTTATTATCTATCCTTTTCAAATAAAATGGTAAGCAGAGAAAGCAAAATCTTCCTTCTATACTTTCCAATTTACTAATAAGTTGATTTAGTTCAGGATGTTCTAACCAGTTCAAGGTTTTTTCATCCAGAGAAATATCCTTAAATTCAGTAAGTAAATGACTCATCAGCCGAAAAAATTGGATAAGATATTGTGCTTTGAAGAAAGATTTCAGGGAGAGGATTTTCTTCAGCTCTTGGGATATTCTTGAAGGATTAAGCCTTTCAAGGAGATAGCTATTTTTTCTGATTTCAGAACTCGTTTCTTCTTCTAGATTAAAAATTTCCAGTTCTGCCGCTAAGCGAATAGCTCTCAGAATTCTATTCGGATCTCTGAGAAAACTCTTTCCTTCTGGTTCACAAGCTCTAATCAATCTGGCTTCTAAATCTTTTATACCTTTGTTCGTAAAATCAAGAAGTTCGCCACTATGAATAGCCATCATCAAAGCATTGATAGTAAAATCTCTGGAGCAAGCATCCTCTTGTAAAGAGGCAAAGATTTTATGGACCACCCCATTATCCATCTCAGTTCTGATTTGCGTGGGAGAAAGTTCCAATGAATACCCATCTATTTTAGTCTTTAAAGTGCCTGTTCTCGGATATTTAACCACTTTTTGAATTAAGTTTTTTTCTTGCAAAACTTGTGCCAGTAGAGCATCTCCATCTTGCTTCTCCACGCAAATATCTAGATCAGTCCTTATCCGTTTAAGATAATTATCACGCACACAACCACCCGCAAAATAACAGCAGTTTTCCAGTTCTGTGCCTTTTATGGCATTATAAATCTTTATTCGTATATCTTCTAAACTTTGCATAGCTTTGTTCTTACAGACCCTGAGAATTAATTTCCTAATTTATATGAATTAATGGTTGATAGAAGTTGGATTAACTTAGTTAAGAGGATATCTTTCAAGCTGTAAACTCAGACTTCCATAATCTCCTTTTCTTTACTTTTTTCCGCCTCATCTATCTTTTCAATCCATTCATCAGTGATTTCTTGAATATCTTTAAGCATCTTTTTCTCATCATCTTCGCTGATTTCACCATCTTTTTCCAGTTTTTTTACCTGTTCATTGGCTTCTCTTCTAATATTACGAATTGCCACGCGAGTGTCTTCAGCAATCTTTTTCAGATTTTTGGCTATCTCCCGTCTCTTTTCCTCAGTTAAAGGTTGAAAAGGAAGACGGATAACATTTCCATCATTCTCTGGAGTTACACCTAGATTAGCAGCTAAGATAGCTTTTTCAATATCTGCAAGAGTTGTCTTATCCCAGGGTTGTACAATAATCATTCTGGGTTCTGGTATGGAGATATTACAGAGCTGTTTAATAGGAGTAGATTGTCCATAATAGTTTATACGAATATCATCCAGAACTGAAGCACTTGCACGTCCAGTTCTAATTTTAGAAAATTGATGCAGCATAGCCTCAAAGGTTTTCTCCATCTTATCTTTACATTCTTCTAATATTTCGTGCATAATATCCTCTTTTAGTTCAATTGGGAATCAAGCATAGATATAGGTTCCATAATCAGGATTGGAAAGAGCCATTTCTATTCCACCTGTTTTAGTGAGGTTGAATATCTTTAAGGGTATCCGATTTTCCTGAGCTAAAGAAAAAGCTGTCATATCCATCACTCTAAGTTTTTGTTCTAGGCATTGATCATAGCTGGCTGAACTAATAAACTGAGCATTGGGATCTACTTGCGGGTCAGCAGTATAAAGGCCATCTACCTTAGTTCCTTTTAAAACTAAGTCCAATCCCAATTCTGCTGCTCGTAAAATAGCAGCTGTATCTGTGGTGAAGAAGGGATTACCCGTGCCTCCACTAATAAAGCATATTTCTCCTCTTTCTAGTGCTTCCGAGGCTTTATGTGGAGTGTAAAGTTCAGTTATATTATCCATAGCTAGGCAAGAAAAGGCTCTGGCAGGACATTTTTTTTGATTCAGTATCTCTGCTAAATAAAGTGAATTCTGAATAGTAGCCAACATCCCAATATGGTCAAGTAACACTCTATTAAGACTCTGATTTTTCCAGGTAGCACCCCGGAATATATTTCCACCACCCAAAACTAGAGCAATCTTATAGCCCTTCTGGTGAACCTGTATAATTTCATCCGTAAGCTGATCAATGATTCCATCATCAAAGCCGTATCCTTGAGGTCCTGCCAGAATTTCTCCGCTGATTTTTAGCATTATCCGGTGAATTTTATCAGGTTGAAAAAACATAATTTAGCCTCACTTCAGCTGTTTATGGAAGAAAAGTTATTCTTCGCCCAGAGCATAACGGACAAATCTGGATATCTGTATATTTTCTCCCGTCTGAGCTATAACGGTATTTATAAGGTCGCGAACAGTTACACCTGGCTCATTAACCAATTCCTGTTGCAGGAGAGCTTTCTCATTGCAGAATTTATTGATAGTCCCTTCCACTATCTTTTCTACAATTTCTGGTTTTTTGCCTTCGTTGATAGCTTTATTACGTGCTATTTCTCTTTCCCTTTCTATGATTGAGGGATCTATCTGCTCACTGGTTATTGCCAGTGGATTAGTTGCTGCAATCTGAAGAGCAAGTTCTTGAGCTAGATTTTTAAATTGTTCTGTTCTCGCAACAAAATCGCTTTCGCAATTCAATTCCAGCATAACGCCCAGTCTTCCATTAAAATGAATATACGCATGGATTAAGCCTTCTTTGGTCTGGCGATTAGCTTTACTTTCTGCTTTGGCGATTCCTTTTTCTCTTAAATATTTAATAGCCGCTTCCAGATCTCCATTAGTTGCCTCCAGTGCTTTACGGCATTCTAAGATTCCTACGCCAGTTCTATCTCTTAATTCTTTCACTTGTTTAGCAGTTATTGCTTGCATTAGTACTCCTTTTTAGTTTGTAAGTTGAATCAAGATTAAATGTTTGTGTTATGCTTCCGGTTGAGCTAAGGATTCCGTTATTTCTTCAGTGGGTATAGTGTCTTCTTCTTCTTCTTCTTCTTCTTCCTCTACTTCTTCTTCGTCTTTTAGGGGGATTGCTGCCATTTCAATCATCTCAGGTGTAAATTCATCTCCGATAACAGGCATCTCTAAAATTGTACCTTCTCCTTCAGTAGCAATATTTTTACCTTCAAGCACAGCATTAGCCATTATATCAGAAATCAATTGAATAGCTCGTGTAGCATCATCATTAGCGGGAATAACATAATCCACGAGGTCGGGATCACAATTTGTATCTACCATAGCAATGATGGGAATATGCAAAATCCGAGCTTCATGAACAGCTATAGCTTCATGGCCAATATCTACCACAAACATAGCACTCGGTAAAGCGTCCATATCTCTGATACCGCCTAAATATAGTTCTATCTTATCATGCATTCGTTTCATTTTAAGCTGTTCTAGCTTAGTATATTTATTTATAGTGCCATCGGCAACAATAGATTCGTAGTATTTCATTTTCTCTACGCTTTGTCTGATAGTTGCCATATTGGTCAACATTCCGCCATACCAGCGTTGATTAACATAGAAAACCCCAGCTTTTTCAGCTGCTTCCTTGATGGCAGTTTGAGCTTGTTTCTTTGTGCCTACAAATAGGATGTATTCCTGACGACTGGCTACTTCTCTTAAAAATTGATAGGCTTCATTGATGGCATCAACCGTCTGTTTAAGATCAATGATATGAATGCCATTTCTTTTTAGGAAGATATATTTCTTCATCTTAGGATTCCATTTATAGGTCTGATGACCAAAATGGACTCCTGCTTCCAGCAATTGCTTCATTGTAACTACGGACATCGTTTCTCCTTTTTAGATATTACGGTTTATTCTTCCGCACTAGGATTTAAGCAATTCAGAGGAAAAACTATCCTCACCGCCTTGCAACTCTAAGTGCGTGTTATTTAGGCAAATGGCAGTTCTAAGATATACCATTTACCCTTTTGAGTATTAACGCTTGGAAAACTGGAATCTTTTTCTGGCTTTGGGTCTGCCGCTCTTCTTCCGTTCAACCATTCTCGGATCACGGGTTAAGTAGCCTCGCACTTTTAACTGGGGACGCAGATTTTCATCATATTCCACTAATGCTCGTGCAATACCATGACGAATAGCTCCCGCTTGACCGCTAAGACCACCTCCAGTAACATTCACATAAACATCAAAATTATCACTCAAGCCAAGCTCCTGCAAGGGTTGCTCAACTATCATTGCTAGAGTTTCCCGCTGCAGATATTTTTTCATCTGCACCTTATTGATGATTCTTTTTCCTGTCCCTGGCATCAAACGAACCCGTGCTACAGCATTCTTTCTTCTGCCAACTGCATTATAAGTCTGCATACTTGATTCTCCTTAAAGCTTTAATTCCACAGGCTTCTGTGCACTGTGGGGATGCTCATTACCAGCATAAACTTTTAACTTTTTAAACATAGCATCGCCCAAAATAGTCTTGGGCATCATACCTCTAACGGCATGCTCAATTATTTTAGTTGGATGTTTCTCCAACATCTTGGAATAGGGAATCTCTTTCAATCCACTGGGATAGCCACTATAGCTATGATAAACCTTCTGCAAGCTCTTCAAACCAGTTACTTTAACTTTTTCGGCATTTATCACAATAACATAATCACCCGTATCAATATTACGAGCATAATATGGTTTGTGCTTCCCACAAAGGATAGAAGCTATTTTAGTAGATAAACGACCCAGAGGTTGATCCGTGGCATCTATTACATACCAGGTACGTTCTATATCCCCCGGCTTGGGAGTTAAGGTCTTCATCTTTTCTCCTTACTAATTTTACATTAATAATACAAGATTTTTGCTAAGCTTATAATGTCAAGGATTTTTGCTTTCGCTTGTATTATATTTTTTAAATAAGTATTTCTTTCTCTAGAAGGTATATCCTGGTGTGCAGATATAAGGGTATGCAGATATAAGGGTATGCAGATATAAGGGTGTGCAGATGTCCCNNAAGCCTCGCAGAGGCTTTCTAAAATAGCAAGCTTACCTAATCTGAGAAAAATTAGTAAAATCATCGTAAAATGATGAAAAGGGGGACTCTTGTACATCAATAACTATAAAATAATGTGGGGTTCTTCTTTACTTCTTTTGGAGTTGGGTCATAGAATATTACGCGTGTATATTCACCATATAAAAATTTAAAAGCCCGGTAAACACCACCGGGCTTTTTTTGTTGTTAAATGTAAATGATCTATTATTTCATCAGAACAGCCTTCTGCTTGTAGACCTCTTCCCCTGCTTTCATTATGATATAATAGATTCCACTGTCGCAATAGTGACCATTATTGTCTTTCCCATTCCACATAATCTGATAATGACCAATATCCTTAGTTCCAAGATAATATGATTTTATCTGTTGACCACGGGAATTATAAATTTGGATATTCACATTCGCTTTAGCGCCTAAAGTGTAAGGAATATAGACATTTGGATTAAAGGGATTGGGATAAGCTGAACCTAATTTCGTAACGATTGGTATGCCTGGTGTTTCATAGTTATACGGATTAAAATAAATAACAATGGGTCCATGAAATTCAAAACTACCATCAAGGTTAACACATTGCAACCAGTAAAAATATTGTCCTACTTCATTTAGTTCATTATCTACAAAATTATAGATTTGAGTTCCCGAAGTATTGGTAGCTGCTATTAAGGGACTAATAGTTTGGGCATAACTTAATTCCCTTTGATTATTCCGCAGAATATAATAGCCTGACATTTCTGTTTCTGATTGCGTTGTCCAGCTTAATGTTACATAACAATCATTACTTATACTAGCCAAAAATGAAGTTAATTCTACTGGATTTGGAATCTCTTCATATCCTAACTGAATCGCATTTAATTGTGAAGTACGCGTACCAGGCCCGGGTGCCAAGGGATTTATATCATCTGTTGAGCTAATACAATACAAAGCCCTCATAGGGGGGAACTTAGATGGTGCAGGAAATGCTCCCCAATAAGTCGTATTATCAGAACCTGAAGTATTCTCATCCACAGTAACAACTAAATTATCAATATTATTATAAGTGAATGTTGTTGAGAGAGGAATTTCCATCCACTGATGATTAGTCCCCGGAATATACGAGGATATATTACCCTCAAATACCTTTGTAAAATAAGTAAGGGGAATCCAATCAGTTCCACTTACAAATTCATTTTTACTCGTATGTCCTAGATATATTGTCCATTCATTAGAATTTGCCAGGTTGGAACCTGAATGATAATAAAACCTAATCTTGTTAATTGTAATTGGATGGGTAATATTAATTTCTGGCTTCAAATAAATTTGCTGACTGTTACTATAAGCATAATAAGCATATATAGGAACCTTTTCTTCCGCATTTTGTACTGTTCCTATTTGAATCTCTCCGGCAAATATGAGGGTTGATAATGTTAACATCCCTCCTGCTAAAATAGCCACTAGCATTAACTTTTTCATGATATAATCACTCCTTTAATTTTTTTAGATTGTAATTTGGTTAATGTTTTCCCTTCTGGTTTTGCTAAAAGTATAAAAATACTCTCTTACAAAATCTACATAATTGCGACATTTGAAATCTTGTGGAATAAAATTAAGATACTTTATCCCTGTTTTCATTAACGATTTTGGTGTAAAAGAAAATGTCCAGCAATACTTACTTAAGTAACCGGACCCCATACTTAACGACATTAAATTAAACACTTTTCTTGATGGAATAGAATTTGGATACATTTCTTTTCCTACCTTTTTTTAATACAACTAATTGCCATTGCCAAATTTTCCATCTTCCTCTTTTCCTTTCTTAACTTAATTAAACACTCAATGCTCAGATAAAACTTTTACAAAAGTTTTAAAATTACATTAGTGTAACCTCTCTCATGTTATAATATAATAAATATCATTTAAATGTCAAGAAATTTTTTTAAATCATTTTTACAAAACTATTAATTTCCTCATTTAGAAGTAATTATTTATGTAATTTCATCCTTTAAATCCAGCGTGTTTGATGTCCTCATCTGCACAAGCCTCATAGAGGTTTTTAGAAAGATCATAATGATATCTTAATCTGCACTATGCGATACCAGCTTAAATTTTTTATTAAAAAACCCTTCTACCTAACATAAAAATCTAATCTAAAAAAACCCCGGGTTTTTAAAGCCCGGGGTATAGGTCAGTTTAAGGTTAATGTTTATTTAACAATTACCATCTTCTTGGTCTGGTTCAAGCTCGGAGTAGTCAATTTATAGAAGTAGATTCCACTTCCACAATTATTACCCTGACTGTCTTTACCATTCCAGGGGATAATGTGATTACCTTCAGCAACGCTGTAGGTCTTCACTACCTGTCCCATAATGTTGTATATGGTAAGAGTTCCCCTTTCACCAGCCTTGATGGACACTTCAATATTAGTGCTATTATTAGCTCTGAAGGGGTTAGGATATGCACTCTTCAAAGTTGTCACTTCAGGAAGTACAGGAGGAACATTGCCCTCTACTATTACGCTAACTGGACCATAGAACTGAGAATTATTGAAATCAACACTCTCCAGCCAGTAATAGTAAGTGCTATGATTCTCTACTTCCCTATCCTCAATAGTATAGCTATGTTCCTGACTGGTATTAGTAGCCTGAATCATAGTTGGGGTAATCAGGATAGCATTATCTAGAGAATTCTCTTCACTACGATACACCCTATATCCCAAAAGATTAGTCTCAGATTGGCTAATCCAGGTAATCTGGACATAGAATTGGTCAGTAAGTAAAGCTGTAAAGCTGGTCAATTCTACTGGTAGCGGAGGGCTATAGTGTAACACAAATTCAATAACGCATATACCATCTTCATCAAACATATCCGGAGTTACAACTATGGGGTTCTCATTCCAGGCATAACCAGAAGGTGGATCTTGAATCGTGTAGTCACCGCATAAATCATTTATCAGGTCATTATCATCTATCATAAAATACTCATAAGGAGGAATTGTATATAAACTGCCATCTGGCAAGGTAACCACATGACCTATAGAACCTAGGACAAGAATTTGATACTTTGCTCTCATATCAAAATTGATAGTAGCAGTATAATCAGTCTTAGGTCCATTTTTTGATCCGGATTTAACTGCTTTTAATTCCGCACCTGTTCCCTTTCCTCCGCTAAAGGTAGATGCATCAACCGTAATAGTAGGAGGATACCAGAATTCATAATTCGCCATAGTTGTAATATGCGGTAAGGAATAATCCCCTATTATATCATCAATATCAGTTACAGTGATAGGAACAAATGTAGATCCAATTGGATTATCATTACGGAGTACTGGTACATCATGCTGTTCTTCAGTGCCCTTATAGGCAGTAACAGTCAAAGTCCAATGGTCAATTATAGTGCCGACAAAAGTAATTGTTGTTGAAACAAAAGGATCAGGAACCTCGTAACTAGCGGGATCCCAACTATAACTGGGATTATCAATGGCAAATATTGTGCCAGGCTCTGGATCAGGATAATAAGCAGTGGTTAATACTGGAGGGTCGCTCACTATACCATCAACCATTATAGGTTGATTATCAGGAATTGAGCAAATAGTTAAGATTTGGGATGACTTATCTCCACCTGAAGGTCCAGGGTTATCAATAGGTGGATCATCTGGATCTGGTCCATCCTCATCTCCAAGTTTATAGATACCCTCATCGGGATCTTTCCACTCACCCCAATTCTCTTTAGTTCCATGATAATAAAGAGTTAAGGGTAATTCACCATAATCTTCTATCTCATCAATTCCGGTAGGAATAAAGAAAAGACGAGTTCCCGGATAGTCGCATTCCATATCCCATCTGGCAAGATAATCTCTCCACTGGAAAGTTATGCTAGCTACATCAGCATCGAATAGGTCTTCCGTAACATTAATAGGATTAACTTCCCAGTGCTTTCTGTAGGTTAGTCCAGCAGCAGTAAAGGGTGCTAAGTCTGTAGGTAAAGCTGCAATCGTGTAGTGTCCAATCAGATCGTTTTCATTATCATCATTATCTACTATTGTAAGGGTAGGAATATTACCTACTACCGTTCCCAAAGGACCAGTCACTTCAGTAGCTCCAACCGTAGCTGCTTCCGCTGGACCGTTAATAGTCAAAGTATAAGTAGTTTTCATCTGAAATGTGATTTCAGCTGCATAATCTGCTTTTGTATCATTCTTTTTACCGAAACCTGCACTCTTTATACCTTTTCCACCAGGTGATGGAGTAAAGTCAGCCTCTGTTACAGTAATTGTTGGAGGATCCCAGAATTGACCACCAACTACTCCACCCGAAAGAGAATAAACACCTATTATCTCATCAAGAGAATTTTTAACAATGGGTACAAAGGTTATGCCAATTTCTTCACCGTCACATAAGACCGTTACATCAGTCTGATCTATACCATCCTTGTAGGCTTTAACGGTCAAGGTATACTGGTCAGTGGGTGCTGGTGTACCTACAAAATTTACTGTATCATAAGTAAAATCAGCAGGAACGGTAAAACTTGCAGGATTCCAGATATATGCAGGATTACTAATTGTGTAAACACTACCAACTACAGGATGATGTATTTCATAAGGAGTTACAGCTTCTGGAATAACTGCACCATCAACTGCTACTGGTTGCCCGGTAGGATCAGAAGTTATAGTTAAGATATTCCAGGGTGGAGCAACAACCTGAGGAATAGGATTTATCTGTTGATTAAAACCAAAAGCAAATGTTGTATTATCGGGTATAGTAACTTCCCAGAAACCGATATGACCACTAGGAATATGAGTAATATCAAAATGTACTACTTCTCCAGCACTCCAATCTGTTTGAAAAGCATTAAATTGAAGAAATGCACAGGTAGTAAAAGGTACAGTTGTACCATTACCTGTTTTAAAAATTCTAATAGCTATATTTGGATGAGTTAAAGTTGATATAATTTCAGTTGGTCTAACAGTTACATAAGCCGATAAAATATAATTTGGATTTGATGGTTGAGTGGAAGTATTATTAACATCAAGTAATAAGCCATTATTCAAATCTCCAAAATCATTTACCAGTTTTTGCATATAGACTCTTTGTCTTGCTGCTCCAAAAAGTAAACATATTCCCAGGGTAAATATAACGGTTATAATTATAAATTTTTTCATTTTTATCCTCCTGTTTATTTAGAGCTACGAAGGGAAGGTGAATTAAGAGTTCTGGGACTGGGGGGCCAAATGAAATTGGCATAACTGGTTAAAAATAACGGAGTAGCTATTGTTATAGCCGGATCAGGGTCAAAATAATTACCACCCAAATTAAGGCATGCAGACCATAATTGAAAAGATTGATCCCATAAATTGATGGTATTAATTTCATCACTAGGTCCCATATCCATAGCTAATAAACTTACACTCGTTAACGAACTCTTATTAAGAGGTACCATAATGGTATTATCACCAATGACGATATTATATTGTGCATTAGTAGCAGGCATAGAGCCAATACTATAGAAATCTAAAGCTTGATAGCTTGTTAAAAATAAGACTGAACCTGGTCCTACTTCTAAATCAGGGTCAAAATAATTGTTGCCCAAATTAGGGGATCCATTCCATATCTGAAAAGTTGGATCCCATATATTAACCGTATTAATTATATCCTCCGTAGCATTATAGGAAGCGGTTACTTCACTAACTAAGGTATGACCATCGTTCATTGGCATAGCAACAAAATTGTCACCTGCTACACAGGGGTATTTAACATATCCGACGACTTCGGAAGGTTCCGATTCTACCGCTGCTAAAATGCTAAAAGCAAAAATGAACAGCAGCGGAATAATTAACTTTTTCATAACATTCCTCCTGAAAAATATAAACATAAGTTAATATAGAAAGCATCAGCAATCTCTTTAATATTTGACGCTTTCTTTAAAGGTTAATAAACTATCCGGTCAAAAAATTACCGGGCTTCATTAGAACACCTTTGCTTTTTTTATTCATCGCATCTTACACTCTATTTTTTTATACAATCATTATAAAATACAAAATAAACATCTTAAAAATAATGTCAAGTAAAATCTTTTTATCCATCGTACCTTCAATACCTATTGAAGGATTTGAACGATGAATACCTTAATAAAGACACCTTTGTTTTTTTATTCATCGCATCTTACACTCTATTTTTTTATACAATCATTATAAAATACAAACTAAACATCTTAAAAATAATGTCAAGTAAAATCTTTTTATCCATCGTACCTTCAATACCTATTGAAAGATTTGAACGATGAATACCTTAATAAATACACCTTTGCTTCTTTTTTTCATCGCATCTTACACTCTATATTTTTATACACTCATTAACAAAATACAAACTAAACATATTAAGAATAATGTCAAGTAAAAAAACAACTTTTTTTAATTTATTTTTTGTTTTGCCAGGGCGATAAAGTGATAACTCGCATAATAACAGTCAGTTAGCCCAGGATATTTTTTTACTTTTATTTATATAAAAAAGGGGAAATGAGAAAATCTGGGTTTTGTAAGGGTATGCAAAGGTTCTTGGTATGCAAAGGTATTGGTATGCAAAGGTCCCCCTTTGCATCATCTCCCGATGATTTTATTCATATTTCTCATATCAGGTATGCCTACCTTTTTAGCAAGCCTCTATGAGGCTTGTGCATATGAGGACATCTATCAACCAATTTATTTCACATCTTAAAGTGGGAAAGGGGAAAATAAATTTCACCAAATTCATTATGAATCTATTAATTAGGAATACACATAAATAATATCTTCAGAAATTTGGTATGAATATGCATTTTTTTTCTTGACAATAACTTGGATCTTTGGATCTATTTAAATTGTAAATTATGAGAGTAAAGGTTGAAAAATAGCAGTTTAAATGTTGATTTGACAGATTGCTATTTAGCCAAGTTTAGTATTAATGAGAAAAGGAAGGAGAGAAAAATGGAACTTGTGAAGTCATATTTATTCAAGTTCAAGAAGGGCATCTTCTCTCATTGTATCCATTTTCTTCATCAATTTACAGTTTTATTTACCCTTCCTAAAAATGAAGTTTCTCTCTTTTACTCTCTATGCTATTATGCAAAACCTTCATCGCACTTACACTGGCAGAATGCAAAAAGAGTAAATTTTGAGACAACTTCCATTCAACTTAACTATCTCAATCAGGCAGGTCTGGCTTCTTTTGCATTTATTCCCCTGCCACAAGGAGCAGACCTAGAGTAAAGATAATTTAATCCTTTAAAAAATCATAAGATTAACCTTAAATCAAAAAGGAGTTTTCAATTATGAAGAAATTAATCTTACTATTCTTGCTTATAGCGATATTGGCATTATCTACTTTAGGATTTGCTGATACTGTCCAAATAGGTACAGGAACATCTACTGCTGTAAGTTTACCTATTTATGCTAATTATGCATATACCTATTCTCAACAAATTTATCTTCAAACTCAGATAAATAAGAGTGGGAATATTACCAAGCTCAGATTCTTCTATGTTTCTGGTGCTATAACAAATTCCAAAGATTGGGTTATTTATATGGGGAATACCATCAAGACCTCATTTTCTTCCACTACAGATTGGGTACCTTTAGAAAATCTTACTCAGGTCTTTGCTGGGGATGTTTCCAGTTATTTACCAGCAACCAATAACTGGATGGAAATACCCTTAACTACACCATTTAATTATAATAATACGGATAATCTGGTTATTGCTGTAGATGAGAATACTCCTGGTTCTGCTTCTATGACTTGGGGATCTTTTGGCAGTGGTTCTAATACAGGAATATATTATAATAATAATAGTACAAATCCAGACCCGGCATCTCCTCCTACGGCAAATAGCAGAACAGCTACAATAAATCGTATCCAGCTTGTTTTCCCCAATACCTCTGCTCCTTTGACACCCACTTTATTATTTCCAGCAAATGGGTGCTGGGCTTTTGCTAATGATGTTTTATCCTGGTTACCCACCCTTGGTGCAGGAGATCCAACTGCTTATGATGTATATTTGGGCACATCCTCCGATCCACCCTTAGTGAGTAGTAATCAAACAGCAACCACTTATACTCCCACTTTAGGAGCGGGGAATACTTACTATTGGAAAGTGGTTGCCAAAAATGAATTTGGTAATTCTCCTGCTTCAGAGGTCTGGAGTTTCAAGACACCTACAACAAGTCAATTAGCAGAGAGTTTTGAAAATACGACTTTCCCCCCTGCAGGTTGGTCTAATCCAGGAAGCTGGAGCCGTTCTACAACCTATGCTAAACATGGAAGAGCTTCTGCTAGTAAAACTGGATCAACAGACACTCAATATATACTTTCAACCCCTAAAGTTACTATAACTTCAACCAGTACTTTAGATTTTTGGACACTTTGTTCTGCTACTGTAGGAATATTGCAGATTGTCTATTCATCAGATATGACCACCTGGATTCAATTAGGTAGTAATATAACCTTTGCCGTTGCTAATACCTGGTATCATAAAGTAATAGACCTGAGTAGCTTAGATGGAAATAATTACTATCTTGGTTTTAGAACTGCTTATTCAAGGGTCTACTATATTGATTATGTGGTTGGTCCAGAAATCACTCCTGAAGCTCCAGATCCCGTAACTCTTACCTCACCAGCTAATGGGGCGACAATGGTAAGTATCCGACCAACTTTTACCTGGACTCCTTCTACTACCGGTGGGGTGCCTACTGCCTATAAACTATACTGCGATACAAATAATCCTCCCACGACACCTATTGGCACTACTACAAATCTTACTTATACTCCCACTACTCCTTTACAAAATGGTACTCTATATTACTGGACTGTTAAAGCAGAAAATAGTGGTGGTAGTTCTACTGCTACTCCTTTCAGCTTTACTACTATAGAGCAAGGTTATACTATTATTGGGACAGGAACATCTACTCAGCGTCAGCCTTTTGGTATATTATGGGGTTACGAACGCTCTGCTGCCTTATACACCAATGCTCAAATTGGAGATTATGGTATATTAGATAAAGTTGCCTGGGATTGTGCCATTTCCAATCCCGCTTCTATCCCATATAAGATTTATGCTATGCAAACGACTGATATAGCCATTACTGCAATGACCTGGGATTCTTTTACTGCAAGTGCAACTCTGGTAGATCAGGGAACTCATACCTTTGCTACTCTTGGTTGGCATACATTTGAGCTGGATAATCCATTCCCTTATGTTTATGGTAATTTAATCGTTGCCGTAGAAACTAATTATGGTGGTACTGGCACATTGTCATTTCCTTCTTTTTATTATACTATCGGAACAGGAGGATGCCACCAATGCTGGTATCATGATAACACACCTCCTACTGGAAATGGAAATCCAAATAATTTTTTACCAAATATAATGTTGCATATAAGTGAGTTTCCTTCAGGTCCACCTAATCCAGTGACTCTTACTTATCCTGCTAATGGCGCTACGGGTTTGCCTCAGGTTGGTTTCAATCTTACCTGGACGCCAGCCATTACGGGTGGAGTTCCTGATTACTATGCTGTCTATATGTCGCGGAGTGATGAAACAATATATGAAGGTGAATACTACTGGGAGACCCCATACACAAGTTTCAATCCTGTAACTCAGGGTGGAATTACTTTCAACTATCTGGATCGATGGTACTGGACTGTAGAAGCAGTCAATGGTGATGGTAGTGCAGCAGTAGTGCCACCCTACTGGTTTGTAATTGAAGCAGATCCCCGTGTTCCACTACCTTACACTCAGGATTTTGGTACGGATGGAATTTGGCCCTTGAATTGGACTCAGACCTATTCTGGAGGAATAACATCCAATCGCTGGTCTTTGAGTAATACCAATAATGCTGGTGGTACACCCTATGAGATGAAAGCTACTTATCAAAATGCAACAGGTATAAGTCGTCTTATCTCTCTACCTGTCAATACTGCTGATGTTTCTGCTATGACTATAAGATTTCGTACCTACTATGAAGATTATGGCGCAGGAGTTACCACAAAAGTGCAATATAGTCACGATTTAACTACTTGGTATGATACTTCCTGGTCTATTATTAGTGGTGGAGGTGATGTAAGTGGATTAAAGACTATTTTAATTTCCAATCTGAATTCTCCTATTACTTATATAGCCTGGACTCTGGATGGTAATCATTACCAGTTTGATTATTGGTATATAGATGATGTAACCTTCAGTCTACCTCCCAATCATGATGTAGCACCCGTAAGCTGGGATGTTCCAACGCAAGTGGTGGGAGAAAATACATTAGTAATACCAAAAGCAACGGTAATTAACAATGGTTTGAATACAGAATCATTTACTGTTACTTGCACTATCGGTGATACTTATACTGACACTCAAACGGTAAGCGGTTTGGCGATGGGAATGACCCAGCAAGTAACTTTTGCTTCTTTTACACCAGCATTATGTACTGCCTCATTAGTAACAGTGACAACAAGCTTGAGTATGGATGAAGTTACCGAGAATGATACACTTCAAGATGTATTGATTTGTTTGCCTCTGGATACTGAAGGAGTTGCAGAAAATGTATCCACCGATTATTTTGTGCAGTTTAACCTTGCTACACCTGGGACGATGTATAATTTACCAACTCCTTTTCCAGCTATAGATATCTATGATTTTATGGCTGGTGCAGATTGGGCAAACGGCAAGTGGTTAAGCTGTCGGTATGATGATGGAACTCTGACCAGGGATAACTTCTGGGAGATTAATCCAATGACTGGAGCTATGACTCAGTTAGGTGAGATGGGTGCTGCCATTATGGGTATTGCCTATGATGATAATAATAATATTCTATACGGTACTGATGGATATGACCTATATACGATGAATGTCAATACAGGTGTAGCTACTTATGTGGATTCTCTCTGGTATAATCTTGAAGGCACATCCTATTCCTTAGCTAATATTGGCGGGTTGATGATAGATATTGCCTATGATAATTTCACCAATACCTTCTACGGTATAGACC
>DFOM01000013.1 GCA_002376725.1 Cloacimonetes bacterium UBA3541 | reverse complement strand
ATCTTTGATATTATATTATAATTAAGATAAGTGCATTATAGAATGAGTTTTAAATGGTTCAATATTGAGATGTAATTTAATTATTTTGTTTGCATAATTCCTTTATAAAACTAAAATATATAAAAGAAACCATAAGAAAATATAAGAAAGGAGTAATACAAAACTTATCTCCATAACCTTAAAAAACATAATGAGAACGGAATAATTTACTAGGTATAAGATAGTTAGGAGTTTTGATTATGAAAGGTTTACGACAAATAGCAGTTGACCAATTGGTTAGATATTTGACCAGTGATCCCGTAAAGAAGATTTCTAAGATTGTAGCTTTAGTGCAAAAACTTGATAGAGGTCACAAATATTCGGATGTAATGGACATTATAGCTGATGCTCTGATAGGCGAAAGTGATGTCTGGAAGAAATTTACAGAGGATTTATTTAAGGAAGTAGATAATAAAACCCTTCAGAAATTAGCAGAATGTTTCCTGGTGAATGTAGCTTTTATCGGCGGACCCAAACGGGATAAGATTAAAGAAAAGTATGATTGCAATGTTCCTCTAGCACTTTTAATAGACCCAACGAGTGCTTGTAATCTTAATTGTACCGGTTGTTGGGCAGCTCAATATGGAAAACAGCACAATCTTTCCTATGATATTTTGGATTCTCTTTGTCAACAAGGAAGAGAACTGGGAATCTATTGGTTCCTTTTCTCAGGTGGAGAGCCATTGATTCGCAAACAGGATCTCATCCTTCTAGGTGAAAAGTATCAAGATTGCTATTTCTTTGCCTTTACTAATGGAACTCTGGTAGATGATAAGTTATGTGAAGATATCAGAAGAGTAGGTAATTTCACTTTGGCTTTCTCCATTGAAGGTAACGAAGCAAATACTGATATGAGAAGAGGTGATGGTTGTTATAAAAGAGTAATAGAAGCTATGGATTTGATGAAGAAGCACAAACTTTTTTTTGGCTATTCTACCTGTTACACACATTATAATACTGAAAGTGTAGCTTCCGATGAGTTTGTTGATGAGATGATAGCTCGGGGTTGTCGTTTTGCTTGGAACTTTACTTATATACCTATCGGTAAGGATGCTCAGTTAGATCTTATAGCTACTCCAGAGCAGCGTGGCTATATGTATAAAAGAGTTCAGGAGATAAGAAAGAACAAACCTCTAATTGCTCTGGATTTCTGGAATGATGGAGAAACGGCTCATGGTTGTATTGCTGGAGGGCGAAGCTATCTTCATATCAATGCTGCAGGTGATGTTGAACCTTGTGCCTTTATTCATTATGCTAATGTTAATATCCATAATGTTTCTCTATTAGAAGCCTTACAAGCACCTCTTTTCCGAGAATATAGAAAGCATCAGCCTTTTAATTCCAATCCTTTGCGTCCTTGTCCTCTATTGGATAATCCAGAAATGCTGATAAAAATGGTGAATCATTCTAATGCCTATTCAACTCAATTGGAAGGACCAGAACCGGTAGAGGAGCTTTGTTCAAAGACTTTGCTTGCAGCTCAAAGATGGGCTCCTGTAGCTGATAAACTCTGGGAAGAGAGAAAACAACTAAAGAGAGAGAAAGAAACCAAAATAGCAAAGAGATAGAATTATCTAACTTTAACATAATCTGTCAGAATCCATAGCTTAGAGAGCGATAAACTTTATCTATGGGGTAGACTTTCTATCAACTCTTTTAAAAGAGCAAAAGAATAAGCTTTTGCTCCTTCGCCATTTTCTGCAACGGGTCCAACACAGGAAGGACATCCTTCTTTGCAGGAACAATTAGATACGAGTTCTAATGCTGCTTTCAGAAGTTGAGTGTGTAGGTCATAAAGTTTGCGAGAAAGACCGATTCCACCTGAAATATTATCGTAAATAAGGATAACGGGATTGCCCTGAGTTAGAACTGATTTATCTTCACAAAAAACATCTAGGTCTTGACGGTCACACATCAAAAAGAAAGGTGCAAGATTAACTAAAAGATAACCGGTAGCTGAAATTCCATTCTGTATCTGCACGGTTAATTCAGCTAAACGATGACATTTAGGACATAGAGTTATCAAGTTATGAGGTTTATTTGCTTCTTCGGGGTTATCAAATTTACGAAAGGGAATAATATGATGAATATGATGTGGTATATCCTTTTCTATAGCTCCACAATGCTGACAACGATATCCATCTCTTTTTCTAATAACTTTAGTTATTTCTAGCCAGTTTTTTCCATAGTCATTGGGTTCTGCATTCCATAAACTCTGTTCCTTTACTTTATTCACAACTTCAGGAGAAATTCCCATCCACCAGGCTATAGTTTCTAATTTAGTAGGAGGCAAATCCAGATCTACCCTTTCTATAACTTCTTGGGTAAAAAATCTTAACTTTTTGAAGCCCGTTATAGTAGTGGTGACAGTTACCAGTCCAAAGTACTTATCTGCGCCACCGCAATTTTCCTTTTTTAGGAGGTTCTGGCATTCTATAACTGTTTGACGGGTAGGCTGGGTAAAATAGTTTACTTGAACTTGTTTTACTTCAGCTTTATTATGTTCCAGATCAAGGTTATTAACTTGCCAAGTATCACCTTTATCTAAATAAATTGCCTTAGGATGCACCATCCATAGTGCACTGGAAGAATCTACTGTTCCGATAACTTCATTATCAGAGATAATCTCAACCTGGCTGGAAAGATTGCGAAGAGAAACTTCTGCAGAAGGATAGGTTTCTGGAGCACAGATATAGCGTCCACTAGCTTTTCTGATTTTACCTTCTTGAAGCAAAATTTGCAGATAAGGGAAAATATGCTCAGTTCCCAGACTCCCAAACCCTTCATTTTCCATCAAGGCAAGGTCTTGTATGGCGCATAAAAGTTGACTTTGTAATATTTCAGAATGATCTGGAGAGATGAGGGCATTTTCCGGATTGTTTTCAAAGATATATTCTGGATGCTGGCAAATGTATTGGTCTAATGGATTAGCTCCAGCAATTAGAATAGCAAGTGCTGTATTATTTTTTCTTCCCGCTCTTCCCGCTTGCTGACGAGTGGCAGCTATTGTACCAGGATAGGTATTCATAAAAACAGCATCCAATCCACCTATATCTATTCCCAATTCTAATGCATTGGTAGAAATGACCAGATTTACTTTTCCTTCTCTAAAATCTTTTTCTATTTCTCTTCTATGTTCAGCTAAATATCCGCTTCTATAACTTCTTATCATATCTTTATATCTTTCATCTTTACTCAGATAAAGATACACTATTTCAACACTTCGTCTAGAGCCGCAAAAAAGAATAGCTTGTCCTTTATACTGCAACCATCGTTTAGCTAAGATAGTAGATTCCATTAAAGCACTTCTTCTAATCCCTAAAACATAATCTACGATAGGGGGATTAACTATAAAAAAATCCCTTTTGCTATGAGGTGAATAATCCTTATCTACCAGATGAACAGGTTCTTCCAGTAATATCTCCGTTAGTTCTTTTGCATTAGCAATCGTAGCAGAAGTGCAGATAAAATTAGGAGAACTTCCATAAAAATCACAAATTCTTTTCAAACGACGTATTACATTGGCAAAATGGGAACCAAATACTCCCCTATAGATATGAACCTCATCCAGAATTATCCATTTCAAATTGGCAAAAAAGTTACTCCAAAGAGTATGATTGGGTAAAATTGCTAGATGTAGCATATCTGGATTGGAAAAAATAAGATTTGATTTATTTCTAATATTTCTTCGAGCTCCAACTTCGGTATCTCCATCGTAAATTCCTGAAAAGATGGGCGGTATATTGGGATTTTCTTGTATTAATCCCTGAATCAATTCTTGCATCTTTAGCTTTTGGTCCTGTGCTAAAGCTTTGGTAGGAAAAAGAAGCAGTGCTCTACTTTGGGGAGAAATTAGTAAGTTTTGCAGGATGGGGAATTGATAGCAGAGACTTTTACCGCTGGCTACACCTGTGGTTAAAACAACATTATCTCCCCTTAAAGCTGCTTCTATTGCTTCTTTTTGATGTGCATAGAGCTTAGTTATACCTCGTTTCTCAAACATTGAAAGTAAGATAGGATTGCTCTGAGAAGGGAAATCTGTCCAGATAGCATCTTTTGGTTCAAGTTCCTGCTGAGCAACTATCTGAGTTCTGAATTTCTCATCTGTCAGAAGTGAATAAATAAAGGCTTCTATATCGTAAGAAGGCATTTTTAACCCTTAGGGGAAAATAACAACTTTTCTTAGGAAATTTCCTTTTGGTGATTCCAGATTAATAAGATAGATTCCAGCGGGAAGCTTTGGGAAGTATTTATCCATTTTAAATTCTGTTAGTTGTTTAACGCTTATCAGTTTTCTACCTCTAATATCATAAATCTCTAGATTAAAAGGAATTTTTTCTGAGCTGGTAACTATGAAATTACCGCAAGATGGATTGGGATAAATATTAAAGTAGGTATCCGATATAACTTCATCGCTTATTTCTACATAACCTCCTTCTCCGGTTATGATTATATCATCCAGATAAAGTGCCAAGGCGTCCCAGGATACACAATTAAATGCCAGGTAAACCAATTGATTTTCCCAGATTCTTAAGTCAAAAGTATATTCTGTCCATTCTGCTGGAACTGAAATCCAGTTTCCTGTGTGTAAGGGTATAAAATGGGATAGATTGGTATCAGTAGTAGAAAGCATAACTTTTAATCTTTCCATACCGTAATCAATAGTATGAGAGCGAGCCCAGAATTTCAGCTGAGGGTTATTACCTAAAAATAATTGTGGTGAAATGAGCCAATCGTTGTTAGGAGGATTAATACTGGCTAAGGAAGCTAACATTCCTGAGCCACTATGAGGATGTATAGTAGTTAATGGTGGAGTGGTCATCAAGGGGAAAAAGGAAATCCATCCGTGAGCTAGACCTTCACCGGGAAAATCTATGTCCTGCCAGTTCCAGGTATCAGATAAATCAATATCCAGATTCTGCCATTGACCAATGCTTGCACTAAAAGGAGAACATTCCTCAAAACTTTCTTCCAGAATAAGGTTAGGTATGTTTTCAGGTATGTGTATTGTAACCGTGTTGGAAGGGACAGATATTTCACCAATCGCATTTTCTGCTCTAACATTATAGTAATATGTCTGTCCTGCATAAACTTCTGCATCTTGATAGAACAGATTATAAGATACGGCAAAGAAATTCCCATTTTTGTAAATCCGATAAAGGATAGGATTACCATTTTGAGGAGGTTCCCAGTTTAATTCCACTCTTCCGGAAATATAATATCCACTAAGATTTTGAGGAGGTCCTATGCCAAGTCCTGCTGTAGTAAAAGACCAGATAGGACCAGAATAAGTGTTTTCTGCTTGATGTGCGATAACCTGCCAGTAATAAGTGTGCCATAGTTGAAGAGGTTCATAGGGATACCATTCTGTAGTGGTCAAGTTCTGGGCAATTAAGGATAAATTGTCACTGGTTGATCCAAAATATAGGTCAAAAGAATTAGCAGAACTTTGCCAGAATAAACCCGTATTTATTGAAACTCCTGTAGCACCATTATCTGGAACAGGCTGAGTGGGAATATAGCCATAGCTAGTGAATTCTAATTTTATATTGGGATAGGAATTACGAGCGTAAAAATAGTTTTCTATAGGTGGAACTGGAGGATTAGCTGGATCTGGATTATTGGTTATATCAGTATAGACGATGCCCCGAACTTCAGATGCTTCAGTACATAAAAATTCATCTGAGTTAGAACTTCCCCCATAACTATTTTCATCTACAGCTATAAGTAAACTTTCTTCACCATTATAATAAAAAGGTGTGGGAAAATTGATTTGTAGCCAACCCTGGCCTGGTAAACTCCCAGAAAAATTCACCTCAGTTAAAACTCCATCATAAACCAAAAACAAGCTATCAATAGGAACAAAGGTTGATAAGGTTTGACGAGGAGTGTGACCTAACCAAAGTTTCCATTCACCATTATTTTGTAAAAAGTGATTACTGACAATAGAGTATTGAAAGGAAATAGAGCTGATATTTCCGGCTCTATTAATGAGCGTTGCAGGATAAACCTGCTGAGAATAACTATAAGAGCGGTAAGATTCAATCGGTAAACTCTGATTAGTCAAAGTTCCATTTCCTACCTGAACTATTTCTGCCTGCATAAAAGGACAAAGCACTATAAAACTGAAAATTAATCCTATCTTCCTCATAAATTCATTATCCTCAATTTATAATTCTTTACGAAAATAATCTTTTTTAATCTTGCTTTTCAGGCAATAAAAAAGTTACTAAGACAAATTATACTATAGAGAGCTAACATTGTTCTGCTATCATAGTTAACACAGTATAAAGATTAGATAATTGCATTTTGTTCAAATATATATTTTTAGCCTTCAAATCATTGCTATTAAAATGAGGCATTAATTCTCTTATTCTATCATTTTTACTCAGTATCTCAATTTTTTGCTGAATAAAGTTAAAAATAGAAGGTGAAGTAGGCTGTGGTCTTACAATATATTTCTTTAATTTAATAGGATAAGAGAAATTACTCAAGAAGTATTTGCATTTCTTTAAAAGTAAATAGTTCCAAGTATCAAGTCTCAATTTATTTCCAGCAATAGGTACTTTTAAAAGAGCTGGATTCAATACCTTCATAAACTCCCAGTAACAGACACCATAGTTTTTCCAGTTTAAGGGAATAGATAAAGCTAATTTATAAAAATCTAAATTATAGAATGGAGTTTTAGATGGATAATAATAGCGATTTCTGTCCTCTCCCTCAAAAGACCATTTTCCTGCATTTTCTGCTAATACAAAAAATAGATATTTATTAGTCCAGACCGGAACTGGATAGCTATTCAGAAGATTAATCAAATAGCTGTCTATATCAGTGGAATTTATACCAAATAGATGGGCAACATAATCTTTATCAAACAAAGCTTGTTTTGATAAGAGATAGGGCAGTATATTATCTTCATTGAGCTTCAAATGTAGAGGAAATAGAGGTTGCATAATTCTATCACCTCCATCTCCGGTAAAGAAAACATAATTATCATCAAATTCTGTTCTAAGTTCCTGAAGAAAATTTATCATAAATACAACATACATAAAGTTTAAGCCATTTTTCAGAGTATAAAGGTCTTGATAATGAATTTCATCTTCAGGTAATAGGGTTAACACTTTATGTTCTATATTTAAAATTTCAGCTAGTTGTGCTGCCCTTTCCTTATCATTTTTTGAACCAGGATCATCATTTACAAAACTAACAGCGATAAAGGGTTTTTGAATTAATTTTAAAGCTGCGGCAACACAACGGGAATCATGGCCTCCAGAGAAGGCTAAAAGACCCTTTCTTTCTCCTAAACACTCATCCGTAGCAGAAACAAAACAATCCTTTAAACTGGCTAAGAATTTCTTTCTATCTCCGTGAAAGCTTTCAAAGTTCATTCTTCTGGAAGTATCAGAAATCACTGTTAAACTATCTGATTCGGGATAATAAACTCCAATAGAGCTATTAGGTAAAGTGTCTATTTCTTTATATGGAGTACCTTGTCCAGGAATATACTTTAAAAGCAAATACAGAGCTAATAATAACCGATCCGGAATTAATTCTTTATTCAAGTTCTTAACCAGGGGATATTCTCTACTGATGATAAAAGTACCTTTTTGATGAAAAAGATAAACCGGCATTCTGGCTAAATCATCATTGGCAAAAACAACGGTCCCAGTCTCCAGATTACAGGCTAAAAAGAAAAAGTCGGTTTCATTGATTAAAAGTTTTATCTCTCCAGTCTTGAATTTCTTCTCCGGAAATCTTTCTTGAGTTAAACAGATTTAGAGAATTAGCTATACCTTCAAAATCAATATTACTTCGCATTCCTTCCAAGGTTATTAACCAGTTCCCAGCTTGCCGATAATAAAACTCATAGTTTTTGTATGTAGTCTTATGGATTATAATGTTGTCATTACGGTAAAGTATATTACAGAAAATATGAGGTAGCGTTTGCTTTAACCTGGTTTGAAATTCCTCAATTGCTTCAAAATCTTTGCTTACTAAATGTTTTGAATTAACTAAACTAATTCCTGGCATCTATTCTCCTTTCTAAATACAATCATTAGTTATTCATAATATAAATATTTAATAAATTGTCAAATAGTTATTATGCATTTTTCATATTTACATCTAATTCCTATTTTTTTATTAAGTGAAAGAATATAATTAAGTTCAACAATCTGTGGAATAGCCAAATAAAAATTTATAACAGAAGAAAAAACAGAGTCTTGACAATTCTCAGCTTTTATTTTTAATATTCAAAAAAGAATTAATTGGAAATTAAAGAAAAATGAGCAGTACACCTCGTGGAGAAAGATTGGTTATCACCTTTCTGGGAAATCGTAATTGTGGCAAATCCAGTCTTATAAATGCTTTAACGGATCAGGAGATAGCGATTGTTTCTGAAGTTCCAGGAACAACGACAGATCCAGTAGCTAAACGCTATGAACTTTTTCCTTTGGGTCCTGTCACTTTTTATGACACGGCGGGATTGGATGATATAGGAGAATTGGGAGAAAAGAGAATTAGAGCAGCATATAAGGTGCTATTTAAGACTGATATGGCAATCTTTGTTAATGATGGCAGTCCTTTTCAAGAAAATGAATTGAAAGCTTTACAAAAATTACAGGGAATGAAACTTCCTGTTCTCGTTATCTTCAATAAATCGGACCTCAGAGAACCCGACCCCCAAAATATAGAATTTTGCCCACAAAATAATTTGCCTTGGGTTTCTGTTTCAGCCAAAACAAAGGAAAATATCGCTTTAGCCAAGGAAAAACTCATTGAGTTAGCTCCTCACTATTTCAAAGAAGAGCGACCATTGGTCAGCGATATTGTTCATCTTGGCGATAGAGTTATTCTGGTCACTCCTATAGATGCTTCTGCACCGAAGGGTAGGTTAATTCTTCCTCAAGTACAGGTTTTGCGAGATTTGCTGGATAGGGGAGCAGTCATCACGGTGGTTAGAGAATTTGAATTAGGAAAAGCTTTAGCTACCTTAAAAAGTGAACCCGACCTGGTTATTACTGATTCTCAAGTTATTCAGAAGGTAGTCTCAGAACTTCCTCCTCAAGTTCCTTTAACAACTTTTTCTATTCTCTTTGCAAGATATAAAGGGGATCTGGAAACACTGGTTAGAGGTTGCCAGAAGATTGATGATTTAAAAGATGGAGATCGGATTTTGATTGCGGAAGCTTGTTCCCATCATCCTCAAAAAGATGATATCGGTAGAGTGAAAATTCCTAACTGGCTAAAAAACTATATTCATAAAGATTTGAGCTTTGATATTTCTGCCGGAAGCGATTTCCCTGAGAACCTGGAAGATTATGCACTCATTATCCATTGTGGAGCCTGTATGCTCAATCAAAAAGAGATGAATAATAGGATTAGGGAAGCAGAACGAAGAGGTGTTCCTATAACCAATTATGGACTCGTTATATCCAAATTGCACGGATATTTTGAGCGCACCATAGCCCCTCTAAAAATTCCGTTCAAAACATAATTAACCTTCTTATTTTACAATATATTATCTTCCAATCTTGGGGAGCAGCTTCTTTAACAATGGAAGGAGTCAAGCGTTAATCACATCTTTATCAAGCGTTATTTATTAAACGCGTGATAAACGCATGATACCAGGGAATAAGTAAGAGATAATCATAGTGTAAAAAAGGCTTTTATAAAACGATACATATAGTCAGATAGGTATAACATACAACTTTGCAAAGTAAAACAAACTGGCTTCAATAGTGTTAATTCAAATTTCGCTGCTCTTCTACAAAATAAGGGATAATTTATCATTTGTTCTGAGCAAACGGCAAATAAATGTGTGCTTTTCTTCAATTCAAAATTAATATATCAGACAAAAAGGATAGATTTACAAATACAAAACGGGAGATAAGAGGTTAATTTAAAAAGAGATAAAGGGAATAAATCTTGGCAAGAAAGAAGAAAAAAATCGTAAAAAAACAGAAGTTGTTGAAGCAAAAGAAGTTCTTGATTTCACGCACTTATCGCGTATCCATTAGAGAAGGTATTTTTGCTCAGATTTATGGAAACCTTGCTAATATAGGAAGCAGTTTTATCACTAAATTTATGGTACTTTTAGGTGCTACTCCAATGCAATTTAGTATACTTAGTTCTTTAGGGCAGGTTTCGGCGGTGTTTCAGCCTTTAGGTGTGGCATTAACACATAGATTGAAGAAAAGAAAAAAGGTCTGTATCTGGGTTACAGGAATAGGTAGATTTCTAAGTTTTTTTATAGGAGCAGCCTGGTTTTTTTCTGATAAAAGGATAGGAATCATATATCTTCTAGGATTACTCTTTGTAAGTGCAGGACTACAAGCCATTGGTGGAAATATATGGATAGCCTGGGTCAGCGATTTAATCCCAGCTAATATTAGAGGTCGCTTTTTTGCACGCAGAAATCAGATATTAGCTTTTGCTGGATTAATAGCGGGATATTTTTTTGGATATTGCACAGATTTATTTGAAAAGGGTGGAAGTTTTCTATCCCGATTTTTTCATAATCCTGGTGTTATTTTTAATCCTCAAAATCAGCCTCTATTCCTTATTTTAGTTTTTATTATAGCTACCGTTTTAGGTATTATTGGTCTTTTTATTCTAAGTAAGCAACCAGATAGAAGATACCGCGTTCAATCCGATTGGGCTTTGCGAGAAAAGTTTTCTGAAGCTTTTAGAAACAAAAATTTTCGCAGCTTATTATTATTCGGTATATGGTGGATGTTAGCAACTGGTGTAGGCAGCGCTTTTTGGGGACCTTTTATGCTGAAAAAGCTACAAATGAGTATGATTCAATTGCAGATTTATAATACCCTCAGTATTGTTTCTTCCTTATTAGCTTATTCCTTCTGGGGAAAATTTATAGATCAATATGGCAATAAGACAGCAATGAGCATTTGTGTAGCCTTGGGCGGTTTTAATCCTATGCTCTGGTTATTTGTTACACCACAAAACTATTCTTTATTATGGTTTGAAGCACTTAGCTCTGGATTTATGTGGGCAGGAAACGCTGTTGCTACTACCAATTTTTCCTTAGCTATTGCTGGAAAAGGTAAGGAACAGACCTATAGCGCTATTTATGGAGCTTTAGGAGGTATGGCTATGATGTGTTCCACTCTCTTGACTGGAGTGTTCTTTCCAAAACCCAAACAATTAGCTCATAGATTATTAGAACCGGAGCAGGTAGTTTTTGGAATTGGTGGGATACTAAGGTGGTTGAGCATAATTCCCCTTTTATTTATTAAAGAAAGAGTTTATTTTAGTGGGACTAGAAAACATTTATATGATTAGGTTAGTTATTACTATAATGCACACAACAATATGTTAAATAACACTATAAAGAGTATCAATTTATATATAAACATAAGCATTTAGAAAAAGATATCCAGAGAAAAAAGTTCAAAGATATGTTGATTGATTTGGGAGGAATAATAAATTTAAAAAATAGTATTCTGTTAATAGCATAAAGAATTAAAGATAGCCATTTTAATTGACAAAAATTTAAAGAGTTAAATTAAGGTTTAACTAAACATATTTAGTTATATACGAGCGCATAATTATACAAAATAAAGTGGGAAAAGGATATTTTGTTCTTTTTTCTCAGATTAACCCCCCTTTAGGGGATTTTTAAGTAAGGAGAACCAATGGCAGTTCCAAAGAGAAAAACTTCTAAAGCACGGCGAAATAAACGTAGAACACATAAGGTATTGACTGAACCAACAGTAGTCACCTGTGCAAAATGTGGTGAACCGATTCGTCCTCATCATCTTTGTGATAAATGTGGAACTTACAATGGCAGGCAGATAAAAGCCATTAAGGAGTAATGTGCGCATAGCAGTTGATGCTTTTGGCACAGATAAAGCACCATATCCTGAGGTGGAAGGCTCCATCCAAGCAATTAAAGAAGACCTCTGCAATGAGATAATTCTGGTAGGTGATGAACATATTCTACAATCGGAACTGGATAAGTATTATTATGACCATAGTAGAATCAGAATATGTCATGCGAGTGAAAGAATTGAGATGAATGATCAAGCAGCTGAGGCAGTTAGAATAAAGAAAAATTCTTCAATGGTGAAGACTGTAGAATTACATAAAAATGGAGAAGCAGATGCCGCTTTAAGTGCCGGTAATTCAGGAGCTTTTATGTCTGCTTCTTTACTTGCCTATGGTAGAATCAAGGGAGTTTCTCGTCCTGCTATTGCTGCTGCTCTTCCCACCACCATTGAACAACCAGCCATTCTGCTAGATATGGGTGCTAATGTTGATTGTGATGCTGAAAATCTATTGCAATTTGCTCAACTGGGTAGTATTTATTTTACCTATTGTTATCATAAACCAAATCCCAAAGTAGGGCTTTTAAATATTGGAGAAGAAAGCAGTAAAGGTAATTTACTTACTCGTGAAGCCTATGAACTATTAAGTTCAGCAAAGGACATCAACTTTATTGGTAATATAGAAGGAAAAGAGATACTCAGCGGTAAATTTGATGTTATTGTATGCGATGGTTTTGTGGGTAATGTAGTGTTAAAAACAATAGAAGGTGTGGTTAGAGCGGTTTTTGATATGTTAAAAGAACAACTTGAGAAGGATTGGATAGCCAAGATAGGAGCAATTTTATCTTTTCCCGCATATGGCTTTTTAAAGAGGAAACTTGATCATACTGAATTTGGTGGCGCTTTGCTTTTGGGTCTAAATGGCACAAGTATAGTATGTCACGGCAGTAGTGATGCTAAAGCAATAAAAAATGCTATTCGTTTTGCCGTAAAGACAGTCCAATCTGGATTTGTTAAACACAGCAAGGATTATTTTAGAGAGAGGTAAAGAATTATGCCTATTTATAATTCAAAATTCACTTCATTTGGCAGCTATGTCCCGAAAAGAGTAATGACTAATTTTGATTTAGAAAAGATAGTAGATACATCCGATGAATGGATTCGTACTCGCACTGGAATGATGGAACGTCACTATGCAGAACCGGAAGAAGCTGCTAGTGATTTAGCCTATCTTGCCGCTCAAAGAGCATTGGAAGCGTCGCCATTGAAATATAGAGACATAGATATGATTATAGTGGGAACGGTAACTGGCGATCATGCCTATCCTTCCACTGCTTGTATTATTCAGAAGAAATTAGGAATGAAAAATATCCCTTGTTTTGACCTCTCTGCAGGTTGCACCGGATTCCTTTATTCTGTTGATGTAGCAAAGAATTATATAGAAAATGGGACAAAGAAGAATATTTTGTTAGTTGGGGTGGAAGTTTTAAGCAAGACGCTTAATTTCAAAGATCGTGGTACCTGTGTTCTTTTTGGTGATGGAGCAGGAGCAACCATAATATCTCGCACAGAGAGAAATGATATTTCGCGTATTATTGATTCTGTTATATATGCAGATGGAAGCCAGAGTGACCTTTTATATCAACCTGCAGGAGGTTCCAGAATGCCTGCTAGTCCTGAAACCGTAGAAAAGAATCTACACACAGTTTATATGGAAGGCAATCGCATATTCAAAAATGCTATTCGTTCTATGTATGCTGCTACAGATGAGCTATTGCGTCGCAATAAATTGGAAGCAAAAGATATTGATTGGATTGTTCCACATCAAGCTAATATTCGTATCATAGAAAGTTTAGCTGATAAATTGCATTTTCCTATGAATAAGGTTATAGTAAACATTGAAAAATATGCAAATACCTCCTCAGCTACTATACCTATCGCTCTTGATGAAGCAATTCAGGAAAAAAAGATACGTCGTGGTGATCTAGTTATTTTAACTTCCTTTGGTGCTGGACTAACCTGGGGTGCTATTTTAGCAAGATTTTGAGGTGTATATATGAAGACTGCTTTTATTTTCCCGGGACAAGGCGCACAATATGTAGGAATGGCACAGGATTTTATCTCTGCTTATCCAGAATATGCTGCCATACTAGATGAATTTGATGAAAGACATAAAACTCATCTAAGACAAATAATGGCAGAAGGTCCAGAAGATTTATTAAAAGAAACTCGTTACACGCAACCAGCTATATTATTTCATAGTATCTGTGCATTGAAATGTTTTGAAGAACATTCACTTGTTCGCCCAGATTATGTGGCAGGACATTCACTAGGCGAAATTACTGCTTTGGTGGCTAACGGAACTCTTTCTTGGAGTGATGCTATGCATTTAGTGCATAAACGAGGGGAGTTTATGATCAAAGCTAATGAAAGTAAGCCTTTTGCAATGGCAGCAGTAATGGGATTAGAACCTCAGATAGTGATAGAAATATGTGAAGAAGCAGAAAAAGAAGGACTGGTCAGAGCGGTAAATTTTAATACACCAACTCAGACAGTTATTTCCGGGACAGAGTCGGGAGTGGCAAAAGCTAGTGAATTGGCAAAAGCCAAAGGTGCCAAAAGAGTGATTCCTCTAGTTGTAGGAGGTCCTTTTCATACCCCTCTTGTTCATAATGCCAGTTTATGGTTAGCACAAGAGATGGAAAACATTCAGTTTCGTGACACTACTATTCCCCTTATCTCTAATGTTGATGCTTTACCAAATACTTCTGGGAAAATAAGCAAAGAAAAGTTGGCAAAACAAGTCATTTCTCCTGTGTTATGGGTGGATTGTGTAAGAAGAATGATTCAAGATGGAGTGAGGCATTTTATTGAATTTGGTCCTCAGAAAGTATTGAGTGGTATGATAAAGAATATTGACAGAGATGTTCAAGTTTTTAATATGGAAAAAATAGATGATTGGAAAACAATTGATGCTGCTTTTAAAGAATAAGGAGTTTTAAATTTGATTAAATACGATTTTAATAATATGACCGTAGTAATAACAGGTGCAGCTAGAGGCATAGGTTTTGCTATAGCTGAAGCCTTTGCCGCTCAAGGTGCTCATCCAGTAATTATAGACCTTAATCAAGAGGTAGTAGATATAGCTGTGGGTAAACTTAAAGATAAGGGTTACACAGCTTCTGGTTATGTAGGTGATGTTACTAATTCTTCTCAAATGGATGATGTCTTTTCATCTATCATAGAGGAAAGAGGAAAAATAGATTGTCTGGTCAATAATGCAGGAATCACCCGCGATAATTTACTTTTACGGATGAGAGAAGAAGAATGGAGAATGGTGCTGGAAATTAATCTGACGGGGACATTTATCTGTACTCAGAAAGTGTTTAAATATATGATGAGAGCAAGAGCCGGATCTATCATTAATATTGCCAGTGTGATTGGAATTATGGGAAATGCTGGACAGGCTAATTATGCTGCTTCCAAGGGTGGTATTATAGCCTTTACTAAGAGCTGTGCTAAAGAGTTTGCTTCCAGAAATATTAGAGTAAATGCTGTTGCACCAGGTTTTATAGAGACCGAGATGACAGCAAAGCTACCAGAATCTGTTGTGGAAGGCTATGCTAAAGCAATCCCTTTACAGAAAATGGGTAAACCAGATGATGTAGCTAAGCTTTGTCTATTTTTAGCTTCTGAAGATAGTTCATATATAACAGGTCAGACCATTGCTGTAGACGGTGGACTGGTTATGCATTGATATAAAATTGATTATTACCCTAAGTAAGATAACACGAAAATAAGAGGAGGAAAAATGGATATTGAAGCCAAAGTTAAACAGATCATAATGGAAAAGCTGAATGTTGAAGAATCGGAGATTGTTCCTTCAGCTAACTTTATTGAAGACCTACGTGCCGATTCACTGGATACAGTTGAACTTGTTATGGCATTTGAAGATGCCTTCCAGATTACTATTCCTCTGGAAGATCAAGACAAACTTCAGACTGTAGGACAAGCAATTGATTATATTAAGGAGAAATTGGCTTCTTAACCTCAACTGAAAATCAATCCTGATAACTTCGGTTATCAGGATTGATTCTGTTTTTTTCCACTACACTGAATTAGTTAACTTAAAGGTTTGAGTGGGTGTTTGTGGGAATGAGATGCAATAATCTTCTGTATAAGAGGTTAAAATAATGAAAAAAAGAGTAGTAATAACAGGTTTAGGGGCTTTAAGCCCGGTAGGAAATAATATTGCAGAAACCTGGAATAATCTAGTCCAGGGTGTTTCTGGTGTGGATATAATTAAAAATTTTGATACTTCAGCATTGCCAGTTAAGATTGCTGCCCAGGTGAAAAACTTCAACCCTGAGGAACACTTTGATCCTAAAGAAATTCGGAAAATGGATACTTATACCCAGTATGCTTTAGTAGCTTCCCGAGAAGCAATTAAAGATGCAGGACTTATTCCTTTTACCGGAGATAGTTGGAGAATCGGTGTTATTACAGGAGTAGGTATCGGTGGTATTTATACTTTTGAAGAAGAATGTATTAAAAATCACGAACTTGGACCTCGTAGAATCAGTCCCTTTTTCATTCCTAAAATTATTTCTAATATTGCAGCAGCTCAGATTGCGATAGAAAACGGTTTTCAAGGAATTAATTTCAGTATTTCCAGTGCCTGTGCCAGTGCCAATCATGCCTTAGGAACAGCACTTCGTGCTATTCAATATGGAGATGCAGATGTCATTGTCTGTGGTGGTACAGAAGCTGCAGTAACAGCTTTTGCGGTTGGTGGATTCTGTGCTTTGCGTGCGCTTTCTACTCACAATGATGAACCAACTAAAGCTTCTCGTCCTTTTGATGCGGAACGAGATGGATTTGTGATGAGCGAAGGGGCAGGTTTTTTGGTGCTGGAAGAATTGGAACATGCGAAGGCAAGGGGAGCAAAAATATATGCTGAACTAGTTGGTTACGCAGCAACAGATGATGCTTTCCATATCACAGCACCCCTGGAAGATGGTTCAGGAAGTGCAGAATCAATGAAAAGAGCTATAGCTGATGCAGGATTACGACCTGAGGATATACAATATGTTAATGCTCATGGAACTTCTACTCCATTGAATGATAAAGGTGAAACTTTGTCTTTTAAGCATTGCTTTGGAGATTATGCCTATAAACTGAAGATTAGCTCAACTAAATCTATGGTTGGACATATGCTAGGAGCAGCAGCAGCTATAGAGGCAATTGCTTGCGTTAAATCCATAGAAACAGGGATCATTCATCCTACTATTAACCTTGAGCATCCCGATCCAGATTGCGATTTGGATTATGTTCCCAATAAAGCTCAAAATTATGAGGTTAATGTGGCTCTTTCCAATTCATTGGGATTTGGAGGACATAATTCTGCTCTCATTATAAAGAAATATAGCTAATTGGTTAGGGAGGTGAATTTCCCAAGGAATGAAAAAAGTTCGCAAGAAGCAGAGTGTCAATAAGCTCTTTAAGCGTTTTATTGAATTTATCAATGGAAAAGGTATTCAGGAACAATATCCTAAATGGGAAAAGAGCCTTAAGCAATTACAAAAGAAAATAAACTACAATTTTCATGATATTAATCTTTTAAAAGCTGCTCTAACACATAAATCTTATCTCAACCGTAATGGCTCTGAGTCTCAAACTTCTTCTTCCTTTGAAAGAATGGAATTTTTGGGAGATGCTATCTTGGGGTTTGGCGTATCTCGTGAACTATTTAATCGTAATCCTAATGAACAAGAAGGGAAATTAAGCAAACTTAAATCTAAAATCGTCTCAGAGACCTATCTCACCCTCAAAGCTAATGCTCTGGATCTGGGAAAATACTTACTACTTAGCCAGGAAGAACAACAATCCGGAGGAGCTAAAAAACCATCTATCGTTAGCGATGCTATGGAAGCTCTTATATGTGCTATCTATCTGGATAGCGGAATTTCTGCTGCTATGCGATTCATCAAAAATAATATTATGAACGATTATGAGAATGTTGTTAATCGTAATGAACTAGTTAACTATAAAAGTATTCTTCAGGAATATATGCAATCTCGTAATCAGCCTCCACCTGTTTATATAACCGTAGCAGAAGAAGGACCAGAACACAATAAAACCTTCATCGTTGAAGCTCGCTTAGGCAATGAAGTATTAGGCAAAGGGAAAGGAAGCACTAAAAAAGGTGCACAACAAGAAGCGGCATGTGATGCCTGTCAAAGACTAGGAATTTAAGGAGATTTTATGATTCATATATTATATGGGGATATAACTAAGTTTGAGGGCGATGTTATTGTAAATGCTGCTAATCGTTCATTACTGGGTGGTGGTGGAGTTGATGGAGCTATCCATTATGCTGCAGGACCACAACTGCTTGAAGAATGTAAAACTCTCGGAGGTTGCGATCCTGGTGACGCTAAAATTACTAAAGGATATAATCTGAAAGCAAAATATATTATACATACAGTAGGTCCCATCTGGAGAGGGGGTAAATCTGGAGAAGAAGACATATTAGAATCCTGTTATCGTAGGTGTTTGGAATTAGCCAGACAATATGGTCTACAATCTATTGCCTTTCCTAATATATCTACTGGTGCATATGGATTTCCCCAAGATAAAGCAGCTAAAATAGCCATAGATACCGTAAAAAAAGACCTTCAAAAAAATGGTGAGTTAGAGGTCTATTTTTATTGTTTCGATCCAAATAATTATCAGATTTATTCAGATTTGCTTACTTAAACTTAGTTTATCCAGATTACCTGAAACCAGTTCTTTAATATAGATTAGAGCCTGTATGCCATTAATCTGCGCTTTCAGAATAGGAAGCTCAGGATTAATAAATTCAGGATAATATAAGTCAGGAACTAATATAGATGATATTGTAGTGTTAAGATAAGCATCTCTGTTTTTATAATCAAGAAATCTACCATAGGCAAGGGTCATTATATTACCAACTACAATTCGGGCATATTTATTCTTGATTCTCCGAGCAAAAGAATAATCATGGTAGACGGGAACAGGAATAGGTTGATATTTTTGCACATACTCTTTATATAGCTGACGGTGCATTCTTTGTGAAACTGGAATCCTTTGCCAAAATTCCATAATCTCATTATCCCAGAGAGGTATTCTCCATTCATAGTTAAAGAATTCGTAAACTCGTACGAAATTAACGATAAATTTTGATTCCCTTTGTCTCCAGGCATATTCATCGTAAAATGATGCAGCAATCTCGGTTAGCAAAATATCAGGAATCTTAAGATAGCTTCTAATTCTTTCATTAAAAAGGTTATATAATTTTTCAATCGGATATTCCCATAGATTGTAGAAATCTTTTAGAATAGTCTGAATAAATTCTTTTGAATCCATTTTATCTCTGTTTTCAAATATCATAGGAAGATATTGTCCCTGTATAGCTCCTCCCGAATGTCCCGGAACAAATATGGCATCGGTTGGAATTAGTTCTCTCTCCTTAAGAATTTTCACTGCAAGCCAATCCTGAACATGAAAACTGGAACTCAGATTAGTGCCATAGCGGAAAAACTGAAGCATTTCTTCACTATGAAAAGCTTCATACCACATAGAACGAGTATTTTCTACCATTATCCAGGGGAAATTAAGAAATTTAGCAACTTTCCGAGAAATGCTACAATCTCCATCATAAGACTTTCCATAGGTGAAACAAATAACATTAGCATAACCTGCCCTTTTGAGCATATAAGCAATATTTCTAGAATCATAGCCACCACTTAAAGGAATAACTAAGGTACGATTCTGAGCACTATCTATCAAGCGTTGAATTATATGCTTATGCATCTGGTCCATTGCTTCTAAAGGATACTCTATTGGTTCAAAAAGATGCTGATATACATAATAATCTCTTAGCTCCAACCTGGCTTCTGACTTGTGCCAGATCAGAAATTGTCCTGCCTCCAGTTGTTTTATCTCAGGATAAAGAGTGTCATTCATACAAGTGTAAGCAGTTAGCAAAAACTCGGTTATATTCAATTTATCTAAATCCAAGTTAGCTGAGTGTTTCTTTAGTTCAAATGCATCTGAATCAATAAAAAATTCTGTCCCTTTTTGGATATAGAAAAGAGGGAAAGAGCGAATGCGGTCTACAGCTGCAAAAATGTAATCATCGCAATCTATTACAAATCGGAAACTTCCATTGAATTCTTTTAAAGTGGTAGAAAATACAGCAGGATTGCATACTTGGGGAAATAAATCTTCTGATAAAGAGCGGTAGAGGACACCTTGAAACCAGAAGTATCCATCGAACAAATCAACTGTTCTCATCTTCGGTCCTTTAGATTTTTTAGATCAGAAAGTGATAGAGCAAGCATCTCATTAATACTAAACTTTTCTTTTACTAGAAAAATGATAAGATACAATACTCCATAAATAAAATAGGATATACAAGAGGCTATAGCGGCACCAGTAATTCCTTTTAAAGGGATGAGCCACAGATTCAAACCGATATTTACCATTAAAGTGCTAAAAGTTGCAATAAGATGAATATGGGGCTGTCCTGTACTAAAAAAGTATTGCATAGAAACTTGTGCACAGCTAGCAAAGATCGTTCCTACCAGAAGAATCTGAGTACTAACAATTGCTCCAGCAAAGGCTTTGCCATAAAATAAGGGGATAAGTAAACTGAGTGGTATACCAATTATAGATAGTATAAGACAGAACCAAAAAGTAAGTTTATAGGTCTGAGACATAACCTGACGAAATTGTTGCTTATCGTTTGTGTTATATAGTTTTCCTAACAGTGCTGAATTTATGCTGGAGGGTAGAAGAAACATAAGCCCAGCTAAGGTTACAGCAATAGAATATATTCCCAGATAACTTATTCCCAGCATTTGCTTAATCATCAATTGGTCTACTCTATAATGTAGAAAATCACAGCAAGAAGCTAAAAAAATGATGCCCCCATAGGAATACTCAGCCTTAAGAAGTGACAGGTCTATCTTCGGTCTAAATCTTTCACCTGTATGAGTTCCCAAAAAAATGGCATTGAGCATCATCCCTAAAACGGAAGTATAAAAATAAGTTAAGGGATTTAAAGTCCTAGTTAACCACAGCAGAATGATGATTCCACTTTTTATAAAAAAAGAAGTAATTATAAAGCGATTACTTTCCCGAATAAGTTCATCTCCTACAAACCATGCATAATAATGAGAGAAGAGAAGATCCGAGAAAATAAAGATTATACCACCTAAAATAAAGAGATAGTTATATTCACTTAGAAACCAGCTATTACTTCTTAATATTAAAACAATACAACTAATTGCAGTAGCCAATATTATGAGGACTGTTACATTTACATTATAAAGATGACTATGATTAATTTCCTTTCTTTTCTTAAAAAAAATAACAGCATTGTTCAAACCAAAATGCCCAAAATCTCCGAGAAGCGTAAAAATTAAAATAATGTATGCTACAAAGCCCAATCCTTCAGGTCCTAAAACCCTGGAAGCTAAAATGCTTGTTACTGCACCGATAACAAGGTGAAGTATTTGATTGACCAGATTGCTGGTGATATTTGCTCTATAACCCATTTTTAATTTCAAGAGAAGAAAAGGCTTTGCTGATTATTTTACTTTTTACCAGAGCTTGCATTAAAAGATTTCTGTCTGGTTATTTGGAGGGATAATGCCTAAATGTTCATAAGCTTTATATGTTGCTTTTCTACCCTGAGGTGTTCGTTCCAGGAAACCTTGCTGAACCAGATAAGGTTCAAATATCTCTTCTATAGTACCAGGATCTTCTCCTACAGCTGTAGCCAAATTTTTTATTCCTACTGGACCCCCTCTATAATATTCTATAATAGTAGTTAGCAATCTTTTATCCATCTCATCTAAACCAGCATTATCAACCTGTAACATTTCTAGAGCTTGTAAGGTTATATCTAGGGTGATAACTCCATTGCCCATAATTTGAGCAAAATCTCTAACCCGTCTCAATAATCTATTAGCAATGCGTGGAGTGCCTCTGCTGCGACGAGCCAGTTCGGAAATGCCTTCATCTTCTGCTGGAATTCCTAAGATATTGGCTGATCGGCGAATAATCTGGTAAATTGAATCAAAATCGTAATAATCTAGGCGAAGAATAATGCCAAAACGATCTCTCAATGGAGGTGTAAGTAATCCCGCACGAGTTGTCGCTCCTATGAGCGTGAAAGGTTCTATACTAATACGCAATGTTCTTGCACTGGGACCATTATCAAGGATAATTTCCATCTGAAAATCTTCCATAGCAGGATAAATATACTCTTCTATGATATGACTGAGACGATGAATCTCATCAATAAAGAGCACTTCCTGCCGTTGTAAATTTGTGAGAATTCCAGCTAAATCACTTGGTTTTTCCATCACCGGACCACTACTAACCGTGATATCAACTCCCAATTCATTAGCGATAATTCCTGCTAAAGTGGTCTTTCCTAAACCTGGAGGACCATAGAGAAGAATATGGTCTAAGGATTCTTTCCTCAATTTTGCAGCTTTTATGGAAATATCCAATAACTGTTTTATTTGAGTTTGACCGATAAATTCATTTAATGTGCGAGGACGGAGAGCACGATCAAATTCTTTATCTTCAGGTTGCTTAAAAGGAGTGTTTATGCGTTCTAACATTATTTAGTTCCGTCAATGACAGTGCTGTCAGTCACTACAGCTACTGTTATTTTCCTTGGGTATATCGGAGCCTTCATCTGTTTTAGGGACTACTTTCTCTGATTTAATATCTTTGTAAGGAGGAATAATCTGAGGAGTATCTAATAGCTTAATTGTGGCTGTTCCTTCTGGAATATAGACATCCCATTCTACCTTCTGTCCCGTTTCTTTATGGGTGAGTTCCAGATGGAGTGTCTCTCCGGAATGCCACTGACTGGGGAAATTGCCTAAATTGACCATACTAACGACCATAAACGGCACCTTATTTCCATCTCCAACCTGTGTTATCGCTAGATGATAATAGGTATGCGTTTCGGTGCTCAATATCTCATTTTGCCTCTCTAAAATCCATGCTCTAAACAGATATTCAGGTGCACTCTGATTCTTATGCCAGGTGATAAAAGGATTAGTCCCGTCCTCTAATATCAATTTCTGCACATAAACTCTCGGAATGGTAGGTTGAGCCAATAAGGACAGCACGCTAATCATTAATAATACGCTAATCCACACTTTTTTCATATTATAACTCCCATCTACTTAATTTTTCCTAAAAGCTTCATTATCTGTAGTCTCCACACCATCCAGGCAGCTTCCCAGACGATTTTGCGACTCATTTTTGAAACTCCATTTCTTCGTTCTGTAAAGATGATTGGTATTTCATGTATTTTAAAACCTTTAACCCAGGAACGGAAATTCATTTCAATCTGGAAAGCATAACCATCGGAAAGAATACTATCCAAATCAATCGCTTCTAGCACCCTGCGACGAAAACATTTAAATCCACTGGTTGGGTCTTTTATTGGCATTCCTGTGATTATACGCACATATTTAGAAGCAAAGTAGCTAATGAGTAAACGCCTGAAGGGCCAATTGATAATGTTTACTCCCTGACAATAACGAGAGCCAATCACTACATCATATTTCTTTGCTGCTGCTAATAAACGAGGTATATCAGCAGGATTGTGGGAAAAATCAGCATCCATCTCCAGTATATAATCAAAGTCATCCTTTAAAGCATATTTGAAACCTTGAACATAGGCAGAACCTAATCCTAACTTTTTTGGACGCTCTATCAGGTTGATACGCGGTTCCTTTTCTAACAATTCTTTCACTACTTTAGCTGTGCCATCTGGAGAGTTATCATCTATGACTAAAATATTAAGATCGGGAGATTGTGCCAACGAAGCAGTAATGACATTTTTAATATTGGTTATTTCGTTGTATGTTGGTATTATTAGTAAAGCTTTCATAATTTATCCAGATTGTTCTTTAAAAGTTGTGCCTCAGGTACATCACGTAAAATACGAGCTGGACTCCCCAGAACTACTTTTCCTGCGGGGACATTATGGGTTACTACTGAGCCTGCAGCAACGCAGGCATCTTCTTCTATAATTATACCAGGTAGAATAGTAGCATGAACACCGATACGTGATCCACATTTCATAGTTATTCCTTTAAAATGTTTGAATCGTTCAGGATCTCTTGCCATATAATTATCATTACTTGTTGCTACGCAGGGTCCAACAAAACAGTAATCTTCAATCTCCGAATAAGCAGTTATATAGCAATTGGTTTCCAATTTATTGCGAGAACCGATTTTGACAAAGTTTTCTATAGTAACATTCCGTCCAATAATATTCAAATTCCCAAGCGTTACATTCTCTCGGATAGTTGCCAGGTCAGCTATAAGATTGGATTTCCCCATTTCGCACTGAGCATTTATGATAACATTTGCTCCTATCTGACAATTATCTCCTATAACTGCAGGTTTCAAATCTTCAGGAGCCTTAAAAATGCTACGAGGTGAGGATAATGGTTTTTTCCCAATTACGGTATTATCATCTATTCTTACATTATCTCCAATAAAAGTTTTAGGGTGAATAACTACATTATTTCCTATCTGACAATTATCTCCAATTATCACTTCATCCATTATAATAATATTAAAGCCAAGCTTAACTTCTTTACCTAATTTGGCACTGGCTGAGATATAATTATTCATCATTGCTCCTTTACTAAAACTAAATTTTTCTCGACAAACAAACAGGCAAGAAAAAAATGTATAGGAAGGATAAATTTATGACGCAGGAACAAGAATTATATAAACAATATATAAGTGCTGAAGGAAAGTCAGCACAAACTATAATTGCCTATATGAGAGATTTGAATCAATTTTATAAATTTATTCAAAGATATTTTGAGGATGGTAATATCCAACTTGACCAAATCTCTCCACAAATGATTCGGGACTGGTTTCTTCATCTTCATAAACAACAAGTTAGCAATCGCAGTCTGGCAAGAAAAGCTGCCGCTTTACAGAGTTTTTTCGCCTGGGCAAAACTTACCAAACATATTAACAAAAATCCTATGGATAAAATAAAAAGACCTAAGTTTGAAAAAGATTTACCTCACTATTTTACTGAAGAAGAGATGCGTATACTGCTAAATCTTCCTGATCAATCCAGCATCTTTGGTGTAAGAAATCGTGCTATCTTGGAATTGCTATATTCTTCCGGTCTGCGTATCTCTGAATTGGCAAATTTGCAACTTAACGATATAGATTTGAAAAGAGGTCTGGTCCGCGTTATAGGTAAAGGCAATAAAGAAAGAATTGTACCTGTCGGAAAATCAGCTATAGAGGCTATTAAAGCATATCTGCCCATAAGAGATAAATTAAAGCAAGAATATAGTTCCAATAGACTTTTTCTTACCAAAAGTGGAAAAGATTTTGACCATAGACAGTTATACAAAATTTTACACCATTATTTCCATATCATTGCGCGGCAAAAAGGTTATTCATCACATACGATTAGACATAGCTTTGCTACTCATCTCCTTGCTCGAGGGGCTGACCTACGTGCTCTTCAAGAAATGCTCGGACATTCCAATCTTGAAACTACTGCTATCTATACTCATCTGACTCTAGATGACATTAAAAAAGCTTATCATAAAGGTCATCCCCGCGGCAAAGAATGAATCTGTGATAACTTGAACTTTGAAATATTTCTAAAACATCACACCCAAACTTATTATCAAACTATTGTGGCTCGTGGTGACATCATCATTATCATCGTCGTATATATCTGCTAATCCAAGAGAATATCTAGCTCCTATAAGAAATTGATTCTGAAAGGATATATCCAGACCTAAGTCAACACCATAATCAAATAAATTTGGATCTTCCGGAAAATCCATCTCTTCGTCATTTTCAAGATACTGAGTAATAATTGCATAACCAACTCTAGGAGCAACAGCCGGTTGAATATGAACCTCACTAATATTTATGTCAAATTTTAGGGCAAGCGGGAGTTCAATGTAGTCCATATTAATTTTGGTTTCAATATCCTCAATTATAGGAATTTCAATGGTTCTTTCATATCCTTTTTGAGAATAGAGTAAAGCAGGTTCAATAATGAAATGTGCTCCTAAAGGATACTGCATAAAAAGTCCACCATGATAACCGTAACGAACATCGGTATCAACCTCTTCATCATTGTTAATGCTGACATTTGCCACATTCAGTCCTCCCTTGAACCCAAAATACGGTTGGGCAAAGGATATGCTCATTGAAACAATCAGGATTACAGCTAGTATAATTGACTTTTTCATTTTTTTTCTCCTTTTTCTTTTGGTAAGTTTATTAGTTAAAATAATTAATTTAATCAATAAGTCAAGCAATATTTTAAAACAGATTTATGTGCACTAGAATAAATTTATATAGCGAGAAGAGATTAGAGATATCAGAATAATCAAAGAGCATACTTTCCATCATATCTTATTGTCCTATCTTTTACTACTCAGTTAATATAAGCTTTCCTGCTAAAAACTTTTTCTCTTTATTTAGCTTATATGAGCTTCTCTGTTCTTTGTAATAAGAGTGTAACTTATATAAAATATTGCTGATGAAAGCGTCAGCATTTCAGTAGGCAAAGTTTTTCCCGGTCTCCTTACTCTCCCTTGTCTAAAAAGTCAGGAACTCCTTAAGGGACAGTCAATAAGACGCCTGAGATATTTAATAAGATTTTCTTTAAAGGGATAATAAATATAATGCGCAATCTATCACTATTATAAGCAATTATAAGCAGGTAGCAAAGATAAAGAATGGCAATTTATAATAAGGGGATTAGAAAATATAACATTCATTATAATTTACTTTTATCTAAGGATTAAAAAAATAGCTTTCAAAGGATTGTCTATGGAAAAAGAGTTTTCAGTATGACTATTGTTATAGAACCTAAAATGTTCAGCTTATATTAAGATAATGTTAGGCGAGAAAGAAAAGAGGTCAAGGTACTTAGCCAGTTTAAATATAGATGTCAATTTGAAATATTGGTCTTGACGAAATGCTCATATTAATAAATGGATTGTATTATAAGCTATTAGGAGTTAAAAATGTTTATAGAGGAATTACTTCAGCATTTGAATGAATTTGCTCCTTTTTCTCAGGCTTCCGATTGGGATAATGTAGGTTTATTAGTTGGAGATGCTAAGAGAGAAGTCAAAAGAGTGCTCATCTGCTTAGATTTAACATTTAGGTCAATGCAAAAAGCCCTGGAAATAGAGGCAAATGTAATTCTAACTCATCATCCAGTGATATTTCATCCTATAAAGAATATTACGGATCCGTTTTTACTATCCCTTATTGAGCATCAATTGAATGTAATTTCTTTGCATACCAATCTTGATGTAGCTCCACAAGGGACTAATTATGCTTTAGCTAAAGTCTTAGGATTAGAAGAACTGGAGCTATTATCTTGTGTTCAAGGAGAAAAATGGTTTCATCTTTCGGTTATGGTCCCGTTAAATTATACTGAAAATGTAGCGGATGCTGTTTTTCAAGCTGGAGGAGGGAAAGTTGGCAATTATGTTTATTGTTCAACTCGTCATTCTGTAACAGGGACTTTTAAGCCATTAGCAGGTGCTAAACCATTTATATCTTCAAAAGAAGGAAATAAACTTAATCAGGTAAAAGAAGAAGAGCTAGAGTTTATGGTACAAGAATCCAGGTTATTTGATGTTATATCTGCAATTAAGAAATCCCATCCTTATGAGACACCACTAATGTATTATTTTCCGGTAGCAACTCCTCAACCACTATTTGGCTTAGGAATGGTAGGTATACTACCCAATCCTTTGCCACTCAGTGAGATATCTATATGGATTAAAGATAAACTTGGATGTCCTCAGCCGAAACTATGGACAGCAGGATTGCCCTTATCTACTCCTATAAAGAAAATAGCAATCTGTGGTGGAAATGGAAGTTCTTTAATTAAAGCTGCAGAACAATCTGCTGAACTATATATAACCGGAGATATAGGATATCACAGCTTAATGGAGACGAAAATTCCTATTGTTGATGCAGGACATTTCTATACTGAATATCCGGTTCTGGAAATATTACAGCAACAGCTAATTAACTGGAATCTGGAGAGTTTTGTGCTTCCCCAAAAGGAATGCGAATACTGGCAAAATATGCATTAAAAGAATTTGTGGCAATATGTTCTCTTTTTTTTGGCATTATGATATAGGAGCTAAGAAACCCTCTTCTTTCCTATGATATTTGAGGATTTTATAAATACCACCATTTTAATTTATCCAGCTTATCTTGTTCTTTGAGATAAATGTGTAGTCTATACCGCGTAGAGCTGATTAGGTCATCAGCATACTGATAAATTATATTAACTTACCAGTTCTCAATTATTTAAAGGAGGTTTTCTAGAGCACTGCGAATATCATCTGCATCAAAACCCTTGCGATAGAGATATCCAAAAGCTCTTTCTTTCAGTTTTTCAGGTGGCAAATCTCTATGGGCAGAGCAGTATTTATTTAACATTTCTTCCAGATTATTAATTATTTCTTCTTCAGTATATAGTTTTTCCAGGAGAGGTTTCCATATATAACTAGGTATGCGGTTCGCAGAAAGTTTAGAGATAATAACACGTTTACTGGCTTTTCTATTTATATAAGAAGAGATTAAAAGTTCAGCAAAGCGTTGTTCGTTAATATAGTTTAGTTTCAGACAGCGCTGAATAGCATCCTGAATGATTTCTTGATGAAATCCTTTTTTATGTAAGTATAGAAAACATTGATACTTACAACGCTCTTCTTTAGCGAGATAGCTTACTAGAAGATTAAAAGCATAATCCTTTAGCAGCTGAATGATTTCAGTTGCTGCATCGGGAGATATTTCATCAGAATATCCCACCGGATACAAAGATGAAATTTGCTTTATAGGCAAAATGCCATAACGGTCATCATCTAATTCTATGGTGGTAATAAACTTACTCTTCGGTAATATCCTTAGTTTCACTTATTGTAGGTGATTCAAACATCTTTTCTGGTTTAACATTCTGTTTTACTAAATTTGATATTTCTTCTAGTAAGGCAGGATTATCATTAAGGTATTGTCTGGTTTTTTCTGTCCCCTGTCCGAGTTTTAAGTCCCCATAGGATAGCCAGGAACCACTTTTCTTGATAATACCTAAATCTATTGCCATATCCATAATGATATCAGTGTTGGAGATTCCTTTACCGAAGATAATGGGGAATTCAACCGTCTTAAATGGTGGAGCAAGTTTATTTTTTACGATTTTAACTCTGGTCTTAGCACCGATGACTTCTGCATCAGGTCCACTAGATTTTATAGCACCAGCAAAGCGCACTTCTATCCGAACCGAGGCATAAAATTTAAGAGCTACACCTCCGGCAGTAGTTTCTGGATTCATATAAGCAGCAGTTCCGATTTTCATTCTGGTCTGATTGATAAATATTACAGCGGTATTAGATTTGGACACGATAGCAGTTAATTTTCTTAAAGCCTGACTCATAAGTCTTGCTTGCAATCCCACATGACTATCTCCCATATCTCCTTCAATTTCTGCTTTAGGAACCAGTGCAGCAACAGAATCAATAATGACCAAATCAATAGCAGAGCTACGAACCAGGGTTTCACATATTTCTAGTGCCTGTTCCCCTCCATCAGGTTGGGATAGTAAAAGGTCTTCCACCTGAACGCCTAAATTTTTTGCATAATCAGTGTCTAAAGCATGCTCTGCATCAATAAAAGCAACAATTCCGCCGAGTTTTTGTGCTTCAGCTGCGATATGCAAAGCAAGAGTTGTCTTACCACTGGCTTCGGGACCGTAAATTTCAGATACACGTCCACGAGGAATTCCTCCAATTCCCAGAGCTATATCCAGATTGAAAGCACCGGTTGGTATAACATCCACTTGTTGTAGGGGGTTATCTCCTAAACGCATAAGGGTGCCCACTCCATATTTCTTTTCCAGCTGTGAAATGGCAGTTTTTAAAGCTATCTCTTTGTTCTTATCCTGCATAATATCTTCCTTTAAGATAAAATAAATTGGTCTAAAATTTGATAGACTGGACCTTCCGGTTTTAAGATACTGCGATAGAGAGTAAGAGTATCATAGCTAAAGAAATCCTTATCTACCTTACTTTCCAGGATTTCTCTTTCTTTACTAATCGGAAGTTTAGTTTTAATACGTCCCAGCGTGATATGAAGTTTTAAAGGTTTTATATCAGGCTCAAAACCTGCTCTTCTAATCACCTTCAATAATGTCTTATGCCACTGGAGCAAGGAATCATCTTGCTGAACTAGAGTTGCCCAGATAAGTCGGGGTTCTCTATAGGGAAATAGTTCCAGACCCTGAAGTGAAAGATTGAAAGGGGAGGTTTTTTCTGCTGATTCTTCCAGGATAACGGATAATTCATTTATCCTGTTGCTATCTACATCTCCCAGAAAAAGTAAGGTAAGATGGAGGTTCTGCTCTTTTACCCAATTTACACCCTGAGTAGATGTGAAAGCATTGAGCTTCTCTTTTAGATTTAGAAAGACCGTTTTAGGTGGTTCAAGAGCAATAAAGGTGCGATAATTCATTTAGCGTTTATATCCTAAGTTCCTAAGAAATCTTTTTCTATGAGTAATATCTGTATCCAGCTCAACGCCCTTGGGCAAATTTCCATCAATTACACCTAAAATCCCATTTCCTTGTTCTGTTTTAGCTAGGATTACCTGTACCGGATTAGCCGTAGCACAAAAGATATTTACTACTTCTGGACAGTTTTTGATAGCATTTAGCACATTAATAGGGAAAGCATTCTGCATAACTATTAGAAAAGAATGTCCAGCTCCCAGGCGATACATATTTTCTATAGCACACTCCATCAGTTCGTTATCAGTTCCCTCTTTGCGAATAAGACAGGGTCCGGAAGCTTCGCAAAAAGCTAAACCAAACTTGATACCTGGGACACTATTGACCATAATCTCGTAAAGGTCTTCCACGCTTTTAATAAAATGACTCTGTCCCAAAATGATATTGGCATCAGATGGGAATTTAAGCTCTTCAATGATTATTTCCATTCAGATGACCTCTAAGTTTCATTTATTTCTATACTTTAAATTATTAAGATTGTGTCAAGCAAAAGTTTTCTACTAAAAAAGGTTTTCTGAGTTATTTATTCTATGATGGATCTTGTTATTTATTAATTACTTCTAATAAAATAATGGCTAATAGAGGGGTTAATATTTTAGTGATGAATTGCTTGTCTTGGAGATATTAGACAAGTTATTTTGTTATTATTATCAAGATCATCATCAATGAGGATAGTTATAGGTTAAAAAAGCGAGGCAGAGAATCGGGGAAAGTTGGCTAAATTAGAGATAGGTGGTATCTATTAAGTTATTCTCACTTTGATAGTCCTAGCAATTCTTCTATCCAACGCATATCTTGCATCTCCTACAGCAATAATTACATTCGGTTCATCGTCGTTATTTCTTAGCATCGTTATTGGAGCACCTAGATACAAACCCCGTTCAATAGTAATTAAGTTATTGTTTTGAATAACTGTAGCTCTACATCCTTCTGGCAATTGATCAAGAGTAATACATTTGCCTGGTTCGCAGATAAGGGTTTTATGTTTACCCCGACGCCGAAATCTGAATCTGTTATGTCTTGATGGCATATTTTTTTCCTATACTTTGTAAAATTATATAAATGAAGATAAAAATAACACCTATAGTTGCAAACCATACAACGGAAAGAGTATTAAAAGCCAGTATTTGGTATACTAAGGTTGCTACCATCCAGGCAAGCAAAGTCAAATATAAGAAGTCAAAAAGCATCCACTTAAAACCATGTTCTTTGAACAGCATAGTTAAAGATGCAGCACAAGGTGAATACAGCAAAATAAATATCAGATAGGCAATAGCAGATGCGTCACTGCCAAAGCCTTCTTTGATGTTTGATGCTACATAATTGAGGGATTCTTTACCACCCGAATTTTGATATAGACCTTGAAGAGTTCCTACTATCGCTTCTTTGGCAAAAAGTCCGCTAATTAAAGCCACAGAAGCAGGCCAATTATCATTTTTAATACCCATTGGCTGTAAAATGGGAGTAATAAGTTTGCCTCCGAGCTCCAAAAGTGGTGTTTTTTCTCCTCTATTTCCAGTTGGAATTTGAATTAATTGTAAAATATTAATCACTATAATTACCAGTAATATTGTTTTCCCCGCTCTCAACAAAAAACTTTTCAACCTGTGCCAGGTATGCATAAATATGCCGTTTATAGTTGGAATATGATACGCGGGCAATTCCATCACAAAATTTCCCGGTTCACTTCTAAATACGGTTTTCTTTAATAATAAACCGGTTAAAATTCCCATAACAATACCGAATAAATAAAGACCAAAAATAACAATATTTGCTCGCTGTGGGAAAAATAACATTACTAGATAAGTATAAACCGGAAGCTTGGCACCACACGAAATAAAAGGAGTTAAAATAGAGGCAAATACCCGGTCCCTCGGTTTCTCCAAAGTGCGCGTTGCCATAATTGCTGGGACTGTACATCCAAAACCTACAATAAGAGGAATAAATGCTTTACCTGGAAGCCCTATTTTGCGCATAAATTTATCAGCAATATAGGCAGCTCTTGCCATATATCCGGAATCCTCCAGAATTGATAAGCTTATGTAAATAAAGAATATGGGCGGAACAAAACTCCCTATCGTTACTAAACCTCCACCCAAAATTTCACTCAAAAAATAGGTAAGCCAATGTGGAACTGACAACCAAGTTAATAAGTTACCAAACTGCTCTACAAACAACCAACCTAAATAAGTATTGATAATTTCTATGCAAGGCTGGCTAAGTTTCACAGCAATCAAAAAAACCAAATACATAACAATAAAAAATACTGGCAGACCAATAATATTATTCAACACTACCCTATCTACCATATCAGAAAAAGTCTGCCGTCTTTTTCCTTTCCGTTTCACTACATCTTTTATCAAGCCACGAATGTAAGCATAACGATCATCAGCTATAACAGCTGCAGGTTCCTGACCTCTATGCTTTGCTATAGCAGTCCTTTCTTTTTCTACAAGCGTTCTATCCTCTTCTGATAAAAGAGAGCTTATTTCTTTATCACCCTCAATTAACTTTAGCGCTAGCCAACGACTTTTTGTTACAAGATCGTTAGTATCTGATGCTGCGTCTTTTTCTGAACAGCTGAAAGCCTCACCTTCCGGAACACACAAACCTGCCTTAAGCACTATCTGTCGTATATTTTCCAGATGATTTTCCACTACTTCATCATAATGAATAGTACTCGGGACTGGTGGTTGAGATAAATATTCCTCTACTTTTTGTAAAATTGGAGTAATATCAAATTTTTTGTTCAAAATTAAAGGTATAACAGCAAAACCTAAATGAGAACTTAAATGCTCTGTATCTATAAAAATCCCGTTTTGTTCTGCTATATCAACCATAGATAAACACATTATTAAAGGTGCTCCCAATTCCATCAATTGTACCGTTAAATATAAATTCCGTTCTAAATTGGAAGCATCCACTAAGTTGATAATTATATCAGGTTTTTCATTTAAAATGTAATTACGAGCTACTAATTCGTCAGGACTTTCTCCTGCTAAAGAATATATTCCGGGAAGATCAATAACCTCATACACTTTATTATTAAAATGACAGATTCCCGATTTATGCTCAACAGTTACTCCAGGCCAATTACCAACAGTTTGATGCGAACCCGTTAACGCATTAAAAAGAGATGTCTTACCTACATTAGGGTTTCCTGCTAAGGCAATTGTAGGTCTATTTCTCATCTGATTGATTCTCATTATCATTTGTATTGCATTTCCAACATATACCTTTTACAGTTAATTCAATATCATCCGGTTTGAATTTCAAATCCTGAGCCCGTTTTATAAGAGCAGGATAAAGCGAGTTAAAATCAGTTTCCCATAAAGCTCCACAGTTTTTACAGACCCAGTGAATATGTTTGGGATGACCCAAAATATGCTCATAACGCTCTCTGCCTTCACTGCGATCTGCTCTCTGAATTAAACCTGCTTCTAGCAATAAAGGAATAGTCCTGTAAACAGTTGCCATAGAGATTTTACTGGTCTTGCTCCTAATTCTATCATACAATTCTTCAACATTGAAATGAGTGTGCATTTCAAAAACTTCTTCCAGAATATAACGCCGCGGCTGAGTTAACTTAAGTCCCTTTTTTGCAAGGAACTTAGCGAAGATATCTTCATACACTTCCATTTTTTCTCCTCTTTATATTGAGAATCATTAACAATATAAACTAAGTAGCTGGTTTTTGTCAAGCTTTAGGTTTCATTTTTCTGTAGAATCAGTTTTAAATTGCAATTATACTATGACTTACCTAATAACCAATTTCCTTTCATTTTTATCCTTTCAAAACAGGTATTAAGAAACACCTGAAATATCCAATTGTGACATACTTTTTACAAAATTGTAGATGGCAATCAAAAATGGCATTGCAAAAAGTGAAACTTTGTTTATGAGAAAAAGTCCATAATTTCATTGGTAAATACAAGAACATTTTTTAAAAATTATGTAATTTTAGCATCGTATTTTGGGCAGAGAGTTATTTATAATCTTCCAAAATCATAATAATATAATTTTAATCTAATAAAATAGCCAGAGTCTATTTTATTATTTAATCAGGACGAGTAGGATAATATAAATAAAATCCCCGTAAGGATAACCATACGGGGATATATTTTAGATAGTTGATTTAGGATTATTTCATCATAATCATCTTCTTAGTGCTGCTGTATTTACCAGCGTTCATCTTATAGAAATAGACTCCACTGGATACAGGCTGGTTATGACTATCTCTTCCGTTCCAGGCTACTGAATAGTTACCTGCTGTCTTGACCTCATTCACTAAGGTACGAACCAGCTGTCCCTTGAGATTATAAACCTCAATAGTGACAGGTACTGTTTCTTTCACACTGTAGCGAATAGTGGTCTCCGGATTGAAAGGATTGGGATAGTTACCCTGCAGCTCTGTTGCTAGAACTGGAACCGTAGGATCTTCTAGAGGTGTGGCTTCTACCGTAACATCATCTAATAGGAAGATGAAAGCATCATTAGATACACACTGAATACCGATATATGCATTTTCAGGTTGTCCATCAATTACATAGGTATATTCTGTCCATACTGCAGGAGCTTCTATATAGTTAGGTCCACTGATGATAGTGAAATTGCTCGGATTAGTTCCAGTGGTAGAGACACCTACTTTAAACCTTTCCATTCCATAAGTGGTTACATAAGAGCGTGCCCAGAAGGTTATCTGAGTAGGACGATGTAGTACCGGGGTAATCAACCAGTCATTATTAGGAGGAGAAGTTGCAGCAAAAGAAGCCGCTATTTTAGTACCGGTATGAGTTACATCTGTGGCAGTAAGTGGAGGAGTTGTAGCTGAGGGCACAAAGATGATGTATGCCATAGGAGCATAGCAATTGGGGAAGCTTACTCCACTAATGCCATAAGTAGCACTCAGGTCTACATCAACACAGGTCCAGGGTGCAAAGGTCAGAGCAAAGTTCTCATAGGTCTCAAAACTATCCTCCAGTATAATAATTGTACTGCTGGGAGGAAGTACGAAGTTAACGGTGGTAGTCTGACCAGTTACCACTATCACATTATCCTGAGTAACTGAATCATAACCTGTTGCACTGGCGGTCACACTATGAGTTCCTGCAGGAACTTGCATGCTATAGGCTCCACTGTTATCAGTGGTAGCTGTAACATCTCCACAGGTTACCGTAGCTCCCATTATAGGTGCATTCTGCTGATTCTTAACTGTTCCCGCAATAGTTCCTATCTGAGTCAATTTAGGTAAAGCATTGGAAAAGGCGGGATTGGACATTATGTTGCCCGTATAAACCGCTTTTACTGCCCACTTATACATACCATCGGGAACTGAGCCCCAACCATTATCTTGATAGGCGGTAGCAGTTATAACATCTGTGGTAAGAAGGGTCCAGGCACTTTCATTGATCTCCTGTCCTTGCAGTAAACGCCAGACCTTGTAACCTGATAGTGCTCTATTATCTTTCACATCATAGCTATTATGCTCTTGTCTTACTTTAATATTTCCAATAGAATCATATCTATGCTGATTAGTCTCCTTATCAGACGAAAGCTGTATATCAAAACCATTATTAGCCTTAGATTCTGGATGAAGTTTAGCATTATCTGGATTGGTCGTTAAAATACCGGTAGTGACAGAACGCATACCAACAGTGCTTAATACCAAAGAATGAGGAAGCGACAAACTAATTTCAAGTGCTCTATCTGGAGCAGAATATCCTACATAACCTTGAATATTCCAGTTATAATTGAGGTCAGGGTTCTGTTCTAATGTAGTAGTCCAACTGCCCTGGAAATACATCATATTCCCAAAACCATCTACGGCAGGACCTGAATCACAACCTGCAGGATAGCCGCCGGTTACATTACAACGATAACCAAACCAGAGTTCCTCGGTTCCAGTTATGGCCACTGGATTGTTTAACATTACAGTATTATAAGTACCTAATGTAGGTGTGAAAGGTTGGTCTACTACCATAGGACCAGGTGCTGAAGCATTACCACCAGTCCATACCCGAATAGAGAAAGATCCCGCTTGAGCAGGCCAAGCTTTAACTGCATAAAGACTCATACCTACATAATCCTGCAAGGCAGAAGCAGGAAAACGTATCGCTACATCAAAGTCTGCTGCTGCACCTGTGCCTATACTAGTATGATTCTGGCCATTATCGTAGTGAAGCCATTCACCTACTGCGTCGGGAGTAGGTGCCATCCAGGTAAGGTTCACCAAATTCTGATTAACTTCTGTAGCTTGAACTCCAGAAGGAGGATAGGTTAATTCAGTTAAAACTATATCTCCTGTATTAACATTAGTAGAACCTACTACCACCTGTCCAGTAGCATTTTGATATCCCATAGCTGAAGCTACATAGTCATAGGTATGATTGGCATAGACATTAGGAATAGTGAATTGTCCATTGTTATTAGTGGTAGCTTCATAACTCTCATAACCACTCAAGCTAATTGTTGCATCGGCAAGTCCTACCGTGGGTTGATCACTTCCTACTATGCGACCAGTTACCGTTACTTGAGGTAATGGAGTAAGAGTAAAGTTAGTAGTAACCGTTTGATCTTCAATTACGGTCACCGTATTAGTTGCATCATAATAGCCATGTTTTGATGCAGTAACTTGCTGCGTACCTTGATAAACATAAGGGAAGGTGAAGGTTCCATCTGCACCCGTGGTATAGGACAGAGTTGTTCCTTGAACTACCACAGTGGCACCAGCAAGAGGAACATTACCAGGTCCATAAACAGTGCCATTAATAGCTCCTAATCCCTCAGTTATAACCAATAGAGTGGTCATTGGAAAATAAGCTGTGGGTGACGTGGTAGGAGGAGGATTAGCAGGATCATAATCTATGTTATCGCTATATACATTACGAGTACGATTAGACACCGCTCCGAATTGAGTGCGGAATACATCGGATGAACTATAATATTGAGTATCCATCGGACGCTCAACCATTACTGCCAGATTTCCTCCACCATAAGGATAAGGAGGATCAAAATGAACCGAAATATCATTTTGTCCAACGGGATAGTTCACATTTCCGCTGAATACCTGGGTTAATTGAGTGGATGGTATCCAACCAGCAGAAAGATCGGTTTGTGTAGTCTCTCCTACCCAGATATTTGTAGGCATCCCTGGAAGGTTAGTCACGAAGTTATTATAGAATTGGATATCGGTAAGCAGACCGTCAATATTGAGTTCTGAAGCAAGATATATCGTTTCAAATAAAGAATTTTTATAGTGGAAATCCATTGGCATACGTCCAGTACTATTTCCTGTTCCAACTGTTATGGCTGCTGTACCTACGGGGTAAACATTGACATTCAGATGTGGAGACTGATTGTTAGCGGCTATTTCATCACCTATCATTTCTACTTCACCATAGATATAGGTAGCTCCAGTTTCAGTAGGAGTCCAGTTAATAGTGAAATCCAAAGTCTGAAGAGAATTAATAGTTACTCCTGGAACAGAACTGAGCAAAACACCGCCTTCCTTCATCAATTTAACGGTATAATCGCTTTGAACAGTAGTGCCAAGATTCTTGACCGTAATGGTATAGGGTGTAGCTGTACCAATATTGGGAGTGGTATTACCGCTGATATTTAAGCAACCTAAATCATTTACAATAGCCTGCCCAGAATAGAAGATAGTAATTTTAGGGAATTGTCCGGAAACGGTTGCTTCTGCTGGAGGATTGGCAGGATCATAAGCAATATCATCACTCTTAACCTTTCGGGCACGGCTCGTACCTACAGTTTGAGCCTGGAACTCTTCCCCGTAAGAATAATTCTGAGTATCCATTGGTCTCTGAACCATCATTACCAGATTGCCAGGGGTGTGCATATAGGGATTTTGTAGTGGTATGATAATGGTATTAGCACCAACAGGATAGGTGATATTACCATCAAATACCAGGGTTAGTTGAGTAGAGGGTATCCAGCCTACACTAAGGTCTGCCTGATTAGTTGTACCTAGCCAAATCTTGGTGGCACCATTAGTAGGTGAATGGGCAAAGTTGTTATAGAAAGCTAAGGAAGTTATGGTTCCACTGGTAAAGCCCAGTTCATCCGGATAAAACAGACATTCAAATAGAGAATTCATATATAAGAAATCCATAGGAACAAGAGCTAATTCATCACCTAAACCAATAGTCACTGGTTGCACTCCAACAGGCTGAACAGCAACATTGATATGAGGAGACTGATTGTTAGTAGCTATTTCATCATCTGTCATTTCTACTTCACCATAGATATAGGTGGCTCCAGTTTCAGTAGGAGTCCAGTTAAAAGCAAAGTCCAAAGTCTGAAGTGAATTGATGGTTACTCCCGAAACAGAGCCAAGCAGAACGCCACCTTCCTTCATTAATTTAACGGTATAATTGCTTTGCACAACAGTTCCATTGTTCTTGACTGTAATGATATAGGGTGTGGCTGTACCGACACTGGGGAAAGTATTACCGCTAATGCTTAAGCAACCTAAATCGTTCACAATAGTCAGTTGAGAATAAAATATAGTAGTTTTAGGGAATTGTCCGGAAACGGTTGCGTCTACTGGAGGATTGGCAGGATCACAAAAAGTGAGATCATCTTGGAATTTAAGGGCACGGTTCGTACCTACGATCTGAGCCTGGAAGTTATCTTCTGAGGAATAATTCTGAGTATCCATCGGTCTCTGAACCATCATTACCAGATTGCCAGGAGTATGTATATAAGGAGTTTGCAGTGGTATAGTTATGATATTTTCTCCTGAGGGATAGGTGATATTACCATCAAATACCAAAGTTAATTGAGTGGATGGTATCCATCCTGCACTAAGGTCTGCCTGATCAGTTGTACCTAACCAAATCTTGGTTGGCTTATTAGGTAGATTGGTCACAAAGTTGTTGTAGAACGCTAAGGAAGTTATGGTTCCACTGGTAAAACCCAGTTCATCCGGATAAAACAGACATTCAAACAGAGAATTCTTCTCCCGGAAATCCATAGGGACACGAGCTAATGCATTACCTGCACCAATGGTTACCGCTTGCACTCCAGCAGGTTGAACTTCAACATTAATATGCAGAGACTGATTGTTAGTGGCTATTTCATCATCCGTCATTTCTACTTCACCATAGATATAGGTAGCTCCAGTTTCAGTAGGAGTCCAGTTAATAGTGAAGTCCAAAGTCTCAAGTGAATTGATGGTTGCTCCCGAAACAGAGCCAAGCAGAACGCCACCTTCCTTCATTAATTTAACGGTATAATTGCTTTGAATAGCAGTGCCATTATTCTTAACCGTAATAGTATAGGGTGTAGATGTACCAACACTGGGGAAAGTATTACCGTAGATGCTTAAACAAGCTAAATCGTTTACAATAGCTTGGCCAGAATAGAGTATAGTAGTTTTAGGGAATTGTCCGGAAACGGTTGCGTTTGTCGGAGGATTAGCAGGATCATAAGCGGTACTATTACTTTGGACCTTACGAGCACGACTTGTCCCTAGGGTTTGAGCCTGGAAGTTATCCGAGGAAGAATAATTCTGAGTATCCATCGGTCTCTGCACCATCATCACCAGATTGCCAAGAGTATACACATAGGGAGTTTGCAGTGATATGGTTATGGTATTCTCTCCTGAGGGATAGGTGATATTACCATCAAATACTAGAGTTAATTGAGTGGATGGTATCCATCCTGCACTAAGGTCTGCCTGAGTAGTTGTGCCTAACCAAATCTTGGTTGCACTGTTGGTAATTGAATCTCTAAAGTTATTATAGAAAGCTAAGGAACTTATGGTTCCATTGGTAAAGCCCAGTTCATCCGGATAAAACAGACATTCAAAAAGAGAGTTCTCGTAATAAAAATCCATAGGGACGCGAGCTGATTCATTACCTGCACCAATGGTTACCGCTTGGACTCCAGCAGGTTGAACAGTAACATTTAATGGCGGTGTCTGGTCATTAGTGGAATTCTCATCACCAGTTAAGACTACTTTGCCATAAAGAGTAGCAGGTCCTGCAGTAGAGGGAGTCCAGGGAATAGTATAGGTTAGCATCTCTAAGGGTTGAATAGTTGTTCCATTAACTGATCCGATTTCCTGAGTGCCCAATAACAGTTTTACCTGATAGCTAGTTTGTGGATTGGAACCACGATTGCGTATAGTTATAGTGTAATCGTAACTCTGTTCAGCTATAGGAATAGTATTACCAGTAATGGAAAGAGCGATTAAATCGTTAGGAACGGCTACTACAGGATTAAACTCATAGATAATGCCTTCACCAGGCCAGGTTGCAACACTGTTATTTGAAGTAGTGGTTGAAGCAGTGGCGGGAGAACCCGGCGTTATACTGTAAAACCAGCCTGAACCTCCAGGAAGCATATTAATGCCAATTGAGGCGTTAGGAGAATGAGGAGCACCAGTTGAAGGTCCATAAATAAAGTCAATTTTACCACTCTCATAGAATCTAACCTGCAGATTAAAATAAGTACTTGAATTATATTTCCATTGCAGGTTATTATATTGAACGATAAAAATGCGGTTAGATGCTGTGCCTGAAAGTAGATACTCACAGGTACCAACTTCCAGGCCACAGTCATCCCAAAGAGGGGCTACAACAGTAACATAGTTTAGAGCAGCTAAGTTATTAGTAGGGATAGTACTGGTCAGAAAAGTACCTAAACCAATCCAGCCATTAGATGAAATCTTAACCTCAGTATAGGTGTAATTTCCATAAGGGAAAGTAAAGCCAATGGGAATTGGCGCTGAGAGTGCATCATCATCTGAAATATTCGCATCGGTCCCTACGATAGGAGTGTAGGTTCCGTTAGTAGCATTGAAGGTATAATACTCATCAATGCCTGCGAAAGCAACACACATGGCGATTATCATCACCGTAAGTAATGAGAGTCGTTTCATAGGTTAACTCCTTTTGTACATTTATGTTCTTTTATTTGATTACTTTCTACCGGCTGTAGTATGATCTTTGTATATCTTTTTACAACCAGTATCCTGTATTTTTTTTATGCACTGAAATCGGATGATAATAACACACTATGAAGTTAAATTCAATATATATATATATATATAATTAAAGCATATATCGTTCCAATTTTTTTGTAAAAGATAATTTTAAATTATTAAGGATATTGAATAATTATAAGCTTTGGTATTGGAGCCAGAATTTGAGGATTAATTTTTATAATTTAGAGAAAAAGTTTCTTTTCCTCCGGTTTTTTAGGCAAAATGGATAGCTAATTGTTGATATTCGCGCCAAAAAGCTTTATATGGATATTTTATTGCCATCTTACAAAGTGAGCAAAACATTTTCTTTAAGTAGGTTAAACAGCTTATAATATACAAAACCCTTAAACTTTTTAATCTGCCTGCTCACTAGAGAACATTATATAAGGTAGTACCAAAAGTAGAGATACTCATATATATCTTCAGTAAATACAAAAATACATAGCCAGCAGAAATAGTTGATTCATATTCTTCAAACGGACATAAGAATTGAACAGTATTTATCTCAAAGCATATTCCTGTTTCAAATGCCTGTGTACTTCGACAATTTTACCACGATTGGGCTCAGAAGAAAAATTACAGAATGGATAAAAGTATCCTGCCCATCCACTTTTATCAGATCTAGGTTAAGCTACTACTAACCAAATCTCTATAGTTTCAGGATGTTTTACCTGATAAGAATTTAATCGGATAGAAACTCTCTTAACTCTATAAGCCATATACTTATCCAAATCTTCTAATTAATATTGATAATTTAAACTTACCAACTTAGCTACTGGAGATGACTGTTAGGTTTCATTTTTTTGTAGAATAAGTTTTAAATTGCAATTATACTATGACTTACCTAATAACAAATTTCCTTTCATTTTTTATCCTTTCAAAACAGGTATTAAGAAACATCCGAAATATCCAATTGTGACTTCCATTTTATCATATGGCGGTAAAAACACTATCAGTTAGTGATATCTATTGATTTTATTATTAATTGAACTAAAAGAAGAGAGGCACAAAACACCTAAGAATAAGAGTTCCGTTTTTTTATTTAAGAATTGTTTTCTCCAACAGGAGCATAGATATACCTGAGTCTGTTAGACTCGCAAGGGAAAGAGTTCACTGGTATCAAAGTAAAATAGAAAGGCAATATATCTGCTTTTTTCCAGCGGTTAACCTTAGGAATGTAGATATCTTATCCATTTTGGCAACAAACAGTCATACTGAAGTAAAGACATTGTTTATGAAAAGCTTCCTCTAAGGAATAGAAGAACTTCCCAAACAAAGTTATTTTGGATAAGACTGGTTGGCACACTTCAAACTATCTGAAGTAATTTGATAATGTATTCTATCTTTTTCTCCTGCCTTGCAGTCCAGAATTAAACCAATAGAACAACTTTGATCAATGATCGGGATTAAATTGCAGAAATAAAATATAGAACTCAGTAGATAAGGTTAAAAAAGCTTTGATTGAAAGTTATGAATACTTAAAGGAATCAGAACATTGTAACAGAAATCACTTATCTCAAATAGTTTTTATTAGATATAGGGTAGTGAATTATTATGAGGTATTAAAAAAATTGTTTTTAAGAATGGCTTCAATTTTAAAGTAGTAATTTGACTTTATCTTCATCTAAGATTGCCACTTTTTCACAGAAGAGGAATTATTCCCATCTTTTGGTGTATTGCAAGAAATGTAGTTGCTAAAAAGTGGGGTATACATAAGAATGGCATAGAGTTAAATGCACATTTTTATTTTGGAGGATAAAAGTGAACAAAAAACGATGCTCCAAATGCCATTCCAGGAGAGTAAAAAAAACGGGTGTTTCAGAGGATTGCAACGATACAAGTGTTTAGATTGTAACCACATCTTCAACAACAAAAGAAGAGACCGCGAAACTAACAT
>DFOM01000029.1 GCA_002376725.1 Cloacimonetes bacterium UBA3541 | reverse complement strand
TGTGTTATCTGTGCTATCTGTAACATAATTATTTATGTTTCACGCAGATTACGCAGATAACGCAGATTTTTTACTTTAATAAGAATATTCAAAATAATATAAATTTGTTATATTATACCTACCCTAAAATTCATAGATTAATTAAAAAGGTAAGAGGATCTAATTTATATTAAAGTACTTTAAACTCTTTTTATTACAAAACAATAATCTGTGTTATCTGTGCTATCTGTGAGAGGTAAACTAAAATCTGTGTAATCTGTGAGAGAACTTATCTGCGGAATCAGCGTAATCTGCGTGAGGTAAAAAATATATGAAAAAAAATCAAACTACCATTTATTATCTTCTTTTAGACATCCTTCTTGTAGTCATTGCCTTTCTTTTTGCGGCAAAGGTAAAAGAGGGAACGAGGAGGATATTATCAGATTTTCAGTGGTGGCGTTCTCTTTTTGCCTTTACCGGGATATGGATAGTAGTAGGGATATTAGGTGGGAAGTATTCTTTACAGAAGGTGGGAAAGGCATCTAAGTTAGCGAGTCAGATAATTAAGTGTGATATATATGCGATAGCGGTCATTTTCGGGCTGATGTATATTTTCAATCAGTTCCATTATTCCCGGATGATAGTGATGGGAACGATTTTAGGGTCAGTTGTGCTGGAATTATTTGTTTTTGGAGGGTTATTTTATGCTTTCAAATTTCGGCGCGAGAACCGATATTTTGCAAAAGCTCCTCTGGTGACACATTCAGAAGCACTGGAGGAATCACAGACAGCGAGTTATTTTCCGGAGCCGGATCTGCAAGAGATACCGGTTTTGAAGAATGAACCCTATATTCCTCCTTATCCTTCATATAGTCCCGAGGTAAGTGTTTTAGTGCCACTATTCAAGAGGTTATATGATCAATCGGAGTTCTTCGGTTTCATCAATGATTATCTGGATTTGAACACTTTTGACTCGGATAAATCCCTGGTTTTGAATTCGGTTGACTTTGAATTTATAGAAGAGAAGGAACCTTCATCTTATCAGTTATTTGTCAATCAACATCGGATAAATGATTTTCGTCGTATCAATCGTTATCTGATTAAAGCGAATGAGTTGCTTATAGATGGAGGTGTTTTTATCTGTAGAGGTCAGACGATAAAGGAAAGGCGACGAAGATTTAATCAGAAGTATACTCCGGTTTTGGGAGCACCTCTTTATTTTTTTGATTTTTTATTTCGTCGGGTGATGCCCAAGATACCAGTTTTACAGGGCTGGTATTTTGCTTTGACTAAGGGGAAGAATCGGGCACTTTCCGAGACGGAGATGTTGGGTCGTTTCTATTATTGCGGATTTGAACTGGTTAATAAACGAGAAATCAATGGCTTAATGCATTTTATCCTGAAAAAGGTAAAAGCTCCGAGCACGGATCCGAATCCCACTTATGGTCCCTTTGTCCGTTTAAAAAGAGTGGGAAAGGATGGTAAAATTATTTATATACATAAACTCAGGACTATGCATCCTTATAGTGAATATCTGCAGGAATATGTCTATCAAACGAATAAATTGCAGGAGGGAGGCAAGTTTAAAAATGATTTTAGAGTGACCAGCTGGGGGAAGGTTCTGAGAGCAATGTGGATAGATGAATTACCACAGTTGATTAATTTTTTCAAAGGAGAACTATCATTAGTAGGTGTCAGAGCCTTAAGTGAGCACTATTTATCCCTTTATCCTCAGGAAGTACAAGAATTACGATTAAAAATGAAGCCAGGTCTCATTCCTCCTTTTTATACTGATATGCCTACTTCCTTTGAAGAGATTGTAGAATCGGAAAGAAGGTATATCCAGGCTAAAATGGAAAAGCCCTTTCTTACCGACTGGAAATATTTCTGGAAAGGAGTGTGGAATATTATCTTTAATCACGCGAGAAGTTACTAAATTCATAATACAAACTGCCTAGTAAACATTTATCAGGTTAGAGAATTTGCTTTTTATTGAGTATATTTCTCATTAATAAAAAGAATAAAACAGATTTTAGCAAAAGACATTAGTAAGTTCAAAAAATTGAGTTTATTCGGGCTCTTTGGTTTTCTTAGTGTTTTAAACTTTTTTCTCATTTAATTAATCATAATATTCTTAGATACACCAAGGACTCGGTTAAAAACAAAGAGAAAATTCTTCGGGGAATACATAATCTTTAGCTATACTCTGTTTAAGTTAATCACTATTACATTATCGGAAAGAATAATTCAAATCTATTAAAATATGATATTTAAAAAGTTATAAAATTCATTCCTTCTTCATTGTTTTTTTAAACTATCCTCTTAACAACCTCTTTTTTTCCCTCTTTAGCTCATAATACGAGCATCAATTCTTCCCAATTCTTTTGTCAAAATAGATTGAGTATCTTTCAAGACTCAACTATTTGAAAGCATCTCTAATCAATCAATTTCAATTTTTTATTATCCATTAAGGCAGAATATCTATTTAAAAGAAATATATGCCTAGCATAAATTTTTATCTATGCAAATATATCATTACATCCCGAGCCTAAATTTAAGGCAAACTTATAATAAATTATAAAAATGTTTGGCTTAAAATGAGATGGAAAAGTTTCTTGACATACAGGATGTAAAATAATTCTAGTTATACAAATTCTAAAAGATATTCTATTTATTAGCAACGGATCGTAGCTAGCGTAAGAATAAAGTTATTTAGCTTTTAATGTAATGTATGCTAGATAGAATGATTTATTAATAATAAAAGGGAATTATTTAATATTATAATGATTAAATTAGACAAGTGTAAATGGTTTGATAATCATCAGACTGCTTGTTGTCTGATGATAGATGATCTTGCCCCTCTAGTTGTTAGTAAAGATGGTAAAATAGGACCTTATAACGATTGGGGATACTTAATGGATAGCACTGAATCTCTACATAATTATTTAGATAAATGGTTATTTCAAAAGTATCCGGAAATCAAGGGAACAATATTTTTGCCGCTGGATTCGCACAATTATATTCCTCAAAATATGGGCTATGAGATTGCAACTAGAGATATTGATGATAAATTTATTAATTTTTTAAAATCTTTACAAGCAAGATTTGAATTTGCTTTTCATGGTATTAAGCATCTTTGGTACGACGACAATTATAATATAATTTTTGAATATGAAAATCCTGGTTCTGATGTTATAGAAGATAGTATTAGAAAAGTTGAATTATTTAGTAATTTGAGTGGAATAAAGTTTGTTGGCGGTAAGTTTCCTGGCTACAAGTATAATGATTTATCTTTATCTTTAATTGAAGCTTTAGGAAGTAAGTGGTGGGTCTTAGATGAAAAAATGAGTAATAGAAGACACCGTCATAATAAAATACGGTATATGCACTATCAAGATTATAATTATATCTGTATTCCCAGCAATATAACTACTGCTATTTACTCGCAAGCTCCATCAGTATCATTTATAAAGAATATAGGAAGAAAGCTAAAGAATACTTTTTATGCATCTCCTAATAAATATATACAATATTTATATAATAAAGGGTATCCTATAACAATTGAAGAGCATTATCAAAATCAAAGAGCGGATGGGATCCGTCAAATAATTAACTTGTATGATGATATTAAATTTTTAGATGATCTTTTTGGATATCTGAGACCCTTAGATATATGGTATGCAAGTTGTTCTGATATTGCTCATTATTATGATACCTTCCATAGAACTCAAATAACGCTAAAAGATGATAAAATGATAATTGATTACAATGGATTATGGAACACCCCTTTGATTACACTTAAAGTTGATAAACCTATTTTAATGCATAAAGAAAACGGTAGCTACATAAAAGGATGGAGAAAAAAAGATTATTGGATATACAACATAACCGAGTCAGGAGAATATTATTATTCAATAAATAATATAAATTAACCAATATAATTTATTATGGACTATAAAATAATTACGACCACAGAGGATTTTGATTCGCTAAAGCCAGATTGGGAGAGAATAGAAAACCAATCTAATAATCTCACTTATTTTTCCACATTTAAATATGCAAAGGGGAAATGGGATATATTAAAAAACTATGATAAATACAAGCTTTGTATATTTTGTGTAATCTTTAGCAATGTTGTTGTAGGCATTGCTCCCTTAATGTTAGTAAGAATGAAAAATAAATTCTTTTCCTGGAATAGCTTGCAGTTTTTAGCCAGTTGTGACTATGCTGATTTTATAATTGATGAACAGTGTCAAGTACGAACCAAGGTCATATATAAACAACTTTTTGATGCTATTTTTGCACATAAGGATTTATGGGATGAACTTGATCTTGACCATATCCCCTATACTAGCAATCTAATTTATTATCTATTCTGTTCCCAGTACAATAAAAAATTATACTATTTTATAGAAAATCCCTATATTGAGATGTCTAAAATAGTATTGGATAATACTATTAATAAGGCAAAAATTCCTGAGAAAACTATACAATATTCCAATAGATTGAAGAAATTTACAAATTATGAGTTAATCGTTACTAACGAAAATTGTTTAAGTATGTTTGCTCCCATACATATTGCTGAGAAAGAATATTGGCATAAAAAGGGGTTGAAACAAAGGCATTCCCTTTTTGAAGATAAAGAGAGAAATGAAGTTTTGAATAATCTCTTTAACCTCGGAAATACCTTATCTTATTATCTTAAAGATACTATATCCAATAAAATAATTATATATAACTGTGGCTATTTATATAAAAATATATTTTATTCTTTAAATACTGGATTTGAACCAGAATATGCCGGTTATGGTGCTGGTAAAATCATTTATTATGAAATATTGAAAGAAAATCTATTGCATCCACTTTGGAATGTATTAGACGCTGGAACAGGAAGATATCCCTGGAAATTTGAATGGGCAACGGGATTTAATTTGCTCTATAGATTATATATAATCAATCCTAACTGTTTAAAGCTCAAGGGATGGCAAAAATTAAGGAATATAAAAAGAGATATAATGAATGAATGAAAAAATAGCAAATCAATTATCTCGTATTTATTATTATACTTTAGGTAGATTTATTGATGCTGCATGTTTGTATAAACTTGATCTTAAGGAGTATCAAATAAAACCCTGTACCATAAATAGAGACCAATATGAATTCATTGTTACTGACCAATATTTAGCAGGTCTTGAGGACCATTATAATGAAGCTAAGCATAAAATTGAGCAGGCAAAAGAAAAATTTGAAAGTGGTAATTATATTTGTCTGATTTACCTAAACCGGCAAAATCAAGAAATTGCTTATACAAGATGGCTGTGTAAAAATGAATTTTACAGCAGTGCCCTGCATCAGATGTTGTATTTTAATGAAGATGAGATTTTTACGCTGGATAGTTATACTAAACCGAGTTACCGGGGACATTATCTACACCGAGATATGAATATTGAGATGTTGAATTGGTTAAAATCAAATCAGGAATATCGCTATGTTTATATGGTAATTAAATGGTTTATGCCTTATCTGGAAAAATATCCTAAGCTTTTAGGTTATAAGAAAATAAAAACTAAAGTTCATTATAATAAAGGTTCTATACCTGAATTCTTCAAATTGATTGCTACAAAAATAAAGAAAGCTCTTTCTTAAGATGTTCAAATTAGCTAAGAATATATCTATTTATACTCTAGGTAATATCTTAAATAGAAGTATTACATTTATACTGGTACCCCTTTATACAAGGGTATTAGTCCCAGCTGATTATGGTAAACTAGAACTTGTAAATTCTATCGGTGCTATTTTAGCTATTTTATATGGTTTATTGATAGAAACTGGCTATTCCAGAATGTTTTTCAAATATAAAGATCCAGAATGGCGTAAAAGCTTATATTTCTCCGGACAGGTGTTCAATATTTTCTGCTGTATTATCGTAGGTCTTTTCACTTTTATTTATGCAAATGAGATAGCAAATAAAATATTAAATTTTCCCGAGGGAATAATATTCCTTAAATTGATAACTATAATTACCCTGTTAAAAGTTTTAACTCACATTCCTATGTATAATATTAGAAATCGGGAAAAAGCAAGCCTGTTTATAAGTATTAATGGAGCTTATCTTCTGTTGAACACTCTTTTGAGCATTTATTTTTTAGTATTTAGAAAATTGGGCGTTAGCGGAATATTATATGCTCAAATATTATCTGGTATAATGGAACTGGTTGCACTTTATTACTTTACCTGGGACCAATTTAGCTTCCGATTCTCATTTGAAGGATTAAAAAAAATGCTAGCTTTTTCTATTTTTTTAGTCCCTTCCAATATCTCATCATTTATTTTAAACTATAGCAACCGATATTTTTTGAGTGCATATATGGACCTTAAGGAAGTTGGACTTTATTCCTTGGGAGCTAAACTAGCCGCAGTTATACCTTTTCTATTTACTGAACCAGTTAAAATGGCTTTTAGTCCTTATATTTATAATATTATAGATGACCCTCAGAAATGTAAACAACAAGTTGCTGATTTTTCCAGAATTTTTTTTGTAGGACTGGCAATTGTAGCTACTCTTATATCCCTTTTTGCGAAAGAAGCTATAGCAATTATTGCCAGTACTAACTATAGCGGAAGTCATAGCATTGTTTTTTTCCTCTCTTTTTCTTACCTATTTATGGGATTGGCGGGGATTATTGTAAATTGTATCCATATTTCTTTGAAAACCTGGATAGTTACCTTAGTATGGATATTTTCAGCAGTCATAAATATAGTATTAAATGTTCTTTTGATTCCAAAATACGGAAGAATGGGTGCATCTATTGCCACTATGATATCATCTCTATTAATTGTTATATTATATTTTGTAGCTGTCCATTTCGTATATCCAGTTAATTTCTCATATAGTAAGTTTATTTATTTATCTATTCTCACTGTTACGATTAATATCATAGCTCAATATGTAGATAGATATTTTAATTATGCTTTGATTATTAAAATATTTCTCTTTATTTCTTATATCATCCTGATTATTG
>DFOM01000048.1 GCA_002376725.1 Cloacimonetes bacterium UBA3541 | reverse complement strand
CTTCAGTAAAATATAACCATATATCTGATAATTGATGTAAGTCAGCATATTCATAACTTGTTACATAAGGACTTGAAGTTATGATTAAATCAACAGTTTCATCATCAACCGATTGTTTTCTTGCGTCTTGTAAAGCTATATTTAAATATTTATTTAAATTAATTTTAAGCTTATCAGGTATAAAATTATAGAAATCTTCATTCCCTTTTAGCATTTTCATTAAATGTTTTTTTAGAACTAAATAAGGACGAGATGGTTTTTTATTTAAGTCACGAGTAGGTTTAGTACTACTTTGTAACCATAATGAACAATTTTTTAAAATGTGGCTGAAAGCAACCAAATAAAAGTCTCTAATATTAATATTTTCTTCATTATATATTGCTCTTAAAATTACTCCTAACTCATATTTATTGTCTTCTGTGAACCAATAATCAATTCTGTCCCTATGTTTTGAAGGTATTAAAGGTTCAATATTAGGATTAAAGATGGAAATTTGATTATCTCCTAAAAAGGATAATTTTTTTAAAAATTGATTAACTTTTGATTTAAGAAGGTTTGGTTCTATTGGTGTAGATTTTACTTTTGTTATAAGGTATGCTATATGATTAATATCTGTACCGCTTGCTTTATATCCTCTGGATAATGCACTTACAATCGTCGTCCCACATCCCATAAAAGGGTCATTTATATGTGAATTTACATTCATTATATATTCATCCATCAATTTTTCAACTAATTGAGGTATAAACTTTGCAGGATAACGGTGGTAATTATGTGTCCATTTACTTGTTTCAGCCCTTGGTATTTCACACAAAGACCAATCTTTATCAATTTTCTTTTCTTTAAAATAATGAATTATTTCATTTGCTGAATAAAAATCCCCATCCATATTTTTAGATGCTCTCTCAAGTATTTGTCTCATTTTTATCCTTTTAAATATCTTAGTTATTCTATTAATAATTTATCTAACGATTTTATAAGATAATAATGGATTCAAGTATTTATTATTTAATGGGTTGTCAAGGGAAAATATTATTTAGAAAGCATCCCCCCGTTTTTTAGGCAAAAGGTATAGTTAATTGTTGAGATTCGCACCAGAGAGTTTCTTAAGGATTTTTTCGTCGTCTTACAAATGAAGTAAAACATTCTTTAATTAGTTTAGACAACTTATAATAGAAAAAACCCTTAAGCTTTTTATCTGAAAGTTTACTCTAGGACATTATATGGGGAAATACTAAAAGAAAGATATTCGTATATCTCTTCAGTTAATAGACGAAACACATAGCCAGCTGAAATAGTTGATTCATATTCTTCAAACAGACCTAAGAATTGAGCTGGATTTTTCCAAACCATATTTCTGTTACAGATGCTGATATACCTCTTCTACCTTTCAACGAAGTCTATATAAAAAGTAGGGAATTGTTATGAATTTTAGAATTGGGATCAGATTTTATAGGGATATTTTTTATAATTTCAAAAAATGCAATGCTTATTCTAAAATTATGTGAAAGAGAAAGTAAAAACACTCCTTCCTACGAAACCCACCTATGCAATAATGATATTGAAATCCTTATATAATCATTACTTAACTCTATAAGAATAATTGAATACATAGTCCCTATGAGATAACCCCTCAAAAGAGGGAAATTTGAGAGTCAGTGATTTTTTATAATATTATTATCAATCCAATTTTCTATTCGTATAGGCAATTTTTTTAAATTTTAAAATTTTACAGATAAAACTGGCTTAAGACTTCCAGACTTCGGAGTTTTAGGGGTTTTCGGAAATGATTGGCATAATGGTCTGAAAAAAGATGATTGAGTTGTTCCACGCTTTGACTATCTGGATGAATCTTATCTAAATAATCACCAATTTGAGGTAGCAGATGTAGAATCTGCGATGCACGAGAAGAAAGAATTTCATAATATTTAGGAGAATCAGCTTCATTCAGGCAAGAGACACAAATTAATTTTCCCGTCCCTTTTTTCCAGGCTGCCATCTGCACATTTTTCTTCTTACAATTAGCACAGGAATCCAGAGGAAAAGCTATACCCAGCTTTATAAATATTCTTAATAAGAAACGCCACCAGAGCAGAATAGCATTATCGCCTCTTTTTTTTAGATAATCCAGATAAAGCTGAAGTAAATCATAATAAGCGGTATTTTCTTCTAAAGGAATAATTATTTGAGTATAAAGTTCTGCGGCACATTCGGCAGCTGTCCAGGTTGGTAAATTAGAAAAAATATTATATTCTTTCAATAGAGTAAATTCACTTAAAAGATATAAGCCTGTTTCCTGGGGTTCATAAATAGTAAAATCATAGGTATAAAGAGTATTAAGCAGGTTATTTTCTGGTTTTTTTCGTATACCTTTAGCCAGGATAGAAACCAGACCTTGAGATTTTAGAAAGACTCTAAGTATGAGGCTGCTTTCACGATACTTGATAGTTTTGAACAGAATTCCTTGGTCTCTAATTTTAGCTTTCACAGATTTAGTTCCTTTTTGACTGTTCTTAAATCCCTGGGTTGCACAAAAGCAGTTTTATGATTAGTATAGGTCACAAACCCTGATTTACTCTTATGAGGTTTTCGCACATAACGAATCTGAGTGTAATCCACAGGAACATTCTGGGAAAACCGAGCCTTACTATACCAGGCAGCAAGACAACAACAAATCTTGATTAGTTCTTCTGGAGGATTGGTCTTTTGCAGACATCTTAATAGAATATGTGAACCGTGATAAAGCCTAGAGTGAAACCACCAATCATAAGGTCGAGCTAATTGAGTGACAATAAAATCATTTTCACTAGCTTTTCTTCCTATCACAATCTCAAAACGATTGTCAATCCGCAGACGAAGCAGTTTTTCTGCTATTTCCAGTTTACGCGATAATTGAGGGAACTTTTCTTTTTGAGGTAAATCATCCAGTTCGCCAATTCTCGCTTTCTGGACAATATTTTCCAGTTGCTTTATTTTCTTCTTAGTTTCCGCAACATTCTGTTCTATTTTTTCCTTTCCTCTTCTGGCTTTCTTATATTTTTTGAGGTAATATTGCATATTTTCTTGAGGTGATTTATCCGGAAAAAGTTCTATTTCTATAGTGGATAGTTCAGGGTCAAAATAATTGATTGTCTTCAGGACTTTTTGTCCTTTCTGAATATTGTGTAGGTTGACTTTTATGATTTCAGCACAGATTCTCCAGTATTCATCTTTTTCCGCTTGATTTTGTTCCTCCATTTGTTTAATCAGTTTTTGCTGAGCTTTCTTTAATTCTTTTTCCCAATAGGAAATTATGGCTTTTCTACGCTCCTGCTCTTCCTTAACTGATAAAATATAGAGAAAATGGTTTTTCAGATACTCGTTAACCGAATTACACAGAATTGGTTCTTTATCCTGTAAGGGTTTTAAAGTTAGGGGTAAAGTAATTTCGTCATCGTTAGGTATAAACGATGTTTTTGGCGGTTGATAGGGTAATTTAGGCAGTATCTGTCTTTGAGGATTGTCTTTATAAGAATATTTTTTTAAAGCATCAACAATAATAAGCTCTTCATTTTGTTCAGCTAAAATGACATTTGGTTGGGGAGGAATAAATTCAGCTATAATAAGATAAATTTTTTCCTGCTGGAAAATATCTCTTTGCGAAAAAACAAACCGCATAATACGATCTTGCGCATCCAAACTAATTTTTGTTAATATGGAATGTGTTAATTGATTCCAGATAGGTATCTCATTAGAGGTAGAAATAGGAGATGTTGAAAGAAAAGGATAGGCATCATAATTAGAAACAATTAACCAGAGATCGGAATTATTTTTGAAATGGATGCGTATAGCCTTATCACCGGAAAACACACTTTCCACTACCTTTCCTTCAATCGGAAATTCCTTTGTCCAGACAAAAAGTAGGTTATAATTCATAAATTTTATTACTTTATACTTGACAATTTAATTCAATATAATAATTTGTCATAAGATAATTGAATCCCATAAGGAGTCAAGGATGAAAAAGACAATTTGGGTCGTTGTAATTATATTGGCTATACTTGCCATAATATTTGGTGTAATGTGGCATAACGCATCAGTTAAAGCCAAAAAGCTTGCCCAGACGCAAGAAGAGCTGCAAAAATCAATTTTAGAAAAAGAAGAACCAGTCACCGCAGAAGAGATTCAAAGTATGATTGATTCATTAGGTAAGGAATTAGGATTAATTGAAGCTGGCACGGAATTTCCCTTAGGGACACCTGAAGAGCTTAAGGCTCGCAATCTTAACACTTTAAATACTGCTCGAACTAAGATTGCCGAATATAAAAAGCAGATATCGGATTTGGAAGCTAAAATTGCCGCTAATAAAAAAACTATGGCGAGTTTACAAAGTACCGTAGATAGTCTTAAGAAATCTCTTGCTGAAAAAGAAAGGATTGTGGCTGAATTAGAAAGAAGAGTAATTACAATTAATGACACTCTGGAAACTGAACGTAAAACAGCTCAAGCAGAGATAGCCAAACGGGAAGAACTGCTGACAGAAAAAGAGACTGAGTTGAATAAAGTCAATATTGATAACAATACACTCTATTATGCCATAGGCACACGTAAACAGCTACTTGATAGTGGTATCATTACTCGTAAAGGTGGAATTCTTGGTATCGGCAAAGTATCTGTACTTAAAGATGTCAATTTGACGAAATTTAGTTCGTTCAATCTTCTGGAAACACAAGAAATAACCTTCCCTGCAACCAAGAAAGGATATTCTGTGCTTTCTAATCATATTGCAGCTTCCTATGAGGTTAGACGGGAAGGAGATCAATATGTGCTCAAAATCACCGACCCCGAACAATTCAGGAAACAGAAGGTTTTGGTAATTGAACTGAAATAACTCTAATAGTCAACAGGGTTTTAAGCCATCCACTCAAAAAGGATGGCTTTTTTATAACTTTAGATATTTAGCTGCTTCAAAAAGAGCCCTTCCACCTACAAAACCTACTAGCGCTTGAACTATATTTACGGGTAAATCAGCTAATGCCACAGCCTTGCCCAGTTGAGGGAGGCACCATTCTCCGATAAAATAACCAACAACTATAACCACTGCACCGATTAAAGGAAATATTATTTTCCAGACTCCCGATTTCTGATGAGCCATACCACAAATGAACCCTTCAAGTCCCTTAACAATAAAAGTAATAGGAGCAAAAATGGGAAAAAGTAAAAGGTCAGCTAGAGCAGAGCCAATACCGCCGGCTAGAGCGCCAGCTTTTTTCCCAGCATAAAGTCCTATAAACACAATCATTACATCGCCAAAATTGAAAAACCCCCCACCTGGTACAGGAATAGGTATAATCATTGTTGCAACAGTCACCATCACTATAAATCCGAGAATCAAATACCACTGATTAGGATTATACTTCTTAACTTGATGACAGTGAATTATACGATTATCAATATATTCACCCTTATAATTTGCTTCTGTGATTAAAGATAGCATTAAAGCAAGCACAGAAGAAAGCTGAGCTTTGAATCTATGAGAAAAAGGTGCCTTTTCATATTGTTCAGAAGGAATAAGGCTTTGATGAAAAGTTATTTCTTTATAGGAATTGATAGCTGTATTGGACAGCACTTTCCCCAAAATAACATACTTCATTGTTCCTATTTTCAAGGGTAAGTATAGAAGGTCGTTAAAACCTACGATGGAGAAAAATAGTTGAAATGCCAGGACAGAATTTACAAATAGCAAAATCCTTATACTACCAAACTCCAACCAGAATTGAAAAGAACCTGGCTCTCCTTCTGGAGTATGCAGTCTAAAAAGCCCGAATAAAGTATAGACTATTATCAATGAAATTAGGAAAGGTAGCATTAACCTTAATCCTGCAATCCAGCGTTTACCACCTTTACTTAAGAGCAATAGAACAGATAATAAGAAAATAAAGGCTACTTGAACAGCAAGATTATTCATAAAGAGAAATAGCACCATAACCAGGCAAGTTATAAGTTGAATAAAAGCGAAAACAAGCTTAATTGATGGAGACATACACTTTTGAAACAGAAGAGGATATAGGAATAAATTCCAGTTTTTGGGTTGCGGGTAAAAGTTCTGAATGGGCTGAATACATCAAACAATAATCTTTGATATTACGATGGATAAATTCATATATCTTCAATTCATAGGGCGATTCATCTATAATAATAAAACAAGGGCGAGGTTCCTGAGTATAATTCAAAAGAAGATTATCCAGTAGATAATCTACCGTATCAATTTCATTATGTATCTCTCTTCTGGGAGGCATAATACTGGCATAAGCTTTAACTGCTTGAATCTGGAAATGCATTTGCTGTTCAAAATAAAGAAGAAAGATATCCTTTTGCTTGCGAAGAGAAGGAATAAGAAGTTCCTTAATAAATGAACTTTTCCCACTTCCATTAGCACCATAGAAATGATATAGTGCGCCTGTATGGAAGGTTAAGTCTGAAGATAGTTCCAGGGAAAAATCATCCCAGATTGAATAAGTTCCAGCTTCAAGTCTCATCAACAATAATCTCCTGTTTAATCTCTTTATCTTTAGAATACAGTTCCAATAATTTTACTATCCTTTCCCGATTTCTATCATCCAGAGAACGCCAGAGGTCAATAAAAAGGATTTTTTTAGCTGGAGAATAAAGAGCCAAAAGACACATCAATATAACTTTTTGTCCTCCAGAAAGAATGCCAATCTCATCTTCTGATCCAAGATGCTTTCCCGTAATATCCGTAAATTCCTGGGTCAGAAGTTCCCATTTATCAGCTGAAATATTATATAACATCAATTCTTCTCTTAGCAAGCCTTCACTGATAAGTGGAGAACGAGCATTACAGATTAAATATTCATTAAAGTATTGATAAAGCATAAGATTATGGCGGAGAGTCAGGGATTTGAACCCTGGGTATCCGTAAGGATACAACGGTTTTCGAGACCGTCCCGATCAACCACTCTGGCAACTCTCCTTATATATTTCTTTTATTTTGAAAAAAGTCTTTTAATAGTTTAGAACAATCTTCTTTCAATATTCCACTAACAACTTTAGGATGATGATTAAAGTTTTTATCTGCCAGGACATTGTAGATGGAGCCAACTACCCCTGCTTTGGGATCAGAAGCGCCATACACTAAAGTTCCTAATCTGCTTAATATCATCATTCCAGCACACATAAGACAAGGTTCCAGCACTACATACAGGGTATAATCATATAGATACCTGATTCCTGAAGATAATATCCTGTCAATAATCATTTTTTCCGCATGAGCTAGAGGATTGCTTAATTGGTGAGTACGGTTATGTTCTCGTAGGATAAGTTTATTTTCTTTAACTAGCACTGCCCCAACCGGTATTTCATCTTCTTTCAGCGCTTGTCTTGCCTCATCCAGAGCCACTTTCATCCAATTTATATGAAGCTTATCTTCTTGCATTATAAACTCAGAAAGCTGCATTTATGCTGATGGAGGTACGCCAATCCAAATTTTTAAGGTCTTTACCAACTGGATTGACGGTAAATTCCAAAAGAGAGGAATCTGCTAATTTCCAGGCTAATCCAGCTTGAAAATTATACTCTTTCCAGGTTCCCCAGGAATACTGCGGTTGAATATAATAATAAAAATTATAGATATCCTGCTTTATTGTTAGACCAAGTGTATAACGAATATTTCTAAAATTGATAATATAGACAGAGCGTTCATAATCTGCATATTCGTTCTGTTCAAACCCAAAATTCAAAGAGGTGAGAAAAGCATTTTGACGATGAGGACGATAAGGAATAAGTAGCCAACATTGATCATTAGAACGTGCAATGAAAGGATAACTATCAAATACCAGTTTGTAATCCCCTTTCAATTGACGATAGAGAGCTTTTTCCGAAGGAGTAAACTCATAATCCGTGTAATCAGCACGGATGACATAGTTCTGGTCAAAAAGCAAGCAATCTCCAATTAAAATAGCGCATTCTGGATTATAGATATAGCTAGTGATTTGCTTATTATTACCGGAAAGAATGCTGTTCACATAGACATCATCGGTTAGATTCCAGTAAAAACGATTACTCAGCTTCAATCTTTCTTTCCAATAATGAACATTAATAAGTGAGCAATGGATATTACGCAGATCATTATCCCAGCGATGTTGGTATTCGGGGAAACTTGCTCTTTGTAAATCTACCGAAAATCCTGCTGAAAGAGTATCACCTTTAATATATTCCCAACTCGCAACGGTAGAAAGGAAACGATTTTCAGTTTGACGGGAATTTTGGGAAAGATTGTAATCTTTAATAAGATAGCTATGATTGAAAATGGTTGTCCATCCAACTTGAGTCCAGGGCATAAGATTTAATGCTAGTGATACTTGATTACCAGTCTCTTTATTATTCTTAACGGTATTAAAATCCAGATTCGTATTTCTTTTAGTAAATACATCCTGGATGGTAAGCTTTGCTTCATCGCTGGGCACATATTCTAAATAGCCAGCATACTGAAAAGATTGTTTTTTCTGGCGGTCATAAAGTCCATAATAACCTCTTCCTTCAATCTCTTCTTCTGGCAGGAGCACATAGAGGTTATCCGATCTTTGGTTAAAAAATAGATTATTATTGAAGCTAAATTGGTCTGAAAGATGATTTAGATAGGCAGATATAGTTCCGGTTTGGTAAAATTCCCAGTCCAGTTTTTTTTGTTCTAAGTTTGCTGCAAAACCGGCATTTAGATTCCAAAACTCTAATCCTCCATTGGCTTTTCCAAAGATAAGATATCCATCGCTATTTAGTTTATTTCCTAAAATATAACGGTCTTTTTCTGAACGAAGGCAACCTTCTGCTCCCACTAATACAAGAAGGCTATCATCTGGCACTAGCTCCAGAGAATAACCCAAAATTCCTGTCTGGCTATTATAAGGTTGGAGCTTATCATCTAACTCGCTGGAGTCATAAAAATATTCATAGCCCGAATGAAAAGAATGTCTTAAGAGCTTTTCGCTTGAGGAAAGATTAAGATTCAAAAGAGAATGACGATTATGCTGAGAAAAGTTCATCCTGTCTTCCTGAATATCAAGAGCATTGATAAACATTAACCAGGAAGGTGATGGAGTCAATTGATAATAGAGGTTATTTTCATAACTTTGCACAGATTGACTGGTAAAAAAGAAAAGGTCCAGGTTATTATTCTGTGCCACGAGGCAGATAGTCAAAAGACTAAAGATAACGGCTAATAGTGATGAATTCAGCTTCACTTAGTGTTTCACCTCTACGATTTAAGTCAATACCTGTTTCGCTTTGAATCTGAGCTAGACGGTCTCGGTTAGTTAAATGAAGAAGATTATTGCGTAGGGTTTTTCTTCTATGACAGAAAGCAGTTTCCAGGACAGTTAGATATTTATTCAGGTCAGGTATATCTGCAGGTTTGGCTCGTGGTCTCAAAGAAACGACAGCTGAATTGACTTTAGGAACAGGTTCAAAGTATTCTCGGGGTACTTTGATAAGGAAGTAAGAATCAAATAATCTTTGCAAACGCAGAGTCATCAAACCATAAGCTTTATTGCCGGGAACGGCACAAATTCTTTCGGCAACTTCTTCTTGAACCATTAAAGTGGCAGAAGTAAAATAGGGTTGATATTCTTCCAGCTTTTCTAAAAGGGGTGAAGTGATATTATAAGGAATATTAGCAACCAGTTTAACCGGAACTGATTCTTTTTTTAACTCCGATTCCCAATCCATTTGTAAAACATCCACTATTTTGAGCTCAATTCTATCACCAAACTCATTTTTGAGTAAGGATTCCAATCTCTGATCCAATTCAAAAGCTTTAATATTGCAGCCTGTAGCGATTAAAGCCCGAGTTAATATTCCTTTACCTGGACCTATTTCCCAGACACGGTCATTAGCATTAATCTCTGCCAATTTTACCATCTCTTCTGCAATAGCAGGTTCTTTCAGAAAATGCTGACCCAGTGCTTTAATAGGTCTCAAGTTATTATCCTTTATTAAACAAATTAGTTATCTGCATAATTAATGCAATGAAATAGAAATATTACTTCAGGCACCAAGCTTTTGCACTGCACATTGTTTGCAGTATTTGCATACTTTATGAGTTTTATCTCCAACTTTAACTTCATAAAGCAGTTTTATTCCTGTACGATGACATACAGGACATTCACCTCTTCCCTGATTAGGCAGGTTTTTAATTCCTTTGCCGCGATAATTTTTTGCCATTTTTTTAGGCTCCTTATTTTATAATGATTTTACTGAATACTATAAACAATAATTATAAGTTTAGTTATTGCGTCAATCCTTTTATCTAAATAAAAGGGGGTATTTTTTTACCCCCTTCTTTATGGAAGCGTTTCTGATATTATTTAGCTAATTTATCCGCTATATCTTTTTAGATTGCAAGTTTGGCTATAACGTTCTCCGGGACGAAGATATTCCGCCGTTTCAGGTTCAAATTCTATCAGAGTATAGTCAGGGTCATCATAGCCTTGAAAATACTCATCAAAGAAAAAACACTGTTCTGCTGCTTCAGCTCTCAGGGCAGGATTTTTTACAATGTGAGCCACACCGGTTAAACGGATATAACCTGTATTTCCCGATTCATATAATGGAACACACACCTCCACCCATTTATTATTTGCTATTTGATGAACTTTGGCATCTCCACTGAAAGTGACAAAGAAATATCGGTCATCAAAAACAATCAGTACCATAGGTCTAACATAGGGTTGCCTTTTATCTACAGTGGCAAGATACACATACTGGTTTTGTCTAATCCAGGATAGTATCTCTTGTTGTAGGGCTGATTCTGAAGTGCGTGCCATAACTTTATTTTTAAGGAATTATCACCCGATTGATAAAAGCTTGATTATCTTCTAAAGGATTATCATTTTTATCTCGGGGAAGTTTTTCAATCGTATGAACAACATCCATACCCTTGGCTACTTTCCCAAAGACAGTATGCCTTCCATTTAACCAGGAAGCACCTTCTTTCTTAGTCACAATAAAAAACTGAGAACCATTGGTGTTAGGTCCTGCATTTGCCATACAGATATAAGAATAGAGAACAGGGGACTTCAATATCTGTTTATGCACCGGAGTGTTGGTGCCAGTCACTTCTTGAAACCATTCTATGGTTTTACCATACATAGCTTCTGGACTTTGCTTTTCTATTACCTCTTGTGCTATATTCAGTAGCTCTTGATTAGGATTTTCTTCTCCTTCCAAATAAGGAACAATCAATTGAGTCCAGACCTGCATAGCTGCGTCTTCATCATTTATGGTTCCTTTAATTTCTTCTCCTATCATATAACATTCATCTTCAAATTGATAGCCAGGACCGCCTTGACCATCATTAGCACGGTCCTTATCTTTAGTATTAGGGTCACCACCCTGAATCATAAAGTCTGGAATTACCCGATGAAAATAAGTTCCATCATAAAATCCTTCCTTGCTCAATTTAATAAAATTATCCACCGTTTTAGGTGCCATCTCTGGCCAAAGTTCCAATTCAATATTGCCATAATTGGTTTCAATGATGGCTGTAATTTTTTTAGTCGTAAGGTCCTTTTGACCCTTAGTTTCATCAGGGTTTGAGGTTTCAGTATTGTTGGCATGACAATTAACCATAAGAAACCCGACAGTTATAACCAACATAACTGTTGCAATGATATGAGGAAATTGTTTCATTTTTCTATACTCCTTTATTTATAATGTATTATTTCAACATTACCATCTATGATTTCTGCATAGGTATGATGACGAGTCCAATCGCCTGTATTTATGTATTTACCACTTCCTAGGTTCATAATTTCAGGCTGATGACTGTGTCCCATACACACATAATCATATTTTTCTTTATTAATAATATGCTTGGCATATTTTTTCAAACCAGCACTTTTTTTAGGTTGCATAAAACTTTTCATTCTGCTGGAACGAGTCAATCTTGCTGTTATAGTCAGAGAAAGATCCGGATGAACCCAAGCAAATAATTTCTTTATTCCGCTATATCTAATTAATTGACGAAATACTTTATAACGAAAATCAAATTCTGGATGTAAGTCCCCGTGAGTGAAAAGCATTTTCTTTCCATCTGCTATTAGGCTATAACTTTTGTCATATATTGGTATGTTAATATATTTCTGGAAAAAATCGTTAAACCAAAAATCGTGATTACCACTAATCATTACTAATTTACAGCCTTGATCTTGAATATCAGCCAGGCGATGTAAAGGGGGAAAGTATTGTTTAATGATAGTATATTTCCAATCAAACCAGAAGTCAAAAATATCCCCATTAAGAACTATCAAATCATACTTGCCTTTTGCTTCAGTTAAAAATGAAAGCACTTTATCCGCATTTTCTTTATCTCTTTCATCAATAATTTGATAGGGATAGTGCATATCAGAGATAACACAGATGCGCATATCAAGCTCTACAGAAAAGGTAATAGATTATATTACAGCCAAATTTTAAAGCTGTTTCCCGCACTTCTTCTGGGTCATTATGAGTATATGGATCAGCCCAGCCATCGCTGATATTAGTTTCGTAGGTATATAAACACATCAATCTTCCGGAATCATCAAAGATGCCAAAAGCTTGAGGTGGTTTACCATCGTGCTCATGAATCTTGGGCAAACCGATGCTGAAGTCATAAAAACAGGTAAAAAGTGGAAATCTCCCATCAAGTTCAATCAGGTCATATTCTGGGAAAACTTTCTTAATTTCTCTTCTAAAAGCAGTATCCATTCCATAATCATCGTCAGCATAAAGGAAACCACCTCTCAGCATCCAATTTCTAAGGTTCTGAACTTCCTGATCGGTCAAACGAATATTTCCATGTCCAGTCATATAAACAAAGGGAAAATCAAATAATTTGGGATCACTGGCTTTGACTACGCTTTGATCTAGAGGATAATTCGTATATAACACAGAATTTACATATCTGGCAAGATTAGGCAAGACTTCTGGGTCATTATACCAATCACCACCTCCATCATACTGCAAACGAGCAAAACCTACCTGAGTAATATTGCCTACGATCGCAGATAAAAGGGTAAAAAGGCAGAGTAGATATAGAATAAGGATATATTTTTTCATCAATTTACAACATTTAATTTAATACATATTAATTTATTTCCCACGATGGCATAGAAACAGTTATTATAATCATCATAATCAGATAAATAAAGCAATTTCTCTTTAAGCTGAAGCTCACTCATAATAAGACCCTGTTGACTATCCAACACACTGATACCTCTTTCTAAGGGAACTACGGTTATACTACGGTCTATTCTTCTATCCCTTTTGGGAGTAATAACAATGAAATCTAGTCGTGGATTGCTTTCTATATTAGCCGGTAGAACCTGGCTCCATTTCACATTGCCTTTCTCATCTAAAGCTATCATCTTATTATTGGATAAATACAGTTCCGTTCCAAAAGGCATTGATTTGATAGAAATAATGGAATCCGCTAAAGCTTTTTGCCAGAGTAAGGTCCGAGTTTTCAGTTGATAGACATACAGATGATTGGCAGACACCAGATAAAGATTCTGCTGGTCAAAAGCTGGAGTAGAAGTTATTTCATAAGAAAGCTCAGCATTCAAAACTGGCTGTAATTCAATGCTTCTTGCTGGAGCATTTACTACTTTTCCCAGATTCTCCAGAATAACTGTGCTAGCTTTTATCTGGGAGGTTTCTATTTCTTTAGCTGTACGATGTAGAGCTACATCAATCATCCTGTTTCCAAATATCATATAAATAATAGCTAGGATTGTTCCAAGAAGAAGCAGGAGGGTGGTTATTTCCAGTCTAGTTAATTTCTTTTTAGGTGGTTTATGTAAAAGAGGTGTATTTTTAAGAACTAACCACATTGCTCCTGAGTCGGAACTATGAGTTTCAATAAGCGGAATAATACTTTGCACATCGGTTTTTTCATCAAAAATCTCTTTAGCAATATTCCCCGGTAGAGCGATAAAGTGTTCATTTTCAGGGATATGACATTTATAGGTTTTGAACTTGATATCCCTTTCTGACCAACCGAGAAGATTCAGCTCATCCAAAGATTGGATATAATAATTTTTCCAGCTCTTCCCCACAGTCTTAAGATTTTTACCTTTAGTTAAAGCACAAAATATCCTCCCAAATTGAACGAAGTAGAGGTCACAATCATAAAGGACAGCAAATAACAGCGAGATACCTTTTTCTTGTAAATCGGTTTTGATAAATCTACCGTGAAGCTTCCAATGCAATTCAGAAAAGAAATTCTGCATCCAGTGTTCTATTTCCAATTTACTTAAATCCAGCACATTAGCATTCAATATCTCCAGTTTAATTTCTGCCTGAATTTCTTCCAGCACCAGATGATTCTCCTGGTGATAAGTGCAGAGAAACCATCCATAATGTCCATCTTTGGAAGCACGATATTCACACATACTCTGGGGATAAGAAGCAAATAATCTCTGTATAGTTAACATATCAACTCCACCATTTAATAAAACTGCGCCAGAAAACCCTGAATAGAGTGGGCAGGTCCATCAACATATTGGTATAAGCAGCATTAGCTAGGGGACACCAGCATTCCTTTTTGTGTATAGACCTGCGTTCCAGCTCTGCTTCTGGACTGAACCAGATTTCCCGAAAATTGTATCCGTTTTTCCTGAGATTACCAAGAGATTTGGCTTTAATACAGCAAGTCCACACATCTCCATCGGGAGATATTTGGGTAGAAGCAACTCCTGAATAGCAAGGAATTATTTGCTTTTTATCTCTCAAAATTCTTTTCACCAGATTATAATACTCAATCCGAAAAGCCATAGTGATTTTTGCCATACCTTTATATTTCTCATTCTTAATCCGATGAATAAGATAATCAATAGAAGATTTATAAGCAACGAGAGAAGGCGTTATATCTGAACCTATAGTATCTAATTCAACTCTTTCTTCAGCTATCTCGGTAATATAAGAATCAGGATTCAATTTCATAAGCTCACTGGCAATAGTAGGGAAATTATCCACATTAAACTTGGATATAACAGTATGAATACCAATTTGCAAGTTAGGAAGATTCAATGCCTTAAGCTTATTAAAAGTATCTATTGCTTTCTGATAATTTCCCGGCACATTCCGTATAGCATCGTGCTGTTCTTTCACTCCATCAATAGAGATATTGACTACCAGTTGTGCTTTAGGACAGGCTTTAGCGATGGCTTCCACTTTTTTGACTATAACATTAGTCAAGATACCATTGGTGGGAATATTCATTATATGAGGACGGGAAATCTTGTATATACTAGTAACCACTTCTACAATATCACTACGTAAAAAGGGTTCTCCTCCGCTGAAGGTTATCCAATAGGGAGCTTTACCAATCTTCTGGAAGGTCTTTTTATATTCTTCTACGGTAAAGTTTTTGGCTTTCTTTTTCCAGATATTACAGGTGCTACAGCGGGAATTGCAGGTATAGAGTAAGCTAACAGTATAGTTGATAGGCAGCACTTTGGGGAAACCAATATGCTTCATCAGCCAGCAACCTATCATCTGAAACATTAATTTTATCATATTACTAAATATCAGTTTAATGACGAAGATTTTTTGTGGAACGCGCAATATCCCAGGCAAAGGGATTTTTCTTCTTCACATAAAAATCAAAGCTTCCCAGTAATCTACAAAAAGCTTCTAATGCCATCACAGCTAAAACCTTGGGAGTAGTGGAAGGATAATCTCTAATTTCTTGAGCTATCACTTTAAACAGCGTGCCCATATCTTGAGATGAAACTTCATAGTTTTGTTTCTTTTTCAGCCAGAGATGTCCGTTCTGAATGCGTCTTCGTTGCTTAATGAAGTCCTTAAGATTTAGCGGACCTTTATTCTTAATAATAGCTTCAGGAATATACTTTAATTTATAACCTTGTGATTGAACTATAGCTTCAATACTGGCTTCATCTACAGCTGAATCTGAAGGAATAGAATCCATCACTTTACGGAAGGCAATCATTTCGCCTAATTTAGGTGAGATAAGTGCCATGCGGTGGTGAAGTCTCCAGAGTAAGTGGACAGCATATCCCATAAAAGTCCGATCATCATTCACTGGAATCGGTCTACCTCCCGTTGCTCCAATAGTAGGGTCTTCAAAGGCAGAAACCAATTTCTCAATAGTTGTTGGAGCAGGAATCACATCTCCAGATATAACCACCAAAATATCGGACTTTGCCTCATTTATAAAAAGATTGATAGCACTGGCTTTGCCCTCTCTTTTAGCTTGCCGAATAAGATGTACCTGAGGATGGGTCTCAGCAAAATTACTAACTAACTCATCTGTTCCATCCGTGCTTCCACTGGATACAACAATTATTTCTGATATTTCTACTTTTTCCAATTTTTGATTAATCAGCGCTTCCAGCAAAGATATAATATTCTCTGCTTCATTATAAGCGAAGACACCTAGGGAACATTTAATTTTGCTATTGTTATCCATAAACTTTAGATTTTATCACCTTCAATCTTTTCTCTATCTCGTAATTCTTTGTTTACAGCATCCAGAACACCATTCAAAAACTTAATTGTTCCGCTACCACAAAACTTTTTAGCTATTTCCAAAGCTTCATTAATAATGACTGCAGCAGGTGTATCAGTAAACATTAGCTCATATATAGCAAGCTGAAGTATACTTCTATCCACTTTTGCCATAGTTTTTTCACTCCAGTTTTCACTGTGCTTTTCTATCTGTTTAGCAATATCTTCTTGATGTATGATAGAATTCATAACCAATTCATTGGCAAAATCAATAACACCAGGAGATTCTAACAGATTTTCCATCTGAGCTAAGTCATTCAAGATTTCTGGATAGCTATTTAACATCTCATACTCACGATATTCTGGATTAACCTCGCGGAAAGAGAGTGCATAAAGAGTTTGAGCTGCTAGCTCTCTTGCTTTACGCCTCTGTCCCAATTTTCAATTCCGAGAGCAGATTGAGCATTTCCAGGGCAGCACTGGCAGCATAATATCCTTTATTTCCGGATTTTGCTCCCGCTCTTTCCAATGCCTGTTCCAGAGTGTCTGTTGTCAATACTCCAAAGATGATAGGTTTATCCTGTTTTAAAGCCAGTTGTGCAATACCTTTGCTGACTTCGGAAGCTATATATTCAAAATGAGGAGTAGTTCCACGAATCACTGCACCTAAACATATCACCGCATCTATATCATTTCGCTTAGCTACTGCTTTTGCTACTTGAGGAATCTCAAAGGCTCCAGGTACCCAAACGATATGAATATCCTCTTCTTTTACATTATGTCTGAGAAGAAAATCTATAGCTCCATCAACTAGTTTTTGACTGATTATTTCATTAAACCGACTGACCACGAGAGCAAAATGATAGTCCCTGGATATCAGATCTCCCTGTATAACTTTCATAAGATAACCTCCTGTGAGGAAATTAATTATTTATTTTTTACCAATATATTACTTTAGCTTATTCTTTCAAGTAAAATCTTTATCATTGAGTTAAAGAAATTCTTAAAAAATAGCTTTATTATTAATAGTTTTTTTCCGTTTTTTAGCCCCCTTTCTCTTGACTCTCCCTTGACTCTTTGTTATCTAAAGTGCTAAGAAAGAGATAAGTGAGAGCCAAGAAGCCATATTTATCTAATTATTCAATGAGATAATAAAGTTCAATGTCCTTATACGATAACAGAAGAGGAGATATTTCTTGGTCTGCAAAGCAATGAAATCCTGATTGGATTAATTATTGACTCTTGCTATACTTGGAACTGGAGTTATATTTCATTCTATAATATAGGTAGAAATTGATTGACGGAATATTAGTTTGAAAAAATAAGTAATAAATCTGTAAATGGGGAGACAATGAACAGATTAATAGAACCTGCATTAGTAAAAATAGTCAATGGTTTTGAGTCTAAAAACGAGTGTTTAGATTATATGGTTGGTTTATTAGCGGAAAGTGGATGTTTGAATAGACCTGACCGATTTTTGGCAGCGGTTAAAGGACGCGAAGAGATTATGAGTACAGGAATCGGAAAAGGCGTTGCCATCCCACATGCTCGTGATTTGACGGTGACAGCACTAAAGATGGCAGTTTGTGTTATACACGAGCCTTTAGATTTTATGAGTGTAGATGATTTACCGGTGCAATTAGTCTTTATGATAGCAGTCCCTCAGGATTTAAACAAAGAATATATGAAAATACTTCGTATATTAGCTGAATATTTACGCGATGATAATAATCGTAATATTTTAATCAATGCCAGAGATGAGAAGGAATTATATAATGAGGTTAAACACATTGAAGAAACTATGGTTAATGCTCTTACTATTTAGTTTGAGTTTTATACCTGTTTGGGCAGTAAATGAAGAAGCTGGCACAACCGGTTTTGCCAATCTAAAGAATGTATATTCAGCTCGTGCTATAGCTCTTGGTCAATCTTTAACTGGACAGGTACGCAATCCTGATGGTTTATATTTTAATCCTGCTGCTCTATTAAATATAGAAGGAAATGAATTGGGTACTACTTATACCAATTCCTTTATAGACACTCAGGGTGGACAAATCCAGTATCTTATGCCCAAGAACAAATTTACTGCCTGGGGCTTTGCTATTAAATATATGAATATGGGTTCTATAGAACGCACAGAAGCAGACCAGAATGGAGATTTAATATCTACGGGTGAGACTTTTGGTGCTTATGATATAATAGGAAGTGTATCTCTGGCAAAATATATCACTGATGCTGTAGATTTAGGTGGGACACTCAAGATAATTTATGACCAGATAGATAATAAATCAGCTTCTGCAGTAATGGTAGATTTAGGAATGATACACCATCCGGCTAATCCGAATATTAAGGTAGGAATCAGTTTACGTAATATGGGATTTCAGACTTCCTACTATTCTGCTACTAAATATAAGGAGAAGCTACCCTTCACTTTTGCAGCTGGTATTACCTATCAGTTTCTTCCTTCTTTATTAGGCTGTTTGGAAATAGATAAGGTTACGGGAGAAAATATATTAGCCAAGGTCGGTCTGGAATATGAGCTCAATCCCGCACTTGCTCTACGGGCAGGATTTCGTAGTAACGCTTCAGAGGGTTATTGTGGTGGCAATTTAGCCTTTCTTTCTGGATTTTCCTTAGGAGCAGGATGGAATTGGAAAAATTGTCGTCTGGACTATGGTGTTACTTCCTATGGTGATTTAGGTTTAATTAATCAGCTCAGCTTGAGCTATGAATTTTAATTCTTCTATAAAGATTACTGTTATATCTTATGTCTGATTTCCTTTTAGAATTAGGTTTTGAGGAAATACCAGCTTCTCAATTACAACCTGTAGTAGAGTATATTAAGAGCTCTTTTATTAGTTTAATGAAGAGCACTGGACTGAGTTATTCTGCCCTGAAAGTTAGCTCTACTCCACGTCGTTTCTTTCTTTTAGCTGCCTCGGTTCCCGATAAACAAGAAGACCTTCAGGTAAAAAAAATAGGACCAGCAAAGAACATTGCCTATGATGATAAAGGCAATCTAACCTCTGCCGCTTTAGGATTTTTAAAGAAAAACAAATCTAACCCCGAAGATTTATCTATTGAGACCACAGATAAAGGTGAATTTATAGCTCTTAACTACACTCAAAAAGGAAAAGCAACAACTTCTATCCTAAAAGATTGGATATTTGACCTTATCCCCCACCTTCCCTTTACTAAAACTATGATCTGGAATGAATCCAGAATTGCACTTTCTCGTCCTCTCAGGTGGCTTTGTATTCTCTGGAATGAAGAAATTATTCCTTTGGAAATTGCCAGTGTAAAAAGTAATAACATCAGTTATGGTAACAGATATTTGGGTTTAAATAAGCCAATAAAAGTTGATTCTCCTGCAGAGTATCTTTCTATTCTCCAGGAAAACAGTGTCTTAGCAGAAAGAGAGTATAGAAAGAAGACAATAGTTGAACAATTGGATAAGCTACCTCTGGAAAATGGACTACAAATCATACCAGATAAACAATTAGTAGAAACCGTTACTGACCTTGTAGAATATCCTACTGCGGTTTTCGCAGCTTTTGAGGAGAAATATCTATTTCTACCCGAAAAGATTATCACCTCTACTATCAGTCAAAATCAAAAATGCTTCTCTATCCAGAAAAAAGAAGGCGAACTTAGTAATAGTTTTATCTTTATCTCTAATGGAGATCCAGTTTACTCTGATATCATTCGGAAGGGATATGAAAAAGTAGTGGATGCAAGATTGGCTGATGCTCTCTGGTATTTTGAAGAAGATACTAAGCAGCCCTTGGAAGCTTTTGTTCCTCAATTAAAAGAAGTAATATTCCAGTCCCGCTTAGGAACAATGGCAGATAAGACGCAACGAATAAAGAAAATAACTGAATATATATGCGGTTTTTTAAAGCTTGATAATCATCAAAAAGAGCTTGCTCTTCGTACTGCTCTTCTGTGTAAGGCAGATCTAGTAACTAATATGCTTGGCGAAAAAGAATTTACTAAACTGCAAGGTTATATTGGGAAACAGTATGCTTTAGCTGGTGGTGAACCTTATGAAGTTGCTGAAGGTATTTATGAACACTATATGCCAAGAGGTCCAAATGATTCTCTTCCTCAAACACTTTCTGGGGCAATTGTAGCAGTAGCAGATAAAATGGACAGTGTTTGTGGTATAATTGGCATAGGTTTGATACCAACTGGTTCAACTGACCCTTTTGCACTAAGAAGAGCTGCTAATGGTGTAGTACAAATAATTGCAGACCGCGGATGGCACTTTAATCTTTCCCATTTAATTCACTATACTTTAGAGCTATTAAAAAACTATACCCAGCTCACTCCTACAGCTGAACAGGATGTGCAAGATTTCTTTCACCAACGAGTGGAATGGCTACTAAAACAGTTAAAACTGGATTATGATGTGATAGATAGTTTAGAACATTTAGCTCTCAGCGATATACCTGATTTGATAAAGCGAGCTAAAGCTCTACAAGCATATCGTGGTGAAGAAGATTTTATTCGGTTAGTTATTGGCTTCAAACGTGTTTCTAATATTATAAATGAAGAAAAAGATTTTGTGCCTTTACAAGAAAGTCTCTTTCAGCAGAAAGAAGAAGAGCTTTTATATTCGGAATTACTGAAGCTTCGTAAAAAACTTGACCGATGCCTGAAAGAATCAGATTATAAAGATGCTATTCGCTTACTTATAGATTATGGAATCTTTATTGATAATTTTTTTGATGCTGTATTAGTGAATTGTGATGAATCGGAACTTAGAGCCAATCGTTATGCCTTACTAAAAGAGATAAAGAATGAATTTCTCCGCATTGCTGATATATCTCGTCTGGTTGTAGAAGCTAATAAAAATGAGAATTGATATTATTTCACTTGTGCAATATCCGCTGAATATTTTAATAAATAAAAATAGAGGTAAGTATAATGCCCATCAAGATTGCTAACCGCTTAAAAATGGTACAACCTTCCCCCACACTTACTATTTCTAATAAAGCTAATGAAATGATAGCTGAGGGATTTGATGTAGTAAATTTTGGAGTAGGTGAACCTGATTTTAATACTCCCGAATATATCAAACGAGCTGCTATTGAGGCAATTGAAGCCAATTTTACCCGATATACTGCCAATGCTGGAATTCCAGAGTTGCGTCGTGCAATTTGTGATAAACTGTACCAAGATAATCAACTGAAATATGAACCTAAACAGATTCTGGTTTCTCCTGGCGCTAAAGCTGCTATTTTGAATGTATTAATTGCTGTATGTGATGTTCAAGACCAGGTTTTAATGCCTGCTCCTTATTGGGTTAGTTATCCCTATCAAGCAATACTGGCAAATGCTGAACCAGTGATAATCCCTACTCAAGAAGAAAATGCTTATAAACTTACTGCTTTAGAATTGGAAGAAGCGATAAAAACTCATCCTTGTTCCAAGGTTCTTCTATTAAATAGTCCCAATAATCCTACTGGTGCTGTCTATGCAAAAAAAGAATTGGAAGAAATAGCTGAAATCTGTCTAAAATATAACATTCTGGTTATTTCAGATGAAATCTACGAACGTTTGGTCTATGATGATACCGAGCATATATCTCTAGCCTCTATTAGTCCTGAAATGCAAGAACAGACAATAGTAATCAATGGAGTATCCAAAGCCTATGCAATGACAGGTTGGCGTTTAGGCTATGCAGCTGGTCCTTCTTCAATTATATCAGCGGCAGGAAGAGTTCAGGAACACGCTACCTCCTGCGTCAATTCAATCACGCAAAAAGCCTGCGTAATAGCTCTGACGGAAGAGGATGACTCCATAGAGAATATGCGCAAGGAATTTGAAAAAAGGCGCAATTTCCTCTTTGCTGAGCTCAATAAATTACCGCATATAAATTGTTTTAAGCCTCAGGGTGCTTTTTATATTATGCCTAATATCAGCTGGTATCTGGAGAATAATAACCAGAATATAGAAAACTGTGATCAGTTCTGCCAGATACTTCTGGAAAAACATTATGTGGCTCTGGTATCTGGAACCTCTTTTGGGCTTGACACAAATCTGCGTTTTTCTTATGCTAATAGTATAGAAAATCTGGAAAAGGGTGTAGCACGTTTTGGAGATTTTCTGGAAGAATTGATATCTTAGAGAAAGAGAACGATGATGTTAAACGATGAAGAAAAACCCCATTTTGATTGGCATAAACCTCGTAAGAAGACTTATGATTGGAAGCGCCTAATCATAATGTTGGTTCTTCTTATAGCAATTTTGATTGCGATTGACCGCTTGAATAAGATGAGCACAAGTTCAGGTATACCTGCTGCAGAATACATAGAATCAGATACACTTAATCCTATAATAGATTCTTTGTCACCATAATTAAAATGAGTATAGTCGTAGTCGGTTCTATTGCTTTAGATAGCATAGAAACACCTAAGGGAAAGATAGAAAATTCTCTTGGAGGTTCAGCCATATATGCCTCTCTTGCTGCTTCATACTTTGGTTCTACTTATCTGGTTGGAGTAGCTGGAGAAGATTTTCCCTCAGAGGCAATTAGTTTATTAAAAGAGCATAATATCCAACTTGATGGTTTAGAGATTAAACCGGGAAAAACTTTCCGTTGGAAAGGAATTTACAACGACTGGAATCAAGCTGAGTCTTTGCATACAGAATTAAATGTTTTGTTAGAATTCTCTCCTCATCTTCCCAATTCCTGTAAACAATGCAATAGCCTGTTTTTGGCAAACATTCATCCTCAACTGCAACTGAAAGTGCTAAAGCAAATGAAAAGTTTCCGCTGGGTAGCTTGTGATACAATGAATTACTGGATTAATCTATATCCCGAAGAGCTTACGCAGGTTATAGAGAAAGTAGATATTGTCTTCGTCAACGAAGAAGAAGTTAGGCAATATACAGGAATAGATAACATTTTCAAGGCTGCCCGAAAGATATTAGAAACTAAAGTTCAGGTAGTAGTGGTAAAAAGGGGTGAATATGGCAGTGTTGCGGTTTTTAAAGATGACCTCTTCTTTTCACCTGCATATCCTTTAGAAGAGATATCAGACACTACTGGAGCTGGAGATAGTTTTGCTGGAGCTTTTATGAGTTATCTGACTACTCAAAACTCCCTAGATAGAAACACTATTCGTTCTGCAGTTCGTTATGGAACAGCAACGGCAGCTAAATGTGTTTCTGACTTTGGAGTTCAGGGCTTAGTTCATCAGGATTTCTCTAATATACAAATGATGTTTAATCAACTGCAGAAATGGACTTAAATCGTTATGCATAAAAATAACCTTGATTATCGTAGTTCTGGTGTTGACATCAGAGCTGGAGAAGAAGCCATAAATTCCATTCGTCAAATAGTTAAAACTACCTATAATAACAATGTGTTAAGTGAATTAGGCAGTTTTGGTGGATTATATAGATTTGATGGTTCTTCTTATAATGAACCCATCCTGGTTTCCAGCACGGATGGTGTAGGAACAAAACTTAGAGTTGCAATTCAAGCACAGAGATTTGATACCGTAGGACAAGATCTGGTTAATCATTGTGTTAATGATATTCTGGTTCAGGGTGCAGAACCTTTATTCTTTCTTGATTATATAGGTCTGGGAAAAATGAATCCCGAACAGGTAAAAATTATTATCTCTGGAATGGTTAAAGCCTGTCAAGAGAATGGCTGTGCCCTCATCGGAGGAGAAATGGCTGAAATGCCTGGCTTCTATCAGGAAGGAGATTTTGATTTAGTTGGTACTATAGTTGGAGCAGTGGATCGTTCTTCTTTGCTTCCTAGAAATATTCAAGTAGGAGATCTGATAATCGGTATCCCAAGCTCGGGACTGCATACCAACGGTTATTCCCTGGTGCGAAAAATAATTTTTGAACGGTTGAAACTTAATATTGATAGTTATGTTCCTGAGCTAAATTCTACCGTGGAAGACGCTCTTCTCTCCATCCATAAAAGCTATCTTCCGCTTCTTCGTCCTGTTTTATCCAAACATTATCTTCATGGTCTTGCTCATATTACGGGTGGAGGAATCCCAGGAAATCTCAAAAGAATTATCCCTGATGGACTCGCAGCTTGTATAAACTATGGAATTAAGGATATTCCACCTTTGTTCCATTGGTTACAAACCTCAGGTAATCTTAATTGGGAAGTAATGCTGGAAACTTTTAATCTGGGAATTGGTATGATAGCCGTAATAGAAGATAAATTTAAAGATGAATTTATGAGTATTGTTTCTTCAAAAGTTATAGGCTATATTGACAAAAGTTTAAACAACAAAGAAAAAGTAATAATCAGTTGAAGATAAAAAATACTCTGTTTTTAATGTATGCCATATAAAGCAAATAATGCGGTGGATATAGACTTATTAATAACGGAATTATAAAAAATACTTATGAAAGTTGAAAAAAATCTTGACGATTTTAGCTTATTACCAAAATGGATTTTAATAGTTCAAGTATAAGAATGAAGTTGAGTTTTTAGTTAGAGAATAATGTCTTACAAGAAGGGAGGTTCGTTGATGCGAAAACCTGCATTGATCCTGCTGATTTTATTGATTGGCTGTATTAGTTTATTAAATGCAGCCACGACTGGACGCTTAGCTGTCCGAGTTCGTGATAATAGTAATAAACCTTTAGAGTTTGTTAATATCGTTGTTATGCGTGGAAATCAGCGTATAACTGGAGGACAAACTGATTCCAAGGGTGTAGCTATAATCATTAACATTCCCCCTGGTGTGTATACGGTTAAATTGTCTCTTATCGGATATGACCCTATAACCTATACCGATGTGCGCATTCAAGTTGATGAAACTACTAATATCAACGCTATTATGAAAAAAACAGGGGTAAAATTAGCTCCTGTTGTCGTCACCGCCGGTGCTGATTTAGTAGGTAAAACTCAGATTGGTTCAGTGCGACAAATAGAAATGGAAAGAATGAGTGAGGTAGCGGCAACTGAAATCTCTGAGATTGTTTCTCTTCAAGCTGGAGTTACTAATATTGGTGGTGAATTGCATATTCGTGGTGGCAGGTCTAATGAGATTAATTTCACTGTTGATGGTATGTCCGTTTCTGATCCAGTAGATGGCGGAAGTGCTTTACAGGTTGATACTGACGCTATAGCAGATATGAAGGTTATGACCGGTGGTTTCCCTGCCGAATATGGAAATGCTCAATCTGGCGTTATAAATATAGTTACAAAAGATGGAGATCCTTTCTATTCTGGCAAAATTGAATATAATACAGACCATCTTATCGGAGAAGGGAGAAATTCTGATGTGACCAAGTTTGCTTTCGGAGGTCCAGTTTGGCCTCTGGGAGGACAAGATTTAAGAGAAAGATTTACCTTTTATTTAAATGGAGGAGGTGAATGGCTGGACGGAAGATTAAAAGATTATTATATTGCTAATCCTATTTCTGATTTCACCTTTAATGGAATCACAATTCTTGAATATGAGTATCCTCCCTATAATCCTTATACTGACCGAAAAGACTTCTTAGGCATAGATCTGGGAAATAGAAATTATAATGCATATAATATAAATCTAAAATCCAAGTATGTTTTTAATCCCGCTCAGAAAGTTACTTTTGCTGTTCGTGGTGACCGATCTCTTAACTATCCTTATTCTTATGCCTGGCGATATGCTTTAGACCATTTTGCATATGATGAAACCATACAAAGACAGTATATCGCCACCTATGACCATGTCTTTAGTTCAACAATGAATCTATCAGTTAAAGCCAGTTATTACCAAAAAGATAGTAATTCTGGTCCTCGTGGTATTCAGCGTTCTAACTATATTTATATGTATGATAATTTTGACCCTACTAATCCCGGAACAGATTATATAGATAATGTTTTAATGGGAAATCAGGGTTGGGACACGGTTGATCATGACGGTGATGGCGTTTATAGTCCAGATTATAATGGAGATGGAATAAGTGATGCAGATTATCTTCCTGCTTCCTTCTGGTCTTATAGAATAGCAGGTTTAGAAGACCCACGTTCTATTCCTGGATTCTTGCCACCTGGAACTATTTATCCGTATTTCGTGGATGATGTTACTACTATTCTAAGTGGTAGGGCGGATTTTGAATGGCAAATAAATGAGACTCATTTAGCCAAAACAGGCTTAGAATTAATTAAACATAACATAAAAAAGAATCAACTTCAAAACTTTCTTAATATTTATGAAGATAGATTTCAAGCAAGCTTGAAACGAGTTTATGATATGGCAAATCTTCAATGGACTCCCGAACCAGATGCCCCTGCTGATACAGCATATTATGGAATTGTGGATGAATTATATGCTATATATGTAACCGAAGATGGAACCTTACTCCCCATTTATCAACCTACTGACTATTATAAAGCTGCTCAAGAAGCTTCTGGTAAACGTGATGGTTATCAAGCTTACCCTTGGCAAGCAGCATACTATATTCAAGATAAAATGGAATGGGAAGGAATGATTGTTAATGCAGGTTTACGTTTTGACCTCTGGTATTTAGGGTCTAAATATAAAGTTTTACAGGATGATGGATCCTATCGCACGGTTGAATTTGACCCCGATGAAAGATTACAAATTATGGTATCTCCAAGATTGGGAGTTTCTCATCCTATAACTGACAGAGATGTGATGCGTTTTGCTTATAATTATCAGAATCAGCTCCCTCAGATGCAATACATATTCACCTCTAAAACTCCCTCTGATGCCTATATTTCTGATCAGATAATTACTGTGGGAAACACTGAATTGGAACCCCAGATTACCGTTACTTATGAAGTAGGTTTATCGCACCAACTTTCCGATGATTATGTAGTTGATATGACTGCTTATTATAAAAATATATATAATTATGTTAGTACTATAAAAGAATATGATCCTAATGAGCCACAGGTTTATTGGTATAAATATATATCTGAAGACTATGGTTCTGCTCGTGGAATTGATATTCAATTGGAAAAACTGATGTCCAATTTTACTAACTGGTCTATTGCCTATTCCTTAGCTTGGGCTCAGGGCAATAATTCTACCACGGTGATTCAAGATGAAGCTACTAATCTCCGAGAATTCCCTCTGGATTGGGATATTCGGCATAATATAGCTATCAACTTCACTTTTAGAATCGGACGAGGAGAGGAATACTTTATTCCTTTCACAAATTTCATCTTACCTTTAGATGATTTCACCGCTAATTTCAATTGGTCCTTTGCCTCTGGTGCACCCTATACACCACAATCGTTGATAGGGGATAAAATGCTGGATACAAATAGTGCTAGAAAAGACCCTACGCATCAACTGAATATGAGATTGACCAAAGGATTTATGCTTTCTAATAAGATGAATATTAAGGTCTTTTTGGATGTAGAAAACCTTCTCAAAACCAAAAATGTGATCACGGTCTATCCAAAGACTGGATTATGGTATGATGATGGAGCAGATTTAACTGATAGTAGCACGGGCTATGTTTATCCAGAAGTTAAATTCGTCCACGATTTATATACCCGTAACCCCGGATATATTAATGATTTCCGTGGCATAACACTTGGCATTTCATTCAACTTTTAGAAATATCCATGGAGGAAATATAATAAAATGAGAAACAGATTATCCAAAATATTACCACTTCTGCTTCTAATGAGTGTCCTACTCATTTCAATAGCTTATGCACAAGATAATGCAACTGCTACTGTTCCAGATACAGCTGTTGCTGCTACAACTACAGAACAGACAGAACCCGCTGAATCTGTGCAACAAACATCCGGCCTTAGATCCATAGCAGAATTTCTATTTGGCCGTGCTTTAGTCCAAGAATTTTTGAATGGTGGCTGGGCAATGTGGCCCATTCTTGCTGTATTCATTTATGGACTTGCCTATTGTATCTGGAAATTCATCTCTCTAATGTATGCTAAGATCAATCTTAATGATTTCTTAAATCAAATTATTCCTTTGATCAAAGATAAGAAAATTAAGGAAGCAACTGAATTAGCTAATAAAACTCGTGGACCGATAGCTGCGGTTATTGCTGCTGGATTAGAAAAAGCTGAAAACGGCATAGAAGCAGTAGAGAAATATATGGAAAATGCAGCTATGATTGAAATGTCTTACCTGGAAAAGGGATTTGTGGAGATGACTTCTACCATTACTCTCTGTCCAATGTTAGGTTTCTTGGGAACTGTAGCAGGTATGATTGTTGCTTTTGACGCCATAGCTAAAGCCCGAGCAGTTGATGCTACAATTGTTGCTGACGGTATCAGAATAGCTCTAATTACCACTAAGTGGGGTTTAATTTTTGCTATTCCCGTGCAGTTATTATATAATATATTTACCACTATGGTGGATGGTATCGTTGTGGATATGCAAAGAGCTTCAGAAAAGGTAACCGAAGCCCTGATTGAATCCTAAATCGAGGTTACAATGAAAGTAACTCGGAAGATAAGACCAAGCGCTAACATTCCTACCACTTCAACAGGAGACATTTCTTTCCTGTTGATAGTATTCTTTATGTCAACAACTAAGTTTGATGTCAAAGAAGGCGTTAAGGTCCAACTAAATAAAGCCGTCCCGGAAGAACAAGTTAGAACAACTGAAATTCAACTTACTGAAGCAGAAATGACCCGATTAGAAATTCTACCTGATGGAAGAATAAGAGTTAACAATGAAGAACCTCGCGCTTTTACCGATGATGAGTTGGATAACTTGATTCAAAGTAAGATTGAGATGCGGGAAAGACTTAATCAGCAAAGTAGCGACCCCGAAGTCAGAAAAACAAAAATGCTCTTTCTTATAAAAACAGATAGTGAAGCTAAATATAGCGATATGGTCAGAGTGGTAGACCATCTTGTCACTTACAGAGACAGAGCAATGATTTCAATATCCACCCAATTATAGGAGTAAATAATGGCTAAAATTCAAATGTCAAAAAGACCAAGTGCCGCTATCCCAACAACTTCTACGGGTGACATCTCCTTCTTACTTCTGCTCTTCTTTATGGTTTCTACCGTTTTCGTCCAGGAACGCGTGTTTTGGGTTCCGCGGGAAAAATTACCCTATGCCACAGAAAATATAGAACGTATAGCTAGAAATGAAACTGCTACTATTTATATCACTCTCAAGGAACAGATTCTTATTGATGATTTCCCCTACTCAGTTGAAGATAATTCTATAGTTGAGACTATGCGAGCTAAAGCACGTGAGATTCCTACCCTACAGGTCTGTTTCCGAGCTGATAAAGACTGCCGTTATCAATCCATCCGTGATGTTATGATACGCCTTCAAGATGCAGATACCCGTAATGTGGTATTTGAAGTTCAAAGGAAGCTTTAGGGGGTAATTATGGAAAATAATAAAATTTTAGATTGGAAAGATTACTGCGATGCTCAATTTGGCAAAGCTGTTGCCTTAGCACTAGCTATTATGCTATTAATATATCTGATTGCCCCCAAAACTGAAACTCGAGTAAAAAAAGAACTTGTGACCCAAGTGGAAATTGCTGAGGCTCCTCCGGATACAAGACAAAAAGAAGAAACCCAAACAGAAACGGAAATAGATATCAGCGTACCAGTAATCAGCGAGGAACTTGCCACCGAAGATACGCCTGAATTAGCAGAAAAGAGAGCTTTAGCTTTACAACAGTTTGGAAACTTACAGAGCACTACTAGTACTACTCTTCAACAATCAGATGAGCGACCTTTTGATTTTGTCCCCTGGGATGACCCTCCCGTTCCTATTGGTAGCATTAAACCAGCCTATCCTGAATTTGCCAGAAAAGCCGGAATCCAGGGCACCGTTGTTCTTGAGGTTGATGTCTATAAAGATGGGACTGTCGGAAACATTAGAGTTATCCGTTCGGTGCAACCAGGTCCTGGAGGCTTAGATGAGGCTGCTATTGAAGCAGTTCGTAAAATCCGTTTTCAACCGGGGAAAAGTAGTGGAAATCCTGTTGATACAACTGTTATCATCCCCATTGAATTCAAATTGAATTAGTTGCCTAGGAGTTTAAATATGAAATTTAATAAATTTATCTTTTGTCTGCTGCTTGCTTTAGTATTCGTCGGAATTGCTCAAGCAGCAATGGTAGACAAACCTTCCGGAGCCAAGAAACTTGACATTGGAAACTATCATAATGTCGGTAATATGTGGCTGAGAATCAGTAATTATGGCTTTTTTGGTTCCGGGGACGATGCTATCCCTCAATATCCTTCTCTGGAATATCCAGGAGGACAGGGTATAGATTATCTTTATCAGGGTGCTCTCTGGTTCGGAGCAAAAAAATTCAGAAGAGATAGCGCGGGAAGAAAGCTATACTGGCGTGCGCTTCACCCATCTTCAGATAGTTCTCAAACTGTACCATATGGTTCTCCTGATTGGCAACCCTGGATGAAACCAGTAGTTGATACTCTAGTTACAGTTGGTTTTGATGGCGATTGGGACATATATGAGTTTTTACCGGCATATAATCCATTAGTTTCAGCCAATACTAACGCTGAAGTTATAAGTATGTATAATATGTATAATGGATTAGATCGTTGTGTCACTGCTAGCATTCGTACCCAAGAAAGAGGGATTGATGATGATGGCGATGGGATAATAGATGAGGACTTTGGAGGTTATACTTTCCCATTAAGAAGAGCAGATGAGTTACCAACTCAATTTCAAGTTTTTGGGAGCCAGTATATCGCAAATACTAATAATTATAATATAATTAATACTGGCAACAATATGGAAATATGGTTTCCCCTAGGTTTTATGGATCTTTCAGATCAATCTCTAAATCATTATTGTTTCTCTATGCCCTATGATGATGATAATGATGGATTAATAGATGAAGATGGTGCTCCGGTCTCGGAACAAGATTTTATAGGCTATTATTATGATTATTGCCCCTTTGGAACACCAGGGGATCGGGATTATGGATCATCACGGGGAGCAAGTAAACATTATCCCCTTAATGTACGTGTTAGGCAAATGTCCTATCAATGGAGCTATGAATATATTAAAAATCTAGTTTATGTTGAATTTGATATTACTAATATGAATACTGTTTATGGGGATACACTCTTTGATTGTGCTATGGGAATTTATATGGATTGCGATTGCGGTCCCCAGACCTGGGGTCGTGAAAAAGCCGCAGATGATGTATCTGGTTATGTTAAAGGTACTGGCTATGAATTTGCTTATACATATGATGCTGATGGTGATGGAGGCTTAACTACAGGTATGGTTGGTGCTCGGGTCTGTACGCCTGACCCCGAACAGCTTCAATTTCACTGCTGGTATTGGAAAGTGGGTGATGGTCCCAATGATACTGATGCTTATAACTTAGAATATAAACCCAGAAAAACAGCTAATGAAAAATATTGGCTTCTAACCGGTAGAAACCCTGATGAAAATAAATATACACCTCTCCGACCAGAACAACCAGACCAGACAGAGTTTGAAGAAACTGTTCCCAAGGATACCCGTTTCCTATTCTCTTTCTATGGAGATCAACAAGGATTAGATGCGCCAACTGAAAACTCCTGGAATCTCGCCCCAGGACGAACGATGAAAATTGTCGTTGCTGTTTTCCCCGGTGATAACAAAGAAAATTTAAAGAGCACCGCCACCTTTGCAAAACTTATATATGGACAAGCTCAAACTTTAAATACAGTTGTTTTGCCCGATACTTTTCCTCACTACACTCCCCCTGAACCTCCAGATATACCCAAACTTTTCGCAGAAATGACTGATGATGGCAGTTGTATTGACCTTTATTGGGATAACAGAAGTGAATTTTCTTACGATACTATGACCGTTAACAGTTCCGTAATTGGTTGGCAAAACCCTAATAGCTCATTCTTAATATCAGGAATAGATAGTGACCCTAATTCCGTTGTTTGGCAGGATTTCCCGGAAGAATTTCATCCTGACCAGAACAATTATAATATGAATGCCCGAGTTAATCCTTTTACTGGTTACAGGCTAAGACACGATTTTCAAGGTTACACTACCTGGGGACGAAGCGGTAGTGGCTCTCAAGAAGATTGGGTAATGCAAGAACGCTGGGACAAAATTGATACACCACAAGACCTGCTTGATTATAATGTGAATAGTGGAACTGATTATTATGTAAATTATGGCGGATATCTCGGCATTGATAAAGGTCTTCCCAATAAAAATGAATGGACTGGTGATATTACACAATTCTACAGATATGATGAGAATTATCAGTTAGTGTCATATGAACAAGGTGATGATTTCTTTGGATGGCCCATCTATAATCCTGCTGTGGAATGGAGTGATGATTTAGAAGATGAGGCTGAACACATAGAATTAGACTACGCAAATCTGCCTCCTACTATGATTAAAAACCTCAAAGCCAGATTGTTCAAACACCCTGAAATTCGGGATGATATCTACGATGCTATTTATGATCCTAAAATGATTCCTCTACCTGGATTTGGTGGTCAAGTTTATATACCTACCGATCCTACTGACCCAAGCCAGTTGGAAAAATTAGCCGAACTAAAAAAACAACGTCTTTCACGCAGATATTATCATTCCGCTATTATGTATCCACCGAAGGGAATTGAATATTATGTAGCAGTTACCACTTTTGACCGTGGTATTCCTCTCAATAATATTGGTTCTCTTGAATCTGGACGAGATAAAGATGCTAATATGCAAGTGTTTTTCCCAGGCACTGCCGCAAAATCTGATATGAGCAAAATCTATGTAGTTCCTAATCCCTATATTGGAAAGAGTAAATTTGACGGTAGAAGGGAAAAGGATGAAAAAGGTGATAAAAGTCGTCGTCTCTGGTTCATCAATCTTCCTGAAAAATGCAAAATAAAAATATATACCCTTGCGGGTGACTTAGTTGATGAAATAGACCATGATGGTGCTTATCAAGCAGATATTCTTACTGTTTCTAAAGCTACAACTCATGGACTAACTGCTAGTGGTATGCATGATTGGGATTTACTTTCTAAGCACAACCAGATAATTGCACCTGGCGTTTATCTCTATTCCATAGAAAACAAAGCTGACCATAATATAAAAGTCGGCAAATTCGTCATAATTAAATAAGGAGGAATTGTGAAAAAGCATTTGATAATACTAATAACACTGACTCTTATCTTGATTCCTGTGCTAATTTCAGCTAAGCCATTCGGCAAAGTTGGAACAGTAGCCTTACAATTCCTCAAATTGGGTGTTGATGCCCGTGCTATTGGTATGGGTGAAGCTTATACCGCTGTTTCCGATGATATTTCTTCCGTTTATTGGAATCCTGCTGGTTTAGCTCCTGCCTTTAACAATCAAGCTTTTGTCTCTCATACCAATTGGGTTGCTGATATTATGCATGAATTTGCTGCCTGTTCATTTACTAACGGTGTCTCCACTGTTGCCGCTTATGGTTCTGTTCTACATATGGATGATATGGATATCACCGATGAAGAAACTTTCGGTCCCACTGGTGAAACATTTACTAATAGTAGTATGGCTTTCGGCGTGGATTATGCTCAACAGTTTACTAATAAGTTTTCTGCTGGTGTAGGAGTTAAATACCTTCGCGAAAATCTCTACGAATTCTCTGTTAATAGCTTCTCGGTTGATGTCGGCTCTATCTATAACACCGGATGGAAAAATATTAAAATAGGGATGGCTCTTCGTAATTTCGGACCAGATATCCATTATTATGTTGATGATGATGAGGATGGTAGAACTGATGAAGACCCCTTTGACCTTTTTGATAATGATGGAGATGGCATCATTGATGAGGATGGCCCTGAATTGGATTCTAAAATTCCTATGAGCTTTTCTTTAGGTGTTAGCGGTGATATTATGCGCACCTGGAATGAAAATATCCCCCAAGAAGATAGAACTCAATACAATTCTATTAATCACTGGATTGCTTCTATCCAATTAGATAATGTTATTGACCGGATGGAAACCTGGAATGTTGGCACTGAATACAAATATGGTAATTTATTCCTACGTGCCGGTTATCAATTTAACTATGATGCAAATGGCTTCTCTGCTGGCGTTGGTTATCAAATACCAACTCGTTTTGCTATTATTAATGTAGACTATGCCTACACTAATATGGGCGATTTAGCAGAAAGCTTCCTTAAAAGTGCCCATAGACTTTCTATAAAACTCAGATATTAAATAACCTAATAAAATATGGAGGAAAAAATGAAAAAAACAGTAGTCATTATATTCACTCTCTGCCTTCTGATGTCTTTAGCTGTTGCTGATGACTTGGAGGTACCAACTATCCTTAAACCAATAGCAACCCAACACGGTGTTAATATCACTCCACAACATCGTGATGCACCACCTTATACTTTTACTAAGTTGCCCACACCTATAATCACAAGTTACTATGATTATATGATTGGAAGTTATAATGGATTACCTATGAAAGTAATCCCCCAATCCGCTGGTGGTGGCTATTTTATGACCTATCATGGAAGTCGTACAGCAGGTGGTACTCGTCGGGTATTTTACACTTATATTGATGCCCAAGGAAATATCCTTGATAATGCCGAAATAACTGGTGTCCAAAACCATGAAGGATATTCTACCTTAGAAGTTGAACCAACCCAGGGAAAACCAATGTATGCCTGGCATGCAAATAAAGATTCTGATCCTGAGCTCGAAGTAGAATTCGCTTCTGATGCTTTCCTGGATGGACTTACTGGATTATTTAATTTTGATATTGTTATTGATAATCCTATTACTATCACTGCTCCTAATGGCACAGTTACCATAGACAATGAATTCATCTGGCCCAATGCTCAAATCGGACCTTCTCCCATAACTGGTAAGCAAAGAATCTATATAGTGGCAAGAAATTCGGTTACTCATAATACTGCTAATGTTCCTTCAGAAAATCCTTATATTGCCTATGCCGATTTTGACTCTGATGATATTGTTAATGCTATACCATTTATTTGGCAATATACTAGCATTCCCGAGATGAATCAATGGAATGTTGATGCAGAATGGCGTCGTCCTTTTCATGCTATAACTGCCGATAATGCTGGAAATCTTTATTATGCAGGCTTCCATTTTGCAACCGAATCCGATGCCTCTACTAATATAGATGAACCTGATATGGATGTCTTTATCTGCCCTAATTATGGTGAGGGAACCTGGAGAAGAGTCTCTGCCTATAGTAAACTAAATATGTGGAATCCCGATTCTTCACCAACTGACACAACAGGTTATTTTAAATCACCCGTCTCCGGATTACCTTATGGTGATAATGGAGAATTATATTTTGGTATAGCTGCTGGTAATTCAGGACATGTTAATGCCACTTTAGATGATCTTAATAGAATCCATGTCTTTGGTATTTGGTCTTTGCAAAATTTTGAAGGCTATTATTATCCTGAAATGGAATTCGTTAAAGAGTTTGTCTTTGATCCGGTCACGGAAGAATTCTCAATCAATGAAGTCTATCCTCAAAAAAACCCTCTTGACGATTATAATACAGGTTTCTGTCCCTGGGATTACCAAGCTCCTTTCGGAGAAGTAGACGAGTATGTCCTAACTACATCTGGTTATGCTATATCTGTAGCTACTGGCTGGCCCTTCCCTCACTGGGATGATACTGCCCATGGTGATGCTATGGAATTCCATTATAATAATTGCAAAATCACCACTGCCAATGATGAAGGTATGATGGCAGCAGTGTGGCAGGAGAGCAGACGTGCCCGTGATGCAAATAAATATGGAGACATAGATTTTATCGCTTACGCTAATACCCCCGAAATCTGGATTTCCGTTTCCCCTGATAATGGAGAAACCTGGAGTGAGCCCATCATCCTAAATAATATAGAGACTCCAGAATTCGCAGGAATTAAACCTATGTGGGTATATCCTGCTGATAAAATCCATTACATTGATACCGTTGATGGTCACAAAATTGGAAAACTCGGATTTATGTTCTACGATGATTACACCTGGGGTTCTAATGTTATTGAGAACCCTTATCACCCAAATCCTGACGGTGGAAAAGTAATGTTTATGGAAATGCAAATCACTTTCCCGCTCAGTGATGCCAACGATGATCCCACTGTTCCTAATGTAACTTATATGCTGCATCAGAATTATCCGAATCCCTTCAATCCAGAAACCACTATCAGTTTTGATATGCCTAAAGCTGGTTTCGCTAATCTCTCTGTTTATAATGTTAAAGGACAGCTGGTTAAAACTCTGGTAAATGGTAATCTTGATTGGGGAAGACAAAGTGTGGTCTGGAACGGCACCGATAACTATGGTAATTCCGTTACTAGTGGACTCTATTTCTATCGCTTGACCACTAATGGGAAAACTGAAACAAAGAAAATGATGCTGGTGAAATAATCCAGCCTTAACCTCAAAATAATATTAAAACTAATCCGGGTGTTTTACTTCACCCGGATTTTTTTATTCTTTTTCCCTACTCTAGGGTCTGTTTATTTTAATTAAGCTTTAATCTATTGAAAAAATACCTAGTTTATTCCCCTCTTTTAGAGGGGTGTCCTGCAAGGACGGGGTATTATTCCCCTCTTTTAGAGGGGTGTCCTGCAAGGACGGGGTATTATTCCCCTCTTTTAGAGAGGGGTGTCCTGTAAAGTATTCACTTAATTAAGAAAAAGTTTTCTACTTTTTCAATAACAGCCAGATAAAGAAAGGACATCCAATAGCAGAAGTAATAACTCCTACGGGTAGCTCAATAACGGTTATATTTTTAGCAATTAAGTCACAGCCAAGTAAAAATATACTACCGCTAATAAGTGAATAAAGAAATATTTTTCTTTGTCCAGAAGGAATAAAAAACCTTACTATATGTGGTATTATTAGACCTACAAAACCTATTATTCCTGCATAAGAAACAGTGATACCAACCAATAAAGAAGTGAGTAAAAATAGCTCTTTCCGCACTTTCTGGACATCAATACCCACAGTTCCAGCATAGATATCTCCTCCACTCATAATATCCAGTGCGGTTGAACGAAAATATAATCTAACTAAGATTATAACTGATATTCCAAGTAACAAGAGAAAGAAATGCCACTCACCTTGAGTGAATATATGTCCCAAATTACCCATTAAAGTGCCTAATATAATCATTGTATCTTTCTGAAATAGATACATAATCAAAGAAATTCCAGCAGAAAAAAACATTCCTACAATAACACCGGCAATAAGTAAACGACTACGATCAAAACTTCCCTTTTTTTGGGCTAAACGCCAAACAATAATTAAGGTCAATACAGCACCAATAAAACCACCCACTGGCATTAATAAACTCAACCCCAGAACGCCAAAGAGTATTGCACCAAAAGCAGAGCCAGAAGATATGCCTAAGATATAAGGTTCTGCTAAAGGATTAACCAACATTAATTGATAGACAGATCCAATTCCTGCCAGTGTCATTCCCGTAAATAAAGTTAGTATCATACGCGGAAGTCTTATCTGCATCACTATCTCTTTACTAACATTACCCACAAAAAGATATAGGGTAGCAATCCCTAAAAATAGCAGGACGAGAAAGATGATTAACCAGTATTCCTTTTTCATTTTTTCATCTGCTGAGAAAATATATCATATAAGAGCCATAAACCCTGAACCGTTCTAGGTGTTGCTTGCTGAATTAAATCCGGGTCTATATCTTGTTCAAAATAGATTCTCTGGTTCTGGACAGCAGGAATCAGATTCCATCCTTTACGTGAACATATACCAGCCATCGTATCCTGAGAATAGCATATAATAATATCTGGTTTAGCTAATATCACATCTTCAGGGTCTATGCGTGCATAATCTCGTTCTAATTTAGAAAAAATATTATCTCCTCCAGCTGATTCTATTACATCACCTACAAAAGATTCATCGGAAACACTCATTAACGGATTACGATAGATCTCTACATACACCTTAGGATGAGAGATTTTTTGGGCTGCACTTCTTACCTGATTTATAGCTATAGATATACTATCCGATAAAGCTTCTGCCTCTTTTTCTTTGCCAATTAAATCACCTATTTGTCTGATGATAACCGGTAAATCATCCAATTTTTGCGGATAAATCTGATGAACTCTAATGCCTATTTTACCTAATTCTTGTGCTATTGCATCCTGCTCCAAAGCGGAAGTAAATACTAAATCCGGTTTTAAAGCTATAACTTTCTCTTTATTAATAGCTCCAAAATTACCTACTACTGGAACTTGTAATAGCTGGGGCGGATAATCACATTCTGAAGTTCTGCCCACTAAATGCTCAGTAGCACCTAAAGAAGCAATTATTTCTGCTATTTCAGGGGATAATACCACAATTTTCTGTCCACTGCTAACCTGCTCTTGTTTACTGCAAGATAACATAACCACTAAAAGCAGAACCAGTGTCCAGATGTATAAATTAGATATCTTCATCATCTTTTACCATCCCATAAATATCGTTTGATTACGGAAATAGACCTCGTTGATCACACTCATAAAGATTCAATCATTCTTATCTTCTATGTCTCAATCACTGAATCTGTCAATATTTTTTCCTGCATCTCTTCTTATAAGACCAGTTAAAACTCATAATTTGTCCATATTCTTTAGAAAGAAAGTTGTGCCATCCTTATTGAACAGCACAACCTCTGATGATTACGAACATCAACTGATAAATAGGATTATATCTGCTTTAACCATTCAAATCAATATCAATGCCGAGCTTATTTATCAGCAATTCCAGCAAGAGCAATATTACCATCTCATAAAAAACCTGTTCCTGTTGTTCATTGATGATAGGAAGATTCAGAACTTTATTAACCTTCTTTGCCAGCTCTTCTGCAATATTGGGAAGTATATTCTCATTCATCTTTGCCTCCGATATTATTCAAGATTGAAGGGGACAAGTTTGATCCCTGTCCCCTATTGTCCCTGAATTAGAATGCAGCAGTCATAGTATCGTAACCAGTGACCGGTTTCAAATACCCACTAAGCACACAATCTTTTACGGTACTGATAGCTGTTCCCGTGACTACAAAGTCCTCATAAGTTAAGGTCTTGAGGTCTACATCATCATTATCAGCTGCCCATTTATGCATCACTTGAACCCATAATGCATAAGCATTAGATGCCCATTGATCGGCAGGAACATTTTCCGTTGCATTCAACTTTGCATACATCGCCAGCTCTGTCTTGAATGCATCAGAACCACCAGCCCAGAGTATACCTAAGTTCTTGCCTATAGAACCGATCTCATTATTATGAGCAGTTATACGAGGATAAACAAATTGCCTGGCTATGCAAATTTTGCCTTTCCTGTAACTACTGAAGACCAGTTCGTCCAGTTTTCCGCTGTAAGTGCGGATCCCGTATTTGAATTTTACTTTCATTTTTTGCCCTCCGAAAGTAGTTTACTAGAAGAACTAATTTTTTTTAGTCCCTCTATATATATAGGTATGACATTGAATATATCTTTAGATAAGACCTCCTGAAAAATAATCTGCCCCCCTACACTCTGAATGAAAAAGGTGATTTAATAGTTTTAAGATTTTTATTTTGAACTTATTTCATTATATTATCTAAAAAACTAAAGAGGAAAAGTATGAAACAAACAGACCTTTCTACTGCTTATGGTTTAATTCATTTACCAGCCAAAGTTGCTCTGGTAGTTACCGAAAAACCTCAGAGCGGATATAATCTCATTACCATAGAATGGTTTATGCGAACCTCTATTCAACCTCCTATGTTCGCTATTTCCATCGGTCTTACCAGATTTTCCCACGAATGCTTGCAACAAAACCGGTATTTCAATCTGGTCTTTCCTTCGGTGGAAATGAAGGACATCTGTGCTCTGGCAGGTTCTACTACGGGAAGAGAAATTGATAAAATGGAATCTAGCCAGGTGAAATATTTCCCCGGTAAACTACATAAAATACCTGTTTTAGAAGAAGCAGTTGCCGTCTTTGAATGCGAAATAGTTACTCAAGTTCGTAGCGGAGACCACACTATCTTCGTAGGTGAAATAAAATACTGCTGGGCAAATCCAGAAAAGAGAATGCTAGTCTATGATATCAAGGGGGAGATATAAATCCTTCATAAACTATCAAGATTTAATCTTACAACAAGAATAAGTTATATGTGTTAGGGCGGTCTTCTCTCTTGCCCATAAAGTATAATTATGTAAATTACATTATCTTCTCAATTAATCTTTTGTTTAAAAAAAGATGTGTCTTTAGACCATAAGTTTAAAAACTCATCTTTATCCCACAAAAATAAAGTTATTTAAAGGATTTCGTCCCAATTTGTCATACCTTTATATATGAGGGCATTATTTTTTTCTCTGAAAAAATAAGGGAATCAAACAGTAAATTAACTCTCTGAAGTAGTGTTGTTTACTTGATGATGTCTCGGAAGTTGTGGAAAAGATATAACCCTCCTCAGATACCTAGCAAAACTATTATAATAAAGGAGAAACTACTATGCAAAATGCAAATTTCAACTGCAATCCTGATAATCAGGAACCCCAACTTAGGGAACACCCCCAAAATAAGGAGATGGAAAAAATGCAAAACAATGACAAGACGAGAAACTCATCTGTTTCTCACAGCAATTCCGGGTTAAACAAAAATGACCTAACCCAGGTTACCTATGGTTATAATGTGGAAAAACCAGAGTTATTAGAAATGAAATCTCTGGATGAAGTCATCAATCTTATCAAGAGTGAACAGTTTAAAGCTGTTATTGCAGCTATCAGAAATACGGCTAAAGAAGAAGAGCGCCGAAAACTTAAGAAGAAGCTACCCTATTTCGTCTATGGCATCGTTAAGGAGAAAAGATGTGAGGATAATGTTATACAGATGAACGGTCTGGTTATGGACCTGGATAATGTCCCGGACCTGCCAGAGTGTAAAGAATCTCTTAAAGCTCTTCCCGGTGCTCGTTATATCTTTCGTTCTCCTTCAAATGGAATAAAGGTGATTATTCCCTTCAATCACCCGGTTTCCGATAAAAATACTTATCTCATCTTAAGAGAATGTTGCTCGGCTAATATCCGTGATTTAATCGGCATTGAACCAGATAAACCGGCTGGATGGTCTCAAGCTTGTTTTTTAAGCTATGACCCCAGTGTAATTGATTTAGGTGCAGCACAATGTCTCAATGTGGAAAATACTCTGTTAACTCACCTGCAAACTGAAGATAATATTACTCCTTCAGAACAAAAAGAGAAACACCATTTCCCCGATGAGACCATTCAATATTCTATTTCCGCCGTCAAATATCTAGTTCAGAGAAAGATTAATTATTTGGATTGGCTACGCTGCGGTATTGCTATCTATAACTATTATAATGAGATTGATTCACTGGATAAAGGAAAAAAACTCTGGCTCTGCTTCGCTGATAATCCTCATTACAACGATACCATCACCCAACTGGAAAATATCTGGAAGAAGATTGGACACTATAACTACAACCAAATCCATATAGGAACTCTATTCCATATCGCTAAAAGCTACGGATGGGAAGCTTCGCCAGGGCAGTTTTGTCTGAAAGGCACTAATCTGTTGGTAAAACTGGATAAATCCAAGTTACCACCTATGTTCCAGGAATATATTAATACCGTCAATAAAATCACCAGTGCTCCTGATGGTATCATCCTTACTGCTATGTTACCCTATCTCGCAGTGTCCATCGGAAATCATCTCTATATTTCCAGCAACGGAACCAAACATTATTGCAATGTCTATGCTTTATTAATTGGTCCTTCTTCCAGGACTCATAAAAGCACCTGCATAAGTCAGGCTCAGAAAATGCTCATCAACGATAAAAATAACCTGTATTTTAAGTTGGTAAAAAATAGGATTACGAATGCTGCTCTGCTCAAACAACTGCAAAACAATCCCCATCTGCTCTTAGAATATCAGGAAATGGGAAGCTTCTTTCAAAACTTCAAACAAGATTATAACAAAACTATGCTGGATGATATAACTGACCTATTTAACGGACATTACACCAGCAATAGCACCCTGGATTATACCGTTACCATCAAAGATCCTGCTCTATCTATAGTCGGTGCTATCACTAATGATAGCTTTTATAACGCTTATAAAAATATCATTGATAAAGGGTGTGGCTTCTTCCAAAGATTCCTGTTCTGCTATATCCCCGAAAACTATATCCCACCTGATAATAATTTTATCAATCCCACTACCATTTATGAAAGTGAAATCCATAAATATTATTATATGCTGCAATGCTTTGCTACACTACCTGGTTCCTATGAACTGAGATTTGATGAAGAAGCTTTCTCCTATATTAATAATGTTTATGGTCCTAAATATCAACGACTACTTAATTTGGAAGGAAGAGAAGGGGAATCCAACATCCGTATCTACCTTGATTATTTCCCCAGATTCTCTATTATCATTTACGCCGTGAAAAATTGGAAATCTATTAGAGATAACAAAGATAATCTGGATATCTGGCTGCAAAATAATCCCATTGACAAACAAACCGTGCTGGAAGCCGAATATCTGTGCAATTATTATCGCCTAAATAATAAATTACTTAACCTTGCCACCGATAAAAGAACCTGGAAGAATATGGAAAAATTACTCTATTTCCTGATAATTGCACCTGACCACCGATTAAGTAAAACAGAGATCTCTGCTAAGTTTAACCATCACTCTAAAAAAGATGAAACCAATAAGTTTATCCAGGGTTTACTGGACCTTGAACTGATAAAAATAGAGAAAGTGAATACCGGGAATAAACCTACCACCTACTATGCGTTAAACTAAACCAACTAAGAAATCTGATCCATCCTAAGGGGGAACCTTTAAAAGTTCCCCCATTTTTTAATAAAAACCCGAAGCATAAAGATTAATACGAGTGAACTCTGTAAAAGTCCCCCCTTTTTTAATAAATTCGCAGAAATTGGGATAAATTCGCAGAAAAATGAATAAATTCGCACCCCTATTTTACCCTTATCTCTCACCTATCACTTTCAATATCAATAAGTTATACTGAATTTTATATCTCTTTACTAACCCCTATCTCCCCCTTCTCTTTTTAGCCAGGAAAGAGTCAAGAGAGAGTCAAGATGTATATACTAACTAATTATATACTAATTATTTAAACCATATCTATTTAAATATATACTTAATTAATTATGTACTAGTTATTTAAGCCCAAATCTGTATAGTTATATATAGTATATCTCTACTT
>DFOM01000065.1 GCA_002376725.1 Cloacimonetes bacterium UBA3541 | reverse complement strand
CTGGACATAAGCTGGACATAACTAAGCTGATATCGGTAATTTTCAGGGTAAGATACGATTTTTATTGTATCAATACCGATATCCATAATAACTTTAACTTGGAAAAATGAAAGTATACAAAATAAAAATGAGATTATTCATAATATTTAAAGCTACCCTATATGAAGAATATTGATTTAGTAAATTGGTATAATTAAGTAAACTTTGACATAATTAAAGAAATTCCTATACTTAGCAGGAACGATAAAATTCTTGACTTTAATACTTAGTGTTTAAAAGGGTATAAAGAATTCTTTTGTAATGGGGTAGAAAATGCTATATGATGTAATGATAATAGGAAGCGGTCCTGCTGGATTAAGTGCCGGAATATATGCTGCACGCAGTGGTTTAAAAACTGTTATACTGGAAAGAGCAATTGTAGGAGGTCAGATTACCTCTGCTCATCAGGTGGAAAATTACCCAGGGTTTCCTGAGGCTATTGAAGGATTTGAGCTTACAGAAAGAATGAGACAACAGGCAGAACGATTTCAAGCACAATTTTTAGATGAAGAAGTTACGGCTATAGGAATGGAAGGTTTATGTAAGATAGTTGAAACTCGCGAAAATAAATACCGGACTAAAGCTTTAATAGTATGCACTGGTGCATCTCCCAGAAGGCTAAATGTTCCTGGTGAAGAACGCTTTATGGGAAGAGGAGTTTCCTATTGTGCCACCTGTGATGGTGCCCTATATCGTGATAAAGTAGTGGCAGTAATAGGAGGAGGTGATTCTGCAGTAGAAGAAGGAATTTATTTAACCCACTTTGCTCGTAAGGTCTATATCATCCATAGAAGAGATGAATTAAGAGCACAAAAGATATTGCAAGAACGTGCTTTTCAGAATCCAAAGATTGAATTTATCTGGAATTCAGTGGTTCAAGAAATTTATGGAACCGATAAAATTGAAAAACTTGAAATATTTAATCGCCAAACTCAACAGATAAGCTATCTACCGGTAGATGGAGTTTTTATTTATGTAGGTATTCTACCAAACAATAAACTGCTGGAATCCAGGATAAATCTTGATGAAGCAGGTTTTGTTTATACTGATGAATTTATGCATACTAATATCCCTGGTGTCTATGCTGCTGGAGATATTCGTCATAAAGTTTTGCGACAGGTAGTCACAGCAACAAGCGATGGTGCTATAGCAGCATTTAATGCAGAAAAATGGATCAGGGATAATTACGAAGCTTTAGAAAAAGATGGAGCATAATTAAGTGTTGAGTAGTAAGGAGATTCGTCAAATCTTTATTGATTTCTTCAGAGAAAGAGGACATATCTTTATCCCTTCTTCTCCGGTGATTCCCTGGGATGATCCGACTTTACTTTTTGCCAATGCTGGAATGAATCAGTTTAAAAATATCTTTCTGGGAATCAAAGAACCAGAAGTTAAAAGAGCAGTAAATACGCAAAAATGCATTCGTGCTGGTGGGAAACATAACGATTTAGAAGCCGTTGGTAAAGATGGATATCACCATACTTTTTTTGAGATGCTGGGCAATTGGTCCTTTGGTGACTATTATAAAAAAGAAGCTATAGAATGGGCTTGGGAACTCTTAACGGTTGTGTATCAGCTTCCTAAAGAAAAACTCTTTGCTACGGTGCATAATTCTGATGAGGAAAGCTATAATTTATGGAAAAATAATACCGATATAGACCTATCCCATATATTCTATTGTGGAGATAAGGATAATTTTTGGGAAATGGGGGAGACAGGTCCCTGTGGACCTTGCACAGAAATTCATTATGACTGCGGTATAGAACATTGCACTAAAAAGGATATACCAGATCATAAATGTCAATTGAATGGTAATTGCAATCGGTTTATTGAGCTATGGAATCTGGTCTTTATTCAGTATAATAGAGAAGAAAATGGTTCACTTTCTCCTTTAAAATCTCGTTATGTAGACACTGGAGCTGGTTTTGAAAGGTTAGTGCGAATACTTCAAAATGCTTATAGCAATTATGAGACGGATTTATTTATGCCTATCATAGATAAGATTTCTCAGATGAGTGGAGTTCCCTATAATCCAGAAAGTGCTATGTCTTTTAGAGTGATAGCTGACCATATTCGCTGCCTTTGTTTTGCTCTCGCTGATGGTGGTTTTCCTTCTAATGAAGGAAGAGGTTATGTTCTGAGAAGGATTTTACGTAGAGCTGCTCGTCACGGAAGATTGCTTGGATTTTCTGAACCTTTTATGTTTCATTTAGTTGATCCTGTGATAGAAATAATGAGTGAATCTTTTCCAGAATTAAAAGGGAAAGAAGCCTATCTGAAAATGGTAATTAAAGCAGAAGAAGAACGTTTTAATGCTACACTGGATAAAGGTCTGGAGATATTTGACCAGATTTGTGCAAACTCTACTGGTAAAGTTATCCCTGGTAAGGATGCATTTCAGCTTTATGATACTTATGGTTTTCCTCTTGATTTGACTATAAATCTAGCGGAAGAGAGAGGTTTTAAAGTGGATACAGCAGGTTTTGAGGAAGAGATGAAAAAACAAAGAGAAAGAGCTCGGAAAAGCTCTAAATTTAATTATAAATGGGAAGATATGGATTGGATAGAGCTTTTGCCTTCAACTGCAACAGAATTTGTTGGCTATGATACTTTTAACTTAGAAGCTAATATTCAGCGTTATCGGATTGATGATGAAGGGAAGATACATCTTCAGTTAGATAGAACTCCTTTTTATGCTGAATCAGGTGGACAAATTGCTGACACGGGAAGAATCTATAATGAAGATTTTGAGTTGGAAGTAATTGATGTTAAAAAAATAGAAGAACAATTCATTCATATCGGTCATATAATTAAAGGTGCTATTTCCTCTCCTTTAGTGAAAGCAGAAATTGACCTTAAAAGGAGAAAAGATATAGCTCGTAATCATACTGCTACTCATATTCTACATAGAGCTTTAAAAATGGTTTTAGGAGAATATGTTCAGCAAAAGGGTTCCTATGTTGCTCCAGATTATCTTCGTTTTGACTTCACTCACCTGAAAGCACTTACTCAAGACGAAATAAATAGAGTTGAAGATATTGTTAATGAAATAGTTAAAGAAAACAGGCCTGTCCACATTGACATAAAAGATATTAATGAAGCACGCTCTGATGGTGCCATAGCTCTTTTCGGTGAAAAGTATGGTCAGAAAGTTAGAGTTGTTAGTGTAGAGAATTTTTCCAAAGAGTTATGTGGTGGTACGCATATTTCTGCCACTGGTGAAATAGGTCTATTTAAAATACTTTCAGAAAGTTCTTCCTCTGCAGGAATAAGAAGAATAGAAGCTGTAACCGGAAGAGGTGCAGAGAAATATGTTCGTTCGCTTCAAGAAAGAATAGCTAATCTTGCCTCAATGCTTAATGTTCCTGAAAAGATGATAGAGACAAGATTGGAGAATTTACAAAACCGGATTACCGAATTGGAAGATGAACTTAAAAAGAAGGAACAGAAAAATAGTTCATTTGAAGTAGATAGATTGCTGGATAAAATTGCCGAATATCCTGATTTTCGTCTGCTATGTGCAACAGTTGAAGCTGAACCGGAAAAGTTAAGAGAACTAGGTGATATACTTAAAGACAGAGCAAAAGATGCCATATCCCTCTTATTCACTATAGATGGAGAAAAAATTACGGTACTCTGCGTAGTCGGAAGAGATTTAATGGATAAATTTAATGCGGGAAAAATCGTGAAAGCTGTATCTCAAAAGCTAAATGGAAAAGGTGGAGGAAGAGCTGATTCTGCAATGGGTGGAGGAAAAAATCCAGAAAAGCTTTCTGAGCTTATGCCACGCATTCCCGATATCGTTAGAAGCACTTTATAATGCGTATCCTGGTTATCAGATTAAGTTCTATTGGGGATATTATTCTAACTCAATCTGTAATAGCTGAATTGCGAGACCTCTTTACTGATGCTGAAATCTATTTTCTCTGTAAATCAGAATATCAAACTTTACCAGAACTTTTTGGTCTGGATTTAAAGATTATTCCCTATTCAAAAAGCTTTTCCTGGCATATAGGTCTGCTTAAACAATCTTTTGATTTAGTGATAGACCTCCATAATAAATTTTCTACCTGGTTGATTAGGCATCTTGTTCACTCAGTTAAAAAGGCAGTTTACCATAAACAACATAAACTAAGAAGAAGAATCGTAAAAGGAGATCATTCTGTCTGTATAGAATCTACGGTTAGATTGTATTATTCTGCTTTAGTAAATCTGTTTCCGAATGAATTTTCCTTAACTTCTCCAATTCGCTATCCAGTACTTCATTCTGAATTTTTGCCTTCTGATATAGAAATTATTCCTCGTATTTATCCTGATAGAAAGCTTATTGCTCTATTTCCAGGTGCTGCGCATAATACTAAAATCTGGCAACTAGAGAACTGGGAAAAACTTATTGAGAATTGTTATAATAAATATGAATTTAGAATTTATGGCAACCAATCAGATTATGAGTTAACCAGAAATCTTGGTGCTGATTATAATGATATCAAAAATCTTTGTGGACAGCTCAATCTTAAGCAATTAACAGCAGAATTAAATGTTTGTGATGTAATCATTAGTGGTGATACAGGTCCTATGCATTTAGCTGCAGCTTTAAATAAGCCTCAGATTGCTATCTTTGGAGGAACTCATCCCCGCTTAGGTTTTGCCCCTCTAAATGATAAAGCTATCATTTTATCTGCTGATTTAGAATGCCAGCCCTGCTCTTTGCATGGAAGAAAGAAATGTCCCAAAGGGACTTTTGAGTGTATGAAATTGATTACACCTGAGATGGTAGAAAATAGACTAAAAGAACTTCTGGAACATATTTAAGATTATTAAGTATAATTTACTATAATATGGTATGCAGATTTTATGGTGTGTAGATTTTATGGTGTGCAGATGTCCCCATC
>DFOM01000001.1 GCA_002376725.1 Cloacimonetes bacterium UBA3541 | reverse complement strand
ATTCTAGATATGATGAGTGGAAAGATAGTTTATCTGATTTTGATAATGTTTATCTATTTTCATATAGAGATTTGCTCAAAGATTTAAAAAGCAAAAATAGTAAAAACTCATATTGGTTCACCTTCATACCTGATGAAAAGAAATTATTGCAACTATATAATACTTTAATGGACCAGGAGGTTAGTCTTCATTTGTTACTTTACCCTTCGGAGATCCGATTTTTTACAGCAAAGCAAAAGAATATTAATAAATACACTAGTAATAAACACGAAATAAAGGATACATCTTTATTTCCGGAAATTGAGAGTGAAGTTCAAGAAAAAGAATCTTTAGATGATTTAATAAGTAGATTTGAGGATAATTTTGAAGATACTATTAACAATTTTGACTATGAATCAAATTGTTACTCATCCTATAAGATATCTGTTTTAGATATAGATGAGAATAAAAAAAATATTATTGTACCGCTAACAATTTTACGAGATAATGGTTCTGAAATAAATTTGGTTACTGTTGATAGCCTTTTGCCAGGTGATATTATTTTTGTTTATGATAGCAAAGATAAAAAGTCCCTCTATAAAATATTAAGTGAAAAATCAGAAAAAATAAAAGATGTTAATTATTATTCAAGATTATGGAAAGATAGATTAAAGAAGTACCTTAATTATAAAATTGTAGATTCTTCAGAAAATGAAAGTTATTATAATATTGAGAAAATATGGAACTTAGCTAATTATCTCGGAATTAAACCAGATTACATCTTAAAAAACTGGCTTAATAATACGGACCAGGTTCGTTTCCCTCAAAAATCTATACTTGAAAAGTTATTGGTCATACTGAAAAATAATTATTTATTAAATTCTGAGGAAGAAAGAGAAATCAAATCAGCAAGAAAATTTTTTGTAGGTATAATGATTAGTTTAGGTCTAAATTTAAGTTCTGAACTACAAAATATAATGTTGGGGGAAAAAGATTCAAAAGAGAATTTTATAAAAGAAAATGTTATTGGTAATCCAAATCAATTTCCTTTACTATATAGATTTGATTGGGAATCTATATTAGGTATTATTGGCTATAATTTTGTAATATATAAATTTATTGAAATATTAAATATAGAAGAGATAGATTAATATGGTAGATCCACGTAAAACTTTCAAAGAGATAATTTATAAACAACTTATTGGACCCACCAATGATACCTTTATTGATTTGGGTGAAAATGAACTTGTAACTGGTTATCCTTTAAATAAATATTTTTCAGGCATTATTTTTCCCAGAGTTTCTGATAAATATAATAAAAACGAGGAGAATAATCTACAAACTGATGAAGAAATTGATAATGAAATTGAAATTGAGGAATTATATTCTGAAGAAATAGAATCAGAAGAAGATCAATCTATTAGCGATGAACAACCGAGTAAAGAAGACCTGGGAAATGAAGATTTTACCAGAGAAGAAATTTATCCAAATTCCTTTGGAATCTCATTTTGCCTAGATAGAAAAGCAGAGCAATTTAATTTAAAGTTGAAATTTGGTTTGTACCGTAAAATCGACCCTCAAATAGAACTAAATTCAGGATATAAAATAAAATTAAATGAAGATGATTATAATCTGGTAAAAAACTTAAATCCTGGAAACGAACAATACTTAAGTAATCTCATTGGTTATGATAAAGAAAAACAAGCTGCTTATTTAAGAAGGACTATTTCTACAAATAAAATAGAAGAAAAAAGTGAAGATATTTATAATCTTAGTACATTCAAAAAGAATATTTATAAAAATCAAAAAATAGCGAAAGGTGATGAAAAATCTCGTTTAAATAAAGAAAATCTAATATTAAAAAAACTTACTCCATTATATCTAAGTGCTTGGGAAAGAATTCCTTGTGAATATAAATATGATATAAATATAAACAAACTCTTATCTGATGAAATTAAATTAAACCTTTATGAATCAGAATTAGTACCATCTTTTAAAATTGTGTTGTATATTAAGCTAATAAAACAAACAAAAGACTACTATATTATTAAAGTATTAGCGGAAAATGGTTCAGAATATAGCGGTGGAATTTTGAGTATATATAATAAACCAGCCTTAAATAAACTTTGTATGTTCCAAAGTAAGATTCAGATTGAGAGCCCATTTCTCCGACCTTTTCCTGAACCTCATTTATATTCCAATGCATCTATAGAAGATAAGATTATAGATTGCCAATATAGAGACACAAAGATTTATGCTCTGGCGCATAATTGTTCTTGTAAATGGAATTCCGATGAAGAACATCCTCTCAGAGTTGAAACTGAATTTTTACCGGAAGTCATTCCTCCAGTTACAGGCAATAGTCATTTTGATAATTTATCTAATACATTAAATATCTATCTTAATAGCAATTTTTGTGATAGCACTGATAAAGAAATAATCCATAATTTAGAAATCCTTGCTGAAAGCTATGGCAGATGGATTAAAAGCCAGGAAAAATTGCTAAGTAATATTGAAGATAGATATAAAGAAGCAGCCAATCAAATAGTGAAAGATCAAAATGATATCCTCCAGAGAATATATGAAGGGATTACAATTTTAAAATTGAATTCTGATTATATGAAGCTATATAAACTAGCCAATAGCGCTATGTTAGTTAATATGGCTAAAACAAAGAATCTGGATATTAAAATTCCGGAAGACTTAAAAAGTGCTCAAATTTCATATCATCCCTTTCAACTGGCATTTCTTTTAATAAATATAGAATGTATTGTAAATGAAAAATCGGAAATTAGAAATAATAGTATAGATTTATTATGGTTTCCTACAGGTGGAGGAAAGACCGAGGCATATTTTTTATTAACCATATTTTTCTTATTATTTAGAAGATATAAGTATGGTGATAAAGGTTTAGGCACTTCCGTGATTATGAGATATACTTTACGACTTCTAACTGCGCAACAATTTGAACGTGCTTCCAAAATGATTTTATCTTTGAACTATGTTTGTTCAAAATTTATGCCGGATTTAATAAAAACAAAACCTTATAGCATAGGATTATGGATAGGACAATCTTCTACTCCTAATAAACTTGAAGGTGAAGAATATAGTGCAGCCTTCCAAATTCAGCAACTTGTAGATGCCAAAGATAAAGAAACTGCTCGAAAATTGAACCGTTTCCCCATTAATGACTGTCCCTGGTGTGGTAAAAGCTTAATTGATACAGGAAAAGCAGGATTTATGATATTAGGTAAAACATTTAAAGTAAAATGTATTAGCTCAGAATGTGAATTTAATGAAGGTTTGCCTCTGGATTTTATTGATGAAAGTATATATAATAATCCTCCATCCCTCCTTTTTTCTACCGTAGATAAATTTGCTCGGCTTGCTTGGGTTGATGAAGCCTCATCTCTATTCGGTAGAGGAAACGGATATCTTCCTCCTGGTCTAATAATTCAGGATGAGTTGCATCTTATTTCAGGACCTTTGGGAAGTATAACCGCTTTATATGAAGATGTGATAGAAATGTTATGTTGTAGAGATGGAAATATACCACGAATTATAGCTTCAACAGCAACTATAAAAAATGCTGCAAGTCAAGTGCGAGGTTTATTTGGCAATAGAGAGGTAATCACTTTTCCTCCTCCAGGCATTAATTATGATGATAATTTTTTTGCTAAAATTGAAGAGGGAAATTTAAATAGAGAATATATTGGCATCTGTCCTACGGGAAAGACTTTTACTACTATCCAGATAAAGTTATTGGCCCTTTTACTTTATTGTCGTTTAAAAGTAAATGAAAGTGATGATAAAGATATAGATAATTATTGGACAATCGTGTCCTATCATAATTCTTTGAGGGAATTAGGACGTATATATGGCAAAGTTAATGATGAAATTAAATTTGCTTATTCCCATTTAGTTTTAAAAGATAATCCTGATAAGTATCCGTATATAAGATCAGCAAAAGAATTAACCAGTAGAGTTACGGTTAATGAAATTAAAAATACGCTTAAAGCATTGGAAACAAAAAAAGATTTAATGTCTGATAAATCCATAGACCTTGCATTTGCTACAAATATGATTTCCGCTGGACTGGATATTCCAAGATTGAATATTATATTAATGAATGGTCAACCTAAAAGTATATCAGAATATATACAAGTTACCAGTCGCATAGCAAGAAAGCAACCTGGACTTGTTTGCGACATTTTTAATCCTATCAAAGCAAGAGATAAATCTCATTATGAAAATTTTATTTCCTTTCATAATAATTATTACCGTTTTGTAGAACCAATTTCCGTAACACCGTATACTAAAGTTGCTATTGCTAAAATGCTTCCCAGTATTTTAGCAACCTATCTCAGACATTTTAAAAATAAGCGAAATTTAAAAGATGTTATTGATGATGATTTTAATGATTACAAGTTATTTATCAAAGATAGGATTCCAGATAATGAAATTTACAATTTCATAGTTAAAAGAATGGATAAACATATTAAATTCCTTTATGAACAATTAGAAGAAGATTCTAATTTAACATATAAAAAATTATTGAAAAATCCTGATGAAATTTCCGATTTGCAATATTTAGAGGATCAATGGGTGGCAGTTAATTCTTTACGAGATGTAAATCCGAGTGCTGTCATAAAAGTAGTGACAAATAGAAAGAACCTAAATAAAAATAGGGGCTCTGTTTATGATTAAGTATTTTAAAATATCTTCTGATAATATAATCAGTTCCTACGGCGGAATTGGTTCAATTGTTGAAACCCCTGAGGCTTCCATACTCGTTCAACCTCTAGAAAAATGGCTGTATTATAAACAAGAAATTAAAAATAAAGATATAGATACAATAAAATCCCTATCTATAGATGATCGGAGATTGTTGAAAAAGTTAAAAAATAAATTCCCTGATTTGGAGTTTTTGATCACAGTACCAACTAATGACACAACTAATAGCGGTTATAGAGTAAGTAATGATAAAAGATTAATTACGGGTGAAATTTTTCCAAAATGGATGTTTTGTCCTAGATGTAAAAAATTTATGGTCTATGATGATTGGTACGATATTCATAGAAAGAAACATCCCAGTAAAGATTTTGATTTGTTTTGCCCGTTTTGTCTTGATAAAAAAGGGAAAAATAAAATATCAAAGGTTAGATTGGAACAAGTACGATTTATTCAAATTTCAAAAAATGGTGAAATATCTGATTTTCCTTGGGAAGATTGGTTCTTGGGAAAAGGACATCATTTAGGTAAATGTGAAAAACATAAACTGAAATATACGACTTCGCCATACTCTGATAATCTAGAATCAATAAGAATATCTTGCGAAAATTGTGAAGGGTGGGTTTCATTGACAGGCATTTTTGATTACAGTTATCAGGATATAATGCACACTGCCCTTAGATCAAGTAATAGTGTTTACTATCCTAATATTATCCGAAGTTTAAGGATACCCATACCTGATAGTCAATATAAAGAGTCAGATTTTAAATACTCTGAGTTACAGTATATAATAAAAAAAGCCACAGGTACAATAGAAGATGAATATGATAAGATAGATTTGAAGAAACTTGATTATATCGGTGAAGGCATCTATCCTATATCTATTAGAAGTTTAAGTATGACTTCGGTTTTATGTTCTTATAATCGGTTAACCCCCCTTTCATTTAATGAAATATTTAATAAAGATAGTTCACGACACGTAACAGAAGCAGAAATCAATACCAGATATCTACCAGCAGTAGAATCTTTAGGAGAGGGTTTCTTAATGGTCTTTGCAGAAGATATTTTAAAAAAATGGTATGATAATTATGGAGTAGAAAACAAGATAAAAGAGCATTTAATAAAAGAATCTGTATCAATAGAAGGACTATCGGATTCCAAATATTTACTTGCAAAATATAGCTTACTTCATACTTTATCACATCTTTTAATAAAGCAGATGGAATATGTATGTGGATATTCAGCAGCTTCAATAAATGAGAGAATCTATGTATCCGATAAAGGACCTTCTGGTATTATGATCTATACTATTGCAGGAGCTGAAGGTAGCTATGGAGGTATTGTGACTATGGTAGAAAGTGGCAAAATTAAAGATATATTAAAAGAAGCAATTGAAAAAGCAAAATATTGTACTAATGACCCTGTCTGTTATGAAAATACTTCTGTTTGCTTTTCTTGTTGCCTTCTTCCAGAAACTTCTTGTGAATGTTTTAATAAATTACTGGATAGATCATTAGCAGTCGATCAAAAATTTGGTTTTATCAATAAATTATCAGATATGTTCAAAGAATAAAGTAATTTTATAATAATGTATATTAAGAAAATGTTAATATAAAATAAGAGGTTATATGATATTAAAACAATTAGATTTGCTTAACTTTGGTATAATCAGTCCGCACATATTAAAAGAAAACCTGGTAAGGATGGAAAATAGAATTTTAACTTTTGAGAATATTTAAAAAATTAGTGAATAAAAGAACTTAATTAGAAAAACGCTCTCCGAAAAGTAAAATTTAGTCCAGTAAACTTACCACTGAAAGTTAATCATTAGCATCGGCTGATTATCTTTTATATCTAAATAAACTTGAGGATTAATTTCTTTACCGGTATAGCGTAGAGCATCTATTCCACTGATTATATGATTTACTATGAGCACTCCCATAGTTAATTTTCCGTAGTTCTGAAGGTCTCTAGTCTGGATACGCAATTTACTATAATTACGACGGTGTTCTAAACTATCCCAGTTCCAGCTATATTCATCTGGATAGCAATGTTCATCAATATATAGTTGTTGTTGGATGGGGTCATTTGGATATAATTGCATAGCTTCCTCTCTGATGCTAGAATTATATCCACCTGCTTCAAAGCCACTACTATTATAACGGCTTAAATTTCTGAAGTATTGGTCATCATATTTACCGGGTTCTATATGAGCAAATTTGATAGCATATTCGTAGTATTTTTGAGCTCGGAGGTCTTCTTCCTCGTTAAAATAAAATAGAGTAGAAATGATACCTGCTTCTGCTGAAAGCATTGCATAGCCATAATTCCTACCATCCTGAATTTGGGCTAAACCAGGGACTACCAGAGATTTTAAGACTTTCACACCCCGACTTTCTGCAGCAAGAGAAACAGTTAGCAACAATAGTAAAAGGATTATGGAGATAGTTACTTTAAATTGCTTAAACATTAATACTCCAGCTGGACATTGAACATTAGACCATTGTTGGAAGTAGGAGTAAAATAGATGGATAGAGGTCTATTTGTTTTTTTATTAATAAGAGAAACATCTATGACACTGACAACCCGATTTAGGACCAAAGCTCCGATACTAAGATTTTGATAAATTTTAGCTTTTTGAGTTCTTCTGCGTAACTTTTTATAATGGTCTTGATAGGTCTGATTTTGCCAGCTCCAGCTTTCTTCATCGCTATAGGTATTAGCTAAAATATATTCCTCATATCCTTCTGGGTTATAGGAATAAATTAAATAATAATTACGGGCAAAAAGTTCCTCATATCGGTTAAAATCGTCACTGCTTATATAATTTTGTAGATTTTGATAATAACTTTCAGGCATCCCTGATTTAGCTCCAGCATAAACTACTGCATATTGTTTATAGGTATCAGTTAGATTGTCCTTTTCCTTTTCCAGAGCAAAAAAGGAAGTCCAGACCAGTATATCGGTACTGAGCATAATAGCACCACGAGTTGTTTTCCCAAGTGCGAGTTCACCTGTTCCAGGTAAGATAGCAGAAGCTGCAGAATAACTTAATTTTGGTAATGCAGCTAAGGGTACTATAGAAAGAATTAGAAGAAAGAAGATAAGGCGTTTCATTATAAATTTAAAAGTTTACTCTCAAAGCCAAAGTAGGAGTTAGACTATTATTAGAAACATCAGTATAGTAATACATCTGGAATTTATCATTCTTAGTGATAGCTGTGCGATTAACTTTGTTTGTCAGAATATAGGCATCAATAGCAGAAACGATATGATTAGCTACTAAACCGAGGGTAAAATAATGAGAGTAATCATATTGCTTATTAGCATCTTTACGCATTTTAATATATTCCTGACGCCAGGGTGATGCTTCCGGGTCATTGGGAGATATAGGATGAGATAGGTCTCCATTCATAAAATCCTCAACCGTATAATTTTGATACCAGCGCCTATTCTGAATTAATTGAGGATCTGTGCTACCAGTAAAGACCCAGAGATTTTCATAAGCATCGTCATCCATAATAAAGGTTCCATCTTCAGAAGTAGGGTCAGTAGCAAAGCGATGATACCAATCTGCCCAACCAAAGATATATTTATTATACTTGCCTATATCTTCATAAAAATGCTGAGTATCCGATTGGTCAAGCCGGAAAAAGGTATCATCATAGATATCAAAAGCATTGATATTTTTTAGAACTTCTTGCACATTATGTTGATAGTCTCGTCTATAGCGTGTACCGGTATAGGTGTAAGAATAATCAATTCCGCCAACAGTATAATTGAAAGTGTGGGTAATTATTTCGCCATTGGCATATTTTTCATAATCTTTTGTTTTAGAATCTCCCTGCTTATCATAATAAATTATTCCACCAATCAGAGCAATTTCCAGAACCGGGAAAATATAGGTAATAACGGCTGAGGGTTTTGCATAAAATTGACCTGCTCCAGGTAAAACTGCAGAATATAGCATAGCTAATCGTGCATCTTTCTTTTCAAAATGAACTTTTATTATTTCTTGCTCATTGCTTTTATCACTGTTTTGGAATATTAAGTCATCAATGTTTTGTCCTAAAATAGTAGATAAGAAGGCAAGGCATATAATGAGTAATAAAAACTTCTTCATATTTTCCTCCTCTTAATTACTTTTGTACTGCAAATTTGATAGTCTTATTTTTATTTCCGCACTGCACCTTTATAATATATACTCCTGAAGAAAGATTGCGACTGTCAATTATTATATCACGCTGCGGATTTACATTAGCAGGAATAGTCTGACTTTTAAGCAAATCTGCGTTGATATTATAAAGGTGTAGTTTAACTGTTTGATTGAAATTTTCAATACGGATTCTAAAATTGTCTCCTTTTACAGGATTAGGAAATACATAGGCATTAAAATCCGGCGTTGGTAAAAGAATACTAAATTGACCATAAAGAATGCCATTTTCACCATTGCGAAAGCCATTCCAGTAAAGCTGTGTTTCATCAGGAAGTGCATTTTTCCCTTGAATAAATATCTTTCCACTCATATCTGTATAATACCAACATAAATGGGAAGATAATTTATCATCAGCGATTATAGTTAGATGAGAATCTCCTGTTTCTCCGTTTGATAATAACGAATTTTGCCATAAAATCCCTTGTTCAGGAGAAAATGCTAAATGTCCTCTGTCAGTAACAGGCAAATATAGAATAGGTGTTGAACCGCTTTGCATTGCTATTAAATGAGCATTTGGTTCAAAAGTGAAGGGATATACATCATAAGGAAAACCATTTAAAAAAGAACCATCAAAGTTTATCGCGTAAATTTTGTTTCCACAACCCCAAAAGATAACTGGACAAATAGATGTGTTGTCAGTATGATAAGATGTTAATCCCAATTGAGTTGGATGGTCATCAGGTTTAGCAAAATAAATCTGTTGTAACCCTTTATTATCATATCTATAGATATTCCCTTTGTTTGACATCAGAAATAGCATTGAGGAGTTGTCTGTTAAAGCACAAAAACTTACCGGTTCATAGATTCCAAAAGATTCCGGTAATTCCATTTCTTCACTAACAGTTAGATTTATTCTATCTATAAAATATATCATATCAGGACCAATAGCTATTAACTTGTTCTCAAAAGAGCCAAGTCTTTTTATATTTTGTAATGGGATAGAATTTATGATTTGATTGTTATTAACAGCTGATAAGGTATTTTGGGTGGTAACATAAATAGTATCGTAAAAAGAAATAGGTGCTGTAGTGATAGATTCTGAAAAGTTCAGTGAAGTGCTTTGTAAAACATCTTGAGAGAACTGGAGAAATTCCAGCATATTATTATGGACTAATATCAGTTCTTTAAAGCCGTCTCCATCCTGATCTGAAGTAGTGATAGGGAAATCTTGGGTATAACCATTCCAAGGAAAGCTATCCATCAAATCACTCCAAATGCTGTCTGAATAAGAAAGGAGATGAACTGAATCATCCATTAAAACAGGGATATTGAAATCACAGAAACTTGAGTTGATAACTGGAGCAACAATAATATTGGGTTCCGAATAATCAATAATTTGCGTGGTATCAAAATCACCAGCACACACAGTTATGGACATATCTTTAGAAGGATTTCCCATATTATTTAGCCAGTAGAGTGAACCGATATTTTGACTATCTATTAAGGCGGGTTTTGTGTTGCTATTTAAGACGGGTTTCCAGGGTTCTTGAGTCCAGTACAGAAAATTGCCATTAGCATCCAGTAACGGTTTATGTGCATAAAAATATTCATATTGAGTGCCGGTCCAATACCAGGAATAGGGATAACCAATATCGGGAAGATTATCTGCTTCAATAATTTTCACTCCTCTGCGAGAGTATATCGTATTCACAGAATTATTCTCATAATTGGAGAAGAAATTACCTTCATTATCCCAGACTCCTTGATTGTAAATCACATCATTATTAATGTGCCAGACCAGGAAGCCTCCTCCCATAGCAGAACCATCAGCTTTCTGGAAAGAGGGTAAAAGATAGTCATATTCGTAGGTGGGCTTATTATCCGGGTCTTCAATGGCAGTAGGATAAAGGATAACACTTTTATCTTCATTTGCAAAAACTGCCGTGGCTCCATCTCCATCAGGATCTACATTTCTATTTTCTACCAGTATATATTCTGTGGAAGAAAGAGGAATACGAAGAATCTGAGGATTAAAAGTGGTTCCAGATTGTTTCCAGCTACTAGCAGAAAGAGAGATAGGTGTATGAAGAGGTATCTGATCAATATCTAATAATAATCCATTTGCTTTAAGAAAATCCTCACAAATTATCGTTCGAGACCAGGCACCAGGAAGAACAGGTAAACCACCTTCCAGCATTACATAAGAGCCATCCTCTAATATATCCAATAAAACTCCCGAGCCACCACTATCCATAATGTCAAAAACTCCTACCATAGGTTGCCAATTATAGACATTATAAAGATCTACCATTCCTAAAGAATGTCCAAATTCGTGAGCCATAACTGCATTGAGTGCACCATAACCAGAATGAACAATAGTCCCATCGTAAATTTCATCTATAAAATCCTGAGATATAGTAGATGGCACATTACAGGCATTGCTTATGAGAACTGAACCACCATCTACGGGAACTTCTTTCCCTTCACCTACACTTATAAAGAAGGAAGGAAGGTCGGAAGGAGAATCGGATAATATGTCATGTTGCCAATCGGAACCAGCATGAATAATCATAAAATGACCATAACTAGAGAAATCTATCTCAGGAGAAAGTCTATCAGCAGTAGTAAAAGCATCTCTAAAATACTCCTCCATCAGTGAGACAAAAGTTTCACTGGAAACCGAAGGTGGGTTATAATAACCCATCGTATGAGGAAGTGTGTATGCTCCTGTGTAAGGATAAATCTCATATTCCAGATTGAAGGAACCTGCTGAAGCTGCAAGATAATAATATCTTAGAGCCTCAAGATTATCAAGAAAATATTGACGATTATGAGGAGGACTTCCGATGCTGTAAAGATAATTGGGATCAGCTTCAAGCTGGAACTTTCCATTACCTGTAGTGTTTGGGTCATCTGGAATTTCTTCAGGAAAATCAACCAGAATAACCAGAATCTTATTGAAATTATCCTTATTCTTAGTTAGAGTCTTTCCTGGCTGTTTATTTAGTAATTGTGTGTAAGGATGTATCTTAGGTGGATGACTGGGATAATATTTGATCAGGTTAAGTTTCTCACCACTAAGTAAAGTGTAACATACCAGAAACAGAGATATTAATCCAGTTCTAAGGAGATTATCTAAGTTTAGCTTTCCCAGCATAACTCTTGGGGAAGCTAAGAGGGATATTTTTCTATTAATCAGAATTCAAAACCTAAAGAAAATACTTTGTTATAATCTGTAAGTTCACCTGCAGTAATCATACCGAAATCTGCGGTAAGTTTATATTTTTTACTGAAGGTATATTGAATGCCAGCTCCAAAACTGGGACCCACAATACTTCCTGCCTGGTCAGCAAAATATCCACCTCTTAGAGAAATGAGATTAAGATAGGTATATTCTGCTCCAACACCATACATTGTTTCGTCAAAATGTTCCCAGCCAGTTATGAAACGTTTAAATAGGGGGTCGTCATTGGCAAGTATCTTACTGGCTTCAGCAGAAACAATCAGTTTATTCATTGGCTTATCCAGAATTTGATATGATGCACCTAAGCGAAAAGTCATAGGTAAGGGGTCTGATTGAGATTCATCCACATAGGTTACATTAGGTCCGATATTCTGGATAGCTAGGGCGAGGTCTAAACCTTTTACTCCGAGGTTTTGATATTTCGCACCAATATCAAAGGCAAAAGTAAAGGTCTTACCTTCATCTTCTGTGTTACCTGTGCCAGGACCTAAATAACTATATATAAGTTTGAAATTTCCGCCCACGCCTAAATGTTCAGGTATAACTTCATAACTATAACCTACACCTCCAGCAAAATCAAAGCTATGGAAAGTACCTAGTGTAATACCTTGTTCATCGGTTTGTTCCTGAGTTCCAGCATCCAGTAAGATAAATTGCACATTCACATTACCAATATCTTTGAAGTAGTGGTTGAAACCTAAATACTCATAGTACATATCATCAAAAGCACCTCCAGCTCCTTGAAGCCAGGGTATATGAGTACCCGCTAATTGGGTTTTACGATTAAAGGCAGTAGCTCCCGGATTCCACCAGGCAGCATAAGCATCATCTGTGACAGCTGAATAGGCACGTCCAAGGGCATTAGCCCGGGCACCAGGTTCAAAAGTGAGAAATAGTAATGCACCCTGGGAAATAGCATCCAGAGTGATAGGTAGGCTCATTAGTATCATCAATGTTGCCAGGATTATTATGGTATATTTGGACATCATACCTCCAAAAAGATATCCGTTAAACTCAGGGCAATAAATAACCCTGTGTTGTTATTTTATATTATTATTCAGGGGGAAGTAAATACCCCAAGCAAAACTGTTTTTTAAAATTCATTCTACAAATAATGCTGGTTTATATCAACTTTTTAGCAGGTAATCACTCCATTTTATTAATGGTGCCGAAGGCCGGAATCGAACCGGCATGGGCTAAAAGCCCGGTGGATTTTGAGTCCACTGCGTCTACCTATTTCACCACTTCGGCTTAATTAGAACTTACTTTAATAATAACAAATGATTGTCAAGCTTATTTTAACTCCTCGTTGGGATATTCAACCAAGAATTGGAATAAGTCCATAATTAATTTTATACTTTTTCCTTTTTCTCTTCTTCTTTGATGAGTTCTTCCAGTTTTGCTGCTACTTCATCCAGTGCTTGTTGAGGAGTGAGAATTCCTTCTTTAGCTTTTTCCAAGCTTTTTTTAAGTTCATCACGTCCTACGAACCAAGCCGGATGTTGTGGTTCAAAAACAGCATCTTCCAGTTGAGCATATATTCCCTTAAATTGAGGATTATTATTCAGGAAATCTTGTATTGTTTTCGTTTGCATTGCACTTTTACGTAGGGGCATATAGCAGGTGCGAGCACTCCATTCTGCCGTTTGTTCAGTAGCAGTGAACCATTTGATAAATTCCCAGGCAGCCCATTCTTTTTTAGGATTTCCACTTTTGAAGATTACAATATTGGTGCCACTAATAGCACTTTTCTTAGTTCTATAAGTAGGAAGTGGTGCATAGCCCACAGCAAAATTTATTGGTTGTTGACGCATATAGGTGATAGAAACGCTGGAACCTTCATACATAGCTACTTTTCCAGCCAGAAAGGCATTTTGTCCATCCATTTCTATAGTAGATTTAGCGGTTTTATCCACATTTACTAAGCTAAGAATATAATTTAATGCCTCTAAACCGTATTTACTGTTCAGAACAGGGCGGTTATTCTCATCCATTATAGTGCCGCCAGCTTGATGGATGAGATTAACAAATTGCCATTCATTAACGGTAAAATTGGCTCCATATATATCATCCTTAGGGGAAGTGAGTAGTTTGCAATATTCCCGAAATTCTTGCCAGGTAGCAGGAAAATAGTAGGGGTCTAAACCAGCACGGTAGAAAGCATCTTTGTTATAGAAGTAAGCACGGACACTTTTATTGAATGGGAAAGACCATTTTTTACCCTTATAGGTTATAGAATTCATAAACACAGGATAAAAATCATCTAAATCTTCTTCAGTAATATCTGGGTCATTGGCAATTAAGCTATCAATACTAACGAGCACATTATCTTCCTGATATTTTGCTGCCCAGGATTCAAAAACTTGTGCCAAATCAGGTTGTTTTCCCACTTGTAATGCAGCAGAAAGTTTTTGAGATAAGGCAGTATAGCTGCTGATAGGATTGGTGATTATTTCAATATCTTTGTGTGTGCGGTTGAAATCCATTATCATCTCATTTAAAACATCACCCAGGGGACCACTTAAACCATGCCAGAATCTAACTTGAACTTTGCTGGATTGAACAGTTTGACCGCAACCTCCAAAAAGGATAGCCGCAAGTATTAAAATCGCAGAAATTTTATGTAATTTCATTTTCTATATCCAACACAAAAAATTATAAGTTTCATAATTCCATAATAAAAACAAGGTATATTCAGTCAATTATATAGAACATACTCTAATCATCTGGTAACTCAAGTTTCCAATTCTTATCTTTACGAACATATTCATTAAAGGTTAGCAGATAGCCAGTTTTGCTTTTTTTCTGTTCATAGTAAATCAGTTTCCATTCATCCCAATTAATTTCAGGGAACCAGGTATCGCCTTCAAATTCTCCATCAATGCGAGTTATATACATTTTTGAGATAAGTGGAAGAAATAATTTAAATATCTGACTTCCACCAATAACAAAGATTTCTTCGTTAGGGTTACAATGTTCCAGGCATTCAGTGACATTATGACAAACTATTGCTCCAGGAACAAAGAAATTTTGGTCGTGAGTAAGGACTATATTTACTCTTTGGTCTAAAGTATTACCCAGCGACATCCAGGTATTTTTCCCCATAATTACTGTATGATTTAAGGTCTTTTCCCGGAAATATGCCAGGTCTTCTGGTATTCGCCAGGGAATATGATTTTGATATCCAATTAAGCCATTACGGTCCATTGCTACAATTAAAGAGAGCTTCAGGTCAGATATTTGAGGTATAGAATTCATTAGCGATTAATTAAAAACGATTTCACCGGTTAATATTTTGCTTTTGATATAAACAGGATGGTCTGAAAATAGACTGACTTTCCCTTCACAGATAACATCTTCTCCAAAGCTTATGTCACCGGTAATTTTTAGTTCCGTACAGCGAATCAGAGAAGGGATGCCATCTTTAAAATGTTCCATCATCTGATTTATATTTCCATAATATCTTTCATCAAGCTCTATAGGAGGCACTTTATCTACACCTTGTCTTAGGATTATATGGTACTGGTCATTCAATTCATAAAGGTCAGACCAGATAGCCAATAAGTCATTATTTTTTTTAACAGGAGAAAAACGAGTTCGGGGCACAATTACGGCACGAGAATTTTTGAAGAGACTAATAGCTGCCCCCATCGCTGTTTCCAGTTGAAAGACAGGAGTTCCATCTACGATCTTAGGATTAACGATAAGTGGTAATAAGATGGTTCCATCTCCAGTTAATAGATACCACTGTAATGCTTTGAGGTCTATCCATAGATTATTGGTATTGAAGTATTTATAAAGTTCTATATTTTGAAATTCGGATAATTCTTCTTCAGGACATTGAGCTATCTCTCTTAACATCAACTGTCCATTTTTATCTTCACAGAGATGTCCTCCCTTTTTATCCATTTCAGTTCGGTAACATACCTCCATTACGAAATGAAGATCATTATCAGCCATATAGGAAGGAATAGCAGTATCAATGGTAGCTCCAAGGTTATCCGAGTTGGAGACAAAGATATAACGAAAACCTGTATCTATCATCTTGTCCAGTAGTCCAGTACAATTCAAAGTAGCATATAAATCTCCGTGTCCAGGTGGATTCCATCTTTTTTGAGGATCAGGATTATGATAGGGTTTTAAATTGTCCTGACGAATCCGAGGGAATTTATTCTGTTGAAAGGTAACTGGAAGAGATTGTTTTCCCAGGTCGGGATATTTTTGAAGGTATTTTTTAGTATCTTCATCAGTGTGAAAACTGTTCATAAACATTAAAGTCACTTCATATCCAGTAGCAATTCGTAATGCCAGAATCTGACGGACGATAATATCCAGGAAATTCATATTTCCTTTGACTGGCAAAAGGCTTTTTGCGGCACTTAATCCCATGCTTGTTCCCAGACCACCATTCAACTTAATCACCACTATTTGCTTCAGCATAGATTGTTTTTTATAATCATTTAGAGCAGAATAATCAAGCAGGTTCTCTTCTCTTGGAGACTGTATTTCAGAAGAAGGAACGAGACCTTTTTCACCTTTAACCAGCTGATTATAATAAACACAGAAAGTGCGGATAACGCTTTCAGGAATGGACTCTGCCTTCATCATACGGATAAACTGGTTTAGCATCAATATATCCTTAATAGTTTTATTTTTGCAGTCTTGTTTGCACTATCTCATTGACCATTTCATCATCAATATTTTCGGGCATAGTGATATGTCCTTCTGCGGAATGAGCTTCATTCCAGTTTTTGACAGTATTCATAGCATTTTCATTCCTTGCCCAGTTTCGCCGTCCTACTCCTCCCATAACATCCCAGGATAAGCCGGATTTAATAATATTATCTAAATATTCACTTCCATCTAGAACAATTCCATTTCCGCTATTGAAAGCTTTTCCAACGCCAACACCTCCACCATTGGAAAGCACTACCATAGTCAAACCACGAGCTGCATTTCCAGCAAAACAATGTGCTGCCATATCTGCCATCCGATTACTTCCGTCTTTGATATTAGCTGTTTCACGGAAAGGAGAATCTGTGCCCCCTGTATCATGATGGTCTCTTCCAATCATAACCGGACCAAGTTTCTCTTCTCTTATCAGCTGATTAAAACTTAGAGCTATGCGAATTCTTTCCTCTTCATCTGCATAAAGAATACGAGCTTTAGTTCCAACTACCAGATTATTTTCTTCTGCATGAGTTATCCAGTAATGATTGTCTTTATCCATAGTATTTCTATTTGGGTCTATGATTTCAGCTGCAACCTGGTCAGTTAAGTGTAAATCGCTATCTTTTCCACTCAGACATACCCATCTATAGGGTCCATAACCAAAATCAAAGCAAAGAGGACCCATAATATCTTCCACATATGATGGGAAAATGAATCCATCACTAGTATTGATTCCGTTACGAGCAATGCTGTGTTCTCCAGCTTCAAAAACTGAAGCCATAAAGCTATTTCCATAATCCCAGAATTTAGCACCTTTATCACAAAGTCTTTTGATAACCTGAAAATGCTGCTTTAAAGAAGCATCCACATATTTACGAAATTCTGTTGGGTTAGAAGAGAGCAATGCCCTACCTTCCTCAAAAGTTAAGCCAACTGGAGTATAACCTCCCTCATAAACAGCGTGACAAGATGTCTGATCAGAAAGTAATTCAGCTTTTATATTATGATTATCCACATATTCCAGAAGGTCAACTATATTTCCATAATAAGCAATAGATATAGGTTCTTTGGTCTTACGATGTTCTTCTACCCATTGAAATATTTCATCCAGATTACTGGAAACTTTTTTTACCCATCCTTGTTTTAATCTGGTTTCTATGCGACTATAATCTACTTCAGCGAAAACTCCTATACCTTTAGCAATTTCTACTGCCTTGGGTTGAGCTCCACTCATTCCGCCTAAACCAGAAGATATGAACAGTACTCCCTGTAGGTCTTTATCTGAAGGAATACCTAAATATTTTCTACCAGCATTTAGCAGAGTTATGTAAGTTCCATGAACAATGCCTTGAGGTCCAATATACATCCATCCACCAGCTGTCATCTGGCCATAATTAGCTACACCGAGAGCAGTAAGTCGCTGGAATTCTTCAGGATTATCCCATTTTCCTATAACCATACCATTAGTGGAAATCACTCTTGGTGCTTCTTTACGGGATGGAAATAGTCCTAATGGATGTCCCGATTGAACTACCAGGGTTTGCTCTTCTGTCATTACTTCTAAATATTTTTTGATAAGACGATATTGCATCCAATTCTGACAAACCTGTCCGCTTTCACCATAAGTAACCAGTTCATAAGGATAGAGCGCAACTTCAAAATCAAGATTGTTATCAATCATTACCTGGATACCACGAGCTGGAGTGATGCCTTTATACTCATCAATTGGTCGTCCCCAAATTCTTCCTGAAGGACGGAAACGATAGGCATAGATTCTTCCTCTGGTCAATAATTCTTCCAGAAATTCTAGTGCTAAACGGGAATGCCACTCTGAAGGAACATAACGCAGAGCATTTTTAACTGCTAAAGCAATCTCGGACGGTGTTAAATTTAGCCCTCTATGAGGAGCACGACGATATTGAGAATCAAAAACTGGATCTGGAGGAAATTCCTTATCCAGTTTTACTTCAAATCTTTTACCTTGAAACATAGTTTACCTCGTAACTAAAGATCTGGATAAATTATTTTGATTTTGGTCAGCTTATCTAGATTCAAATTCTTTATTCTAAGCAACCATTTAGCTATAATTATAACTTTATCTTCCTTCTCAAATAGTGTTTTTTGTCAAGATAAATGCTCCAATAATTTTATTAATTCATAGTTAAACTTGTTTCAATATCGCTATCTTGCAAAATTTAAAAAGTTTATTTAACTAAATCAGATACTATCAGAGAGTAATAGTAGAAGGTAAAGGGAATAGATATTGATATTAATCTAAGCCTATGAATTATCACATTGAATATCAGGGCACTATAATAACCTAGATAATAGTTGATTGTGTTAATATTTAAAGTAAACGGATATTTGCAGTTTATTTACGCTTTATATTTATCTGATATTATCCTTACTCTCCCTTGTCTCTTTTATATGTAAAGTGCTAAGAGAGAGTCAAGTAGGAGATAAAGGACAATATTGTACCTAACAGTGTGGAAAATAGAAAGATAAAGGGTATTGAATAATTATGTGATTTGGAACAGGGACTGGACTTTATATACTTATTAAGAATTTGGCACTCATTTTTTTAAAATTTATCAGCTATTTTTTGTTCTATGGTCTGCGCTACATTCTTAGATAATATTTTTTAATATATCCTATCATCAATCAGGTAAAGGAATCTATTAATAAAAATGGAAAATAGAGCGTTAAAAATAAAGAAAAAGAACCGGCTCGTTTTTAGAGTTGGAGCCGGTTATTTAGAGGATGGGGGATATTATGTTACATAATTTCAGATAAGATTTTATTCATCATTGCTTTTGCATCTGGTGTATACATATAAGAGAGCGGGAAACCGAAGGTATAACAACGAGAGGTACCTGTAACACAACGTATTCCGATAATTTGATTATTATAAGTGTTAAATTGTCCTTGGGTAGGTCCACTTGTAGGATAACCAACCGGTTTTATTCCCATTCTATAGATAGCAGTAGCATTCGCATTAATATATGGGAAATAAGTTACACTAGCTAAGCCATTATGATCATTTACTAAATCAACAAAGCTTGGTTCATTTGCTTCATCATATTGAAGTTGTACACTGGGATATCCTTCTTGTCCCACTGCTTGCTGGAAGAAGGGATTTGTATTTAAAGAACTACTTAAGTAATTGGCTGGAGGCGATTTATAAGGTATCCCGAGATAACTAAGAATAGTTTTTTGTTTAACTTTAACAAATTCATCAAGATTAGCGGCTAACCGATGAGTTGATGATATTATCAGACTTCCACCGGATCTGAGATAAAGAGTTAATCCATCATTTTCAAGGTTTAAGTTCCCCGAATCGTTGGGGTTATCGTTATGATAAATAACCAGCTTATATTTTTGTAAATCAGAAGGAGCAAAGTGCCGCAAACATAAATCTTCATTAGTATCTCCAGGTGCGTTTTCAAGGGTTCTTTTAATAAAATCTTTGGTTCCATTATAATCAGCGAGCATAGCTGCATATTTAGGGAGAATAATCTCATCAGGTGCAATAACAGCTCTATGTTTATCATCATCTATAATAAGAATACCATTGCGATTAGCGATAGGGATAGTATCCACAAGCATAAATTGAAATACTGCTGGGGCAGGGTCTACTTCACCTTGAAGGTCAACACAACGAACTTCAAAGGTATGAAGTCCGCTGGTAAGCGAGGTCAGAACTAAAGTTTGTCTTACAGGAGAATATAAAGGTAATCTAAGCCATACTGTTGTATTTCCATCATCATCTACATCTACCTGATGGGCGCTTGGATCATTAGCAAGTGGAGGATAATTATAAGGTGCGCCATCTAACCTAATGTCAAAATGAGTGATTTCAGAATAATAATTTACATTCGTCTCTCTATCCAGTAGATAGTCAATCTTTTTGTCATAAGGATCATCAGTCACTGAAGAAAAACCAGAGGCAAGTATGGTTCCATATTCGCCATGCCATCCCCAGCGTAACCAAACTTTTATATTTGTGCTATTTAATGCGGTCAAAGTGCTATCCATATCTACGAAGAAATGAGTAGCATAGCGCTGCACTCCAGAAGATATAGTAAATGGCATAACTTCTGGTGAAGATTCATCGTAATAGTCAACAAAGTGGTTTTGTCCGAGAGCATAGCAACGCTGATCATAGATTAAAGTTTTAGGTCGGAATCCTGCTTTAACCTTAAAAGTAATAGAAAAACCGTCATCAATAGATGTTTCAGAGACAACTCCTCCCATATTATAAGCTCGGGATACTACTTTGGTTATTGATTTCACAACATCATCTTCAATGTCATAACTCAAAGAGGGAGTAGTATGAGCAGTTAGAAGGAATTTATTTATATTAGTATCATTTGGAGAGCTTGCAGTATCAAACCATTCACTTTCGCTAATAATTGTAGTACCATTTGGGTCGAGTTTTATAATTTTAAATTCAAATTTGTAAGGGATAGCAGGAACGGAGGGATTAAGGTCATCTTTCATTGTAAAAGATAAACGAATACCGGAGCCAACCTCTCCACCATTGGGATTGCCTTTCGTAGTACTGAGAAAACAGGTAGGTCTTTGAGATGTTGTTTTAAAGTTTCGCCAGGCAATACTTCTTTGAGTATAGTTTGGATCAACAGGGGTAATTCCGCCTCTATTATCAATTGCAATAACTTCAAAAGTACTTTCATTAGTATATGGATTGCCATCCTCATCTGCGGAAGGGAAGTTAATTATTGCATATTTGGCGGAAGTCCAGATTGTTCTCCTGGCATTAGGGTCATTTAGAGGAACGCTTTGATCCGCATTAGGTTTATAATGGAGCACCCAACCAGTCCCAAATCTATCAATAACATTTTGAGGAGTAACATCTCCATTCAAGTCAATGAATTCATTACCTGGTGTGGATACAGGATTACCATTTTGGTCTTTGACACGGTAAGCAAACCCTGTAATAACTCCATCAGGATCACTGGCACTCCAGAAAATCTTTTGTTGAAAAATAAAAAGAGAATCTGCATAGTTTAGAAGCAGCTCAGAATTATCATAACCTTCATAAGAAGTTATTCGGATATTGGGTTCTTGATTGACAAATTTATGACCAGACTTGCCACAACCAGTTAAGACAAGAAAGATTAAGGAAACCAATATGGTCATTATTAAGAGTCTATTACTCTTCTTTAGCATCATACCTCCCAAGGGTTTTTGGCTTATAATATTCATTTATTCCAACAAAATGTAATTAAGAAAATCGTCAATAGATTTATTTATATGATGAGCAGAAAAACAAGCTTTTACTAAATTAAGAAAGAGTAGAGAAGAGGTTACGGATCCAATTCCTCCAGGTACAGGAGTAATTGCTAACGCTTTATCAAAACAGGAATTATAGTCTATATCTCCAACATAGAGTTGCCTTCCTTCCTTATCAGTTATCTGATTGATCCCTACATCTATAAGGATGCTATCAGATTGAATCATATCTTCAGTAACAAAAGCAGGTTTCCCCAGTGCAGCAATTAAAATATCAGCAGAACGAGTTAATTCTTCTAAGTTTTTAGTTCTACTGTGACATACTGTAACCGTAGCATTGGCATAAGGTTTTTTCCAGAGCAGCATATTAGCCAATGGCTTACCAACAATGCTGCTACGTCCAATAATAACGATATGTTTACCTTCAACCTCAATCTTATAATATTTTAGAGTGCATATTACAGCTAAAGGAGTGCAAGGGAATAATCCATCTTCTTCTAAAATAATGCGTCCTAAATTGATGGGATTAAGGCAGTCTATATCTTTTTGAGGGCTAATAGTCTCAGCTATTTTCAATTCATCAAAAGAAGAAGGAAGCGGTTTTTGGAGCATAATACCATTAATGGAGATGTCTCTATTGGCATTATCCAGAACAGTCAATAAGTCATCCTGAGAGAAATCCGCGGGATATATATTATTTAACACTTCACAGCCTAGTTTATTGCCTATATTATTTATGTTTTGTACATAATATGAAGAAGCAGGATCCTCTCCTATTTGAATAAGTAACATTTTCGGTTGAAATCTCTCATTCTCTATTAAGGATTTAATTTTAGATTGAATAAGTTTAGCTAATGGTTTGCCTGATAATATTTTTTCCAAGATTACAATGTCTCACTATATTGTGTGTTTTTATATTCAACCTGACGCTTTATCCGCAATATCTTTTGAGCTTTATGGGTTAAATCATCCAGTTCTAAATATACGGCATTAATCTGAGGACCAAGGTCAGAGGATTCGTATTTAATGGGAAGGCAAAGCTTAAATTTTTCTATGATAATTTCCTTTTTTATTCCAATCACACTGTTATGTGCACCTGTCATACCCACATCAGTGATGTATGCTGTTCCTTGGGGTAGTATTTCTTCATCAGCTGTTTGAATATGAGTATGCGTTCCAAGGACAGCTGAGACGCGTCCATCTACGAACCATCCGAAAGCCCGCTTTTCAGAAGTAGATTCTGAATGGAAATCAATCAAGATACAAGACGAATTATTTATATGGTTATTATTAAACCAGCTTTCCAAAGCCATAAAAGGAGAATTAGTTGGAGGCATAAAAAGCTGTCCACATAGATTTAACAGGGTAAGTTTTTTACCATCTTTTACTAGTGTAAAACAAGGATTTCCTGGTGCTGAAGAAGGATAATTTAATGGTTTTATAATTTTAGGATTATTACGAATATAATTCCAGGACTCAGTTCTATCCCATAGATGATTTCCACCAGTGATAGCATCAACTCCTGCATTAAATAATATTTTAGAAGTTTTTTCGGTCAAGCCACGTCCATCAGCCAGATTTTCTCCATTTAGGATAATAAAATCGGGGCTAAATTCTTCTTTTAGATGGGGAAGATAGTCACAAACTATTCTTCTGCCGGCTTTACCAAACACATCGCCGAAAAAGAGTATCTTAATCATTTTGCCATAGCAATCTGACGAGTTTCCCGAATAACCGTTACTTTAATTTGACCAGGATACTGAACCTCTTTTTCAATTTGAGCAGCAATTTCTGTAGCTAGAAGCGCTGCTTGAGAATCCTCTATAAGAGATGGTTCCACAATAATCCGCAATTCTCTTCCCGCTTGGATAGCATAAGATTTATTCACACCTTGAACGGAATTAGCTATTTCTTCCAGTTTAGTTAAACGTTGCATATAAGTTTCAAGCATTTCTCTACGCGCACCTGGACGAGCACCAGATATAGCATCTGCAGCCTGTACTAAAGCAGCATAGACAGAAATTGCTTCCACTTCTTCATGATGTGCTTCAATGGCATTAACGATGATTTTACTTTCTCCATTCTTCCGGGCAATATTAGCTCCAATTATAGCATGAGTGCCTTCCAGTTCCTGGTCCATAGCTTTGCCTATATCATGCAGGAGTCCAGCTCTACGAGCAATTTCCTGGTCTAATCCTAGTTCAGCTGCCAGAATTCCACAAATCCAGGCGGTTTCCATTGAATGTTTTAAAATGTTCTGTCCATAAGAAGTCCGATAATTTAAACGTCCCAGAATCTTAATCAGATTTGCTGAGATATTGTGAATATTACTGTCCAGAACAGCTTTTTCCCCTATTTTGATGAGACTTTCTTCCATCTCTTTGCTGGTCTTAGCAATAACTTCTTCAATTCGTCCTGGATGTATTCTTCCATCAGCAATAAGCTTCTCTAAGGAGATACGAGCAATTTCTCTTCTCACAGGATCAAAGCAGGAAAGAACTACCGCTTCTGGAGTATCATCAATAATTAAATCTACGCCCGATGCTTTTTCAAAAGTGCGGATATTACGCCCTTCTCGCCCAATAATTCTACCCTTCATTTCATCTGAAGGAAGAGGTATAACCGAAACAGTTGTTTCCGAAACATAATCAACCGCCAGACGCTGGATAGCAGTAGATAATATTTCGGAGGCTTTTTTAGTTGCATCCAGTTTAATCTGATCAATCATTAATTTAGCATCATTTGCAGCTACTTGCCGAGCCTGAGAAATTAATTCTTCACGCATCATTTGTACTGCTTGTTCTCTACTCATACCGGCAATTTCTTCCAGTTTTTCTTTCTGAACATTGATAAGTTTTTCACATTGCTGGTATTTGCGATTTATTTCTTCCTCTTTGATTTTAAGTTTCTTTTCTTGTTCTATAAGGTTATTTTCTTTTTTATCTAGGGCATCTAAACGCTTATCCAGATTACTTAGACGTTCATTATACTTTTTTTCTTGAAAACGGAGCTCTCTCTGGCGATCTTTGATTTCATCTTCCATAACCTTTTTTTGTTTGAACCATTCATCTTTAGCTTCCAAGACCGCAGTTTTTTTAGCATTCTCAACTTCTTTATGAGCGGATTCTTTAATTTCTTCGGCGATTTTTTTAGCTTGAAAGACGAGTCGAAAAGATCTACTACGCTTTGTTAAATAAATAATAAGAGCTATTAAAAGTCCTCCTGCCACTCCGATGGCTACCAAAATAACTTTATCCCATTGCATTATATTATTCCTTTAATTAATTCAGAAGGGTTTAACCCCACCTGTTTATATAAATGACCCGCGAGAACCGTGTATGCTTGTCCGTTAAAGCCAAGCACTAGGTGGGCACCTACCTTATGGGTTTTATGGATCCGGGACTAGCCGGCATGCATGCCACCCATGGCTCGGTTCCCTTAATTTAATTAGCTTTTCCGCAACCCATATCACGAGTTCCGCAGGCCAAAATTTAAATATCTCCCACGATTTTTTCTACCATTTGATTCACTCGTTCCAGATTTTTTTCCAGTTCTTGATTCTGCTTTTGCAGGGAAATAATCTCATCTTGCTTTCTTAGTGCAAGTAAAAGTATCAGTTTTGTAAAGTCAAGATTTTCGTAGAGTTCTTGCAGACGATTTAACTCCTCATTAATGATGTAAGCAATATTTTGAGTTTGTTCTGGATTATCAGAACGGAGACGGTATTTTCGTCCCAAAATCTCTACTTCTATTGGCTTCATTATATTTACTTATTATTTAAATCTGGTATAATCAGGTCAATCTGATTGATTGTTTCAGAAGCAATCTCTTCAAATCCTGCAAGTGAATCCTGAAGTTCTTTATATTGAGCTTCCAGTTGTTTCACCTGATTTTCCAGTTCCTTAATTCTTGATTCAGAACCGCTATGGAACTTGTTAATGTTTTTAATTTGTTCCATAAGCTGTCTGTTTTCTTCACGAAGGTTATTATTTTCCGCTTCCATCTTTTCTAATTTTTTCTTATCGGCTGTATATTGGTCAATAAGTTTTTGTATCTTTTCTTGCAAATTTAGGGCATTACTATCCATCAGGACTTACCTCATTTTAATCTGCCAGGTATTTTCCAGCATTTTTCTTACAGAATCAATTACTTGTTCCACTCGTTCTTCTGTCAATGTTTTTTTACAATCCTGAAGAATTATATGTAAAGATATGCTATGCCATCCATTGGGAATACCCTTTCCTCTATATTCGTCAAAGATATTCACTTCCTTTATAAGATAAGGTTCAACTTGTTTGATGGAATTTACAATCTCGGCATAAGGTATAGAAAGATTGATTAGGAAAGATATATCCCTTATGACGGAGGGGAACTTTGGTAAAGGAGAAAATTTAGTTTTATGGTTTCTTGTTAATTTTATTAGCGTATTTACTTCAACTTCTAAGATCCATATATCTTGTTTTAAAGTAGTAATATCAATCCCGAATTTCTCAGCAGTTTTAGCTTTTAATCTTCCCACATAAGCACAGAGTTGGTTATTACAAAAATATGCTAGGTTATCTGCTTCAACTAACCAGGGATAATGGACATTTTTCATTTTATCAATTGGAATTCCTAATTGGTCCAATAAACCTTCAATAACTCCTTTAACATCATAAATGTCAATAGCATTATTCTTAGCCTTCCAATGGTCTAATGCATTAAAACCAGTCATTATAGCGGTTAGATGTAAGTTTTCATAGTGTTTACCACTATCTTTCCAGTATAGTTTTCCCATTTCCATCAATTTTAGATTTCGCTCACTATGATTGAGATTAAAAAGGAGATTATCCAGTAATTGAGGAAGCATATTAGTACGCATAGCAGATTGATTGCTGCTTTGTGGATTGCGGATTCTTATTATTTTTTTATCAAACTCTGTTTTATCCTCAATAAAATATTCTAATTTCGTAGGGTCAATAAAGCTTGGATTAATCATCTCGTAGAACCCAACCTGACGAAAGTAATCCTCAATTTTCCGCTTAATATAATGGGCATGCCAGTCCATAATGGGATGAATAGTCTTTTTTTGAGGAATTTTGTCAAAACCATCCAAGCGAGCAAGTTCCTCTATTATATCTGCTTCACGAGTGATATCAATTCTATAAGCCGGAACCAAAAAATATAGAGCCATTTGGGGGTTATCAAATAAATCCTTATCTGATGTTTTATCTTGTTCCTGATACAAAAGTTTGGGCAGTGATTCTTCATAAATAGCATCTTTTTGCCATGGTCCTAATCCAATGAATTGGAATCCTAAAGCAATTAGATATTTTTTTATTAGCTGAATATCAAGTTTATAGCCTATAAGTTCCTCAAAACGAGAAGGGCGTATAGAAAGATAGAGAGGTTTTTGAGGTTTAGGATAAGCATCGTATAGCTCATTACAAACTATTCCACCTGCAACTTTTAAAATGAGTTCTATGGCTCTATTGCTTACTTCTTCCAGGTAAGCTGGGCTTAAATGTCTTTCAAAATGATAAGAAGAATCGGTGCTTATTTTATATTTTAGCGAGGTTTTGCGAATGGTTGAAGGAGCAAAATTAGCAGATTCCAGAATGATAGTAGTGGTCTCATTATTAACAGCGGTATCTCTACCTCCAATTATTCCAGCTAAAGCAGAAGGCTTTTGACCATCAGCTATCACTAGGTCCTCTTCATCCAGATAATATTTATTTCCATCTAGGGCAATAAATTCTTCTTGCGGTTTAGCTCTTCGCACAATTATAGCGGGATAGGGGTCTTCAGGATGGATAGGTTTAAGTTTGTGATAATCAAAAGCATGTAACGGTTGTCCTGTTTCCAACATAACATAATTGGTTACATCCACAATATTGTTTATGGGTCTGAAACCAGATTTAATCAAAGCATTTTTTAGCCACAAAGGAGATTCTTTAACCCTTATTTGATCCATAATTCTAGCTGTATAACGAGGACATTTCTCAGAATCATTAAGTTCCAGGATGAGTTTAATGGTTGGAACATTTTCACCGCCAATCTTTGTTATTGCTGGCAGTTTTAAAGGTCTATCTAAAGAAGCAGATAAATCACGAGCAATGCCAATATATCCAAGAAGGTCTGGACGATTAGGGGTAATCTCAAGTTCTAAAATAATATCAGGGAGTTCATAGATTTCATTTACCGATATTCCGATGTGTGTATCCTGTGGAAGTTCAATAATGCCCGTATGATTTTCTGATAAACCGAGTTCTTTTTCAGAACAGAGCATACCTTCAGATTCCACTCCGTGTATACGATTAGCTTCAATCTGTAATGTTGGCAATATTGTTCCTACTTTTGCCAGGACTGTTATCATATTTGTATGACAATTGGGAGCACCACAAACCACCTGTAGAGTTTCTTTCCCGAAATCTACTTGGCAAAGTTGAAGATGTTCAGTTCCAGGTATTTTTTCAGAACTAAGAATTTTAGCGGTAACTACAGTTTCAGGAAGAGCTGGTATTTCCTTTACTGATTCTACTTCTATACCAGAGAAGGTTAAAGTCTGTATCAGCTCGTTTATATCATCTGGTAAATCTATATATTGACTTAACCAATTTCTGGATATAATCATATTAGTTCTCTACTGAATTGACGTAACATCCGAACATCATTCTCATAAAGAATTCGCATATCAGGAATATTATACTTCAGCATAGCAATTCTTTCAATTCCTATACCAAAGGCATAGCCACTATATATTTGGTTATCAATATGCATCATATCTAAGACATTAGGATCCACCATACCTGCTCCAGCTAGTTCTAACCAACCAGAATTTTTGCAAATTCTGCATCCTTTTCCCTGACAACTTACACAACTTATATCCATTTCTGCACTTGGTTCTGTGAAGGGAAAGAAATGGGGGCGAATTCTGGATTTTACTTCCGGTCCAAACATAGCCTGAGCAAAAAACTGAAGTGTATCCTTTAAATCAGCCATTGATATTCCCTTATCTACCACTAAACCCTCCACCTGGTGAAAAACTGGAGAATGCGATGGATCTGGTTTATCATTGCGATAACAACGTCCTGGCGAGATAATATAAATGGGAGGTGGAAAACTTTCCATAGTTCTAACTTGCACAGTAGAGGTTTGAGTGCGCAATAAGTAACCATTATCCAGATAGAAGGTATCAGCGAGATTCCTTGAAGGATGGTCTTCTGGAGTATTTAAGGCGTCAAAATTATGATATTCATCTTCAATATCAGGACCCTCAACAATTTGGAATCCCAAACTTATAAATATGTTTTCCATTCGTCGTCGGATAATGGTTAAAGGATGTAAGGAACCGGGAAGAATATAGACACCTGGTAAAGTTAGATCTTGAGCTTGAACTGAATCATAAGCATTAACGATTTGTAGCTTTATTTCTTTTTCTTTTTCTTCAATTATTTTCTCCAATTCATTGCGAAGCTCATTAACCTTTTTACCGAAGGATGGTCTTTCTTCCTCAGGTAGATCACGCAATTGTGAATAAAGCGAGTTTACCAGGCTTTTCTTACCCAGATATTTAGCTCTAATATTGAGGATATCGTTGTGATTACGACATTCTTTAAGGTCAATTTTTGCTTGTTCAGCTATATTCTTTAGCTGGTTATTTATCATCAGATAGTTTATCCTTTTAGATATCTTGAATTACTGTGCTTCTTTTGCTATCTCAACAAGCTTAGCAAAAGCTTCGCTATCGTGCCATGCAAGATAAGCAAGGGTCTTACGATTAATTGCAATATTGGCTTTATGCAAGCCATTAATGAACTTGCTATAAGTCATATCATTGTTTCTACAGGCAGCATTAATACGCGTAATCCAGAGGCGACGGAATTCTCTTTTTTTCTGTTTTCTATGAGCGAAAGAGAAGATTAAACCGCGCTCAACAGTTTGTCGGGCAATTCTGTATGTATTGCTACGTCTACCGTAATTTCCCCGCGCAGCTTTTAAGTATTTTTTTCTTCTTCTATGAGCTGCTACATTGTTTGTTGCTCTTGGCATTTATTCCTCCCTTAAATTCCCAGCATTCTTTTTACTCTTTTTATATCTGCTTTACTGACAAGGTCAACTGAGCGAAGATTGCGTTTTAACTTGGGAGATTTCTTTGTTTTGATATGAGAACTTTTAGCATGATGTCGCAAAATTTTGCCGGTTCCAGTGACTTTAAACCTCTTAGCAGCAGAGCTGCTGGTTTTGAGTTTAGGCATCTTTATCTCCTTACCTTATTTCTAAATTTATTTGATTTTAGAGTGACTTATTTTGGGGTTTTCTTTTTAGTTTCAGCCGCGGTTGAGGAAATATCCTTATTTCTTGTAAGTTTATCAGTATTTTCTTGTGAAACTTCTTTTTCTTTTTCCATTTTTGCTAAAATACGATCAATGTCCTTTTTAGGAGACATAATGATGTAAAGCATATTTCGTTCTGCTATCGGCTCTGTTTCGGCATCTGCAATATGTCCTAAATCGGCCTTAATTCGTTCTAATACATTTAGACCAAGTTCTTGATGTGCTATCTGACGACCACGAAAACGAATAGTGAATTTAACCTTATTATGCTGTTTAAGGAATTTGATGGCATTATTCTTTTTGAAGTTATAGTCGTGCTCTTCAGTATTGGGTCCCAATTTGATTTCTTTAATCTCCACTTCATGCTGTCTTTTTCGCGCTTCTTTAGCTTTTTTCTCTTTTTCATAGTAGTATTTGCTGAAATCCATTATCCTGCATACTGGTGGATCAGCATTAGGAGATATTTCCACTAAATCTAAATCTTGAGCTTCAGCACGACTCAAAGCTTCTTTTAGATTTAATATGCCAATTTGTTTACCATCTGCACCAATCAATCTAACTTTGTTTGCTGTAATTTGTTCGTTAATTCTTTCCTTTGGCACCACTTCATTTGTACGTGCCTTTCCACGCTTAATCCGTATTATAAGAACCTCCTTTTACCAGAAATTAAAAAAAGCGGAAGAAATCCGCCCGCTTTCTGGTATAATATATTATATTTTATAATGAGCCTTACCTGCACACTAACATTAAGGCAGAAGCAAGCAGCTTCTTTTTTTTCAAAATTTTCAAGTTACCCTTTTTTGTCAATTCTTTTTTTCTTCTTTTCCATTAAAATATAAAGGATATTCAGGTTTTTATCTTAATTGAAAAATGAAAAATAAGGAAGGAAAAGATAGTCCCGCATAAATTATGATACTGTGAGTATTGAATAATTATAATCGTAGAAAGTATGATTAGAATCTATAGCTTTATTTCTTGAATTTCAAAACAGGCACTTTTAAAAATAATGTGAAATAAGAAATTTAATAATATCCCTTTCCTTCTGGATACCACTCTTCAAAGGTATAACCACTGTCCCTTCTGGAAGCCCCTTCTAAAAGTGGGAGATTTGACGGCTATTATTTTTTGCTTATTTAGATGTACAAAGGTCCTTTATAATACTATTTATAAATTATAGCCTAGAAAATAGATGTATTTGAACATAATTTAGTTCTCTATACTATTTATACATATTTCCTGTTAATATCTTCTTCTTTATAGCTGTTTTCTTTATATTGTGGATAAATGGGAGATAATAAGAAAATTGAGATTTATGTTGATATTATTTTTCCTAAGCTATTTTACAAGTCTCAATATTGCTTTTTAGATATAACATTATACTGAGAACGGTATAGGAATCTAAAGACATATTTATCCCTGACTGAGGTTCATCTTAAATTTATAGGTTATTGGCTGACTGACATTGAATGTCCAGTTTTCAATAATAGTTCTAATCTCGTTGAGGAAACTATCAGTAAAAGTAGCACTATTAGGAATAATAGTAGCTTTAACCGATCCATCGGGAGCGATATTAAGAGTTACAGTTATAGAACCACTCTGTTTTTTGATAGCTGCATTTCTTTTATAAGCTTGCTCAATTTGTCCTTTGCGAGAACGAATTTGATTGAATATAATATCTCCACCCGCAATTATTGTTGAAGGTTTAACTATAGTCACAGTTGGTTCCTTCATTTTAGCTGGCTCAGGAGTTTTATAGGTTTGACTAATTATTTTTTCTGTTTCTTTGCGAACATCCGGGACAGAAGCGAAAGAACCACTGGACAAGGGTTTTAATTTATCTGCGGGACCAGTATAATATTGAGTTTGACCAGAAGGCTTAACAGTGGAACCTCCTTCTGGGACAGTTCCACTCACTACAGAAGGAACAGCTCCAGACTTAAAACGATTTATTGCGTTAGGATCAAAAGAACCACTACTTCCAAAACCAGCAGCAGCACTTGGCTGGAAAGTTCCTGAACCACTACCACTACCACTGATATTACCACCTCCTTTAACACCTGGTCTTGCGGTAACAAATCCAGATAGGACCGCGGCTCCAACAACAGACTGAGGGGAACCATAACCGGGACTTGTACCAAGATTTCCAAAGATACTTTGAGTCTCTGAAGATAACGAGGTGCTACCCTTTCCAGTTCCTTTGCCTTTTCCACCCGCTGCTTTTCCAGTTGTCTTTCCAGCTTCAACGGTTTGTTCTGGTAAAGAAGATATGGGAGTTGAGGGGGGAAGTGGTTTAGATATATCAGGTTTTATTTCCATAATTTTTTCTAATTCAGCCAATAATTCGGAAAGAGTCTTTTCTTTATTCATTTCAGGTTTTAATTTTAGGTCGTAGTAAATACTGAAAGCAATACCTACAATCAGAGCTAAAATAACTACTATCCTGGTAGTTCTATCTGCGGGGGAAAGCGGAGCAGGACGAGCAGTTTGTTTTACTACCTCTGTTTCTTGAGGAGTTAGTATAACCTTTATGGGTTCTATGAACTCATATTGAATTGAATAATTAGGGTGAAACTGGATAATGCCTGTCATATCTTCACAAAGTTTTAATGAGGAATTTATTAATATTTTATTTTGTTTTAAGTAATTAGCATCGACGGGACTACCATTTTTCCGGCAGGTTAAAGTTGATCCTTGGGGAAGATTGAGATAATAGTATCTACCCTTTTTAAATAAGATTTTATACTTAGGTGGGAAATTGTTTGAATCATCCAGAATCTGCCAGGAGAGGTATTTACTGCTTCCCATATACCATTTATTGGTAAAGTCTTTTCCTTGCTCTATAGTATCCAGAAGCTTTCCCTTATAAAAGAGTTTTAAAGTTAAAATATTGTTTCTCATTATAATTCCTTTTACCTTCCAGCGGATAATGCAGAATGTTGAAGCCAATTAGTATCCAAAAGAGTGGCAAAATAGATATATTCGTAATAAGCACTGGTGCCTAAACTGACAAATTCTGTAATATACCAACAAGGTATGGATCTATCTGCTTGGATAAGGAGAGTTGGAGGAGTTCTGGGATTTCCAGATTCATCCTTATCCTCCAAAATTTTCAAGGCAGTAGTTTGCAGATATTTAAGTATTTCCGTTCTTTTAAGTGGGTTATTGGCAAATTCATTTAGTGTCCCAAAATATATCCCTCTATCTCCAATCAAAATCCGATCTGGATAGAGTTGAACGACCATTGTTCCTTTTTTCTCCAGTAAATCTCTCTTTTTCATACTAACAGGAAAAGTCATCCGATTAGGTTGAGAGAATTTTTGTCCTTCCACCGATACATTAGCAAGTAAAAAGACTAGTAAAATAGTTAGAATGTCAACCAGCGATATAATAGACAAATTCCATTCGTCTCTGGGTTTTTTAGGGACCAGGTGTTTAAGGTCGCGAGAATACTTTGGCTGATTCATTTTACCTCCTGAGCAAAGTACCGGACCTGGGGAGCTTTATAATGTATATTAGAAAAGTTGTTTTCCCGACAAAGATCAATAGTTTTTATTAGAGTATCGTACAGGACATCATCATAGGGTGCTACGCTGATATCTTGTAAATCTGGATATCTTTGGCGAATATCCTTGAGCTTTACATCTAATTTTACAAAATCATAATATCCATTTAATAAACCCAGGGTATCCTTTGATTTGTCTGGTTCCCGAATTTCAAATCCGGGAAAAGTAGTACCTAATGAATCTTGAGAAGCCATAATAATAATGGTAATTTCAGGTATTTTTTTCTGCGTTTCTTGAGAACCACTCAAGAGACCTCCACCTTGTTTCTCGTTAGCTGTACCTTGAGTAAAATTCAATGCTATCATCGCAATTTGAGTAACTATCAACATTAAAAGGAGAAAAGGGATTATAGTTAGAAACAAATTCATCAAAGGCACCAAATCTGGCACTTTGGGTGGAGAAAAACGATGCTGACCCCTTCGGGCAGAAGGAGGATGAGCCATAATATTATCCTTTTGCTACATTAGTGATGAAGTTTATAAACTTAACACTGTATTCATCTATATCATTAATAATTTTTTGTGCTCTGCCCAGAAGTGCACCTTTAATCAAGGTTAAAGGTATAGCAGCCATTAATCCTAAAGCTGTTGTTCCAATAGCGGTCTTTATTCCTGCAGATAGCATCAGATTCTTTTGTGTGTCTAGTACCGTTGGATTACTGATAGCTGCAAAGGCATAAAGTAGACCCCAGATGGTCCCTAATAATCCAAGATAAGTGCATACTTGAGCTAAGATATCAAACCAGAACAATCCTGCATCCAGTTTATAAACTTTCTGAAGAGCTGCTTCATCAAAGGCATTTTGAACTTGAGTTGAAATCTCTTCTTTAGAAGCATCTTTCGGGACCTCTTTATAAGTATTAATTCCATTCCAAAAAATGTAGCCAAGTGTGGTATCTTTTAGTTTTTCCGTTATTCTTAGCGCTTCTTCTAATTGGTTGTTTTGAAGATAGCCTTTTAAACTTTTATACAAATTTGGCGCGTTAACTTTTTCTTTATGATATAATTGGATATAACGAATAATAGCATAAACGATACCAATTATGAAAGTTAGCAGAATCAAATATCCAAATATACCCTGAGCATTACTATCTCTAAAAATAGAAGCAAGGGTGATCTTTTCAGTTCCTGGAGGTATATTATATGGGGTTTGAGCGGTCTGGGCTAACAATTGACCAACGCCGATTATCATTATTAATGATACAAGTAAGATGTGCTTAAATTTCATTTTGACTCCTCTAGTTGTTTTGTTATATCTTTTTGCCAATTAATAAGTTCTTTAATATTTTCTGCTTTAACAAGATCTTTATAAATAATATAATTATATTGTCCAGCAGGAATATAGGTATCCGTTTTCAACCTTACTATATTGATATCAGGCAACATAGTCTTAATTTGAATCTCCAATTCTTGTATAGTTTCTCCATCGTTTAAAACTGGAGAGTCTGTACTCTTTACTTGTGCAAAGCACAAAGGTATCATCAATACAATCAAGTAACAAATTATCCAAAGGCGTTTCATCTATCTATTCTCCCGTATTTGATAGGTTAAAATTAATTTCAGCCATCATTCCCCGGTAAGGAGAATTATTTTGAACTTCTATTTGTAAAATGTTTTTGCCCTTTTTAAGTATCTGTATAGGAATTTCAATCCTAATCGGATATACCATAAAAGGAAATGATTCATAATTCAAAGGCAATTTATTGACAATTTTTGTTCCATTTACATAGATAGTGACAAGTTCTGGTGCAACAGTATCTAAATAAGCAGATAAAACTTCATTATCAAGTATAAATTCGGTTTCAAAAATAACATTATTATAAGGATGTCCAGAGCTTTCTTCGATCCAAATAGCTTTAATTGATGTATCAGTAAGGAATTCAGATCTATCTATAGGCAAGTTAAAAGAGGAAGCATTAATCACTTTAGTCCGGATTTCATTTTCTGATTCTTTTACCTTAATTATAGCGTTCCAGTTAGTGTTACTTACTATTCTTTTAGTTCTTAAAATATTGGGTTCCTCAATCAAATCCCCATTAAAGAATAGGTTAGAATTAAAGTATAATGTGAGTGGTTTGTCAAATTTATTAGGAAAGATACATTTCAATTCGTTGTAACCTTGTTTCCAGAATTCATTATTGATTTTAGCAGCAAAATGAATGGCAGAAAAGTTACTAGCTATTAAGGTATCAACAGGTATGTAAATTAAATCTATAGAGTTTTCATTTAACCATATTTCTGGGTCATCAGGATATACTAAATGTAAGAAAGCAAATTCGGGGGGATATTTAAAAGTAAATTCGCACTCCATTATTAATGTATTATGAGCTGGAATTTCAAGGGAAAATAGCTGTATATCTTGTGGAGACATAGTACTTTCTATATTTGGATTTACTTTTTGAATTTTCCCATCTGGAAGCAGAAAGTGCGAATTCCAATTAGAATTTAAGGGGAAGGATATTTCCTGGTAATTAGGTAAACTATTGTGCTCAAGTAATTTCATTTCAGCTAACTTAGTATAATAATTAATACATCCAGCCACATTATAGTTATTGTATATATCCAGATAAATGCCAATTGCAGTAGCCCTAAGAGGCTCAATAAATTGTTGAGCATAGGGCATTAATTGACCGTAAACTAAATTATTATATTCTTCCTCACTATATTTTTTACGGTCTCTAAAAGGAGCCATTTCATTAGATATTTGGAAATATTTATTGAGTTGAATTTCTATAACCTCAGCTGTATACTCATTTATTTTAGCAATTAAGCACAGAGCTTTCAAACGACGATCAATATCCAAAATATCGGATTCAGGTTGTTCTAGTAGATGAATAATTTTAGCACTTTCAATTTCTGCTCTTTTCTTTAATGTGGGAATATATCGTGGAGATTTTTCAAATAGAGAACCTCTCCAGGTAGTTTGAGTATTTACAGGGATTAATTTATTTGGGGAGCCAGTTAATAGTTCACCATTTTCTATAGCTTTGAGTTGACGGTCGAAATTATCCAGATATGCTTTTCTGTTTTGCTCTGTTTCGTATTCTGCTTCAGCATAGGCAAAAGCTTCATAGGTTGCTTCGTTCTTAACGGGTAAGCCATCCTTTAAGTATTGAGCTTCCAATTTTTTAAATTCATCTCGTTTTTGGAAAGCTTGTTTCCAATCTTTATGTTGGTACGCTTCATCAAATTCTTTAGCTAATCTTCCTAATTTTAGTTTGGCAATGGTGAGATATCTTTCTGACTGTGTATGATCTTTCAGATAAAGTTTTCGGGCATAGAATTCAAAATTATCTTCATCACCTTTGGCTAAATAAGCATCAGCCAGATAGGAAAGAATATCAGAGGATTTTTTATAATCAGGATGAGTATTAATAAAGTTAGAAAGCAGCTCAAGAGCTTTATCTTGATTGTGGTCTTCCAGATATATATTTACTGCCCAAAGATAGATATCTTCAGAAGGGACATTTCCACTATCAATTTTTCCTGAGCGAACATCCTGATAAAGCTGAAGATACATATCAGCTGAAGTTTCTCTTTGGGAAGGATTTGATTTCATTTCTTCTATCATAGCTATTTTTAGATTAAAAGCCTGATTACTCGAAGGATACATTGCGATAAATTCTTCCTGCAATTGAAGAGCGTAACTATGATTTTGCATCAATGAATATGCTATAGCCCAACTTTCATTATAGAAAAAGAATTTATCTTCTATGTTCTTTTTAATTTGGGCTAATTGCAGTTTTATATCTATTGCTTTCTGATAATCACCAGCTTTCTTATAAGCTTCCGAAGCTTGATACATATAGGCATTACTCTGTTCCTGATCTTCAGTGAAACGATTTGCCAATTCTTCAAGGGTTACAGCCATCTTTAGATAATCATCTTTGAGTTCTGCTTCTTCATAAATGTTTTGAAGTTGCAATCTGATTAAATGTTCCAGCTCACTACTATCCTGAGTATTTAGTGCATAGATTTTAGCTTTTTCGTAGTAATTTTTAGCTTCAGAATAATTATGAGTAGTTTCAGCTATTTTAGCCAGATTGATATAAATGGTTCTAATAGTGGGAGAATTCAGTTGTTCCTTATTGTTGAGGAGTTGTTGGTAGTATTTTTGGGCGATATGAACCTTTCCATTTTCCAAAGCCACAGTAGCAAGGTCCATCAAGATAGGTATAGAATTTTTTCTCTCATTCTCATCTTCTGAATTGATAAGGAGATTATAAAAACGAAGAGAAGCTGCTTCATAGAAATTATAAAGTTCTTCCCGATCTGTTGGCAATGGAGGTTCTGTTGTATATTGTGAATGTTTAAATTCTTCAGCAAGATAATCATATATTTTTCTGGAATATTTATAGGATAACCCTTCATTGTTTAAGAAATCCGGGTTATCTGGATTAGTTTCATTGTAATCGTTGATTTTTTGGATAGCTATGTAGTAATCTTCAGGGGTATCTCGTTTTTCCGCCAGATAAGCATATAAATTTATATTAGTGTGTTGAACTTCTTTTTGCCAGGTAATATAATCATCAGAATCTTTAAATAGTTCCTGATAATCTTTATATTCAAGGAGATGTTTATTGTAAGCCTGCAAGTCATTTTCATCAGCAGAATCTATTAATTGATTATAATATCTAACCCTGATTTGTTCGTAAGCTTTTCTTATAACATCTAATTGTTTGCTTATATTCTGATCATCTAATTCTGCATTCTGGATATTTCGTTCGTACCACGGTGAGTAATTATTATAATTTATCTTGATAAAATCATATTTAGCATTACAGATTGTTGTTAAGTCGCTTGCATCTCGCAAAACCAGTCCAGGTGTATGATAAATAGTGATAATGGAATCTATAATACTGGGATTTTTTAAATCCAGAGGCAAAACCTTAAGACGAAGCTCCAGATAATCAATTGCTTGTAAAGGAGCATTTATTTCCATTTTTAAGGAGACTGCTTTATCTATAATTTCAGTTTTAACTATAGTATCGGGATAATTTACCAGAATCTCTTCAAAAGATTGTATGCCCTTAGCAGGACTGATAAAATCAATTCCATCTAAGGCAACTAAGGCATAGGCAATGTTATCAATAGAATTATTCTTATAATCAGAGGCTAAATAAGGGTCTTCTATTGCTTCGCTATCAACTGCTTCAATTAATTTAGTAAAATCTAAGATAGCTGATTGTAGAGCAGTTTCATCACCTAAGTTAAGATTAACCCAGCCTCTTTGATATAGAGAATGGTAATAATAATCACTTTCTGGTTTGTTAACTAAAGTATCAAATCTACGAATAGCTTCATTATAATAATTAATAGGCACATCAGCATCAGAACCAATAAGAAAATATAGACTGCCCAAACGATAAAGTGCCTCATCATATAATGGGGAAGAGGAGTAGAGATCTGAATCTACTAGTTCAGTATAAGCATCTAATGCTTCTTGAAAAGCCTGTTCAGTGTACTTTAGATTGTTTGGTCTGTCTTTATAAGGATTAGTCTTTCTATAATTTTCAATAGCAATATCTAGGGCGGATTTTTTGCTTTCACTACTTAAATAGCCAATATTATAGAGAATATAATCTTTCTTATAAAAATCTGGGTCTATTTCCAGAACTTTTTTGTAGTAAGCAAGAGCCTTATTTGGATGGTCTAAATCTATATCATACTGAAGCTCTGCCATATTATAGTAAAACAGAGCATTATTTAATAAATAGGTGCCATCGGGTTGGTGCAAAGCTTCAAATTGTGGATGTTTCTTAACATAATCTTCATACTGATTTAATAAGGAAGTTTTTGCGGAGATTAATGCATCATATTCTTCTTTTAATACAGCTTCATCTTTATTTTCCGCTTCAGCATAATGTATTTGTTCTTGATATCTCAAATCTCTATACTCTAAGATAAGGTCAATAAAATCAAGATCTTGCTCTAGGGAACTAAGGTTAGCAATTAGAAGTGGATGATTCAGAACAGTATCGTTTATCATCTGAAGTTGTTCTGATATATATATCTTTTGTCCATTTCTAAATTCTTTCTGGATGATATTAGCTATGGCTTTTTCAAGATCTGATATTATTTCAATATAAGTTTTACTGAAGTTATCAGAGGTATTAATCAATTCCCAAATTTCTATAAAAATAGCATCGTCAATATAAGGAGAATTTTTATATTTTGCAATATTACGATTCATTTGATATTGCAGTCTATTAAGCTTTTTAGTATATTGCACTCTTAAGTTAAAGAAAGTTTCATTCCATTGAGCAAAATCCGGATTTACTATAATTAAGTCTAAAACTGAAATTAAATTTTCGTAACAAGAAAGAGTATTCCCCATTTCTAAAAGATATTTCATTTCTATAATTTTAATATCAATTTCATCTGGTTCTATTTTATTATTTAGCATTAGAAAAAATTCTAATTTCTGGTCAAGGTAATCGTTAAATATCTGTCCCAAATTGGTGTAACTACTAGCATTCCTTTCTAACTCCTTCAGTTTTATAGCCAAATCTGTATATTTTTCATAAGGTTTCATCTCTAGACCGATATCATTAAAAGCAAGTTGATCAAAGTTAACTGGCGGAGGGGTTAAATAGCAGCTTAATTGAAGTTTCAAATCTTCCAAGGATGTAAAGTCCTTAGAATAAATATATTCTATAAAATTCGGCGATATAAATTCATATTTTGTTTGTAATTCTATATATAACGAATCTAACTCAACTTCTATTTCCTTAATTTGGTTTTCTAGGTGAAGGAAAAGTTCATTTGAAGGATACTGGAAATAATAGCCTAAATCCAGGTTTTGTAATTGACCTAGTATTGAGGCTTTGCGTGGTTTAAAGTCAAACTGACACCAATTATAAATGGCTTTATACTTATCTATGTACTCTATTGCACTGGTTAAATTACCGTTTTCCGTTCGTAAGTCAGCCCAGAGATACAAATAAAGGGGATAGTATTGACCCATATTTAATTGATCTATAAGATATTGTAGATAAACTTCCCCTGCCTGTTTATTTCTCCCATTTAGACAATCAATTACGTTTGAATATATTAATAAATTGAAAAGGGTCTGCACATCCTCTATATATAATGGATTAATTACTAAAAGACTATCCAATTTAATATAGTTATCTTTCAATAAATATAATTGATTGAATATGGTGAGTATATCTTTTTCGGGAATTTGTTTTAATGCTTCAAAATTAGATAAAAACTCTTGTAGAGCTTGGTCTCTATCTTCTACTATCATCTTTGGTAAACTTGTAGTAAGAAATTCAACTGCTTTTTGAAGGTTTGAATCTGGAGGTGTAAAATTATCTATATTTATTGAAGTATGATGAGAGTTATCCTTTGCTGGAAAAGAGCTTAATGAAACGATGATTAATATTAACAGCAAATAGAGTTTAATATTATATCTCATAAAATTATCAGTATATATACCGCCTCATTATAAATATTAGAGGAAAAAAATCAGGGCACATTATTATGTACCCTGGACTTAATTGCTTTTTTATACTTTAGCATATTCCCACTGGTTAACCTTTATTAATTATGCTAGATATTAAAGATTTTTTTTCTTTATTTATTTTGTTGTTTTTGTAGTTCTTGTAACCAGCTACGAATTTCTTCCATCTCCTTTTGAACTTGTTGCTGCTCTCCACGGAGTCCCTTAATTTCTTCAAGCAAGGTTTGAAATTCAGGAGAGAATTCTTTGTACATACTGCCACTTACTGGTATTTGAGTTGGAGTTTTTATAACGGGTTGTAGTTCGACTGATTCCTCTAAATCATAAACAGTAGCTGTTGGCTGAGTGGTATATAAATCCTGTTCCATTTCAAATTGACTGGTTGGATAAATAACTGGTCTCGTAGTATTTCCTTTGGAAAATTTATCAAAGAGATAAGTAACCCCCAAACCTATACGATGCGTATTTTCAAGACCGTTATTTTTAGCATAATTTTCTATTGCCTGGGCTGCCACCTTAAAGGTGTAATTTCCAATGGAGTATTTTACACCAACATTAAAATCTTTCCCATCAAATTCACTTTGAAGAGATAAATTTTTGGTAGGAGACACCTCAAGTGATGCAAACATTCCACTGAATACGCGGGAGCGGGATGTCTGACCGGTGAAACGATTAGCTCCACCACCTAAATTGAACATACAGGAAAGTCCACCAATTACTACTTGTTTAGATGCTACGACATAAGGCGAATAATGCTCATAATCACATTTATCTGGATTGTCTGCCCAGGAATATTCTGATGGATCATTATAATCCTGAGCTCTTTGGACATTAACAGTGGAAAAGATATTATCCATACCTACGGAGATTTGAGGAAAATATAAAGTTTCGGGTATCAATTTAACTTTTGCGTTCATAAAATAGACATCATCACCAGCAAAACCATCCAATTGTATACGATTAAAGAGACCTAATCCTAACATTCCATAAGGTATAAATTCTTCTTCATCTACATTACGATAATAGCCCATTAATGTTAAATGTGCAGATTTGTGAGGTATGACATACGCATCAGGAGTGCGTAATGATCCCATAGTTTGGATTGGTGCTGCTTTAACCATTCCAACTATTGTTACAAGTACAAATACACTTAGTATTATTTTTTTCATTTTTCCTTCCCTCCACCTTTCGGTGATTTTATATTCTCAAGTTCTAAATATCATTGACTTATTATTTGTCAAGTTTTTTTTTGAATCATGCAAAGTAAAGAAAATCTACAAAGCAAAAATCTCTTTCATACGGGTGAAGACCTGGCGGCTAACTATTTAATACGCAAGGGATATAACATTCTGGAAAGAAACTATAGAATCAAGGGCGGAGAAATAGATATTATTGCCCAGAATGATAATACGCTAATCTTCGTTGAAGTCAAAACCCGAAAAAAACACTCTATGAAATTAGCATTAATGAATATCTCTTACAATAAACAAAAAAGAATATCATTAACTGCTGAAAGATACATTAATCAATATCCTGAAAATGTCAAGAAAAATATTCGTTTTGATATAATAATTGCGTTTTATTATAGTGAGAATAACACCTATCGTATTGAACATCTTGAAGATGCATTCTTACCAATATTATGATATTAATCGCGTTAAACCTGAATTATCCTAAGATTTCTATTAATTAATAAACTAAGATATATCAACTGGGCAAGGATTGGATATAATTTAATTATCTACGGTGAGGAAAGTGTGAATAACATAAATAGATGAGTTATAAAAAAGTTAAAATTTAGTTAGTTAATAGTATTTTGTCTTTATAATAGGACTTATAATTGAGAATGTATAGGGTTTTCTAATCCAGATATTTATCTTTGCTAAGAAGAAATAATTTGACAAAAAGAGCCATTTATAAGCATTATCACATTATCGAAATATCAATAAAATAAAGGAGTAAAGCCATGCCGAGAGTAACGGTAGACCCGTTTTATTGCAAAGGTTGTGGGCTCTGTATTATTGCTTGTCCAAAAAAAATTCTACAATTTTCTGAGGATATCAATGATAAGGGTTATCACTATGCTGAATGTATTAATCAGGAAGTTTGTACCGCCTGTAGATTGTGTTATATAACTTGTCCGGATGTGGCGATAACAATTGAAAAGTGAGGTGAATAATGTCTAAAATATTAATGAAAGGTAATGAAGCAGTGGCAGAAGCAGCTATTAGAGCTGGTTGCAGACTATATTTTGCCTATCCTATTACACCTCAGAGTGAATTGATAGAGTATATGGCAAAGATGATGCCTAAAGTTGGAGGAACTTTTATACAAGCTGAAAGTGAAGTTGCTGCTATTAATATGGTTTATGGTGCAGCTGGAGTAGGGAAAAGAGTAATGACATCCTCTTCTTCGCCTGGTATATCTTTAAAGCAAGAAGGAATATCCTATATGGCTGGAGCAGAGCTTCCTGCAGTGATTGTTAATGTTCAAAGAGGAGGACCTGGTCTAGGGGATATTCAACCTGCACAAGGTGATTATTTTCAGGCAGTTAAAGGTGGAGGTCATGGTGACTACCAGTTAATCGTTCTTGCTCCTTGTTCTGTTCAAGAATTTGCCGATCTAGCATCGGATGCTTTTGATTTAGCGGATAAATATCGTAATCCAGTTATGATTTTAGCTGATGGTATGCTTGGTCAGATGATGGAACCAGTAGAATTTAAACCAGCAAAAACTCAAGAAGAATTGGAAGCTTTAGCAAATCAACATCTATCCTGGTGTATCTGTCCTAATGCTGATGGTGATGCCAAACACCATCATGAGATAAATTCCTTAGAACTTGATCCTGAAATTTTGGAAAAGCATGTTAACAAACTTTACGAAAAGTATGCAGAAATAGAAAAAAACGAAGTTCGTTATGAAAGTTATAATGTATCCGATGATAATGAAATCTTATGTGTTGCCTGGGGAACAGCTGCTCGTGTGGTAAAATCTGCCATTAATGAACTTGCTGTACGGGGTAAAAGTATAGGTTTGGTACGTCCTATAACCTGTTGGCCCTATCCTTATGAAGCTATTGCTTCTGCTATTGGTCCTAAAGTTAAAAAAGTGTATGTATTTGAGTTGAATTCAGGACAAATGGTAGAAGATGTAAAGATTGCGGTAAATGGAAAAGTACCAGTGGATTTTTGGGGTAAATTAGGTGGTATTGTCTTTACCCCAGCAGACATTCAAGCTAAACTTGAAGCTTGTTTTTGAGGAGGAAGAAATGCAAGTTATAGCAAAAAGACCTGAAACTTTGACTGCCGAGCCATTCACTTATTGTCCAGGTTGCACTCATGGTATAGCAACTCGTCTGATTGCAGAAGCAATAGAAGAGCACGGTTTAATTAATCTTATGGCTGGAGTTGCACCAGTAGGTTGTGCTGTTTTTGCCTATAAATTCTTCAATTTTGATATGGCAGAAGCTGCTCATGGACGTGCTCCTGCCGTTGCAACCGGGATGAAACGAGGAAGACCCAATATGCATATTTTCACCTATCAAGGTGATGGAGATTTAGCTGCGATCGGAACTGCAGAAATTGTGCATGCAGCTAATCGGGGTGAACATATCAGTATCTTCTTTATTAATAACGCTATATATGGAATGACTGGTGGACAAATGGCACCTACTACACTGGCAGGTATGAAAACCACAACCAGTCCTTATGGAAGAAATCCGGATGATATTGGTTATCCTATTAGAATGTGTGAACTCCTAGCTTCTCTCGTGGCTCCTTATTATATAGAAAGAGTGTCCTTACTAAGTCCTGGTGATATACTGCGAGCCAAAAAAGCTGTAAACAAAGCTATTCAATATAATAAAGAAGAACGCGGTTTCACCTTTATAGAATTTATAAGCACCTGTCCGACTAACTGGGGTTTTGATCCGGATAAAGCAAGGGAATGGGCAAAGGAAAATATGTTGCCCTATTATAAACTTGGTGTATTTCGGGATAAAGGTGAGGAGGTGCAATAATGACTACTGAAATGATCTGTGCTGGATTTGGTGGACAAGGCGTTCTGACTATTGGCAGATTTCTGGCTCAAGCAGGAATGAAAGAAGGGAAGAATGTTTCCTGGCTTCCTTCCTATGGTCCTGAAATGAGAGGTGGCACCGCCAATGTTTCTACAGTTATTTCCGATGAACCTATTGCTTCTCCTATCGTTAGTTATCCAGATTTGTTAGTGGCTCTCAATCAACCTTCATTGGATAAATTTGGTCCTATGGTCCGTAAAGACGGAATCATTATCTATAATACGAATATGTGTCCTCGTGGTTGTAAAAGAGATGATGTGCAATTGATTCCAGTTCCTATGAATGATATCGCCAATGAGATAGGCTCTGCTATCGTGTTAAATATGCTAGCAATAGGCATTATTATTGGGAAAACTGGTCTGGTTAAGTATGAGAGTATAGAAGAAGTACTAAATTCCTTCCTCCGAGAAAAAAATCCTGAACTATTAGAAAAGAACCTTCAGGCAATTAAAAGAGGAATTGAAATTGGTAAGCAATATACCTGAATTAATAACCTGAATCAATAATAAGATAAAAAAAACAGGTGCGATAGATATTCTTTCGCACCTGTTTTTTATTCTAACCTTCTTTATACTAAGGAGTTTTAAGTTTAGCATTGTTTAAATCTAATTTTTGCCCATTATTATTATCTATAGGAAAGGGGAGAGGCTCATTGTGTATTTCCAGAGTATTTTTATTTTCTGAACACATCTGCTGATCATAAAGTGCTTTATCTATCCTGATTATCTGGTTTTGCTGGGATATATCCACTTTCTGTTTACTGAAAGGAGGTTGAATCTTTTCCACTTGAATGGAGTAATTAACAATTAGTCCCGCAAATACAATAGAGACCATACTCATCAGTTTGATAAGAATATTCATACAGGGACCTGCGGCATCTTTGAAGGGGTCTCCAACCGTATCACCCACTACAGTGGCTTTATGAGCAGGAGAAGATTTTCCACCATAATTTCCTATTTCAATATACTTTTTTGCGTTATCCCAGGCACCACCTGAATTATTAAGCATTAGAGCCATAACAAATCCGCAGGTTATTGCGCCTGTAAGCACTCCTAAAACTCCTGCAACTCCAAATACTAAGCCAACTATAATAGGAGTAAGAATTCCCACTAAAGCTGGAGCTAACATCTGTTGTTGAGCTCCTTGAGTGGCGATAGTAACGCATCTGGCATATTCAGGTTTAGCTTTACCCTCCAGAATTCCTGGGATTTCTTTGAATTGTCTTCGCACTTCTGTAACCATTTTTCCTGCTGTTTTACTAACTGCTTTAATAGTCAAGGAGGCAAACAGAAATATTACCATTCCTCCGATAAATACACCTAATAAGAATTTAGGATTAAGGACATGAATCTGATAGAAGTTGATAAAATCCATTATATTAGCATCTCGTACATTCACCTTATCAATCAATCCCTTACCATAATTGATACACATAAAAAGATACTGTCCAGCTTTATCGCTTGCGAGTAATAAACCGTTACGTACCTCATCAAAATAAGCAGCAAGTAGAGTCATTGCGGTTAAAGCAGCGGAACCAATGGCAAATCCTTTTCCGGTGGCAGCTGTAGTATTGCCAACACTATCCAAAGTATCAGTCATAACCCGAACTTTTTCCGGTAAATTAGCCATTTGTGCATTACCTCCAGCATTATCTGCAATAGGTCCATAAGCATCCATTGCTAGAGTTATTCCCAAGGTTGCCAGCATTCCAACTGCTCCGAAACCAATACCGTATAGTCCCATTTCTATGGACTGAAAGCCATGACTGCAAATGAAAGATAAGAGAACACCAATAACGATAGTAATAACCGGTGCTGCAGTAGACCTCATACCTATTGATATACCTTCTAAGATTACTGTAGCAGGTCCATAGTTTGCCTGTTCTGCTATTCCTCTTGTAGCTTTGAAACTATACGAAGTTGAATGTTCTGTAAAGATTCCTATTAAAACGCCACAAGCCAGACCAACTAAAATAGCAGAAAAAACACCAAAATAATAATCAGCAGGAAGGAGAAATTTAGTTACAAAGAAAGCTGCTACAGCTATCAAGAAGGAGCTTACATAAACTCCTTTATTGAGTGCAAACATTAGTTCTTTAAGACTAGCATCTTCCTTGGTGCTAACTATGAATATTCCAAGAATGGATAAGAGAATGCCAATACCAGCTAAAATCATAGGTGCTATTACGAAATTTATACTTAAGTGGGCAAAGCTTTCACCTAGAGAAGTGACTGCACCCATACCTAAAGCAGCAGTAGCTAAAATTGAACCTGCATAGCTTTCATAAAGGTCTGCACCCATTCCTGCAACATCACCTACATTATCTCCAACATTATCTGCAATAGTGGCAGGATTACGAGCATCATCTTCCGGAATTCCTTCTTCTACTTTACCTACAAGGTCTGCTCCAACATCTGCAGCTTTAGTGTAAATTCCACCTCCGAGACGTGCAAATAACGCTTGAGTGGATGCACCCATACCGAAACTGAGCATAATTACCGTTATCTCTCTTAAGGAAAAAGTCTCAGGAAATAAATTTAAAATAAAAAACCATAATGAGATATCAAGTAAAGCAAGACCGACAACCGTTAATCCTAAAACAGCACCTCCCCGAAAAGCTATTTTAAGTCCCTTATTTAAACTTTTTGAACAGGCTTGAGTGGTACGATTAGAAGCCAGTGTTGCCATATTCATACCAATATAACCAGCTAAGGCACTAAAAAAACCTCCAGTTAAAAAAGCAAAAGGAACTAACCAATGCAGAACATGAAGCACCTGTGCCATAATATTAAAAACAATAAAGGCTAGCAGGAAGAATATTGCCACTCCTTTGTATTGTTGTTTCAAATAAGCAAAGGCACCTTCCCTGACATAGCTTGCAATTTCTACCATACGAGCATTTCCCGGATCTGCTTTTTTCACTTGATGAAAAAATATCGCAGCAAAGATTAGAGCTATGATTGCTCCTATTGGCGCAATATACCAGATTGTCGGAATCATATTCATCACCTCTATACAGTAAGTATGTAAAAGAAACTTAAAATTTTTGCTTTTCTATAATAACCTGCTCCTATTGTCAATATTTTTCTGTTTAAAACTTAGATAAAAGTGACATATTTGCCCCCGCAGAGCTGGAATACAATATTGTTCCCGAGCTTATGGATAAACTCAGTAATCTCTGGTCCCAGTTTCAGCCGGAGCAGCTCTTCTACTACGTTTATGCGATCCTGCACAGCAATCAATACCGTGAACGCTTTGCCCAATATCTAAGGATGGATTTCCCCCGCATACCGTTTACAGATGATTACGAGTTGTTCAACCTACTTGCAGGATATGGTAAAGAGCTTGCTGACATTCATCTTCTGAAGAGTCCCCGCTTGAACACTCCCATAGCACGGTATCAGGGTGGCGGTTTCAATGGCATGGGTGAGTTTAACCAATACGATGAGGACAAGAGTGTCTTGCAGATCAATCCTGATAAGCACTTCGAAGGCATCAGTCCCGTACTATGGAACTATCACATCGGCGGCTATCAGGTTTTGCATAAATACTTCAAAGACCGCAAAGTCAAAAGTATTGCTGATCCCATCCACTATTGCCGGATGGTGACAGCTCTGACTATATCAATTGATCTTCAGGCTCGGATAGATCAGATTATTGGAACCATTATCCAATAGAAAAGCCCGGGTTGCCCCGGGCTTTCATTGTCCATTCGATACTATTTCATCAACAACATTTTAGATGTTTGGGTCCTATTTGGCGTATCTAATCTATAGAAGTATACTCCCGAAGAGACTGATTTGCCATTAGCATCTTTGCCGTCCCAAACAATTGAGTGTCTGCCAGACGGAAGGCTCTCATTCAACAGAGTTTTTACTTTCTGTCCACGAACATTGTAAATCTCAAGTTTACATACCATTTCAGATGGCAAGGAGAATGAAAGTGTTGTAGTAGGGTTGAATGGGTTTGGATAGTTTCTTTCCAAAATCGGCACCATTGCTACTATCGCAGATGTATTTCTCCCATTCCCATAGGGATTTTCAACAGAGGTGTATAGATTTGAGAGTATTGATTCCCGATTTGCTTCAAACTCAAATAGTGATTTTGGCTTTAACTGGGGGTACATGGCAATAACCGATGCCTTGTCATCTCCCTCCATGAGCATGTAAACGTAACCCAAATCAATAACTGCCATTAGAGAATCTAACTCACTTGGGGGATTACTTATCACATCCTCAAACCAAGCGATAGCCTCTTGATAATTGCCCAGCTTAATATTACAATGTGTAGTTAGATAATCTATGATCTTGTCAATTTCTCCATTATAATGCAGATTAGGTTCAGATAAGTAGTAATCCTTCAAGGCAAGCTTATCATTCTCAAGAGCATAAATATGCTTTGCACTTGCAGCAGCAAACTCACTGCCCGGAAACTCGCTGATTAACTGCTTAAACAAGGAAATCGCAAGAGTTGGGTTCTCGTCCAAAGCTGCATCAATTGCGGAGTAAAATACGATTGCGTCGTTGTCTTGGTCAATCGTTCTTGGAATACCAGGATCCCATACGGGATCAAGATAATACCCAATCTCACCAGCCTCAGGCTCAATGCATTCTGGATAAAATCTACTCTCAGGAGGCATAATCGCTACATCATGCTGGTTCCTATATCCCCAGAAGTTCAGCCGCATTGGTCTACTGCTTTGCAGGTTTGGACACTGAATCAAGTATTTATCAAAAGTGATGGGGTCATAATCGTTGTCTACGATCATATTATGCCCTCCGTCGATAAATAGATTAGTAGAATCTACAAATAGAATTTCCTGCAACTCATTATTACCAATGTATGAGACTTCGTTATCAGGTGTGCTACCAATCGTTACATTACTCACTCTATATGCAGTGACGCCTTTATTGTTGTTGACAATCATGCATCCTGTAAGATTTCCAATAGAATTATAGAACCTTACTCCAACTCCAGCATTATCTGTAATCACACAGTTCGAAATAGTGTAGCCGTAAATTCCATTTGTTTCATAAATACTGATTCCGTTTCCAGAATTATTTGAGAATGAGCTGTTCGCAATTGTATAATCCCTGCAACTTTGCAGCACAATGCCATCGCCGCCAGCTCCACTTACATTTAAGTTTTTAAGTTGTAGCTGGGGTGTATTATAGATTTTGATTGCAGGTGAATTTCTAAAGATACCATTAACTGATACTCCGGTGAGGCTCGTTTCGTTTGAGTTCGAAATATCAATAGATCCAGTGATATTGGAGTCGTTGATAGACACGGTAGCATCGCTACTTATAAACTTCGCATTAATGAAAGTAGATCCATTAACTACAATGTCACCGTTCAATTTCTTCAGATTACACCGACTGAAAGTTACGTTATTTATAGTGCTATTTGTTTGATTGTCAATAATCAATCCATCCCAGTTTAATCCACCGACTGACGTAAACACTACATTATCACCAATATCCAAATCACCATAAACAAAGATTGTATTTCCATCAATCTGATCATAGGAATTTGCTTTGCCAGTGATTGTGGCATTATCAATGTACAATGAACCGCCATCTTCAATAATTATTCTCGCATTTCGATTCTTAGATAGCATGCTAAGATTAACATCTGCCAAAATAGTCAAGCTTCTGCCAGAAGGAACTATGACATCATAGTTAATGTCCTGACTTGTAGCCCAAATCTCCCCACCTTGTGGCACAATATGCTTCAACAAGGGTATGTGGTTCACTTTTGTCACACAAACATCAGTATAAGGAAAACTGCAAACAGCATTGCCATTGGAGTCAGTTACTCGAAGTTCTGATTGCGCAGAATTCGCGTTCCAGAAATGAACTACAGCATTAGGGATTGCTAGATTGGTCTCAGCATTAACAACATGGATTGAGTTGTTTTGGGTGTTATAACTCAGCACAAACTGCTTTGGTTGCTCAGTCCATATAGGCATCTCCGGATCGCCAAAGAGATTGTGTGAGAACGAAAGATATATGTGATATATGCCTTGATACAGCATTTTTGATCCACTCTCTGCAACTCCTGCATTAGTACAGTTGTACTGTCCGTATGCGTTTTCAACTTGAAACAGAATATTAAGGAACTTGGATTGAAGTTGATCAGAACTACCCACAAAACCATATCTTGTATTGCCTAAGAATGCAGGGCCTCCTTTCTTTTCCAGAAAAGGAGTAAACGTTCTGCCCATACAAGGTTCTTCTGCGGTCTCTTCATCAAAAGCCGCGACGCTACATGAAATTGAATACAGTATTGAGTATTTGCCGTCAGCATTTAAGTTATCTAAACCATTGCCGGATTCAATAATACCAAGGGGATTTGTTGTATCATAAGCATCAAGACTCCTTACCCAATGCTTGGGATACCCATTGCATCCAGTAGTAGATACTGCCATATCAGAGAAACTACCATGGGCATATACAGAAATGATCCCGGTTCCATGGTTAATCTGGTCGATTACCTGGGCTCCGGTTGGTGTACCTAATGGACCATATTGAGGACTTTCTACCATGTGAGTAACTTGGAACCCATTACTTGATAATAGTGATATCTGATCCGGGACGTAAGAAGAATCGACAAGTTGATCAGCAACTGCATAGACAGCATTTGTTAAATACAAGTCGTCACCGTAACCTGGATTACCCTCGTACGTGATGAGCTTCTCCGTCCAATTCTCAATGAACTGACCACCGTTTTGTGCAAGTGAAGGAACTAGCAATCGACCAACAAAGATCTCTCCAACACAATCTGGCGAATCATCTGTCGGTTCGCCAAAAAGCCCATCTCCATCTACATTCCAATTACCAGTGAGATCGGAAAAATATAAATCAGTAGGGACAACATAATTTAAATCATTATTATTATTGTCACGAGCACATCCATACCTAATCGGGAAATTTGTATTATCACCAACCAGTAAAGCATATACAAGACCATGTTGAGAGTATTGATCAAACAAATACTGTCTAATTGATCCGGCATCATCATCAATGCCCAAACCTCCAGGAACTACCTGATCCCCATCAGGGTACTGAGCAATTATATCTTCTATAGACTTGGCATAGATGTTTAGACCTTTCGCTGCTTTCCATAACATAAAGTCGTTAAAGTAGGGTATCAATTCTGCTGGAGCAACAATTACATAATCAGCTTCCGTCGGAGACAAGTCAATTGCTGGAGGTTGTGAATAATACATCTGTATATCATTCGGGTTTTCAACAATATTGCTGAGGAGCGCATTGTATTTTTCTTGTAGATAACTTGTTCTTTTCGAAGGATATACCGCCATCTGTGAGGAAGCTTTGAACGAGAGGTTAAAACCTATTGAAGAGTTTAATACTATCTGCTTTGATTGTGGCATATACTGAAGAGGATAAATTGCTATAGTAGCTATTCGTGCATTTCCATCGAAGTACCCATAATTCAGAACCTCTACGGATGTCGGTGGGTAAATCGGCATATTGTAGTAAGTGCTGTCCGGCTCAATAAATGGCCCCGGTTGCCAATCCTCAGAAGTGGGTATCTGAGGTTGCACAGGGATTAAGTTATACGACTCCGATAGTGTTTGAGTATTGGAAACAATTGATATGTTATCAACATCCATCCCAGGTGGAATTATTAAGTTTATCAACTTTACGGGGACCTGAGGAGCCCCGACTACACTAATGTTTTCTAAACCACTCATCCTGACTGAGTCATACCCTCTTTCTCCTATTGAGAATTGAAGATCTGACATCCCAAAACTCCCACTGTAGCTTACTGCTATTGCTGGAACAAACAATAAGCAAACGGCGACGATAAAAATAATGTGTTTCATCTTTCCTCCCTGATATTTAGTAACACAGCGTTACTTTTTTACATATAATATATTTATCACAAACTGATAGCTTGACAAGATAGACTCCTGAAGGAAGTTTTCTCCCCAAACTATCCCTCCCATCCCAGATTTCATTGTGCTGTCCTATTCTCCGATAGTCACTACTAATATTAGCGACTAATTGTCCCTTCACATTATAGACAGCAAGCTCGATCATTCCTGGTTCCTTTAAATTGTAAGTCAACGATAAGCTTTGAGTAAAGGGATTGGGATAGGCAGAGAGTTGCAAAGGAGACGTCATGACGTTGTCATCTATTGAATTACTATCATTCTCGGTAGTAAACAATTTGAATAAAATCGGACTACTTGTGCGGTTAGATAGTAGTATCTCATTGTGTCCATCCCCATTCACATCACCTAAAAAATAAGATTGTTGCATTCCTGCATAAGGGTTGTAATTTTCATTAATTGCATAATCCAATACCATCCCCTCTGAGTTATCCCATCTAAAAAAACTAAAGGTCTCAAGTTGAGGTGTCCCATAACACAAGTATTTGTTATTATTGAAGCTGGCAGAATAAATGGAACGTAGGTTTGTTGGAGGAGGGGAGTGCCAAAGATCAAACTGCATTTCGACATTATCGGAGCCCCAACATATGTAAAAGGCATGTCCTCTATAGTAAACCAAATCATCATAAGAGTCATTATTAAAATCTGTTTCCATAAGCAAAGTTAAAATTTCATTAGTGTCAAATTCTCCGTAAGATGCATCTAATTGATTGTCAAAAATATGCCCTCCCAGAAATATCTTAACCACTTGATTATGTATGTTAATGTAATCTGTGAAAATCGATATTGCGGCAAGGTCACTGAACCCATCACCATTTATATCGCCGACTGCTAACTCATACCCAAATTCTTCACACATATCACCATAGTAAAACCAATCACACGTAGTGTCTAAGTCTGGTCCTCCAAAGAATATATCCACCTGCCCATAATGGCACAGGTTTCCATGTTCAGAAGATACCACCAGGTCATTAAAACCATCCCCGTTGAAATCGCCCGAAATATCAATGTTACTTCCGAAATTTAAACCGATTACCTCTGTCTGTGAACCATAATCGAGTCCATCCAATATCAAGTCCGGGGTGGTGTTAAAATCCGGTCCTCCAAAATAAACGTAAACTCTGCCCCATTCATACCAACCATACAAATAGTCAGAAATCACTAAATCGCAATAACCATCTCCATTGAGATCACCATTATAGGCTATGGCCGATCCAAAGTAATTATTTGGGCCGGCTGCCTCCGGTTCTGAGGGATCTGGGATAATATAGTCGGGGTCGGTGTTGAGCGTGCTTCCTCCCAGATAGATGTATACATCTCTACATCCATTTCCACTTCCAAGAGGCTGACCAGCCAACACAATATCATTGTATCCATCACCATTTATATCTCCGCTGCCTTTAATATTTACACTCCAGCTACTTGTATCACTAACAAAGGGAGATTCAATAGAGGCCAATAATTGCATTGGAGTTTGCGAAAAAACGGACCCTGCGAAACTGCAAAAGACCAAAAAAATTACTATTTTCAGCATAATCACTCCAATGTAGTTGTTCTATTTTTTTAATACCATAAGGGTATACTCATACTCCAATAATCGTCTAAAACCTAATATTTTCAAACAAAACTCTTGGTATCATTTAACTAAATCCAGTGCCATATGGCAAACCTCATCCATCTATTAAAACTAAAATAACCCAAAGCCAAGAAAAAGCAAATAAAAAAAAGCAATTTCCAAATTCTTTCGCATCCTTATGCATTCGTATTTGTGTTAATACAGGGGAGTGGCTTCCTTGCGCTGGATAGGGAATCCAATAGAAAAGCCGGAGTTGCCCCGGGCCTTTCATAAGGCATGGGATCCTATTTTATTATTGTAATCTTTTTTGTGGCTACCATCTTGTCAGCCATAACGCTAACAATATAGGTTCCTGAGGCAAGTGTCCTGTTGTTATCATCTTTGCCATTCCAGACCGTGGAATAGAACTCTCCTTTTTTGTTTTACATCTCCTGATAGTCCAGCTTTGTTAACCAGGCTGTTGTAGCTTTCGCTCAACTGAGTAGTCTTTACTTTCTGTCCGCGGATATTAAAGATTTCAATCACTGGTTGAGATACAGGCTTCTTTATAAGAGAAAAGTCAATAAATACCTCTCCTGCCTGGCTTGTATTCAGAAGAGGATTTGGATAAACAGATATGGAGATATCATGTTGGGGAGAAGGTAATTCAGGATCATCAATACCCACATAGGGCTCTGAACCATATTCATAACAGCCCATATCTATCCTATCGTTCCATATTCGCCAGTTACCTGCCAGATCCATCTGTGGTAGATTCAATCCTAGAGTATCAGGTGTGCCGCTATCTATACAGGGTGAAAGAGAACTTAGCTGATAATACTCAGGTTGACTTTCCGCAAATCCAGGCTCTATTTCCCCCAAGAATAGCGGATTAGCTGTCATGATGTTATCAACCGTAGTTAGTCTATCTGGGTAATTGCAGTTGATTTGGGAGCCACGGAACAGACTATTACTCGCGCTTACGTCATAACTAAGCCCTGTAGAACTAAGATAATTTAGAAGATAAAGCTCTGTAGCTGCACCAGGATTGTATGAAATAAGATTTCTAATATCTACCCCTGCATATACTGACGTAATACTACGGTTTGTAGTGTTATTGGCTATTGTACAGTTGTTCAATTGGAGTTGCTGGCCGCGGTTCTGCATATAAATTGGAGCATTCACCCAAGATGTATGAGTGATAGTGTTATTCATAAAAAGCATGTTACTCATATCCAGATTGTAGTCTGCAAAGTCAGACTGGTTATTTTGATAGATGAATATCCATGCATCAATAGCATCATTGTTGGCTACAATGCTGTTGCGAAGCACTATATCACTATCATGCATTGATATTCCTATGTAATTACTTTCATTATACGAAGTGGAGTTTCCTGCACTGATGATATTGTTTATAAAGACATCTTGACTTTCCAGAGTATTAAAAGTAATTAAGTCGTTATCAGCCGATGTAGTGAATCCCGCTAACACATTATCAACAATTACTCCATTACAATAATTGATCAATAAACCTGTAAACATTGACCCAATATTATTCATGAAAACCAGATCGTGAACATTAATATCGTTACAATAGTAGAAACTTGTTGGTGTGGTATATTCTGATCTGGCATTGATTATTTTCATACCCGAAATCTCCACGTTATTAGCATGGCAAGTCGACCAAAAAGTACGATTGTACTCACCATCCAGGATTGTTGCCTCAGTGCCGGCACAAAGAATGCGTACATTGGATTTAATGCAAAAGGGAATAACTGCGCATTGTTGCTATGAGAATATACCCCAGCAGCTAGATTCAGTGTTCTGGGGTTGTTTGGATTAGCCGTAATCCGCTGCATAGCATAGGCGATGGTTTTTAGGGGTGTTTCTGCCGACAAACCGGAATTTGTGTCATCACCATCCGGTGCCACATACAGGTCGTGATCTATTTGAGATAAATAACTTTGGGCTATGTTCACGCTGAGATCAGCGCAATAGGAGTTAACAAAATAGCCATCCGCTTCGGTCATAGCAATACTTCCCATATCCAGGCTAAGACTATAGGGAGTAGGATTATCAGTTATATAATAGATACTGAAATCCATACCTTAGTGAGGTATAGTTGTTATAGATCGAACTAGGATGTACTGTATCAATGGACAAATTGTTGGCCAGCTGAAATGATAGCCCTCCCCCTGCTTGAATGGCAATATTGTCAAATATCTTTACATTCGACATAGTCAAAGATGCATTAGCTGTTATAGATATGCCACCTCCAGCTAATGCAAAGCAATTCCTAATGATGCAATTAATTACTATAACATGGGAGTTATCCCTAACATATAATCCACCTCCGGCATAATTTGGCGATATGTAGCCACCATCTTCATTATTAACAAGTGTAAAGCCATTGATCATAAAGGTTTCTCCATTTACAACTCTTATACAGGAGGATATATTCCCGTCTATGATCGTATTCTCAATGTATTGCTGTTGCGCATTTGTTGAATAAAGGCTTACGAGAGAGATATTGCAATCAATAAACTCGATATTTTCTTTGTAACGTCCCGGATATACTAGTACCACATCACCATGCCTGGAGTCGTTGACAGTGGACTGGATACTGGTATATTGCTGCGATCCGTCCAGTGCTACGGTTCTGGTTACACTAAACAACAGGCAGGGTAGTATGGCTATGATTGAGAAAACAAATATCTTCATTGACTCTCCATAGTTCAAGAATTGGGGCGGGATGAACCCGTCCCCAACAACTTGATACTATTTTAACAATAGCATTTTATTCGTCATCGTCTGGTTGTGTGCATGCATCCGGTAAAAATATACTCCGGAGGATGCTTGTTTGCTATTATTGTTGGTTCCATCCCAAATCTCAGTGTATGAACCGGCGTTTTTAACGTTATTAACCACAGACCGGACTTTTTGTCCTTTCAGGTTATAAATATCAATCACAACCTGACCGTCGTCTTTGAGATCATATTGTATTAATGTTTCTGGATTGAATGGATTTGGATAGTTCTGGTATAGTCTGGTGGACAGAGGAAGAGGAGGTATTTCGGTTGCCCCAAGTTTTACTTTTCTGCTTGCGAAAGTACCGGCTTGGGGATTTAGCACAGAGTAATTCAGCACATTGGTGCTTGCGGTCTTACCAGGAAAATACATTCTAAATTCCATTTCTTTTAGTTCTTCGGAAGGATCAGTGATATTAGTAATATATGCATTCAACTGAACTTCTCCGTCCTTTATCACAGCAGCACCCTTGCATTCTTCGTCCACAAAGACGGCAATTTCGGTGGGTTTATTACCATCCTCAAACTGATTCAGGTCAATCGAAACAAATATGGGGATATATTCAAGTTGCTCCTCATAAGAGAACTGAAAAGCCATTTCACGGTAATGGGGATCGGTGGAAGGTGGATCAGGATTGTCTCCCCCAAGTTTGGATTCAACCGGAGAAGTGCCAATATACTTTACAACAACCATTTCACCGGGATTAATGGCTAATTCAGATCCGACGGATACGCAGCCAAGTCAGTCGTTTGTGTATGCATCTGAGGGTATATCGCTAGGTTGGGGCTGATAATGGTACTGGAATGCGAACCATGGCCCAATTTTCCGCTAGAATTTCCGTGATGTCGTTCAATATAGGTGCTAAGGCATCGAAAGGTTTTAGGCTTTCATCAAGGTAATAGCCAAGATATGTTTCTCTATTCAACACACCTGTATTTGGATCAATCTCGCAGTAATCATCGGCGTTTATGGGGCAACTTGGATTGCATGCATACACTACTGGGAAATTGATATGATAATGTAAGGGCTTTGTAAAGGGCCAATAACCTGAATTTGATGCCTTCTGTCTGTATAGAAACCACTTAATTTTATTTTTACCAGTTTGATCATTAGTATTTTGGTAATAGTACTCAGCCAGCCCCCTGTCAAGCCAACCGTAATCCCTGCCTGCTAACATCCACCAAGAATCCTCAATTGGCACAGTTGCATATTTCGGAGTCAGGTTATCTACAATACTATTCATCCATTTCGCAACGTATCGATTATCCCATAAATTTGTATCTGTAAGACGATTAAGGGCTGTAAAGAATATTTGTGGTGGACCTTCGAAAGCTTGACTGGCATAGTCATAGCCACTAACCTGCGCGCCACTTTGCTTTACAATATAGCTCAGTACTCCATGAAAATCCTCTTGAATTGGTGCAGTAGTTAGCCTGTATAACACCCAATCAAGTATCTCATCGTTGCCGGGAAGATAACCCAATACTAATCTACTGTAGCCCAAAGCACAAATGGTTTCCAAAGGTCTAGCCCCAAGAAGATTAACCTTGTTGTGACCATTGGTCCAGTCAATAGTACCCGCTTCATTAGAATTTGCCCAAAAAGGTGAATAAAACGTACTCCATGGGGTCATGCCAATCAATGCAGGACGCTGCAAATAATTATAAAGGTATCCTGATAATATCTCGATGTTTTCACTAGCGGCAGATTTTTGAACATCAGTCATCTTATAATAAAGCATGTCGTATATGAACGAAACAAAAGTTAGCCCATTACTTGCGTAATACAATCGATTATAGTTGTCAAGATTTGAGGAGATGAAACCCGGATAAGGATCTGTACTAAATGGTAATCTTTCACAATATGAATAGTTATTATCTGTGTTATAAATCAATTGGACTATCGAGCCTGGATTAGTGCCATCAATGGACTGGTTGGGGGATGTCATAGTTTGAGGTTTTATGTATATGAATTTATTCCTTGTTACATCACCAGATATGCCCTGAATTAAGGCTTATAGGTATGAAAGTTCACTTGTATTAAGCGAGTGATACTTGATAGCGTTGTAGAAAGAATCTTTCGAATAATCTGCTAAGTATTGGTTAAAGTCTATCACCCTTTCCTCAGAGCTTTCTATGAGGTCACCTTCAGGATCGTTACGACTATTACTAATGTAATCGCCAATTAAAGGGTCAGGATATGGAACTGAAAGGTTCTACCTGATCTGTTGCATTAGTTGGGTATCGATAGAAATGGTCCTGTCGATAATGGAAAACAAAGTAGTAGCAATCGAAGCTATTAAAATGAGCACAACAATCTTTTTCATAAATCCTCCTATTTAATGTATGAAATCAAGTGGGTTTCAATAGTTTTTGAGTCCGTAGCTAGTTTGACTATGTATAACCCGGAAGGAATATCCTTTGGTACCCAGGTTACAGCTTTATCGTTGAGATCAATGGACTCTACCTGTTGACCCTTTATATTGTAAATTGTTAATTTACTTGGGTGTAATAATTGTCTATTGGTACTTAAAGTAATCTTTCTGGAAAACGGATTTGGATATGCTGAGATACAGCGAATAGGAGGAGTATGCTCTGTTTCATCTGAAACGCCAACATAGTTACCGTTTGAATCAACTCTAACGAGTCCCAGCCGGCGCGGAAGTTCTATCACGGTTGCACAATAAAGAATATCACCATTATCAAGTTCTTGTAATGAGTGCTTACCTACTCCAATCCTTTCAATCGGTAAAGCATTGCTGCTCCAAAGCATGTTAAAAGCACTATCAAACTTGAATATCTCTCCAATGGGTGTGGAAACTGCAAGGATAATGTTGTTGTCATTAGTCCTTATGGCAGGAAATACTATTTCTTCATCAAGGAGCCTATAAGTTGGGATTGTGAGAATGGGTGTTTCTGGGTTTAAGTTACAAAAGTCTACTCCATAATCGTACACCATAAGAAGCCCATCAACTACATTGTCGTTGTATCTTAATCCAAAATAGTTCCCGTTAGATTCAATAATTCTCTCTACACACGGCCGCGGAGGGTATTCTATTGTCCACAAAGAATCACCATCAGCAGTTATTTTCATCAATCTCATTGTTGGATTAAAACCCCAATTAAATAAAATGCTTCCATCAGATGTTGATTCTATTGTTGCATTCACATTGGCTGGTGATTGATATTGCCATATAATATCTAAGGAATAATCAACCTTACAAAATAAAGCATCATTTGTTTCCTGAATATGTCCAATAATTATAAAATCATTATCTACAGGCAAAATATCATCTATATAGTTAATCAATCCTTGGTTATATGTTAGATGTACCAATTCCACAAATTGTAGATTAGCATCTAAACGTTGCAATCTGTTGTAATGGCTATCCAGAGGGAGGTAACCACCAAGTCCATCTTTCACAATTCTGGAATAGTATCCTTCAACTATGTCCCCTCCGAATTGAGGTCCGAATACTGTGTTCTGATAACCACCGCTGCGGGAGTAGAGCATCATAGGTGATTGGGGGAATACCCATTCGGGAGGAGGGGAATGGAAGGTAGCCAAGGCTTGCAGGACAAACTTACCCTCATAATCTTCGAATACATTTGCTGCCATAGTTTGACTAATCGGAAAAGATTCCCATGACGGTAAAGTTTGGGTTGTGGGGTAGTAATAACGCACAAAAGTGCTGTCAATCTGTGCAGACAAGTTTACTGATACCAGCATACACATTATCAAAAAAGAAATTAGTTTCATAAATCCGCCAACTAATTCGATCAAAGTTTTAAACTCCATTCGCCTTCGTCCTTCCCAGATCGTTTTATCATATCTTCATAGAAGTTCATCAGACAATCTTCGCTTCACGGATTTATATCATATGTTTCGTCCACCAAAAGAGGACTCAAACTAAATATGGACAAAACCCAAAAAATCGCATGTACATGTGCCTATTAAATTATTAGATAATTCTAGAATTATAAAAAGCAATTAGAATATATAGAATTTCTGTCGCATCCTTATACATCCGTATTTGTGTTTATACAGGGTAGTAGCTTCCTTGCCCTGGATAGAGAATCCATAGACATCGCAAGGAGACACAATGGAAGCTAAATTATTGGAACGCATCAAAGAACAACTGGTTAGACATGAGGGTCTGATAATGTTGGGCGCAGGGTTTAATTCCATATTTTAGCGCATCTTGAACCATCTGCAGACGATAGGTCTTGACATCCTGATTATCAATAATTCCTTTGTTTTCTATGTATATATTCATAACGGTTGCATATCCCGATATACTGTCGAGATGGCAACCATTTTTTTTAATATAGGTATTCATAACGGTTGCATTCCCTCTACCTGTCTCAATAACTCCCATTTATATATTTTTTTATTTTTTCTTTTACTAGTTTTTGCTTAGTGGTATTTATGATCTTTGGGAAGGGGGTACTTATACCCTTTACTAGCCAGGACTAAGAATAATTTATTTGACAAAACGAGTGTTTTAAGATTAAAGGACTAGAAGAATGCGGAAAATGAGGATAAGATAATATGGAATATATAGATTATAAAAAAGAAGTTAACTCTATGCTTTCCCAGATTTCTGAAATTCGGAGGTTACTTTGATCTGGAAGGAAAAAGCAAGCAGATAAATCAATTGCAAGAAAAGATGAGTCAACCTGATTTCTGGGATAATCAGACTGAAGTAAAGAATATAACTAGGAAACTGAGCCAATTAAATGAAGAAATAGAACATATAAAGTCTCTGGATAATTTAAAAGGGGAACTGGAAACCTATATACAGTTATTAGAAGAAGATTTTTCTCCTGCTCTTTTTGAAGAAGCTGTGGCAGAACTGCCTGCTCAAAAACAATTTATAGAGAAAGCTGAGATTGAATGCTATCTTAACGAAAAATATGATTATGAGGATGCTATTTTGATAATACATTCCGGTGCAGGAGGCACAGAAGCTCAGGATTGGGCAGAAATGTTGCTTAGAATGTATACACGCTGGGCAGAAGAGAATGGTTTTATTTACAACATAATAGACCTCCTTCCAGGTGAAGAAGCTGGTGTGAAAAGCGTCAGTCTGGAGATTAAAGGTCCCTATGCTTATGGAATGCTTAAAGCGGAAATCGGTATTCATCGTTTAGTTCGTATATCACCCTTTAATGCTCAAGGAAAAAGACAGACCTCTTTTGCTTCCGTGTATGTCTATCCCGAATTTGAAGAGGATATTGAAATTGAGATAGATCCTAAGGACCTTAGAATTGATACTTATCGTTCTAGTGGAGCAGGAGGACAATATGTAAATACTACAGATTCAGCAGTACGAATTACTCATATTCCCACGGGGATTGTGGTCTCCTGTCAAAATGAGCGTTCACAAATCCAGAACAGGGAGAAAGCTATGGCAATACTAAAATCTCGGCTTTATCAATATTATGAAGAACAAAGAGAAGCAGAAAAGCTAAAGGAAGAATCTGCCAAGAGTGATATTGGGTGGGGACATCAAATTCGTTCCTATGTGTTTCAACCTTATCAAATGGTGAAAGATCATCGCACTGGTTATGAAGTAGGGACAGTGGATAGGGTTATGGATGGAGACCTGGATAATTTTATCTATGCCTGGCTCAAACAGAGAGCATTAGAGAAAGCACAATGAGGAGAAATTGAATTACAAAAAACTGTTACCCGAAGTAGACCTGCAAAGACTTCCAGCCCATATTGGTATTATTATGGATGGAAATGGACGCTGGGCAGCAAAAAGGCATCGTCCTCGCATTGATGGGCATCGGGCTGGAGCTCGTGCGGTTCGGAAGGTAGTAGAACTGGCTACTGAAATTAAACTTGGCTATTTGACCATCTATGCTTTTTCTACTGAAAATTGGAATAGACCAGCGGATGAAGTGCAAGCTTTATTGAAATTATTAAAAGATTATTTAATTAAGGAACTTGCAGAATTAAATCGGGAAAATATTAAGGTTAGAATTATTGGAAGTCAAGACCGATTAGATCCTTCCTATCTAAAAGAAATCCATAAACTTGCTGGTGAAACAACACAAAATACAGGTCTTAATCTGAATATTGCCTTTAACTATGGTGGAAGATTGGAGATTATAGAAAGTATAAAGAAAATCTTTCAACAGTCAATTAATAATCCAAAACTCGTAGAGAATTTGACTCCGCAAACCTTTAGTAATTATCTTTATACTGCGGGACAGCCAGACCCTGATTTAATAATTCGCACCAGTGGTGAATATCGGTTATCAAATTTCTTGCTCTGGCAATCTGCTTATTCAGAAATTTACATCACGGAAACACTATGGCCCGATTTTGATAAGGTGGAATTTCTTAAAGCCATAATTGATTTTCAAGGTCGGAAACGCCGTTTTGGAGGAATTGAATCATAATGACAGAACTGCAGAAAAGAGTCCTGGTTGCGGTAATATTTATCCCTCTACTTTTGGCAGTACTTTATTTGGGGGGAGCTTATCTGGCTGTAACTTTTGCTATAATTGTAATTCTTGGTGCTGCGGAATATATAGCTATGTTGCGTAAAGCTTCTTTCTTAATCTCTTGGTATTGGATAGCTATAATATTCGGCACTTTTGTAACTCTTTCATTTCTTCCTGGTTGGGAGCTTATTACTGCATGGTTAATATTTTTTCTGCTAGCTCTGGAAGCTCTATTGAAATGGAACGAACAAAAAGCTATTCCTCAGGCTGCTTTAGAATTTTTTGGTGTATTTTATGTTGGCGTACTTCCAGCAATGTGTCTTCACCTGGGTTTAAATTTTAGGCATCCTAATCTGCTCTTGTGGTTAGTGATTTTAATTTGGATAACCGATTCTGTAGCTTATTTTATAGGTATAAAATGGGGAAAACATCGGGGAATTTTTCCGGTAAGTCCCAAAAAATCTGTTGAAGGATTTATTGCGGGAATTATTGCTTCTTTTATTATAACGATTATATTATTTTTAACTGGAGTTATCAACAAAACTCTAAACTTGATTTTATTGGCTGTTGCTGCTGGGATAGTTGGACAGTTAGGAGACCTGCTGGAAAGTATGATAAAACGATTCTGTGGTGTGAAAGATAGTTCTAAATTAATTCCTGGTCATGGAGGCATACTGGATAGATTTGACAGTATCCTACTTGCCGGTTCTTTTTTATATTGTTCTTTAATAATACTACACTAAAGAGAGGTGTTAAATGATTAAAAAGATTCTATTACCCGTTATATTGCTGGGTTTTATATCTATGATATTTGCCCAGGCAACAGACCTTTTTATCTCGGAATATGTGGAAGGTAGCTCTTACAATAAAGCTATTGAAATTTTCAATGGTACTGGAGCTCCAGTAGACCTTTCCCAGTATACAGTTAAACTGGCTTCCAATGGAGGTACCTGGTCTACAACTAATAGTGTTACTCTTTCTGGGACCTTAAACAATAATGATGTCTTCGTTATTGTTAATACCCAGGCAAATCAGGAAATGCAAGCTGTGGCTGATTTATTACATAATGTTACCAATTTCAATGGAAACGATTGTATCGGTCTATTCTATGGAACAACCTTGATTGATATAATTGGAGTGTATCAGCAGAATCCAGGAGATAATGGATGGCCCGTTGCAGGTATTGACGGTGCTATGGTTAATCATACTTTAATCCGTAAACCAGAAGTTATACAAGGTAACACCGATTGGATTGCCAGTGCTGGAACTAATCTAGATAATTCTGAATGGCTAGTCCATCCTCAAAATTATATTGAGAACCTCGGTTTTCATACCTTTAATCCTAATGGTGGACAACATGCAGCAACTCCTACTTTTAATCCTCCTGCTGGAGTTTATACTCAACCTATTTTTGTTACAATAACTTCTTCTACACCGGAAGCTACTATTCATTATACCTTAGATGGAACTAATCCCACTGAATCTTCTCCTACCTATACGGGTCCTATTCCTTTAAATACCAATACCACTATCAAAGCCATAGCTTATGCCAGTGGTTATTCTCCCAGCTATATTGCTACTGCAAGCTATTTCTTTCCTGTTGTGGTAGCGAATATGACCGAATTAAGAGCTCAAACTGCAGGAGATGGAACCGTATATATGGTTTCAGGTCAGGTTGTTTTGACATTTCAGCAAAGCTTCAGACATCAGAAATATGTGCAGGATAATCAGGCGGGAGTTCTCATAGACGACCCCTCAGGCGTTATAACCACGAACTATAATCTACTGGATGGAATTACTGGCTTAACCGGAACTATAGCCTATTATAATAATATGCTTCAGCTTACTCCGGTTATAGATCCAGGTCCTGCAACTTCTTCTAACAATGAAATTTATATACCAACTGTTACTATAGCACAAATCAATGCTAATGTTGCAACTTATCAGGCTCGTTTAGTCCGTATTAGAAATGCTCATTTTGAAGAAACTGGGACCTTTGCCACCGGGCAAAACTATACTTTGATAGATAATACCGGTTCAGTAGTTTTCCGTACAACTTTTTATGATGTGGATTATATCGGACAGCCAATTCCCACTGGAAACTTCAACATCTGGGTGCTAGTAAATCAGTATAATCAGATTCCTCAGGTGACTGCTCGGATGCTGTCTGATTGGAGTGATGTACCTGTTAACGATGATATTGAAACGCCTATAGTGGCTCAACTTACTGGAATTTATCCTAATCCATTTAATCCCAGCACAACTATTTCTTTTTATGCAACCAAAACAGAGGCTGCTCAAATAACTATCTTCAATCAAAAAGGTCAGGTAGTTAGAACCTGGAACATTGATTCTACTGATAATGGGATTCAGTGTCTGGTATGGGATGGAACAGATCAGTGTGGAAAGCTAGTGAGCAGTGGCGTTTACTACTGTCAGATGGTTTCTGGTAAATATTCATCTAGCCGTAAAATGGTATTAATGAAATAACTCATATTAAATATCTGCTTTATATTGAGGCAGTTCTAAATAAAAGGTCTTGCCCATATATCTTAAGGTATAAAAAGCAAGACCTTTTTTATATTCACTTAATTATACACAAATCAAAACAAAACAATTTCTATTGATATACCTACCATCTTAACATTAACATATAGTTTTCTTCCTTGGCTCTATCCTGTCTCTTTCTTAGCTATTTTTATAAGAAAGAGTCAAGGGAGAGTCAAGAGAGAATAGTAAAATTAAGAAGGAGAATACATTAAAAAGGATTGGTAAATAAACCCCTCATTGCTCAGCCCTAAGCAATATCTACACTATCAGGACTTATTTTCCTTAATTAATGTAAATTCTAAAAGAATGATTAGTATCTATAAAAAGCGTTTAACTACTTCTACTACTTCAGGGAGGTCCATTCCTAGACTCTTCAAATGTTCTATAGTGGGAATTCCTTCTTTAGTCCAGCCCTTCCTTTTATAAACTGCATCTACAAGTTGCTGATATTGATCTTCTCTATAAGCACGAAGCAAAGCCATTTTTTCTTGAGTGGACTTACCTTCCGGGTCTATTCCTTGTTTTTCCTTAAGGAGTTTATCATAGCGTTCCTGGCGTGAAAGATATTCTTCTTCAGTTACGGGACCAACTGCTCTATAAGGCGGAATATCATCTATGCGACGACCCTTACCCATTCTCAAACAGAAAACCTTTTGAAAATTATATACTCTTTCCGATTGGCGAATGAGTTCATCCTTATCTAGAGGTTTTCCGGTGATAGCAGTATAGATATCTACATAATTTTGCACATGTTCCGGTACTTTTGCTGGTTCATCAGTTTCAGCATTATTGGCGGGTTCTATATCATTCCAGGGGAGTTTGCATAAACCTTGTAAACCAAACCAGGTGCGAAACATAGGAAAATAGTGGAGAGCTTCTGCTTTATCTTCAAAGGTTGGAATCTGGTTATTGACCATATCCATAAAGATTAGCCAGGCTTCGTCATGCTGAGGACCTTTCAATGCTAAGGTATAGCCACCCTGCTGAGCTAAAGATTCCTTGGACATATATTGAGAATATTCCAAACCTTTAGCTTCCATTCCAATATCCTGTAAAAGTTTTGGGTCTGCTCCATATTCACGCGCAAAAATCTCTTTCATTTTATGCACACCCTGTCCCACAATTACCCCAAAGCCTTCACCTCTTCCCATTTGATGTATAAGTTCAAAAACACTATCCGCATTTCCCCAGCTTAAATCCAACCCTCCAGTGCGTTCTTTATTCAAAATTCCGTATTCATAGCATTCCATAGCAAAAGCACAGCTTGTTCCAAAAGAAATAGTATCAATTCCATAAGTATCACAATAGAAATTTAGTTCTACTACATCTCGTGGATTCCAGATACAGAGATTGGAGCCACAACCGCCTACGGTTTCATATTCTGGACCATCAACGGTTACTTTTTGTCCTTTATAAGGTCCGGTGCGAGGGATGAATCCATCTACTGCTTTACAGCAGGACATAGAACAGCCAAACCAGCATCCGTCCGGTAAACCTTGAGTGAATAGCTTTTTGAATTCCCAGGAAGCTAAGCCCTTAGCTTCTTCCATCTGTCCATATTTGAAGTTCTTAATAGGGAGGAGGTCATAATCATTCATTATTTCAACCAGATGAGCTGTCCCTACTTGACGCATCCTATTTTGTTGATCATCCAATTCTTCTATTTCTTTGTGAACTTTGAGACCGGTTTTCTGTAAGGTTTCCAGGTCTACAGGATGATTAGTATCGCCTTTCAATCCGGAATATTTAACTACGAGAGCTTTGATTCTTTTATCCCGGAAAACCATTCCTGTGCCACCTCTACCAGCTTGTTTTAATCTAGCAACCTTTCTTCTTTTATCCCAGAAAGAAAAGTTAAGACAAGAGATAGGGACATAATCAGCCGCTTTTCCGCTGGAGACCACCGATACATATTGATAGCTATTAGGATTATCAGCAAATTCTGCTATGAGCTTTTCTGCTAAAATGTGGCTATTTATCTCTTCATCTGGAGCTGAAAGAATCTGGACTATTCCTTTATCACCATCAATATAGATGATAATTTCTTCATCGGATTTGCCTTGAATTTCAATAGCATCCCAGCCAGAAAACTTGGCATAGGGTCCAAAATGACCTCCTACATTGCAATCTACTGGAATATCAGTTAGAGGAGAAATAGTAGTTACTATGGACTTTCCGCTTCCAGGATAATTAGTGTTTCCACAAAGAGGACCAAAAGATATGCAGATTTCATTTTCGGGATCATTCCATCTAGTGGTATCTTTTACTGCGTGCCACATCAAATAGAGGTCAAATCCTTTTCCACCCACAAATTTATCTATCATCAAATCTGATACCGGACGGGATTTTATGTCTTTCGTGCTAAGGTTTATATATAAAGTCCTGCGATTATAACCCTTTTCTACAGGTTTTAGTTCGTATGGAAATTCAGCTAGAATTTTACGGTTAGTCATTTCTCATTCTCCTTCTTTTCTTCTATACGGATAGCTTCAGTAGGACAACTATCCAGGCATAAGCCACAGGCAATGCATTTAATAGGAATTATGCCACCCAAATAACGAAACATTGATTCATTGGGACAGGCAGCAATGCACATATAACAACCTACACAAAGACGATTATTTAATAAAACTACACCCTGTGCATTAACGGTCAATGCCAGAGTTGGACAAACCTTTACACAGGTCTCACATTGATTGCAGGTTACTATATGAGCAGATTTTTCTTGCTCTTCAATACGGATGCGAGATCGCTCCAGGTCATCTACTTTAAAATAAGTGCGAGCACAGATAGTTTCACAAGCATGACAGGCAATACAATCTTCATCATAAGTATTTAAGAACTTCTTCATCCCTTGCTCCCCAATAATATTTTTTTATAAAACCATTTTTATAAATAAGGAATAAATGTCAATCTTTTTTTGCTAACTCTTGCTTAATTCTTTCCTTGATAGATACAGAGTCCAGACCAACAGCTTTGTATAAATCATAAGAGGTGCCACTTCCTCCATAATTTTTAACCCCAATTTTGATTAAGCGAGCAGAAAGATTTTCTTCGGCTAAGCGATCTGCAATAATAGAGCCTAAACCGCTCTGGATGTTGTGGTCTTCTATACTGAAAATAGGATCGGTATTGGATGCTTGAATTAATATCTCACGGTTAAGTGCAAGAGGACAGGAAACATAAATTAATTGGAGATATATTCTTTCCTCTCTCAAAGAGGCAACTGCTTTTAAAGCATTACCGATAGGTGTTCCAGAGACCATTACAGTTCCTTGGTTCCCTTTTCGCAATATATCGCATTTTCCATAATCAAAATCGTAGTTCAAGCTATAAAAAGGTGTGCCATCCTCTTTCAGGATTATCGGAAGAGCAGACCTTCCCATTGTTATTACATAGTTTCCAGGTTTATCTATTAACCAGCGGATTATGCGGTCGGTCTGATTAGGGTCAGCTGGAATGATCAGATGAAATCCATACCAGTTGCGAACGATTCCAATGTAATCTATACATTGGTGTGTTTTACCATCTTCACCAACATCCAGACCGGTATGAGTTAACACCACTTTAAGATTGGTGTGATTAATATCATTTAACCTTTGCTGATTATAAACTTCATCCAGACCGAACACTCCAAAATCAGACCAGAAAGTCTGGATTCCACAGGTAGAAAGAGCACCTGAAAGGACAGCAGTATTGTGTTCCATTATTCCACCTTGAAAGAAACGGTCGGGTGTAACTTTTTCAAAAGCAGCTGTCTTAACACTGGTTTGCAAATCGCAATCGGTTACCACAATAGGAGTTGGATTGTTTTTATTTATTTCGGCTAAATCAGCTATAGCGTTTCCCCAGGCAGATCTATTGTCAGTAGATTTTTCATAGAGGATAGGATGTCCCTGTTCCAGTTTGCAATTAAGAGAAAATTTATCCTCATAAGATTTGTGCTTTGCTGGTGTGAATTCTGCTCTCATCTTTTTGTATGCTTCTAATCTATTGGGTTGTCCCAGATATTGTAAAGCTTCCTCTAATTGAGCTTCATTTAAAGCAGAACCGTGATATTTAGCTTGATTTTCCATAAAAGGAACACCTTTTCCCATAATGGTATGAGCTAAAATCATTAGTGGATAATTCTTTTTACGCGTCATCTGGAGAGCAGAAAGTATTTCCTGAAAGTTGTGACCATCAATTTCAATAACTTTCCAACCATCAGATTCCCAGTTGGCTTTGATATTTTGTGGCATCACGGAATGAATATGCCCGCTTATCTGAAGTTCGTTATAATCTACAATAGCAGTGAGATTAATCAATTGATATTTAATAGCAAATCTTCTTGCTTCCGAGATTTGTCCCTTTTGTTGTTCTCCATCTCCCATCAAGACATACACATTATAGGGAATATTGTTTATTCTGGAAGCAAGAGCAAATCCTGCTCCAGCGGAAAGACCCTGTCCTAAATTACCAGTACTCCATTCTACACCCTGCACATCTCTTTCTATATGTCCTTCATAGATGCTTCCTGAGAGTCTGAATTGAGATATAACCTCATCCAGATTATGATAACCATTTAAAGCAAGGGCAGAATATACTGCGGGAGAGATATGTCCATTACTAACTACCACTCTGTCTCTATCTGGTAAATCTGGATTTTGAGGATGGTGATGGATAAACTGATATAAAGTTAATAATAAATCAATAGAAGACATTGAACCGCCAGGATGTCCGGAGCCAGCTAAAGTTGTCATAGAAAGTATGGCAGTTCTGGCGATAATTGCCTGTTCTTGTAAACGGGAAATCAATTCTGCATCCGTCATTTGTTAACCTCATTTAATTAAAGAAAGAGCGGTTTGACATCTTATTTTAGACAAACCGCTTCAAAATCTGGTGGAGCATAGGAGGCTCGAACTCCTGACCTCATGACTGCCAGTCATGCGCTCTCCCAACTGAGCTAATGCCCCTGATTCTTATATATTAATTTAATACCTTATTTTTGATTATCCTGATTATGTCAAGAAGAAAGTAGTTATATCCCTTCTTAAATACTCAGCGATATTTTAATATAGGCAGTAGAGCCAGTTTTGTTAAAATTGCCGAGAGGTTCATCAAAGGTTATGACTTCATCTTGAAGTAGTGTATTATTTAAACCGAGATAGATGAAGTAGTCAGGTTTAAATTCATAGCGGAGATTGACATAATAATTAAGATTAGAGTAAGAGCTTTGAGTTTCGTAGGTAGTTATGCTCCCTCCCACGGTAAATCTGATTCTTTGGAGAGGAGTATATTTAAGCTGGGTATTAAATAGGGCATATTGATTATCAAGGTATAAAGTTGCAGGAATTCCACCTATATCAATGATATTTTCTTTTGGATAATCATAAGATATAAGAGTTCCTTGCAATCTGTAGTTTAAACTTTTTTGAGGTGTGTCAGAAAAAATAAAAGTGATAGAATTGAATTGTGAGGTTTTATTTAATGCATAAACTAAGGTTTCTCCCGTTTTCCAATTTAAATACCCAGAAGAATTTCTCCTGAATCGAAAATTAAAAATATTATACACATTGAATATTTTATGCTTTTGATTTAAGTTATCATAAATATTAAAATAACCAGGTTGAAATGAATAGCTAAATTTTGGCTGAAACTGCAGAGTTATCAGTCCACAAATACTATATTCAGTTTTTTTATCATCATCAGGATGTAAATCATATACATCAATCATTACCAAATCGGATATAGTTTGAAGAAAACCATTAAATGGTTTGGAGAGCCATGAAGAAGAGAAGCTATAGTATTGTCTATCTTTATCATATAAATAGCCAGTATCGGCAAAGATATCTTTACTTATTTTTCCAAAATGTAAAGAATTATCCCAGTTGCCAGGATAATAATTAATTCCAAACTGTCCTTGGTATCCTTTTTTGAGTGAGACATCTACTTCATTTTCATTTTTACGGAGGCTTCCGGCAATAAAACAATTAAGAGAAAGGTCCTGAGTTAATCTATATTCATAATTACCGTTATAGATACAATTATAATATCCCGTATTGGTTCTGGCTATAAAAGCATTTCCCATAGTGAAATTTCCGAATGTGGGAATTAAAGAGATGAGCTGAAAATAGTCATCCGGATTGATTAATTCGCCATCAGTTACAATTTTTTTATCCCAGGCACCGAGAATTCCCCATCTGGTTTTTCCTGAACTGCCAGTTACTTTATAGGCTAATTGTGGTTTAACAATATTTCTGGAATAAAAATAATCGGAGGAAATACTGAAGGCATCAAGGTCTTCTATAAAGAAGAAACGATTTTCATCATAATAAGGTGGATATTTTGAATTATAGATATCCTGCGCATCATCAGGTGGAACTTCAGAAAAGTCAGGGTTCATACTTAGCTTGATTTTGGTAGTTGGATTGGGATGATAAGCTACATCCAGTCCTATCATATCGGGATCAAAACTGGAGGTTTTATCTATCAAGTCATAACTTTTTACAAAATAGGGTTTAAATTCCAAATTAAGTTCCCGAGTAATATTTTGATTTAACTGGATATTATATCCAGCAGTAAAGTAATCTTTTCTCTGATTAGTATTGACATAGGGAGAACTGTAATATTCAATAGTTTTATATTTATAACGGGATAATATTATATACCAGTTATAAGGAGGGTCAGGTTTGAATCTCAATTCTCCCAGAGGTATTTGCAATGTGATTTCCCAGGTTTTATCATCATAGTTGGTTTTATAGCTATATTTGCTGTTCCAATTCAAATCTAAATTCATATCCTCTTTACGAATTCCATCACTCAAATTTCCATTAGGATAACCATCATAGCAATAGGCAAAATAAGCATCAGGAAGTGTGACCAGCTGAACTCTTATATAATCAGAATTTTTGGCTTCATCTCTAACCGCTATAGGACCTACTACAAATTGTGAATCAATGGGGCAGGAGAAGTGTACCATAAGTTGGTTACTCTGTTGCCATAACCATACTTTGGTAGGATTCTCTTCTGTTTTTTTGTCATCTGGAGCAATTCTCACAAAATTGGTTAACATATTATTCTCTTGTAAAATAGGTGTTTCGGAGAAGGGTATTACTAAAGCTTGAAGGGATAAAGTGAGTAAAAGAAGAGAGATAATAAAACAAGATTTTTTCATTGTAAACTAACTTCCTTTCTATTATTAATATTAAGATATAGGGGAATCTTTAATAAATTAGAGTAAGTTCAGTCAAGTAAAAAAGTTTTTAAAAAGTTATTTATTTATTAATTCTGCCATTTGGAATCTTTTCCAGACGGATAATTATCTTTACTAATAATGTCCAGCTTATGCCCAGCTTATGTGCAACTTATGTCCAGCTTATGTCCGAAAATGGACATAACTTAGTCATTATCAATATATTATCTATTTGCAAGCGAGGAAGGGGAAATTAATAAATTTTTGTATAATAAAATAAAGAATACACTTCTATAGCTATAGCTAAGTTTAGAATAGGAGAGATAAATTATAAATTAAAGGAAAGAATTAGAAGAATTGGTATATAGAGTAATTTTTTTCATTATAAAAGAATGGAATAATTATATTTTTTGGAGTTGAAGTGTGAATTTTTGGATTAATTTTAATATTGACTAGTAAAAAGTAATTCCTTTTATGAAATTTTTTACTTTTTTCATTTCCTTAAACTCAATTTTACTTCAATTTTTTACTTTTGCAACAAAATGTTGGATCATCTTTTTAATCTAGAAATATTTATAAACAGAATGGTTATTTTAAATTGAATACAGATGAACTCTTTTACGAGAAATAACAAATGAATCTGAAAATTATTTCCTCTTCTCTGAAGGGTTATCAGGCGAAACCTAACGGGGTAATTATAATAAAATATGGGGAATATATCCTCCAATTATGAGCATCTGACAAAGAGATAAAGAAAGGAAGAACACTTCGTATTTATGAGATACTCCTCTTAAAGAGGGGTATTGAACATCCTGTGCTTGCGTGGCAACTCTGTCACAGAAGGGAATTGAACACCCTGTCCTTGCGTAACGCTCCCTTTCATCTATGGGAATTGAACCGCCTTCAGGATATCTATATACTTTCTTAAAATATTTATTATATATAAATATTATGAATTTGACTTGATGAGAGTCTTATTGATTGACTTCAGGGATTTTGGGCTTGACAATTAAATAAGTAAGTTTTTGTTGGATAAAAATTCGGGGTGTAGCGCAGCCCGGTTAGCGCACTGGTTTTGGGAACCAGGAGTCGGAGGTTCAAATCCTCTCACCCCGACCATAAGAAAAAAGAATTAGGGCGCTTAGCTCAGTTGGAAGAGCGCATGCCTTACACGCATGATGTCGGGGGTTCGAGTCCCTTAGCGCCCACCATATTTTTATTATTCTAATCTGGATGACAAATGAAAATAGCTATAACTGGTGCAAATGGTTTCGCAGGCAGCAATTTTGCTCATTATTTTAAATCCCTGGGATACGAGGTTACAGGGATAGTTCGTCCTCAGGCAGATCTCAGTTTACTGGACTCAAATCTGGATATTCAGGTCACGGATTACAATTCTAAAGAAGAGTTAAAAAGAGTTCTGAAAGGTGTAGATGTCCTTATTCACAATGCAGGTGCCGTAAGAACTCATACTTTTATGCAAATGGTTGAAGCTAATGTGGGAACTACTAGAAGGGTGATGGAAGCGTTTAATGCTATGTCGGAGGGGAAAAGATTTATCTATATAAGTTCTCAAGCAGCTTCTCATCCCACTAAAGATATGGAATTAGCCAGGGAAGAAGATTCACCCAATCCCGTTGATTGGTATGGCAAAAGCAAACTTCTGGCAGAAAAAATTATTCAAACAGAATGTGCTAAAGAATGGGTTATCGTGCGACCTTGCTCAATTTACGGACCAGGTGAGAAGGATTTTTATCAGGTTTTTAAAGCAGTGCAAAAAGGGATAAATTTCCATATAGGAAGAAAACCTCAATATATGAACCTTATCTATGTGCGAGAACTGGCACAGTTTCTGGAACTCTGTGTAGTTAAAGAAAATGCAGCAGGAGAAATCTTTTTTGCTTCTGACGGTGAAATCTACACACAACAAGAATTTATGAACCTTATAGCAGAAATATTAGAAGTAAAAACCATTGAGATAGCGGTTCCCGTTTCACTGGCTAAAGCTGCTTTCTATGCGGGAGAAGCATTTGAAAGGATAACAGGTAAAACCACTTTGCTAAATAAGCAAAAAATGAAAGAAATCATTGATGTTATCTGGCTTTGTAGCATAGAAAAAGCTAAAAGATTATTGGGTTGGAATCCTCAACCTGACCTGAAAGGACATTTAAGCGAGACTATAAACTGGTATAAAGAGCACAATTGGCTATGAGATTATCATTTAAATCTATTTTTCTTATATTATTTATAATTCTTACTGGAGTATTACCGGCACAAAATATTGCTGCACATCTGGAAGGAGAAGCACTTGTCCTTCCTGAATCCTGGCCTTTTCGTTATGATCCTGCTCAGGTTATGGTTCAAGTTAAAGTGGAAGCAGATAGCATCTTGAGCTTTATTAAAGTTTTGGATGAAAAGCCAGAACTTACTCCATTACTGGAAGAATTTCTTTCTTCACGCAAAGCTAATCAGTTATCCATCCCTGCTTCTGCTGGGACAGAACTTAATGTAATTATTGATATAATCCAGGTTCCTCCTGCTTATATCAATTTAATAACTCAAGGCAAAACAAGAGATGTAAAAAATATTGAGCTTTGGATAGAGAAGGAAAGAAAATCCTTAAGCTTTCATCAACCGATACAAGATTCAGTATCTGCCAATGGTTTTCTATCTTTGAATGAACCCTACAGATCTGGTTTCTTTTCTTATTCTCGCCCTCAATATTATAATCTGCCTAATCTTTATGGATTTAAATTGCAGAATTCACTTTACACTTCCTCTTTTCTTTATAATCTAACCCTGGGTTTATTTAATTTGCAGGAAGAGATTATGGAGCTCAATGCTACAGAAAAATGCTATCCTTATGAAGTGACTTTAAGTGATATAGAAGCAGGAATTGGAGATTATGAGCATCTATATACCAGAGTAGCTTTAAAAAAGAATAATCTTTTTGATTACAAGGACTTGTATTTAAGTTTAGATTTTCTAACTCAAACTGGATACTGGCTGGAAGAAGATGCCAGTCGCAATGCCTTTAAACTTTATCTAAGTGTTCCAATAGCAAAAACAAAGCTTAATTTTAGCTGGATTGACCTCAATTCAAAGCTTTCTATGCTTAATCTTAGTCCAGAATTCTGGCTTCCTCAAAACTATATCGTCAAGGACCATTACCGTGCTTTATATGCAGGATTTAATTGGGTTGGACCTGACCTGGCAATCTTTTATGAACAGAATGATATAAAATCAGATAAATTTATTAAAACCTTACATAATGATGCTTTACATCTTCAAGCCTGGAAAGATTTGCAACTTCAAAAAATTGACCTGTCTTTGAAATACGAACATATCTTCTCTGATCGCAATTATGAAACAGGAGAAAAAGATTATCAAGATAGGGCAGAAATGAAATTCCGCTGGAACTTGAAACCACTTAAATGGGATATTAAAGCTGAACTTACTGATTTTAAACAGGTTCAACTGGCAACTGATCTTTCCTATCAATTTCGTAAATTAAGTTTGGGAGCAATGGCACTTGGTAATTTTAATCCTGCTCAATCTTCTTTTTGGATACCCAGTATCTATAATGAAGCTGATTCGCTTAGAAATGTACAGATCAGAGAAATAAATAATGCAGGAGTCTATACTCGCTATTCTTTAAATCCTAACACTTTTATAAGCCTTTCTCTTGGACGAAAAACCATAGAAAATATATATCCAGAACTGGAAACCGAATTTAAAGAAGAGAAGAAACTTCCCTATATTAGATTGGGAGGAAAACTAAATAAAATATGGAATAAATGGGAAATCCAATGGCAACCTTCTCTAACCTGGCAAAGTAATTTTGAAGGGCTATTTGAAGAGCCAGAATTTGAAGGAAGCAGTTACCTTAACCTTTTCTACCATCTACCATATAATAATGCTATCTTTAGTGGTTTCTCTCTTATTGGACATAGTGGTTACTGGAATTCTGATCCTTCTACCTTTTATATAGATTCCTCGTCTATCATAGATTTATGGGCTGGAATTCAAATTGGTAATAGATTTGAGTTCCAGGTTAGCTATAAGAACCTTATGGACACCTCCATTTACGGAGTTTATCCTGTTCCTTCATCACTTCACGCTTCACTTCGCTGGTTTTTTCTGAATTGAAAGAATATCAAGCAATTATCTTTGATATGGATGGCACTCTGATAGATTCTATGCACATATGGCGAGAAGTAGATAGAAAATTTTTGCATAAAAGAGGATTGTCAGTTCCTCAAGACCTTTTCCATCATCTTCCTCAGGGCAATTCCTTTATTCAGACAGCACAATATTTCAAAGACCGATTTGGACTTCCTGAAAGCACAGAAGTAATTATGCAGGAATGGAATGATATGGTAAGCTGGCATTATGAGAATGAAGTTACACTTAAACCTGGAGCAAAAGAGGTTCTGGATAAATTATACCAGAGAAAAGTACCTTTAGGTTTGGGAACAAGTAATTCTTATGCTCTAGCCCAAAAAGTACTATCTAGCAATAGAATTTGGGATTATTTTTCCGCCGTAGTAACTGGTGATATGCAAATTCAGGGGAAACCTTATCCTGATATCTATTTGGAATGTGCACGATTGCTGAATGTTTCTCCTGTATCTTGTTTGGTTATTGAAGATACTCTATCTGGAATTCAAGCTGCTAAAGCTGCAAATATGAAAGTTATTGCTATCTATGATGAAGATAGCTTGGAATTTCATCCTCAAATTCAAGCTTTAGCTGATATTTTTGTTTATAATTATAAAGAATTGGAGAAAGTTTTAAACTTATGAAACCTCTATATATAATCATTGGAGCTTACGGAAGCGGGAAAAGTGAGTTCAGTATTCATCTGGCAAAAAGTCTCAATCTTTCTGATAACAAGGTTGTTTTAGCTGATATGGATGTGGTTAATCCCTATTTTCGCACTAGGGAAGTTCAAGAAGAATTTGCTAAATTAGGAATAGAGGTCATAGCACCTGAAGGACAATTCAAACATGCTGATTTACCAATGCTTTCCCCAAGCATTAAAGGAGCCATTGAAAACTATGATAAAACCGTTATTCTGGATGTAGGAGGTGACCCAGTAGGTTGTAAAATTTTGGGAAGATTTCAAACTGAAATTGAAACCCGGGGTTATCAAATGCTTTTTGTGGTAAATACCTATCGTCCTTTTACCACTAGTATAGAAGAAATTTTGCAAATGAAAGAACAACTGGAAGCATCTTCCCGATTGAAAGTAACTGAATTTATCTGTAATAATAATCTTATGGAATATACCACTAGGGAAGTAGTTGAAGAAGGTATCCAGATCCTTATTGAATGTAGTGAAAAAACTGGTTTACCTTTTAATTATTATCTGGTTCTGGACCTTTATCAAGACCGTGTTCCTGATGGATTAATGGGTAAAAAACGTGTAATTATGAACTATACCTTCAAAAAGCCCTGGGAATATTATGTGATGAAAGGAATTTAAAGATAATATACCCACAAAAGCTAGTTCTGTTTTTATTAGTAGAAAAATAATATTATCCTCAAACGAGTTTCTGTTAAATTTATCAAATGCTTCTATTGACAAAGCATTATAAGGTCTACAATTATCCTTGAAAAAACTATGATTAAATTCAAATGATGATACAGTAGAATAAGGCTTATTTCCAATTTATTCGCCATTGTTCTATGCAGTAACGAAAAAATAATGAATATTTAAAATAAGCTTTTTATTGAAGAAAGAAGATTTATAAGTTTTCTTTCTTTTTCAGCGGGAAGGAATTTCTCTCAGCTGTTTGAATTCTAACAATAACAATAATTTCAGCAATAATATCTTGACATTTGAACGATAAAGCATAATATGTACGAAAAAGTCGGGATGTAGCGCAGTCCGGTTAGCGCGCTCGGTTCGGGACCGAGAGGTCGGAGGTCCAAATCCTCTCATCCCGACCATATTTTTATAATTATAGGTGATGAGATCCAATGCCCAATCAAAAGCAAAATCTTAAGTATTATATTAATCTTTTATATCCTTTCATAAAAAAGGATATAGGGCTTTTAGGCTTTGGTCTCTTTGCTATGCTTTGCACCTCAGTTCTGCAGCTAGTATATCCTTTAATTCTGGCAAATATTGTAGATAAAAGTATACCCTCTGGGAATCTGTCTCAGATGTATCTTTATGGTGGAATGTTTATAGCTGCAGTCATTCTTTCCGGTATCCTAACTTATTTACAGACGGTTTTACTTTCCAAACTTGGAGTAAAGGTTATCACCAAGTTTAAAGCGCAGGTTTTTCGGCATCTTTTAACTCTCCCTATTCAATGGTTCAATAAACAAGCAGTAGGTGAATTGATAGCAAGAGTGGAATCTGACGCAGAAAGAGTAAAAGCTCTATTTTCAAATCTTTCTATCCGCATTATTGGCAATCTGTTATTCTTTCTCGGTGTGTTTCTAGTTATGTTTTTCAAAGAATGGCATATAGCAATATATATTTTACCTGGAATTGTCGTAGGCGTTATTGGTTACTATTTTATAATCAAGTACCTATCCAAATTTTATCGTAAAATTAGAGAAAAAAATGCTCTAGTCACTGCTAAAATAACTGACTATGTTCAGGGAGTGCCCATAATTCAATCTTTGAATCTTCAGAATAAGGTCTACGAGGATTTAAAGAATGCTTCTGATGACAAATATAAGCTGGAAACCAGAACTACATTCTTAGAATATGGTTCTCAAAGCTTTTTTATGTTTCTGCTGGAAATCTTCTTTCTGGTTATGATTATTAGGACAACGGTACCTCAGATTATTGCAGGTGTAGTTAGTCTGGGAACTTTAATTGTTTTTGTAGATTACACTTTTAGAATGATTTGGCCTCTGATGTCTATTTCGGAAAATGTGATGCAGATACAGCGTGCTTTTGTTTCTTTAAAAAGGATTTTAGAATTAACCGAGCTTCAATCTGAAGATGAGATTTTTACTGGAAAGAGATTCCCTGTCTTTGAAGATGAAATTCGCTTTGAAAATGTCTGGTTTGCTTATAATGATGAAGATTGGGTGCTAAAGGATGTATCTTTTACCATTCCTAAAGGGAAAAAGATAGCACTTGTAGGACCTTCTGGTAGTGGTAAAACTACAACCGTTAGTTTACTCTGTAATTTTTATCAAGTACAAAAAGGAAGGATACTAATTGATGGAATGCCCATTTCAGAGATTGATTTTAGAGCCTGGAGAAGAAAGATTGGCTTAATCCTTCAAGATGTATTTCTCTTTCCCGGTAGTATCCTGGAAAATGTTAGAGTCTACAACGATACTATACCGGAAGAAAAAGTTGAGGAAGCCATTAGTGTAGTTCAGTTAGATGAATTTATTCAAGAACAGCGTTTAGGCTTAGATACAGAATTAGCGGAACGAGGTCAGAACATTTCTCAAGGTGAAAAACAGCTGATAAGTTTTGCCCGTGCCCTGACTTTTGATGCTGAAATTATTGTTATGGATGAAGCTACAGCATCTGTAGATCCTCAGACAGAAGCTAGAATCCAACAAAGTATGGAAAAGGTTTTCTCAAATAAAACTGTAGTAGTAATAGCACATCGTTTAACTACTATTTTAGATGCAGATGAAATCCTCTTTTTTGATCAGGGAAGAATTATCCATCGTGGAACACATCAGCAACTGCTTAAGGAATCCAGTGAATATAGAAAACTGGTAACTCTGCAGATGATTAGATTGGAGGACACTCTTGGATAAACACATTAAATGGATAGTCAATCAATGGAAAAGAGAGAAATGGTTTATTCTCTTGATGCTGGTCTTCACTCTGGCAAGTTCTGCAGTTTCCATTGCATTTCCTATAATGTTTGGCAAGTTACTGGACTTGCTAAAGAATATTCTAGGAGATCCATCCAGATATCCAAATCCGATGGAGGAAATAAATCGTATCATTTGGATATTTATCGGACTGGGTATTGCTCAATTTATAACTGGCTTTTATCCAGCTGTCAGAGGCTGGATGAATATCCGATTTGAGAATTTCTTGAGAAAATATTATTTTAGATTTGTATTAAACAAAGACTTCAGGTTTTTTCATAAGTTCCGAACGGGCGATATAGTAACCAGATTAACTGATGATTTAACGGACTATTCAAAGATAAGCTGGTTTCTTTGTTCAGGAATCTTTAGAGCAGTTAATTCTTTCTCTTTAATCGTTTTTGCTCTTGTAGTAATGTTTAGTATCAATACCAGACTTACTTTGCTTTCTATTATTCCTTTACCTATAATGATGGTGGTGTTCTATTTTGCCTCGGATAAGCTCTATCGGAATTTTGAACTTAATCAACAAGCCATCAGCAATATTAATAATCAGCTGGAAATGAGTTTTTCCGGAATAAGAATTATTAAAGCCTTTGTGAGCGAAGAGAAGTATAATCGTTTCTTTGATAAAGCTCTTGCTCAGCGTTTCAAAACCGAGATGGGTGTAGTCAAATTGAATGCATTACTTCTGCTAATTTACGAGTATATAGGTTATTTTGCTCAGATAGGAGTTATCCTTTTTGGTGGCTATATGGCAGTTAAAGGTACTATTTCGGTAGGAACCTTTTATATGTTCTATACTTATTTAGGTATGATGATTTATCCATTGCTTGATTTGCCACAGTTATTCGTCTCAGGTAAGCAAGCTTTTGTTAATATTGACCGTTTAGAAGAGATTAAGGATTTTCCCAGTTATTATGAGAATTGGCAAGGTCAGATAAAACCACAAGAGATTGAAGAAATAAGTTTTCAAGAGGTTAAGTGTACTTATCCAACCAAGACTGAACCTGTGCTTAGAAACTGTAATTTAGAGTTTAATAAAGGTGAAAAAATTTTGATTTTAGGTTCTACAGGAGCGGGGAAGAGTACTATTGCTAATCTAATTCTGGGTTTGCTTTTACCAGATAAAGGTGAGATTTTGATTAATGATTATTCCCTCACAAAAATAGATTTGAACGCGTTGCGTGAACTTATTGGTTATGTTCCCCAAGAACCTGTTTTGTTTACTGGAACCATTAAAGAAAATATCCTTATGCCTGTGGATGAAATTTCTGAGGAAGAATATCAAATTGCAGTCAAAACTGCACAACTGGAGCAGGAATTGGATTCTTTCCCGGATAAGGATAATACGCTGGTAGGACAGAGAGGAGTGGGTGTTTCAGGCGGTCAAAAACAGCGTATTACTATAGCTAGAGCTCTGATAAAAAGACCGCAACTTCTGGTTTTAGACGATATTACTGCTTCATTGGATGCGGAGAACGAAGAAAAACTCTGGCAAGAACTCAATGCAAACTATCCAGGAATCTCAGCTATAGTAATATCCCATAGGCTTTCTACTCTTCATTATGTGGACGAGGTACTCTTTATTGATGAACAAGGTTGTACTCATCAGGGTACGCATGAGGAATTGGTCTTTAATAATAAGGAATATCATGATTTCTTACGCGAACATTTGAAGGAATAAAAAATGGAGCGGGAAACGGGGTTCGAACCCGCGACATCAACCTTGGCAAGGTTGCGCTCTACCAACTGAGCTATTCCCGCAATGGTACCAGAGGCCGGACTTGAACCGGCACGGACAAAAGTCCGAGGGATTTTAAGTCCCTTGTGTCTACCTATTCCACCACTCCGGCATATTTTTTGTAGACTTCTGGAGGCGACACCCGGATTCGAACCGGGGATAAAGGTTTTGCAGACCTCTGCCTTACCGCTTGGCTATGTCGCCTTTTATTTTATTTGGAGCGGGAAACGGGACTCGAACCCGCGACATCAACCTTGGCAAGGTTGCGCTCTACCACCTGAGCTATTCCCGCAGAGATATTTATTCTAGCACTGAAAATAAGTTTTTGGTTTATTTGTCAAGCCAAAAAGTCTGATTCACTGAACACTTCTGCTTCAAATCTAAAAAGTTGAGCTTCAGGGTCCATCCAGGCTTTATCATTGAGTCTTGCTTTTCTACAAAGCTCTCTTAAATAAGTAGGCAAATCCCAGTTCCATTCCACAGGTACCTGGGGTAAAAATATCCCTGAACCATAAGGATGCTGAATATACAACCCATCTCTTCCGATTATAATCTCATCAATACTATTTACCAGTATAAGGTTACCCAAAATAGATATTTCTATTTCCAGTTCAGGTAATTCGCTTTGTCTTAAAGGAGGGAAACGAGGGTCTTCAAATGCAGCGGCTTGTGCCATCTCAATAACACTATCTACAATGCTTTTATAACCTTGTATATAACCTATGCATCCTCTTAATTCTCCCTGCTTATTAAGGGTTACAAAGACACCCCTTTTTTCCTGCAATTCAGGATAAGTCGGTTTGACTGGAGGAATGCCTGTGAAACGATAAGCTATAGAATCGCGTGCTAATTTCAATAATGCCTTTTTTGCCTCATCGGTTATAACCATTTTACCTCCTTATCTGTAGACTAAAGCACTTAAATAGCCAACTACCTGTGTATTATCACCAGTTACCTTTCCTGAATGAGTGTATTGGATTATTTTTGCTTTTACATTAGGAATATCTTTCACATAATAGAGAAGAGTAAGAATTCCGCCAATTCCACAGGCTTCACAGCTTTCAGAAACAATACTATGCCAGAGTTTCTCAGGGTCAAGGGTTAAGAACTGTTCAGCAAAGATAGAATCCAGTTTTTCAGCGCGAGTAGCAGGATAATAATGTGAAAGGTCACTGGAAACGATAATTCCCACTCTTTTCTCCGTTCCGTTTATCGCTATTTTCAGTATTTGCGCCAACTCTATTGCTACTTGAGGATAGGGTTTTCCAATCATAATGGAACAGATTTGGGCATTTGGGAAGAAATATTTAATAAACGGTAATTGAACTTCCATTGAGTGTTCAATCTCATGATACCGAATCTGATTTGAAATATCAGGGTTATCGTGAGTTAGTAATTCATATAATTCTATATCCAGATTTAGCATTCCTAAAGGAGTTTCATACTGTTCAAAAGGAGAAACGGAATAGTCAAAATGTATCCCTTGATGACTGGGATGAAGAATAATAAAGCTATCAAAGTTCTGCTGAGAAATGTAGTGAAATCCTTTAGCTGCACAAGCTCCAGAATATATATAACCTGCATGTGGCACCAATAATGCCAGAGCTTCTTCGGAAGCAGGGGCAACTGTTTCTCCAGCAATCCATTGAGTTATCATAGCGATAATTTGCTCTTTAAACCGTGGATAAAAGCTTCCCGCGTGACTCGTTTTTCTAATCATAATTTTTATTCCTCCTTTTTATAATTTAAATACAATTTAGGCTTTAAACCATTAAGAAATTCTTCCCATTCTTTAGATTGTTCTTCAGGGATTTGAACCTGAAGTTCGGCTCTTTGATCCCATTTTTCTTTAAGAATAAGACCTTCTAAGCAGGAAATCTTATATTTCAAAGTATTGATACCTTCATAATCAAGCACCAGATGATAGTTAGAGTAGTGGATAGCAGGAATTGTTTTTGCATTAGTTAAAGCAGCTTGAACGGCACCTGCATAAGCTTTTGCTAAACCAGCTGTTCCCAATTTTGTTCCGCCAAAATAGCGAGTTACAATAGCCAAGATATTGGTCATATTAGAGGAAAGTAGTGTATTTAATATAGGTTTTCCTGCTGTGCCAGAAGGTTCACCTCCATCGGAATAGAATTGAATTTCTTGGTTAAAACCATATATATAGGCATAGCAATGATGAGTGGCATTGGGCAATTCCTTTCTATGCTGACTAATAATGGATTCCGCTTCCTGAACAGAATTAATAGGTAAGAGGAAAGCAAGAAATTCTGAATGTTTTATCTTTTGTTTTGAACTGACAGATTCAGCGATAGTATAAAAATTCATCTTATTTAACCCTGGGAAGGTCTTGCCAGCGAGTGGTGTAAAATGGTGACAGTTTAGCTCGCTTCATTTCCCAGTCCTTTTGTATTCCAGAACTGGCAAAAAAGACCGTATCTCTACCCCAAACTCTGTTAAGTTTATCTATGGCATCTATCAATTTTTTCCTTCTATCATCCAGATAATTAGGTTCCAGAAAATTCAGGGGTACATCTTTTTCATCTATAAGATCAGAAAACATAATACCAGCTTTTTTATATTCAAAACCAGGAAGGTAAACATCTCTTAAGAGGGTCAGACCTATTTTAATTAAATCTGGAGTATAAGCAGTAGGAACAGTAAGTCTAGTTTGAGCAGAATTATTGTATTGTGGTCCTTCCTTGAATCTATTTGTATTGAGGAAAACCATCATAAATCCTGCTACACTATGCTGATAGCGTAGTTTTTCAGCTCCACGAGTGATGTAGGTAGAAACTGCTTCTTCCAATTCAGATAGTTCAGAAACTTGTTTACTGAAGGATTTAGAGCAGACAATACTCTTTTTAGGGGTGGGTGCTTCTTCCAGGTCAATGCAGGAATAACCTTGCAATTCAAGGACAGTTTTGTATCCTACTTTAGTTAAATAGTGCAGAATGAAATCTTCAGGAGCATTTCTTAAATCCCAGGCACTTTCAATTTTATTCTGTCGCAAAAATTTTGCATATTGTCTACCAATTCCCCAAATTTCATCAACTGGAGTATGTTTTAGAGCTTTTTCAATCTTTTCATCATCCATTAAGTCCAAACATCCCTGGTAACCTTTATAATGTTTAGCATAATGATTAGCAATCTTGGCAAGTGTTTTACTGCGAGAAATTCCGACAGAAACCGGAATACCGGTATATTTCTTTATAGTATGTTTTATTTGTTGTCCATATTCTGCCAGATTGGAGATAGGAAGGTCATTTAATTTTAAAAAAGCTTCATCAATAGAATAAATTTCTACTTCAGGAGAAAATTGATTTAATACTTCCATTACCCGGGCAGACATATCGCCATAAAGAGCATAATTGGAGGAAAGAAGAACACCTCCATTTTTGCTGATTAACCCTTCATATTTAAAACCGGGAGCGCCCATTGGTATCTTTAAAGCTTTGAGTTCATTGGAGCGAGATACAATGCATCCATCATTATTAGATAATACTGCCACGGGTTTTCCTTCCAGTGAAGGATTAAATACCCGCTCACAGGATACATAAAAATTATTACAATCCACCAGAGCAATAATATCTTTATCGTTTAATGCTCGCTTTTGCATCTCCTTCCTCCTTTTTACAATATAGTGCAATTGCTTTTGCTGTCAATATGCTTTATTAAAATAAAAGGTTAAAGCGATAAAATACGGGAGATTTTTAATCCTTGGAATTTGTTGAATTTGGTTAAAATAAATTTACTGCCGCTTTCATTTATTATATCAGTCATTTTTTAGCTATAAACTTTTTGTATTCATAAGAGATAAATAGATAAAAAAGTGATAAAACAAGAAAGAACTAAGGCAAATGTTCAGAATTCTTTCTCTACAACGAGAATTGTATTTGATTGCCAGGTGAATGATTTTTAAATAATCTATAACTGCTTAATTTACATATCACTAGCTTATATTTTTCTATCAACTTTTTTGCAAATATTGATAATATACCGCTATCTTGTTAGTCCCTTGTCTCTTACTTGTGATTTATAATAGGAAAGAGACAAGAGAGAGACAGGAAGGAATCCGATATTTGAAGTTAGAATAATTATCATATTATGAGCATTAAGGATAAATTTATTCAATAATCAAGGAGATTAACATATATATAAAATATATAAAGTAAAAAAGTATTTTATAAAAGAAAGAGACCACCGGTAGGGGGATTACCGGTGGTTTATGTGGGTAGAGTACCCCTTATATTAGTAAGTAGAGGATAAGATAATCAATCTAAAGCTTTTAAGAAAGAAGGTAAATCGGTGCGAGGATTGATTTTTTCATTTTCTTTATTTTTATTTTCTGTATCTTCTTCTTTATGGGCAGTTTGGTTAATGTTTAGCACATGGAAGATATCTTCAATTTCATCTTCAGTGGAATATTTAGGATTAGCGGTTTTGACTCTTTTTTCTGGTTTAGTAATTCCTTGGGGGATATTAATAAAATCTCTGATTTGGTGAGTGATATTTTGTAAACCTGTAGCGATGATTGTTACAGAGACTTTTTCTTCCAAATTGGGGTCAATGATAACACCCATAATAATATTTGCGTCGGAACCGGTGACATTAACGATAACACTTGTAACTTCTTCCAGTTCACTCATTTTAAAATCTTTTCCTGCAGAAACATTGATTAACAGAGATTGACATCCTTGAAGACTGATATCACTAAGCAAAGGATTGTTTATAGCAGCTTCAGCAGCAAGAATAGAACGATTTTCTCCCTCTCCGAAACCGGAACCCATCAAAGCAAAACCACCATTTTGCATAACTGTCTTTACATCGGCAAAATCTACATTCACAAGGCCATTGATATTGATAATGTCGGAAATAGCTTTAGCTGCTTCGTAAAGAACATTATCTGCCATCGCAAAAGCATCCAGAAGAGGTTTATCTGCATAGATTTCACTAACTTTAGCATTAGGAATAACAATAAGTGTATCTACATACTCAGCAAGTTTGCTTATTCCTTCCTGTGCGTTGTTCATTCTTTTTGAACCTTCAAATGGGAAAGGAGTGGTTACAATTGCCAGTGTCAGGATATTTAGGTCTTTTGCAATCTTTGCAATAACTGGAGATGCGCCAGTTCCTGTTCCTCCACCCATTCCTGAAGCAATAATGACCATATCTGCACCGTCTAGATTGCTCTTAATATCGTCTTTAGATTCTTCTGCTGCTCGTTCTCCCATCTCAGGATTTGCACCTGTTCCTAAACCACCACAGAGTTTCTTACCCATCTGTAGTTTCATTTTAGCCTTGTTTTTTAATAAATCACTATTATCGGTATTAGCGACGATAAATTCTACACCAGTTAATTCCTTGGCTATCATTGTGTTAATGGCATTCCCACCTCCACCACCAACGCCTATTATCTTGATATTGGTACCGATTTGATCTGGTTTTTCATCAAATTCTATCATTTGATCCCCCTTTAAGAACTGGTAAATTCTTTAATAATATTTTTTATTTTATCTAATAGTTTTGAAGCTTGAAAATGACCGGGAATACGAACTTGATTTTTATAGTCACGGTCAAGAGATGCGGCATAATAGAGCAATCCAACACAGGTAGCAAAACCAGAATCTTCCAGGATGTTAATGGAACCGTTTAATCTACTTAGATTGGGAGTGGCAATTTTCACATTGAGATTGAATACTTTTTGCACAAGGGTGTCAATTTCTTGTAATTTAGCAGTCCCGCCGGTGAGAACTATTCCTGCGGTAACGAGTTCTGGTGTATAAAAGTTTTTCAAATGTTCATAGCAGAGGGTCAACATTTCTTCTACCCTATGCTGAATCACATGGCTAACCAGAACCTGAGATTTTCGTTGTGGAGCTCTTCCACTGATACCTTCTATCTCTATTTCCATATCCGGGTCAACAATATTAGCAAGAGCAACACCATATTGAGTTTTAATATATTCTGCATTAGAAAGAGTTGTTTTTAATCCTATAGCAAGGTCCTCTGTTATATCTGAACCAGCCATAGGTATGACTAGCACTTTTTCCAGTACACCACGATGGAAAAGACTAATATCACAGGTCCCACCACCAATATCAATGAGAATAGTTCCCAGACGGCGTTCATCATCACTCAATACGGCTTCGGAGATGGCTATATGATTCAGAATGAAATTATCCGGCTCCAGTTCGTAACCAGCAAGTTCTATACATTTTGTGAGATTTCGCAGGGGAGTAACTTCACCGAAGATGGTAAGCACTTTGGTCAATAAATGGAATCCGGTCATTCTAATTGGATTACGAATGTCATCCTGTCCATCAATTATATAGCATTGAGGAATGGCATGAAGGATTTGAGACCTTTCAAATCCTTTTTGAATTTTAATACTATTACGAGCATCTGCAATGACCTGATCTATATGTTCTTGCGTAATTTCTCCAGGCTCATTTGGACTGGTTGTTGGTATAGATATGCGTCCATCACTTAATACGGTGCGTATATGCTCACCAGTGACATTGGTAAATAGATTAATTGCATTGGTTGAAGCAGCATTTTCTGCTTCTTTTATAGTTTTTTTGATTGTCTCTGCTACAGCTTGAATGTCTTTTACGATACCTTTTTCTATTCCTGCTGAAGGATTTTGACTGATACCCAGAACTTCTATATGTTCAGGATTCTTTATTTTAGCAATAATACAACGAATATTAGATGAGCCAATGTCCAGAGCAGTGATAATATTTTGTTTCATATCAGTTTCCCGATTTAACCACCACCTGGTTGTCAAAGCGGAGGTCTAAAATAGCATTATTGCTCACATTACCATTATCCTTAACGAACTCATAACGAGATAATTGACGAGCAAGATTTTTATTACTAGGAATAAGCCGTAAACCATTACGGGCATCTATTATATAGACAGTGTTATTAATAGTATAATATTCAGAAATATTGGATATAAATTCAGGAGATTCTTTCATTATTTGATGATGCAAAGCAAGAATACAATCTAAAGAGGCATTTTTTATTGTTTTACCAGGATGAAGTGCGGCATTATTTATTAGAAGATTAACTACAGGTAAATTCTCCTTGTAGACCGAACCATATTTTTCCAGGACCACCCCTTCTTCATCAATAGGGAAAAGGTCACCCTCTAAGCTTTTAACATAAAGGCAGCTTTTTCGTTCGGTCACAATTATATTTAGAGTGTGAAAAAGACGGCGTCGCAACTTAACATCCTTGATTCGTGAATACTTTTTAATTTTACTTACAACCTCATCATTGGAGATAGAAAATAAATTCTTTCCCATAAAATTCTGCGTTGCTTGAAGCAGTAAACTGTCTGAAACCGTAGCATTGCCTGTAATTTGTATTTGTTCTATATTAAACCAATCAACTGTAGACAACAGATAATATGTTCCATAAACGATAGCAGCTAAGCCAATCAGAATCAGGATAAAATAGATGAAATACCGGCTATGACCTCGTCGTTTCCGATAAGGAGCTTCATTTGGCAATTCTTTGTGTTTCATAATCTTAGTTCAATAAAATGAATTAGCAAAGTTTTTAAGCTATTTCTCTAAGTTTTTATCATTTTCAAACTTAGAATTTTTGTCAATAGGTTTATTTAATTCCCTTAAAATTTCCTCACCATATTGCCAGATATTACCGGCACCCATAGTTATTAAAATGTCATTTGGTTTTAATACAGACAAAGTTACTGGTACGATATCTTCATTTTTGTCTATCAGGATAATATTATGGTGACCAGATTGGATAGCAGCATCGGCAATAAGTTTTGAACTAATTCCTTCAATAGGTTTTTCTCTGGCAGGATAAATTGGTGCAAGAATAAGATAATCACAGGAAAAGAAAGCATTAGCAAATTCTTTATAGAAATCCCGGGTACGTGAATAAAGATGAGGTTGAAAAAGGGTTACAATCCTTCTACTGGTGCTTTCTTTAATACCTTCCAGAGTTGCAGTTATTTCAGTGGGATGATGTGCATAATCATCATAAACAGTTATTCCACGAGCTGTTCCTTTAAACTCAAATCTCCTGTATACACCGCTATAGTTTTCCAGACCTTCTCTGATATATTTGAAAGGTATATCCAATTCCAGTCCGATACCAACTGCCATAAGAGAATTCAGAATGTTGTGTTTTCCCGTTACTTTTAGATTTATTTTGCCAAGACGATAACCTTTATAACTAACATCATATTCAGCCATAAAATTCTTCATTTTGATGTTTTGTGCCTGTATATCTGCTTGCCTTGAAAATCCATAAGTAACAATTCTTTTATTGATTTCCGGTAAGATAGATTGCACTCCAGGATCATCCAAACAGCCTATAACACTGCCAAAAAAGGGAACTTTATTAGCATATTCAATGAAGGCTTTCTTGATGTCGTCAAGATTCTCATAGCAATCAAGATGGTCAATATCAATATTGGTAATTCCAGCGATACAGGGAGAAAGTGAAAGAAAAGAATGGTCATATTCATCAGCTTCTACAACAATATATTGTCCTGAACCCATTACATTATTGGAGCCATAGTTTTTGATTTTTCCACCTACTATGATAGTAGGGTCTAAGCCAGCAGTTTCTAACACTAGTCCAGTCATAGAAGTAGTAGTAGTTTTTCCATGAGTTCCTGAGATACCAATAGAAAAACTCATTCTGGTGATTTCAGCTAGCATTTCAGCTCTAGGGATAACAGGAATTTTAAGTGCTTTAGCTGCTTGAATTTCCGGATTATCATCTTTAACAGCTGAGGATCTAACAACCACATCAACATCTTTGACTAGAGAAGGGTCGTGTCCTTTAGTTATCTTTATTCCTAAAGATTCCAGATGTTTGGTAATATTAGTTTTTTTCAGGTCTGAACCGGTTATTTCTAAACCTTGATTATGCAGGAATTCAGCGATTCCACTCATACCAATGCCACCGATTCCAGTAAAATGTATTTTATGTGTTTTTCCCAACATTCTTGTTTCACTCCTTTCTTAAATCTTTAAGAATCGCTTGGATAATATCTTGTGTAGCTGAATTAGGAGGAAGACTTTCCAGCTTATTTTTATAAGAGTCATAGTTATTAAGGATTTTGTCAATAGAATTTAATAGACGGTCTGCATTTAATTCACTTTGCGGTAAAAGTATTGCCACTCCTTTCTCTTCCTGTTCCTTAGCATTAAAATATTGATGATTTGCAGAAGCTGTAGGAAGAGGAATCAAAATTGCAGGTACTGCATTTGCTTCCAATTCCGCTAAAGTTATAGCTCCTGCACGAGTTATAGCTAAAGTAGCAAATTGATAGAAAGATGAGAGTAAAGGTGAAAAATCAAAGATATATATCCCTGAAAGCTGAGAATACTTATTATAATATTCATTAAAACCTTGCTTACCTGTTTGCCAGATTAGTTGCCAGTCCCTTTTCAGGATATGAGGAATTGTTTCCGCTAGAGCAGAATTAATAGCTTGAGAACCCTGACTTCCACCTGTAACTAGAATGACTTTCTTTTCTGGATTAAGTCCAATCTCTGTTAAACTTGATAAAGTAACTTGTTCTTTTTTCTTAGCAAGCGGTACACCTACTTTTTTAATTCGTGCTTTTTTTAAATAATCTGCTGTTTTATCATAAACCGTGAAAGTAATACGACTATGTGGTGCAAGAAATTTAGTTGTAATTCCCGGGAAGCTATTACTTTCATGAAGATATAGAGGAATTTTCAACATTATTGATGCCAAGCCTACAGGACCGGAGACAAAACCACCAGTACAAATAACAGCATCGGGATTGAAATCCCGTATGATTTTCCTGCTATTCAGAGAAGAAGAAGCCAAGCGAAATGGGAACAATAAATTAGCAGGATTAAATTTTCGGTATAACTTTTGCACTTTTATGGCTCTAAAAGGGAATCCTTCTTCCTGGACAATATGCTCTTCCATTCCACCTTTATTTCCAATAAACATAACTTCATTACCAAGTGTCTTAAATTCTTGAGCCAGAGCAATAGCAGGAAAGATATGACCTCCCGTTCCACCACATCCAAACAGGACACGAATAATTTGATTTTGCTTTGTAAAATGATTATTCATTGCAAGGATTAAATAAGATTAGTAGAACTTTTTGGATTAAGTTAACCTTCCAGCAGGACATCACAATTGCCTCCTTTTAGCACTAATATTGAGCACCACTCCAATAGATATTGAATCGCTGAGTAACGCTGTGCCACCATAGCTAATAAAGGGAAGTGTGTTTCCAGTTGGAGGAAGCAAAGACATCGCTACACCTGTATTTAATAATACATTCAGAAATATATTTAGAGCAATTCCCGCACATAGATATTTATAATAAAGACTTTCTTGTCCGCTGCCAATTTTTAGAATGCGGAAAAAGAGAAGAGCATGCAAACCTAAAACTATTAGAGCTCCGATTAAACCGAATTCCTCACCGATAATAGAATACACATAATCGGTTCTGGCTTCAGGAAGAAAGTTATGCTTTGCTCTACCACGAGCTATTCCTGTGCCAATAATGTGTCCACTGGTTAGAGCAGTTAAACTTTCTCGCACCTGATATTCATCAGGAGAATTTTCTGGGTCAGGACGATTAGGATTGAATAGAGAATAAACTTTATAAGTTTCTATACGAGCAGAACGAAATGAATCACCTTTATTAATGATAACTATTCCTGCAATCAACCCTATAGCAACTAGAGAAATAATAAATCTTTTTCGGACACCTGCATAATATAGCATTCCTAAGAGAGTTGCTCCACAAATGATAAGAGTACTAAGGTGTTTTTCCAAATAAATCAGAACAAAAATTATCATTGTATAAACAATTAAAGGAGCAAGTTCTTTCAGTAGTTCCAGTAGATTAGTGGCATTTATTTTATCCTGTTTTTTTGCCAGAAAACCCGCATAGAAGAAGATTAAAGCTAATCTGGCAATAAAACTCGGTTGTATGCTTAGAGGACCAAATTTAATAGACCTTCTACCACCTTTGACTGTAGTACCATACATTAAAACCAATATAAGCAAAGTGATAGAAATAAATATCCACAAAATATTTAATGGCCTTAGTTTTTCCAGATCTATGAAATAGAAAATAATACCCAGAAAAGCAATGGATATAAAAAAATAAATAAGATGCCGATAGAACATATCCATAGATTGCATAGAAGTAATATCCAGCATCATCAGAATGCCAATCAAGCAAAGTGATAGATAGCAGATAAGAATTACCTTATCGTAAGAAACAATATATTGAATATTTTTATTCTTTTTCATATTCCCGGGCAATAGAATTGACTATATGTTTAAAAACTTCCCCTCGCTCTTCATAGTTTTTGAATTTATCAAAGCTAGCACAGGCGGGAGAAAGAAGAATGATATCTCCTGGAACCGAATCATAGAAAGCTTTTCGTATGCATTGTTCAAAGTCCTCAATTTTTTCTGCGGGAAGTTCATCTTTCCAGATTTCATACATTTTATCTGCTGTTGCTCCAGTCAGATAAACTTTTTTTGTAGTTTTCTCCAAAATAGGTGTAAGCAGGGAAAAATCTTCTCCCTTATCGGAACCACCCATTATGATTCTAACTGGTTGGTCAAAAGCAGATAAGGCCGATTTCACAGAATCTGTATTGGTTGCTTTGGAATCGTTATAGAAGGCAATGCCATTGATTTCAGCAACAAATTCCAGACGATGTGGTAAAGGAAGAAAAGTTTTAGCTGTTTCCATTGCTGCATCCAGATTATGAGTTAAATCATTTACCGCTAAAAGAGCTGCCATAGCGTTTGCATAGTTATGTGGTCCACGAAGTTTTAAATCACGAACTGGAAGCTTGTGTTTAACTCCAATCTGAATAGCATCCTGATTTAGCCAGGCTTCACAATCAGGAGGTGTTTTTTCTAAAGAATATCGTAATAACTGAGCCTTGATATGATTCTGTCTTTCTGCTATAGGTTTAGAGTCCAGACAAATAACGGCAGTATCTTCCGGAGTTTGATTCATAAAAATGCGAAATTTAGAATCAATATAATTCTGAAAAGAATCATATCTATCCATATGGTCAGGAGTGATATTAAGTAAGATTGCTAAATTTGGTCTAAAAGTGTCTATTAAATCCAGTTGAAAACTACTTAGTTCCAGAACTATGAAATCTATACCGGGTTTTTCCACCGGATAAGAAGTTAGTGCATTACCAATATTACCAGCCAAAATGCTATTGTAACCCATATTTTTAAGAATATGCTGGATTAGTGAGACGGTTGTGCTTTTGCCATTAGAACCAGTTACAGCAATTATTTTGCTATCCGGTGACTTAATTTGATAGCCAAATTCTATCTCACTAATTAAAGGTATTCCGAGTTGCTTAGCTTTTTGAATTACAGGTATATTGAGTGGAATTCCGGGACTAACAATCCATTGTTCAAACTGGAAAAGTTTATTTGTATGACCTCCGAACTCGCATTCAAAATCTTTCTTCAATTCTTCTGCGTTTTCTATATGTTCTTCGGATTGGATATCACTTAAGTAGGCATTACCGCCCAATTCTTTTATTTTATAAGCTGCAGCAATGCCACTTCTCGCAAGTCCCAGGATAGCATAAGATATATTAAAATCAAACAATTCCTTCTCCCTATCTCAATTTAATTGTGCTAAGACCAATAGCCAGCAAGAGAGTGGCAATAATCCAGAATCGGATAACAATCTTTGATTCATGCATTCCCTTCATTTCAAAGTGATGATGAATTGGTGCACAGAGAAACACTCTGTTTCCAGTTCCATATTTTTTTCTGGTATATCGGAAATGGGTTCGTTGAATTATCACTGAAAGAGTCTCTGCTATAAAAAGGAAACCGATTATAAGGAAAAATATTTGCTCTTTCAATAAAATGGATAATACAGCTAAAATTCCACCTAGAGTAAGAGAACCTGTATCTCCCATAAAAACCTCAGCAGGATAAGCATTAAACCAGAGGAACCCTATTAAAGAACCTATTAAACCTGCAATAAAGACAGTAAGTTCCCCAGCAGTTGGTATGAATTCTAGCTTCAGATAATTAGCGGTAACATAGTTACCTTTTAAATAGCTCATAATACCCAAACCTAAGGCAGAAAATATCATCACTCCAGCTGCCAGTCCATCTAATCCATCGGTTAGATTAACCGCATTGGATATACCAGTTATATAAATAACCATAATAGGAATGAATAACCACCCAAGCTGAATATAAGTATTTTTAAAAAATGGGATTTGCAACTGGGTTACATTATCCACTACATTGGTGCTAAAATAGATAGCCAGGGTAAGAAAGAGTCCAACTCCTATTTGTCCCCAGATTTTATATTTGGGTAAGAGACCTTTTGGCACATTTAAAAAGTTTTTTAAATAGTCATCTAAAAAGCCCAGAACTCCTAACCAGAGAGTAGTAAGATACATCATTAATATAGGACGATTAGTTAGGTCATTCCAGAGCAAAGAAGCAATCAAAAGACTAAATAAGATTATCAAGCCACCCATAGTTGCAGTTCCCTCTTTAGCTCTATGGCGTGCTGGTTTATCTTCATCTATTTTTTCAACTGCCGATTGACCTTGCAGAAACTTAATCAAGGGCGGTCCAGCAAAAAGCGAAAAGAGTAAAGCTGTCACAAAAGCTCCAATAGACCGGAAAGTAATATAGCGGAAAACATTGAATACAATGCTATATTTTGCCAAGGGATAGAGAAGATGATACAGCATAATTAGCTTCCTTTGCGTAGAATCGGAATTACTTTTTCTAACTGAATAGAATGAGAACCTTTTATAAGGATAACTGCACCTGGTGTCAAGGTTTTTAATATGCCACTTTGTATAAGCTCATCAACACTATTAAAATGGTCAGATTTTAGAGAACTATCAGATAGATGATAATATTGAGAAAGATTTCCCACGGTAATTAATCTATCCACACCCTTTTCAGCTAGAATAGTCCCAATCATATTATGATACATAGGTGCTTGAATTCCAAGTTCCAACATATCTCCTAGAATAGCAATATGTTCTCTCTCTGGTTCAAGCTTATGCCAAAATTCAATGGCACTTTGCATAGAAATAGGATTAGCATTGTAACAATCTGCAATGATGATATAATTATCAGTCTTTTCAATCTGCAGACGAAGGTTTAATTTAACTGGTTTAGAAATTGCCTCTTTAATTAGATGTAGAGGGATATTTTTTAGTATACCCATAGCTATAGCGAAGGAAGCATTTTTTACCAAAAATGGAGCAGAATAAGGTATAGAAAAAGGTTCACCATTGATTTTGAATTTGCAAGTTTCATTATTACATTCTAAATCGGTTATATGAAAATCCGCGGTATCACTATATCCCACACTTTTCCCTTTATCAGCATAAATAATAAAACGTGGGTCATCTCCATCAAATAGCATTATATCAAGGGGACGGTTGAATAAAGCAGTTTTTTCTCTGAAAACACCTTCTTCATCTATAAGTTTTTCCAGATGAGAAGGTCCTACATTGATAATGATTGCTGCATTCGGATTGCAAACATTAGCTAAAGCAGCAATTTCACCAAAAGCATTAGTACCAAGTTCAAAAACAGCATAACGATGATTAGGTCTTATCTGAGGGATAGTTTTGCACAGACCTATCATATTGTTTTCGTTAGCTTGAGTTTTTAAAGTAGGGGCATAGCTATTAAAAATTTGAGCTAAGATCTCTTTTGTGCTACTTTTGCCTGTACTTCCGGTGAGGGCAATCTTATATACCTCAAACATCTGAAGATACTTACGACATAAAGCAGATAGTAAGGAAAGGGGATCGGTTACCTGAATATAGTTATCCCAGCCCTGATTAGCAATAGTGCCAATACCTAGTATAGTCTCATCAGTTAAAACTTGAGGTAAGAAGTCATTGCCGTTAAAATGAAGACCAGTTATAGCAAAAAAGATGGAGTTGGGAACGATTGTTCTGCTATCTGTAGAGAGATAATGATAAGTTTTAGGTGGCTTATATTTATCGTCAACTGGAAAAGGGGTTTTGGCTAAAAGTTCCAGCATCAACTTATCTACAGGAAGGATTAGTTCTTCAGATTCTATCTGAAAAGTATCCTCAGAATGGAGAAATTCCGAGGCAATTACGGCATCTTCAAAGGGATAGCGAACGCCTTCTATTTCCTGATAATTTTCATGTCCTTTACCGCAAAGAAGAACTATATCACCTGGCTGAGCAAGTCTTAAAATGCTATGGATAGCTTCTTTCCGATTTCTAATTATCCACCAGGGGAGCCATAGTTCTGTTCCTGATACTATATCTCTAATAATAGCATCAGGATCCTCAAAGCGAGGATTATCATCGGTTATAATAACTGCATTAGCATAATGGAGTGCGGTTTGAAGCATTAAAGACCGTTTTCCTTTATCTCTATTGCCACCCGCACCAAATAGGCATAAGATTCTTTTGTGTTCAAGGTCCTGACATGCTTTTAGCACATTTTCCATAGCGTCTGGAGTATGAGCATAATCTACAAACACTTGTATGCCTCTCTCATTAGGTATTGGTTCAAATCTTCCCTTAACAGGTTGAGCAATATTTAAACATTGTTCTATCTGACGTGCTTCAAATCCCATTAAATTGAGACTAGCCGCACACATTGCCAGATTGTTCATATTAAAAATTCCCGTTAGCGATGTACGGATATTAATCATTCCATCTGGAGTTTGTAGCGAAAAACGATTACCGGTAACCCGATGGGGAAGATGACTATGTTCGGTTCTGATAATGAAATCAGCGTCCATATTTCCAATACTATAGACATAGGCATTAACGCTTTTTAGTTCTTCAAAAAGTTTTCTCCCAAAATTATCATCTATATTGATAAGACCTACAGCTTTATGCTGAATAGTTCGTTCAAAAAGCTTCTTTTTAGCATTGCCATATTCTTCCATCGTTTGATGAAAATCTAAATGTTCACGACTTAAATTGGTAAATAGACAATAATCAAATTCAATACCATAAACTCTATCTAGGGCAAGAGCATGAGAAGATACTTCCATACTAACATATTTAACTCCCTTTTCTACCATCCTGGCAAAGATTTGATTAAGTTCTATAATATCAGGGGTAGTATGATTAGAACTATAATGTTGATTATTAATTTGATATCCTAAGGTGCCAATCCAACCGCAGGAATATCCCAGTTCCATTAAAGCTCTGTACAATAATATAGAGGTTGTGGTTTTTCCATTGGTGCCCGTTATGCCGATTAAACGAAATTGGGCACTGGGATTATGATAATAGAGCTTCGCAAGTAAAGCAGCAGCTTTACGAGATTCAGTCACTTGTATATAGGTAAGATTATCATCTAGCGGTCTTTCACTAACAATTAAGGCTACATTTTTCTTACGCACATCATCAATAAAGTTATGTCCATCAGTATTAAAACCTGTGATGCAGATGAAGATATCTCCTGCTTTAACTTCACGACTATCAGTACAGATTTTACCTTTTAATTCCAGGTCTTCTTCCGTACTATGATAATTTAAGAGAATATGGTGTTCCCGGAAAAGATTGAGGATTTCTTTTAGTATCATATAGAAGCCTCAATGACGCAGGTAGTATTACTAGTAATACGAGAACCGGGTTGTATGGATTGACGACGGACGATTCCTGAACCCATAATTTTTAAAGCAATATTTTCTCTGGCTGCAACTTGCATAGCTTTGCGAATAGTGAGACCACATAAATCAGGCATAAGACCAGGAAGAAGTTCAGTCTCCGTTTCTTTTTTACCCCGACCAATTTTTAAGGTGATGGAATGTGCAGGATCAACAGAAACATTAGGTTTAGGAAACTGGTCAATCACAACAGAGGATGAATCTGCTCCTTCAATCTTATAAGAAAAACCGTATTGATTAAGAATTGCTTCTGCCTGTTTTATATGTTTTCCTCTTAAATCAGGCATCCTTTTTGAGCTTTGTAACAATCTTTGGTCAAATGCTACAATATTGCAATTAGGCATAAATAGTATATCATCTAAAATTTTTTTAAAGGTTGGAGCAGCGCTCATACTTCCAAAATGATAACCTGGACTTGGTTCATCATAAAAAACTACCATTACCATTTTAGGAGCATCAGCAGGGAACATTCCAACAAAAACAGAAGTATATTTACCATTTATATAACCTTTTCCACCTTCGGCAGCTTTTTGGGCGGTGCCTGTCTTGCCTGCAATAGTGATATAATCAGCTTTTATATGAGTGGCAGTTCCTCTATCTATAACCGCTTGCATATAAGAACGAACAGTATCTGCAGCTGCTTTACTACAAACCTGTCTTAGAACTTCTGGTTCAGTTTGTTCTATGATCTTACCATTATCATCGGTTACATAGTCCACCAGATGAGGCTTCATTATTTTTCCACCATTAGCGATAGCACAAAAAGCAGTTGCATGTTGAAGTGCGGTTACAGCTATTCCTTGTCCAAAGGCAACGGAATGAAGAGTATAACCATCCCAGTTATTAAGCTTAGGAAACATTCCACTACTTTCACCCTGGAGATTTAATCCTGTCTTTTGACCGTAACCGAGAGAAATAAATGTTTCATAAAGATTTCTAGGACCTACTCTTTCGGCAATTTTAGCAATACCCACATTACTGGATTTACTGATTATATCTACTGGTCTTAAGCTTCCATACATATGAGTATCACTAATCTTTCTTCCTTGAACATAATAAACCCCACATTCAAAATATTCATTGGGTCTAACCAGGTGTTTATCCAGAGCAGCAAGCATAGTTAAAGGCTTCATTGTAGAACCAGGCTCAAACAGAAAACTGACTGGTATATTAGCTTTAACTCTAACTTCTGCAGGGTCAAGATTTCTATCGTCAGGTGAAACTCCTGCCATTGCAAGAATTCTTCCTGTATTGGGATCCATAATCACAGCTCCAGCATTTATTGCTCCGTACTTACTTAGACCTTCAAAGAGAGCATGTTCAACTACGGCTTGGATATTAGCATCAATAGTTAAATGTAAATTATATCCATCTTTCTCTGGTTTTTCATGCAGGTTAGGATAGGGCATACGACGATGTTTTGCATCATAGACCACTTCTCTCCAGCCATATTCTCCAGCTAATACATTATTATAGGTGGATTCTAAACCACAAATGCCACTGAGCTGATAAATGGAACGACTCTGAGTTTCCATATCATACCCATCTGATATAGCTCTAACCGCACCTAATAATCTTGCTGCAAGTAAATCTTGGGAATAAATACGTTTCATTGAGGAAAAGGTATGGATTAAGCCAGGTAATTTATTTTTTTCAAATTCTGTTAAAATCTTTTCCAGTTCCATTTCTCTAATCTTATTAGTAATCTGGACTGAAGTTAACTTATCATTAATAGTTAGTCTTTGATAAACCTGTTCCGGATTTATGCTAGAATTTTTACCTATTGTCTCACTGATCATTTTGTAAGCTTCTGTAAGGGAGATGTTTTGTTCTTTTGCCCAGAGTGAAACCGCCTTACGATCAATATCAAGCTGGTAGAAACTTATGGAACTTACCAGGATATTTCCGTTAGCATCATAGATAGAGCCACGAGTAGGGATTAGAATTTCTTTATAAGGAGTATAACGTATACGGCGTTCATCACTTAAATGAAAAGGGTCTAAGATTTGAAGGATAAAGAGGTAACTTGCCCATAGTAGGGTCAAAAGACCAAAAAAGACAACCAGAATCTTATGCCTGGAATGCATAATTTAATCAAGCTGAATCTTAATTTCTCGTGCTTGAGCTTTGGTAGTGAATAAATCAATTATACAATAACTCGTCTTGTCCTCTGTATTTACAGGTTCATGAACATAGATAATTTTGCCCTGCTCTTCCTGAGGATTAAAATGGTCAAGTTCAACTCGTACAAGACTGGCAATATTTTTGCCACTACGTAGGTCATCTCTTTCTACTAGTAGTTCGGTGTTAATATTCTTTTCCGCTGCGACCTTTTTTTCTAATTTTGCCAGCTCTTGAGTTTGACCCACAATCTGGTGAGCATTCCAGAAATTAATGAAAATTATAATTAGCAACAAAAGCAAGAAGATACAAAATCTAGCTCGCATTTTTCCCCCTAGATTTTTTCTGCAGCTCGCAGTTTAGCACTGCGAGAATGTGGATTATTTTTTATCTCTTCAGCTTCTGCTAGAAGAGGTTTTCTGGTTAATAGCTGAAGTTTACCTTTATTATTATTTCCCAGATAGGACAGTTCAGAAGGCATTTTTTCGCCTTCTGCCGCAGTACGGAAAACATTTTTTACGATTCTATCTTCTAAGGAATGATAGCTTAAAACAACAATTCTTCCTCCAGGTTGAAGAATATTGATGGCATCTTTTAGTGCTTGTTCTAAAATTTCCAATTCATTATTTATATAAATACGCAATGCTTGAAAAATTCTGACTTTTGTCTTTAGAGAAGCCTTCGTTCCTTTACCTGCTACCGATTCTATCACTTTAACCAGGTCACCTGTGGTTTTCAAGGGATGTTTTTCTCTAACTCTAACAATCTTTGTCGCTATACGAGAAGCATTGAGCTCTTCTCCATAATCCCGAAAAATCTTGGTTAATTCTCTCTGACTGAGCTCATTTAAAACAGTTTCAGCGGTCAATTCTGAGTCTTGATCCATCCGCATATCCAGAGGAGCATCTAGTTCAAAACTAAATCCGCGTTCAGTTGTTTCTAGTTGATGAGAAGACACTCCCAGATCAAAAAGAATACCATTGATGGTTTTAATCTGACGGAAAGCCAGTTCTGTTCTTAAACGAGAGAAGTTTGCCTGAATTAATTCTACTCTATCTTGATAAGGAAATAAAGTTTGCTGAGCTTCCTGCAAGGCTTCTGCATCCTGGTCAAAACCGATTAAATGGATGTCTGGACAACTCTGAAGTAATCCTAAACTGTGACCTCCTCCTCCAATAGTGGCGTCAACATAAATTCCACCAGGTTTTGGTGCGATAAAGTTTATGCACTGTTGTAGCATTACAGGAGTGTGGTATTTACTCATAGTCCGGTTATTTGATAAATATTAGTGTCGTATTCTTTTAAATTAGCTTCCAGATTTTGAGTTCTTAAACGATAATAATCTTCAGGATTCCAGAGGGTAATATAGTGCATTTCTCCCTTAACAATTACACTATCTTTAATTCCAGCTTCAGTTAATTGTTTTTCTGGAATCCGTATTCTACCTGGTCCTTCAAGTTCTGCTTCGGTTACAGCACAGTCAATTAAACGTGTGCGAAAACGACGCTGAATTTCATCTCCTTTAGCCAAGGCATCAAGAGTAGCAAACCAGGAATCAAGTGGATATAGGGCTATAGAATTGAGAGGTCCCACTGTAATAACAACGGTTCTATTTGCTTCTTCTGCGAATTTACGCTTAAAAGCAGCAGGTATTATGACCCGATTGTTATGAACAGCATTTTCTGAATAACCAATAAATGGTCCTGACATTTTTCATACCTTCTTTAAGATCCTTATCTTTCATTTTTTAAGAGTATTAACACGCTATCAATGACCTTCTGAACAAAATTCAGGAAGTCATTTTGACTTTTTTTGACTTTTTTTGACATCCCGTGATGCTTGTATGACATAATGGATTTCCTGTCAAGTAAAAAATGCATCTTTTTGGAAAATTATCCCTTTTTATGCAAAATTATTTTTGGATAAGGATTGAAATCAGGACTACAAATTGATGATTTATTGCCTTTCTAAGCGCTTTGGAGGCTTTATTTTGTTAGCTTTGGAAAAACAAA
>DFOM01000017.1 GCA_002376725.1 Cloacimonetes bacterium UBA3541 | reverse complement strand
GCTAAGAGAGAGTCAAGTAGGAGTCAGGAGACAATGTGTGTGAAAAATATTATAATTTTCAGAAAGATATAGAAAATTTTATGTATTATTCAAAATTATGTTCTTATTTTTTCCGTTAATTTTAAATCTATGCTTGACAAGGGACTTACTGCAAGTTTATCAGGTTAAGAGTAAATTCAAGAGAAACTCTAATATCAGAGATATAAGGGAATAAAAATTGCCAGGATATAATTTATTTGAAGTTGGAGTAGAAATGATATTGAAATCCAGAGAAAATAATGAAGCAAGATTACTCCCGATTATTTTTATAAATTACTTTAATAATTTTGTAAACTAATTTAGGCGATAAGGATATGAAAACATCACATAAGATAATAATTGGTGATTCCAGATGTATGAACGAGATAGAAAATGAATCAGTACATCTAATAGTAACCTCACCTCCTTACTGGCAATTAAAAGATTATGGGAATCATAATCAGATCGGTTTCAACGATACTTATGAAGAATATATTAATAATCTAAATCTGGTCTGGAATGAATGTAATAGAGTTTTACATAAAGGTTGTCGTTTATGTATTAATATTGGTGATCAATTTGCTCGTTCAGTTTACTATGGAAGGTATAAAGTAATACCTATAAGAACTGAGATTATAAAATTTTGTGAAAGTAATGGTTTTGATTATATGGGAGCCATTATCTGGCAAAAAGTTACTACCTGTCATACTACAGGTGGAGCAACAATTATGGGTTCTTTTCCTTATCCGAGAAATGGTATTATCAAATTGGACTATGAATATATCTTAATTTTTAAAAAGTATGGAACATCACCTCCTGTAAGCCGCGATATTAAAGAGCAATCAAAACTAACTCTGGAGGAATGGAATCAATATTTTGCCGGGCACTGGAATTTTTCCGGAGAAAAGCAAGATAAACATTTAGCTATGTTTCCAGAAGAATTGCCTAAACGACTGATTAAAATGTTTAGTTTTGTTGGTGATACTGTCCTGGACCCTTTTTTAGGAAGTGGTACTACTACTTTGGCAGCAAGAAACTTGAATAGAAATTCTATCGGCTATGAAATCAATGAAAATTATTTATCTGTTATAAAAGAAAAATTAGGACTGGATCAAGAGACTATATTTCAAGATGAATCTTATGAACTAATTAGACAGAAAGATCTCACACTTGATATTGAAGAGGAAATTAGTAAATTGCCTTATATATTTAAGGATCCTATAAAATTTGATAAAAAAGTTGATCCTAGAAAATTGAATTTTGGTTCTAAGATAGATAATTCAAATACCAAAAAAGTTGGTCCTATTTCAGAATTAATAAGAAAATATTCCCCAAATCCTTAGAATAATGTGATACTATTCAGTTAAAATAATATCTTTAAATAGCTCAGCATAGAGCTTAAGAAGATTTTCAAAAAAAGATTTATGGTCAGGATAATGCAATCTACCTATAGGTGAAGGTGAAGGAAGGATTTTTACAAAGATTTTTCGTAAAGGTGAAGATTGATTATCTCTATTAGGCAGTAAAAAAGAAAAATCTTCGGCTTCTTTTTTTAGATAAATATCTTGGGTGTTAAGATACTGCTTCAACCAGATAAATACCTTATAATGACCGGTGCAAAAAATAGTTTGGAGTTCGGGTGCAGAATCAAAAAAATCCGTTAAATCTAGAAATTTTATAGGGTGTAGTTTATTATCTGCTGAGCTTTGATCACGACGAATAAATTGATAAAGGATATCTGCTATACCTAATTGGTGTTGCAACAGAAAGTTCTGGAAGAATTTTTGTTGAATAGGTGTTCTTTCCTCTCTTGGATTTTGGAGATTACGGATTCTTTTTAGGTCAGTCAGTGATTCAGGTTCAAAAATATGGAACAGTAAATCCCAGAGTAGGTTATAACCTTGACTATAACTTCCATAGTAATAGTCTATATCTTTATCTTTAAGTTCAGTTTTCAAGCGAGAACAAAAACGAGATGGCGGTGCACTTCCCAGAATCAATGCTTTTGTGCTTTCAGGTATAAATGGTGAATACGGATGATTTTGAATCTCTTCCATAAAAGTTTTAGTATTTAAGGATTATACTGAACCCTTTGATAAATTTCCACTTATCAAATAAGAATGGCTAAAATATCTTTTCTATGTTTTTCAAACAAGAAAAGCTCTTCTATCTAAGCTTCCTATCCTCTTTTAAGGTTTAAAAAAAATTATCTTAGAATAAGAATTATTGTTGAGCCAACTCTTCTTTATAGATTCTTAATTTTTCCTTTAGTTCGGGATTGTTCAGTGCTAGAATCTGAATAGCCAGCAATGCAGCATTTTTTACACCACCGATAGCAACTGATGCGACAGGAACTCCTGTTGGCATTTGCACCATAGAAAGTAAGGCATCCATACCGCCCAAACTACTGCTAACTAAAGGGATTCCTATAACTGGAAGAATAGTATGAGAGGCTATTACACCAGGTAAATGGGCTGCCATTCCTGCTGCGGCAATAATCACCTGCACACCTTCAGCTTCTGCAGTTTTAGCTAGTTGAACAGTTTTTACTGGATTTCTATGGGCTGAAGAAATGTGAAAATCATAATCTATACTAAAATCCTTGAGAATTTGCTGTATAGATTCACATTGTTCAATATCGTTTTTGCTGCCTAAAATAATGCGAACTTGAGGCATATTTATTTTCCCTGTTCTTCTGGCAAAACGGTCAAGCAATGATGTATTTCTTCTGGAGTAGTAGCAATTGATAAAGCTTTAAGGATTTCAGGATTCATTAGCAACTTGGAGATATAAGAAAGGCTAAAAAGATGTTGTTTATCATTATGCAAGAGTAGCATAAAGAAAATATTTACCGGTTGATTATCAGGGGCATCAAAATCTACGGCGTTCTTCGATCTTCCAAAGAGGATACTAGGTGTTTTAATCTTAGAAGGATGCAAATGACGTGGGTGAAGTAAGGCAACACCATTTCCGATAGCAGTAGAAATCAGTTCTTCTCTTGCTACTACTACTTCATAAAGCCAGCGGGCATCACGCACCAATTTCAATTCCCTTGCTTTTTCGCTCAGTATACGGATAGCGTCATATTTGTTTTCTGCCTCAAAATCCAAGAAGATGTTTTCGGGACGCATATATTCTTCAAAATGGCAGGTTACTCGCTTTAACGCAAGCATCTTTTCTTCTGATTCATTAAGGTTTTCCAGCCATTCATTAAGAGAATCCTCATCAATCTTGAGAGTTTTCCCTATCATTTTGGTCTCAAAGATCTTACTATTAATCATTTCCTGAATCACCTTATCTGAGACTTTCAATTTTTTAGCAGCATCAGCTAGCGATATATATCGTTTTGCCATTGCTAACCTCCTTTATTGATGTTATTTTTTACTATATAATATAATCAAGGTTTAACTTGACAAGTATAAAGCAATTTTTGAAAAAGGAATAATGGTCAAGAAATTTATTTATTTAGGACTGATTGTAGTAGTCCTATGTGGCTGCTCATATTCTGTTTATTCAAATGTTTATCCCCATTTGAAAAAAGTTGCTATTCGCCCTTTTGAGAATAGGTCTACAGAGTTTGAACTAGGTGATATTATCTATAATGGTTTGGTAAGACAATTTCAGAAAGATGGAAGATTAAAACTGGTTACCCAGCAACCAGATTGTGTGGTGGAAGGAACTATTTTGAAATGGGAAGAAGATGTATATAGTTATGACAGCTGGAATAATGTGCAAGACTATATGTTAAAATTGACCTGTAGTGTGGTTTTTACGGATTTGATAAATAATCAGATTATCTATGAAAATAAAAATTTGGTGCTAACTGAACCCTATGCTGTATCATCAGCCAGTACTGCTAAATCTAGAAATAAAGAGGAGGCGATAGATGAGCTTGTCTCTCAGCTCTTCAAAAATATCATCCAAAACAGCCTTGAAACCTGGTGATACCATTCGTCTTAACCATTTTTTGGCAGAATCTGGCATCTGTTCTCGTAGAGGGGCAGATAACTTAATAAAATCAGGTCAAATATCGGTAAATGGCGAAATCTGTGTTGATTTAGGCAGTAAAATTGACCCCTTAAAAGATGTTGTAACCTATAAGGACAAAAAGGTTTATCCGCAAAAAGAGAAAATCTATGTGATGCTTAATAAACCAAGAGGCTATTTGGTCACGCATTCCGATGAATTCAATCGTAAAACCATCTATGAGCTCTTGCCTGATAATGCACAAAACCTGCGTTATGCTGGAAGATTGGATAAAGATTCCGAAGGACTGCTTTTATTAACGAATGATGGAGAACTACTAAATTTACTCACTCATCCTTCCTCCAAGGTAGAAAAAGTTTATAAGGTTAAGATAAATAAGAGATTAACAAAACAAGAATTAAACACTTTAAGACAGGGAGTGCAAATTGAAGGTGGGATAACTCATTCTGCAGGAGTTTATGTGAAAAACTCCTCAGATAATGGAATGACCCTAAAGATAGTGTTAACCGAAGGGAAAAAACGGGAAATTCGCCAGATGATGGAAGCAGTTGGGGCAAAAGTTTTAAGACTTAGAAGAGTGCAATTTGCTAATCTGAAGCTAAAAGACCTGCCAATCGGTCGCTGGAGATATTTAACCAGAGCAGAGTTAAAAGTTTTAAAAGATTCCGTGGAGAAAGATTAATATGAAGATAGGCATTATCGGACCACCTAAAACTGGTAAAACTACTATCTTCAATGCCTTAACCGGAAGTTCTGCTTCAACCGATAGATATGCTCCGAGGGCAAATGAACCTAATGTGGCAGTAGTTCAGGTTCCGGATGAAAGAGTTACTAAATTAAGTGAAATTTATCAGCCTAAGAAAACTATTTATGCCCAGATTGAATACCATGATTATCCTGGTATTTTTTCTATCTCTAGTGAAAATCCCGATAATGCAATGTTTTCTGATATTAAAACTAGTGATGGTTTCGTGCTGGTCTTACGTGCTTTCTCGGATGAAGAATTGGAAGAACTCTATCCTTTAGGAGATATCTTAAGGCAATTGTCAAACTTTGAAGAAGAAATGATTCTAATGGATCTAATGGTAGCAGAAAAAAGGAGAGAAAAGATAGAGTTGGGTTATAAAAGAGGAGTAAAAACTCCCGCTTTACAATTTGAAAATAAGGTTTTAGAAGAGGTTTGTAATCAGCTTCAAACGGGAAAACCTTTACGAGAGATGCAACTTAATACAGAAGAGGAAAAAGTTATACGAGGTTTTCGCTTTTTTACTCAGAAACCAATGATAGTGCTTATAAATTGCAGTGAAGATGATTATTATCAGTTAGATAGTTTTAAATCAGAAATTCAGTCAAAAGGATATCTAGCGGAAGTAATTGCTGGTAGATTTGAAGAGGAATTGAGTAAACTGGATGACATTGAAGCTAAGCTCTTTATGGAAGATATGGGCATTGAGGAAAGTATAAAAGACCGTTTAACCCATTTATGCTATTCATTGCTTGGTTATATCAGTTTCTTTACTGTAGGAGAAGATGAGGTTCGTGCCTGGACCATTGAAAAAGGTAGTAATGCAGTTACAGCAGCAGGAAAGATACACTCGGATTTAGCACGAGGTTTCATTAGAGCTGAATGCTTCAACTTTAATAATCTGATGGAATATGGCTCCGAAAAACATCTGCGAGAAAAGGGTCTCTTCCGTCTGGAAGGGAAGGATTACATTGTGCAGGATGGAGACATCCTTTTCATCCGTTTCAATGTTTAGGGGGAAAAGCAAAATCTATGAATAATTATAATAAAAGAAACCACCGCAATCAAAAAAAGGGTATGAAAACCTGGCAGAAGAGACTAATTTCCGGTTTGGTGACTATCTTTTCTATTCTAGTAGTAATCAGTCTAATCTATGGATTGGAATCTATCCTAAATGATAAAGATGTTCTAAGTCTGCATGGGAATGTGTACACCTGGCCCTTTCAGAAAGAAGTGCAAGTGGAGAATCCTATTGGAGTTTTTGGAGTCGCAGTAGGTTATGTTTTTAGCTATCTTCTAGGATATTATTTTTCCTTTATAGGTTTTACATTGTTGTTGATAATGTCCTTTCTATATTTTTTGGAACCGAATAAAAAAAGACAATATCAAAAGTTCTATCTTATTCTTATTGCTGGATTTCTTCTGCAGGTGATTTTAACTAAGGAATTAAATGACTATTCTCATAGTGTTCTTCCCCGTGCTATTTGGATTGGATTATCTGCTATATTTAGTAATTTCGGAGCTTCTTTATTACTGATCTTAGGGATAGTATTATGCCTTATCTTAATTTTTGAATATGAACGACTAAAACTCTGGTTTTCTAAAGTGCGTTATAGCATCTCTGAGCATCGTAAGAAAGCATCTTTTGATAAGAAAGAAGGCGAATTGTCTATCAATGGGAAAGAGGTTAAATCTACTGTTACACCTGTAATTCAAAATCATATAACAAATAAGGCAGAAGAAAAAACTACTACTGAGAAAGTAGAGGAAGTTTTCTCCAAGGATAAGACTTCACCTATAATAGAAGTTTTTGGACCTCCTGGGGATATGAATAAACCATCCTATGTTATTCCGTCGGTTGAAGAATTTCTGGAAAGTCCATTGAAATTATCCGATAAAGATCGTAAGGAAATAGAAAATCAGATATTAAATACCAGTCAGATTTTGAAAAATAAATTAGCGGAATTTGGCATAGAAGCAGAGGTCCGGAATGTAAATATCGGACCTATTATCACTCAATATGAATTGGAACCTGCTAAAGGTGTGAAGGTTAATCGTTTTACTTCTCTAGCTGATGACCTGGCATTAGCGATTAAAGCAAAATCTATTAGAGTGCAAGCACCTATTCCAGGAAGGGGTCTTATCGGAATTGAGATTCCTAATCTGACCAGAGATATGATTTATCTAAAGGATTTGCTCCTTTCCGAGGAAATGAAAGCGATGAATTCTAAGCTGGCATTTGGTTTAGGAAAAGATATTAGTGGGAGACCCGTTGTCAGTGACTTGGCAAAGATGCCACATCTACTGATTGCAGGAGCAACAGGAAGTGGCAAAAGTGTGTGTATAAACACTATTATTATGAGTTTTCTCTTCCGCACCACTCCTGAAGATTTAAGGCTTATCCTCATTGATCCGAAGAGAGTAGAACTCACAGGATATAATGACTTGCCGCATCTACTTGGTTCCGTGGTTACAGATTCGGGAACTGCTATGAATAATTTATACTGGGCAGTTAAAGAAATGGAAAGACGCTATGAATTGCTGCATGATGCTGGCGTACGTGACATCAATACCTATAATGAAAAAGCTGCTCAAGAAGAAGAACTAGATAAATTACCCTATATTGTTATTATCATTGATGAATTTGCTGACCTGATTCTTACCAGTGGCAAAGATATTGAATTGCCTATCACAAGGTTAGCTCAAATGGCTCGAGCCGTAGGTATTCATTTGATTCTGGCTACTCAGAGACCTTCCATTAAGGTTATAACAGGTATTATAAAGGCTAATTTTTCTGCTAGAATTGCATTTCAGGTATCATCCAAAGTAGATTCTCGCGTGATATTAGACCAGATTGGAGCTGAAAGACTTTTAGGCAATGGAGATATGCTATTCTTACCTCCAGGGAAAGCACAACCTGAACGCATACATGGAGCTTTTGTATCCGATAAAGAGATTGCTCGGGTTTGTGAATTTCTCAAAACCCAACCTAAACCTGAAGATGATTTTGTTTTGCCGATTCAATCCATTGAAGAACTAGGCTATTTTGAATATGATGATGAGCTATTTCCAGAGGCTGCAAGATTGGTGGTCAAAGCAAACACCGCCTCTGTTTCAATGTTACAAAGGCACTTTAGAATTGGCTATGCAAGAGCTGGAAGATTAATTGATCTGCTGGAACGAGCTAATATCATAGGACCACATATGGGTTCTAAATCCAGAGAGGTGCTGGCAACAACGGAAGACTTAATTCGTAGAGGCGTAATACGCGAAGAATAAATTTTAATCTTGTGCTAATTAGGGAAGGAGTTTTTATCTGTAGCTATCAGCATAAAAAGGAGTTTTTTAAGAGTTAATGAAGAAAGCTATTATTGTATCTCTCTTGCTTAGCTGTGGTTGGATGCTGCTAAGTATCACTACTAGCGAAGTTTATCAAAAAGTGAACTCATTCTATGATAACCTTCATTCTTTTCAAGCGCAAGTGCAACAGACCAATTACTATGCTCAATTAAAAAAAACAATTACCTATAAAGGAACTATCTATTTTACTCCCGGAAAAATGTTAATGCATTTTGATGACCCTACAATGCAGCGACTGAAGATTGAAAATGGTAGCCTGGAACTTTATGATGCTTCTTCTAACACACTTTTTCGCACTCTAATGCAACCTGAATATGAGAAATTAAATCCAGTGGAGATATTGCAAAGCTACTGGAATAAATCTAAGGTATCAATAAGTTCAGAAACGAAAGATAGAGTTAATGTAGAGTTAATTCCTAAGAATGATAATTTTATCCAATCTCTTTCTGCTACTCTAGATAAAAACAATGGTCTAATCTATAAACTGAGCTATAAGGATAAAACAGAAAATTCAGTTAGCTACAATTTTTCTTCTATTAAGCTAAATCAAAGCATACCTTCTTCTGTCTGGAAATATGATTATCCTAAAAATGTTCAAATAATAGAGCCTTGAGGAGTTGGAGATGATAGCACTGATTATGGCTGGAGGTTCAGGTACGAGGTTTTGGCCCTTAAGCCGTACTACTTTTCCCAAACAATATCTTCGCCTAGTCGGAGATAAGTCAATGCTGCAGTTAACTTTTGAGCGTCTTGAATCTTTAATTCCACCAGAAAAGGTCTATGTGGTAACTTCCTCTTTTCAGGCAACTCTAGTGAGAGAACATCTTCCCTCACTTCCACCCGAAAATATTATAATAGAGCCTTTCGGAATGAATACTGCACCCTGTATAGCTTTGAGCGTGGAATATCTAAATGCTATCTATGCAGCAAATGAAACTATGGTAGTTCTTCCAGCTGACCATATTATTCAGGATACTGCTTCCTTTATTGAAGCACTGAAGCAAGCTGAGACTGCAGCTCAAAAAGGGTTGTTGATTACTTTTGGCATTATTCCTAATTATCCGGCTACTGGTTATGGCTATATTGAGAAAGGAGAAGAGATAGATGAAGGTATTTATTTCGTTAAACAATTCAAAGAGAAACCAGACCTTGATACGGCTAGAGAATTTCTGAAGCAAGGAACCTTTTTCTGGAACAGTGGAATCTTTTGCTGGACCTTAAGTTCTATCCATAATGCCTTACAAGAATTTATTCCAGAAACTCTGGAAATAGCAGAAGAAGTTTTACAATTGAAACAATCTTTTGCAACCGAAGAAGAAATAGCTGCAGTATATAGTAAAATGCCCCGGATTCCTATAGATATAGGAGTTATGGAAAAAGCAAAATTGCGTGCAGTAATACCTGTCAATATTGGCTGGAGTGATGTTGGTTCTTGGAAAACTCTAGCTGATATCTCACCTAAAGATGAAAATCAGAATACTTTTAAAAATGACGGTTTTGCCCTTAATGCCAAGGACAATTATGTTTATAGCGATAAGTTTGTTGCTCTTATTGGTGTGGATGGTATTTGTATAGTGGAAACTGATGATGCACTTCTGATCACTTCAAAAGATCAAAGTGAGAAGGTCAAAGAGGTAGTGGAATATCTTCAAAAACAGCACAAAGATAAGCTTCTCTAAAGCAGATTAACTGATGATAATAAAAGTTTTAGCTAGATATTATTTAATGATGGAATGCAAATTGCTCCCATTTTTGACAATAATGAAATATTAAACCGAGAGAATTTATGCAAACCAGAAATAAGATCTTATTGCTATTTTTTCTACTGGTTATAGTAGCGTCAATTTGCTCAGCTCAAAAAGTTCAATTCAGTATCAATCCTAATCAATTAAAACCAGGTGATAAAGGAATCCTTAAAGCTACAGTAATAATTCAAGATTCTGATAAAAAGCAATCCTATGACCCTTCTGAAGGTGAAAATGGATATCTAACTCTTCAAGTGATTGGTACCTATCCTCAATTGAATTTTGAATCTACTATCTATCCTGAACCGGATAAGATAACGGATGGTATCTGGGAATATTATGGGGAATTCACACTTTCAAAACCTTTTACAGTGAAATCTGAAGCCAAACCGGGAAAATTATCCATCAAAGCTGAACTTCAATATGGACTCTGTCATAAAAGTAGTGGATTTTGTGACCCTCCTCAAACGGTAGCAGGAACCGTGCAGCTACATATTCTCCCTGCAGCAACTAGGGTGCAATCAGAAAATCTGTCTAATATAGAAAATGAATCTGTGAATGAACCGGATACGGTTGCTACGAGTGTTTCTACCACCACTAATGAAGAAGCGCCGTCAGTTCCAGCCAAAAAAGAAGAGAACGGGAATGTCCTTATATATATGTTATTAGCTATTTTGGGAGGTATTGTTTTAAACTTCACGCCCTGTGTGCTTCCTATTTTGCCTATTAGAGCTATGAGTATGATTAATCAGGCTCAAAAAGACATAACTAAATTGATGATGCATACTCTTTTATACACATTGGGTGTGCTTCTCTCTTTTGGAGCTATAGCAGCTGTTTTTGTGATTGCAAGAGTATCTGGTGTTAATCTAACTTATGGCTTTTTGAGTCAAAGCGTAACCTATAATCTCATTATGATGAGCATCCTTTTCCTCTTTGGATTATCTTTATTAAATGTTTGGGAGATAACTTTACCGGGAATGAATACAGCAGCAAAGGCAACCTCAAAGGGAGGATACATTGGTTCGTTTTTCAATGGAGTATTTGCGTTCTTGATGGGCTTTTCCTGTATGGGACCATTTATGGGACCGGCTTTAGAAGTAGCTTTTCGTCTATCATCACCAATGCTAGTTCTATTTTTCTTGTTGATAGGCTTTGGTTTTGCCTTACCTTTTATCGTTATAAGTCTTTTCCCGAAAGCGCTTAAAGCTCTTCCCAAACCCGGTGAATGGATGAATATATTCAAAGAAGCTATGGGATTTGTGCTTTTATGGCTCACCTGGAAATATGTATCTAATGTCTGGAGTTTAACTAAAAGCGGTCCTTTTTTGATAAATACTTTGCTTTTCATATTTTGGATGGGCGTTGCTGCCTGGCTTTATGGACGTTTTGTCTGTCCTCAATATAAGAAATGGGTGCAGTATTTATTGAGTTTTGTAGCAATTGCTATCATTATCTGGAGTGCTTCTTATTATCTTAAATGGGAGCCAGAAATGCAAGTTAATAAACAAGAACAAGTTCAAGTGCAAGGAATGCAACCAGCAGAACAAGAGGGATGGTATGTATTCACTCCTGAACTTCTCTATCAGCTGCAAAAAGAGGGAAAACCTGTCTATGTGGAAATAGGAGCTGCCTGGTGCACTAATTGTAAAACTAATGAGAAGAAAGTGCTCAATCAAGAAGATATTATTATGGAATTTGAAAAACGAGGGGTCATTCGTTTAAAAGGTGATTTCACTCGTGAAGATCCCGTTTTAAAAGATTTTATGTTGAAAAATGGAAGCATCGGTGTGCCCTTTAATATGCTCTTTATTCCAGGGAAAGAACCTATTAAAATGCCTGAATTATTTAGTAAATCAGACCTGAAGAAAGCTCTGGAGCAAATTCCAGTAAAGGAGAAGCAATGAAAAGGAATCTATTTCTCCTTATAAGTCTTGTATCCATATTATTTGTTGCCAGTTGTGACCGTTTTACTCACAATTTTCAGCCACCTGTTATAGTGAATTTAGAAACCGAATTATTTTCTCCTCTACAGGATACTCTGAATTCTCAAACGGAGAATCTGATAGATAGTGTGATGAACTTTTATGCCGAGGATTATCTGTATTATGGATTACAGAAAGAGGATATAAGAAACTGGTTACAGAGTATCTATAGTGTTGCACCTCAAGCACAAGCAGAGGTCTCGCTTTTAAGCTCGGAGATGCTTTCCGATAGCACCGCTTTAGCTGATTGGAGATTGCTTATAACAACTGATAGAGAATCAACCGTGCTGGTTGATAGCCTTTTTCGTGCTGAACATATTGTACGGCGTGAAGGAAAATGGTTCTTGAGAGGAAATCAACTTTCCGGTTCTTATCCTTCCACTAAAGAACATATTATAATAGAATATTTCACTTTTCTCACCTGTCCCAATTGCCCCGTAGTAGAAAATAAATTGAATAAATGGCAGGATGCTTATCCTCAAAGAATAAGTTATCTGGAACATCATATAAGTGACCAATTAGCTATTCCCAATGATGAGGTCTATCAATATTATGCTTATCCTCCCTTTCCCAGTTCCATCATTCAAGGAGAAACAGTTCTGATGGGGAATAGTCCAGCTATTCTTGCAGAATATGATACCACTATCCAGAGTTTGCTTCAAAAAGATGCTGATTTTATATATCTTTACCCAATTATTCGTATAAATGGTAATGAAGTTTCAGGTTCTATCACTTTACAACTTCTAAATCAAGATTTGAATTTAAATAACCTTTACCTGAATTATGCTTTGATTGATAAGGTTTCTCCTTTCCAGAACACTAATTATGACTATGTGCGTAATGTGGTGCTGGCTCAAGGAAGTAAAACTCTTACTTCTGCAGATTTAAATTCACCGATTAGTTTTTCTTTAACTTCGTTGGTAACCATTCCTGATGATGCGGCAATTGTTATTTTTGCTCAAACCAAACCTCCCATATTTGAGAACAATGCCAAGATTCATAGTGGAATAGAGATTGCCATTGACCATAAATATTAAAAAAGTAAATAAAATTAGGAGAATCAAGATGAAATATTTAACTTTATTATGTTTGCTCATGATTATGACAGCAATGTTATATGCTGAAGCGATGCCAGATTTTCGTTTGCCTGATGAGAGTGGCAAGAATGTGAGCTTAAGTGAACTTTTAGGTAAAGGACCTATCATAATTGACTTCTGGGCAGATTATTGTCAATCCTGTAAACAAGCTATGCCTGCTTTACAGGAACTGGTTAATAAATATGATAGCTTGACCGTAGTGTTAATTTCTCTGGATGCACCGAAAGCTCAACCCAAAGCAAAAGCCTATCTAAAAAGTAAAAACTATAACTTTATCACTCTCTTTGATCCAGATAAGACCTTAGCAAAAAAACTAAATGTGGAAAATCCACCTCATACCTTCATCTTAGATAAAACCGGAGAAATTATCTATTCTCATCTCGGTTATGAACCGGGTGTAGAAAAAGAATATGAACATCAGATCCGTAAACTTTTAGGTCTAGCACACGAAGAGAAAGAAGAATGCACCTGCACCGGAAAATGTCCAGATTGCGAAAACGAGTAATTTTATTACTGCTTTTCTGTCTTGCAGGAATAACTTTTATTTCAGCTCAAAATATCCTGACTTTAAATGGTCTGAATCAAGCCAGTTTTGTCTATAGAGCTGTTTCAGATTCTTTGCATAGCTATTTTTACGATTCCTTTGCCTTTAATCTTGGGTATAAAGATTTTAGTTTCGGAATGAAGTTTATTGCTGAACTTCCTAAATATAGCATTGAGCAAAGTGATCTTTTAGCGGAGCTTAATCCTGACCGCTTAAATCTTGGCTGGAAAGAACTTTATGCCATTTATAACCGAAACAATTATCAGGTTTATGTTGGAACAATGGAAGAAACTTTTGGTAGTGGACTGATTTTTAGAAGTTATCAAGACCTGGAGATGGATGAAGATTATCGGGTGAATGGTTTTCGCTTTTCCTATGATAATAACCTGCGAGTTAAAGCTCTCTATACCGCTTATAATAATCCTATAAATCGGGGAAAATTGGATCTAGCTTATGGAGCAGACCTTCAGTATCCAGTTTTGAAACCCCTAACTCTGGGAGTAAGCGTTCTTTCCCTACAGTCATTTATAGGTTCCTCCTATAAACAAGACAATATTCTGGGTGGAAGGGCTTCTTTTCAAGAGGATTGGATGGATGCTTCCATAGAACTGGCTCAACGCTTTAAAGAGTATAGTAATGATGATGGAACTTCTATCTATGGCAATCTAAGCACTTTTTGGGGTCCCTTCCAAGTAGGTGGAGCTTATAAGTACTATGAGGATTTTGATTACTTTAACCATCTGCAAGATATCCCCTTAGCCAATCATCATAATGAAACTCTGGCGGATAATCAAAGTTCGGGCTTAGATGAAGAAGGATTGCAGGGCTGGATTAGCTTTGAATTCTTAAAATACTATACCCTTTATCTGGACTATGCAGAAGCCTGGAATCACAATCATAAGATAAAAACGAATGATTTCTTTGTTAGTCTGGATTGGAATAGGGATTTAACTACTGCTTCTATTTCCTACAGTCAGATAGAGAAGATAGATGAAATTTTGAGTCACTGGCAAAAGGAATCCTATCCGGCTTTTAATCTACAAATTCCAGCCAAGAAAAATCCTCTTACCTTATCCGGAGAATTTAAAATAGTAGAAAAGCAGGTCTATGATGTTGAAACTTCGCATTATGAACCAAAGTTTCAGCTTGAGACCAGCTTTAATAAACTGTCTGCTGCTCTAGCTTTACAAAGTTGGTGGAAAGATTTTTCGTATATAACTCAAAGTCGTTATATGCCTTCAATAGAATTAAAATATCCACTTTTCCCAGAGACAGATATCCTTCTTTTTGTAGGAAAAGAAGCCGGTGGAAAAGTGTGTCGCAATGGGATTTGCCGTTATGTGGCTCCATTTTCCGGTATAAAATTGGAAATAAACACCCGTTTTTAAAGAGGTGCTGATTATGAAAAAAATATTTATTCTTATACTACTATCAAGCATAGCTATGCTTTCAGCTGTTCCAAACTACTTTCCTCGCACTACTTTGGCTGAGTTATGTGTAGTTCAGGGAACTAATGAATGTGATCTTGCCCTTTTTCAATTAAATGAGGTCCTGAATAACACTAATAGGGGGGAATTTATTGCTGCAAATTTGTTTCACGATGACATTAATTTGGGTAGTGTGAGTGTGGAACAACGGATCAGTGATTTAAGCGTGGAAGTTTATCCAACAATCTTTTTTAACCGTGAGAATTCGGTTTTAGGTGAACCAGAATCCAATACTTATAGCAATATAGTTAATAATTATAAGTTTTCTGCCTCACCACTAAAAATGGATATTACCAGCTTTAATCCTGAAACTGGAGCTATTACCGTAACTGTTAAATTAATTGATCCTGAATTATCCTTGATTAATCAGAAATTGGGGTTGGTCTTAGTGCAGAGCAATATGAATGCTTATAATAATGTGGCGTGTCAGTTTCTTTGGCATAATATAAATTTAGCTGGAGTAGGAACTGAAGTAACTTTTAATGATAATTTCACTCTTAGTCCTGATAGCAATCCAGATAATCTCTGGGCAGCCGCTTTTGTGGAAGTTAGTAATCAAGTTATTTTGCAAAGCACTTCCACGCTTCCTCTTCCAGATTACTATTTGCGTTGTGCCTATAACTGGGATGGAAATAATATTGTCTGTGAATCTAATACCAATTTTCTTTCTGAACCATTATGGATATTCAATTTAGGAGCAGCAGAAAATTTTAATATGAGAATTGTGGTAGATAATGCTCCTGCTAACTGGTATTTCAATTATTGCGATGAAGAAGGAAACTGCTATCCAGGCAGCATTGCTATGCCATTAACACTGGCTTCAGGTGAAGCAAAAGGCTTCCATCTTAATCTGATGGTTGGTGCCAGTGGAACTGCTCATTTTCATTTTGAGATTACTTCTTCCCATCTTGGCACTTTTATTATTCCTTTTGTTTGCTATACTACCGACCCTGTATCAGATGATATTTCCCAGGTTCCTCTAGTTATGACTCTTCAGAGGAACTATCCCAATCCTTTTAAAAATATGACTTCCTTTCCTGTAAAGGCATATAAAGAAGGTTATGCAACCATTCAAATATTCAATTTAAAAGGAGAACTGATAGCAGAAATTGATTCACATCCTATTCATCAGGGAGAGAATAAGATAGAATGGATAGCTCCTTCATACCTTGTTAATGGAATTTATTTTTATAGGCTTAAAGAACAACCTTCAGCTTTATATAAAATGCTGTTGATTAAATAAAAACTATTTTCACAGCTAACTCTTTAGGGGGAAGGTGAAGATGAAATTTCTGAATAAATTTCTTACCAAGCAGGAACAAAAGGCACTTTTAGCTATTTGTGGACTTGCCCTCTTGGGTTTTATCCTGGGACAATTTGATGGTTTACAACATCTTTCAGCTAAAAAATCCACTATCCCAGAAAACACGCAAGAACTGGTTAATGCAGTTCAAGAAGATAAACCTATTCAGATTGATATCCGAACTGCTTCTAAAGAAGAATTGATTCTTTTACCTGGAATAGGAGAAAAACGAGCTCAGGATATCATTGACTATCGTAATCAATACGGTTTTAAAAGTACAGACGACCTTCTCCAGATAAAGGGTATTGGAGAAAAAACCTTAGCGAAGATGTTGCCCTCTTTACTACTTTTTGGAAATCCTCAATTTACTCCCGAAAATCTTACGATTTCCGGACAGGATACCTTTAAAATATCACTATCTAATCAAGATAATACAGCCGATAAAACCTCATCAACTAGCAAAACCGCTGATTTAAAGAAAAAAACTGGTTCTACCTCAGTTCCCAAAAGTCAGTTAACCAATATCGTTAATATCAATACCGCTGAAATAGAAGAACTTTGTACCTTACCTGGTATTGGCGAAGTTAAAGCTCAAGCTATTATTGATTATCGCAATCAAAACGGTAAATTTAATTCGGTGGAGGATATCCTTAATGTTAAAGGGATTGGACCTAAAACGCTGGAAAAGATTCGCTCTCGCATTAAGGTGTGACTATAATTTCTGGAACTAAAGTCCTCTCTTATCCAAAAAAATTATACTTTCCATTTACCTCAATTTTATTAAGGGAACAACGATAATACTTTCAGGCAAAGAGCTTTTTACTATTACTGCTGAGTTACAGAATACTTCCTATTGCAGAGAAAAATGAAGCAACAGAGCCAAAAATAATAAAGGTTAATACAACAGATATTGCAATAACAATTAAATAAGCTAATACCCAATTCTTTCTGTTGGGATTCTCATTTTTGCTGGCTAACCAGACTATAATCATAATAATGTTTACTATCGGTATAGCCATCAATAAAAAAGTTACCAGCCATTGCCCTATACTCATTACGGGAGCTATGTCTTTTTGAAAATAATAATCCATTCTTTCTGGTTCCATTTGATACTTCCTTTATTATTTTTATAAAACATGCACACTAAATAAATATCAAATAAATATGTTTTTTATCATTCTAATTATTTTTTTAAAAATATTCTTATTTATCTTACTTAAAGTCTTAAAATCAGTACAAATCAGGATTATTGGTCAGTTGAAACAGGTAAATTTATAATTATTAAAATTATGGATATTGCCTACTCAAAAGGTCAAAAAGCATAATTTATTTATCTGCTAATATTAGCTCCAATATTTTCTATCCAGAGTGCGATATTGTATAGCTTCAGAGATATGGTCACTGGTGATATTTTCTTTTTCTTCCAGGTCAGCTATAGTACGAGCGACTTTCAAGATACGGTCAAATACACGAGCGGAGTAACCGAGGTGGTCAATAGCATTTTGCATAAGAGCTTGGCTCTGGAGGTCAATTTTACAGTATTTACGGAGTAATTTAGAACTCATCTGAGCATTACAATAGATACCTTCCTGTGCATATCGTTGGTGTTGGATAGAGCGAGCTTTGTTTACTCTATCTCGGATTATAGATGAATTATCACCTGTAGGGAGAGAGGTAAGGTCAGCATAACTAACTGTTGGGACTTCCACATGGATGTCTATTCTGTCAAGTAGAGGTCCTGAAATTCTACTGCGATATCTTTGGATAGCACCAAAGTCACAATTGCAGATATGATTAGGTATATTAGAACCGAAGTAGCCACAGGGACAGGGATTCATAGAAGCGATAAGCATAAATTCAGCTGGGAAAGTGAGGCTAAAAGCAGCTCTTGAGATAGTTACTATTCCATCTTCCAGGGGTTGACGAAGCACTTCCAGAACTCCACGTTTAAATTCTGGTAATTCATCCAGGAAAAGGACACCTCTATGAGCAAGAGAAACTTCACCTGGACGAGGGAAAGCACCTCCTCCGATTAAAGCTATATCACTTATAGTATGATGTGGAGCCCGGAAAGGGCGAGTGGTCAGTATACCATTGCGGAAGTATTTAGAATAGCCAGCAACAGAATGGATTTTGGTAGCTTCCAGAGCTTCATTTAGAGAAAGTTCAGGTAGAATAGTAGGAACACGACGCGCAAGCATAGTTTTTCCACTACCAGGAGGTCCAATCATCAAGATATTATGTCCTCCCGCTGCAGAAACTTCCAGAGCTCTTTTCACCTGATATTGACCTTTGACATCGCTCATATCTATCTTGAAATCATTTAAAACAGAGAAAATTTTATCTCTATCCACCGAGGCAGGTGTAATATCAATCTCTTTACGAAGATACTGAATCGTTTCTCGTAAGGAAGTGACAGGAATAACGGTCAAGTCTTCTATTATAGCAGCTTCATCAGCATTTTCATAAGGGAGAACCAGGGTATCTATCCCATCTTTTTTTGCGGCTAAAGCTATGGGAAGCACACCATTAACCGGTCTTAAGTTACCGTCCAGTGAAAGTTCTCCAATAAATGCTGTTTTAGTGAGATATTCTTCTGGTACCTGTTTTATGCTTTGCAGGACGGCAATAGCAATAGGTAAATCAATTGAAGCGCTTTCTTTTTTGATATCAGCTGGAGCAAGATTGACGGTAAATCGTTTAATAGGAGTTTGAAATCCGGAATTATTTATAGCGGTAAAAATCCGATCTTTACTTTCTTTTACAGCATTAGAAGCCATTCCAACGATATTGACACCAAATGTATGTCCCGAGGCATCGCATTCTACTGTGAGCTGTAATCCATCTATACCAAGTGTAGTGTAAGTTATTACAATTCCTACCATAAATCACCTCTTAATAGTATAATACAACTGAAAATTGCCGGTTTAAAATCTTTCCTCCGTTGATAGCTTTTGATTTCCAAAAGATGAAATATAAACCTCGGGAAAGATATTTACCAGAAGAATCTTTACCATCCCAAGTTAATATTCCTTCAGAAGAAACCATTAAATTATCAGCTAAAACACGAACTTTTCTACCTTGTCTATCATAAATATAGCAATGAACATAACTCTGATCTGGGTCTAATTTGTAGTAGAGATTTATGTGCTCATCCTTTTGGGGATTACAAGGACTTCCTGTAAGGTGAAAATTGCCAGAAAATGGCGGAATGGAAGGTGCCTGGCTATTCGGATTTCCAGGAGTGGAGCCCAATTCATTTAAACAATAACGCCACCTAGGTTCCTGAGATTCTGTTAGATAGCGTTCCAGAGATATGCCTTTATGAGAATTATCTCCGACATAAGACATCTGGTCAAGGAGATTTTGTTCTTCATCAAAGAGATATAAAGAATCTTCATCGTTATTAAGTAAGGTCCAGCCACTTGATTGTAGCACAGATGAAGCTGGACAGCTGGGATACTGAGATATAAAAATGTCTGAATTTGGACAGAGGATAAAATAACCTGAGGAAGCAGGGAGCGAGAAGGAACACTGATTTTCAGCTTGATCTTTTAGCGTGTAATTTCCCGAAGCAGCATCAATTGCCCAGATTTCAATCCATTCCTGTAAACCGGTTTGAGGATTATACATAATTTCATTGATAACAGGAAGTTGAGGCTCAATTTCCCATAACCAGGTAGAATATTGATTGTTGGATAAATCAGGGTCATCTGCTAGAGTTAAAACAAACTTTACCAAATGATTATAATCATCTGCTAGAGGGATGATTCCTTCATACATTAAAGAATCATCTGCAGCAATTTCAGGAATAATGTATTCAGCAATAGAAACTTCATCCAAAAAGATGTTCAGGTCCGCAGTTTCATTTGTAGAAAATAAAGATATATTCTTTACTACTACTTGATAATACCAAAAATCATCTGAAAGATACACCTCAGGAGCGAGAAGAGCATAATCTATATAGCGATGATTGGGAAATCCTGGAGTGGGATGGCTTTCAGATAGGAAATCAAGTTCGCAATTATTGGTGTCCAGACCGTCAATTATTCTTGCTAGAGAATATCCTTCTGGGACATCAGGAGCAAAAGCAGAGCCCGTAACGCCTGTATCATCTGGCAGTTGATTGGTGTTTGGAGAATCATAAAGTATAGTATCAGTGTAAGTTCCATCAGGGCTTACATAACGGATGCCATCCGTTTCAGCACCTCCATTTTGAAATCCTAAAGGAGTTATTAATTGTGCTTGAGTAATCTGAGATTCGCCAATAAGAAGAAAACGATGAGCTCGCAGGATAAAGGATGGTAATTCATATACCAACTGGAAAGTTCTTCCTCCACATAAAATTTTTGCTCCCTGTAAGTTTATGTCTTCATTACCATTATTATAAAGTTCTATCCATTCATAACCTGAATCAGGTCCTTGGGGGTCATAACAGACCTCATTGATTACAATTTCAGCATCAAGTAGAATAGGAAATAAAAGAGAGATTAAACCTCCTAGCAGAAGAAAAATAAAGCAGCATCTAAAATGCATCTTTAAAAACTAGGGTTAATAAACTAAGGGAAGTCAAGTTGCACAGGTTTGATATGCCAAATATCTTCAGCATACTCTTTGATAGCACGGTCGGAAGAAAATTTACCTATCCGCGCAATATTGATGATAGCTTTTTCTGCCCAGGCATAACGGTTTTGCCATAGCTGGTCAATTCTTAACTGTGCATCTAAATAGGCTTGAAAATCTGCCATAATACAATAAACATCTCCCATATCCAAAAGGGAATTGACAATAGGTAAGAAGATTCCCTTTTCTTTAGGAGAAAACATATCGGTGGCAACAGCATCTATAACTCTTCGCAATTCAGGATCGTTATTATAATAATCGCGTGGATTATATCCTTTCTGTTTCAATTCTACAACTTCCTGAGCATTCATACCAAAAATGAACATATTTTCCATTCCAATCTCTTCTGTCATTTCCACATTTGCCCCATCTAAAGTTCCAAGAGTGAGAGCACCATTTAGAGCAAATTTCATATTTCCAGTACCACTGGCTTCATATCCTGCAGTAGAAATCTGAATGGACACATCCGAAGCAGGTATAATCTTTCCCGCTAAGGAGACAGAATAATTGGGCAAATAGACGATTTTTAAGCGGTCAGCCACATCTGGGTCTTTATTAATGACCATTCCGATATTATTGATAAATTTGATGATGAGCTTAGCTAGATAATAACCTGGTGCTGCTTTTCCAGCAAAGATAAAGGTGCGAGGAATATAATCAATTTGTGGATTATCCTTGATGCGAAAATAAAGTGCTATTGCTCCTAACGCATTGAGTAACTGACGTTTGTATTCGTGAATTCGTTTAATCTGGGAGGCAAATATACTATCCTGACGAACTCGGATTCCTGTTGTTTTAAAGATATAACGACTCAAAGCCCTTTTATTAATTTCCTTGATTTCTATGAAATCATCTAAAAATTCCTGGTCTTTAGCATATTGTTCAATGCCGCGGAGGTAATCCAGGTTTGAAACCCAGCTTTCGCCAATATGTTCAGTAATCAAGCTGGCAAGTTGAGGGTTACAAGTGCGAAGCCATAAACGAGGAGTGATTCCATTGGTTTTATTTTGGAAACGTTCGGGATACATTTCATAGAAATCGGGGAAGATGCGTTCTTTAAGGATACGAGTATGCAATTCTGCTACTCCATTTACCGTATGCGTACCATGTAAGCAGAGTTGAGCCATTCTAACTTTCTTATCTGGACCTTCTTCAATTAAGCTTAAATTCCGCATTTTATCAATATTTCCCGGATATAGTCGGGTAACTTCGTTCATAATATATTCGTTTATCTGATAAATAAGCACTAGATGCCGCGGTAATAACTCTTCAAAAAGCTTAACACTCCATTTTTCTAAAGCTTCAGGAAGAACGGTGTGATTAGTGTAACTACAACACTGACGAGTGATGTTCCAGGCAGTTGCAAAATCCAATTGTTCCTCATCTATCAGTATACGCATCATTTCCGGGATAGCTAAAGCAGGATGAGTATCGTTTAACTGGATAGCAATCTTTTTAGGTAAATCAGTAAAATTGTCATGATCCAGTTTCCATGCGGCAAAGATATCCTGCAGAGTAGCACTTACAAAGAAGTATTCTTGTTGGAGACGTAACACCTTACCGAGGTGGATATTATCATTAGGATAGAGAACTCTGGAAATATTTTCCGAGATATTCTTCTTTTCTACGGCTCGGACATAATCCCCATTATTGAAATATTCCAGGTCAAATTCGTCCGTAGCTGTGGCTTGCCAAAGTCTTAGATTATTTACATTGTCCACCTTATATCCTGGTATGGGAATATCCCAAGCTACTGCCATTACATCATCAGTATTTAACCAATGATATAATATTTTTCCATCGGGGAGAGTTTCAGTGATAACTTCTCCACCAAATCTAACCCTATAGGTTAATTCTGGTCTCTGGATTTCCCAAGGACAGCCCTTTTTTAACCAGTGATCTGGCTCTTCAACTTGATAACCTTGAACTATGTTTTGTTTGAAAATGCCAAATTCATAGCGAATACCATAACCATATGCAGGATAAGCTTGTGTGGCAAGAGAATCCATAAAGCAAGCAGCTAATCTGCCTAAACCTCCATTACCAAGCCCCATATCGGGTTCTAATTCAGCTATCTCTTCCAGTTCATAGCCAAATTCTTTAAGCATATCATAGCTATTTTCGTATTCTCCTAAATTTATAAGGGTATTAACTAATAATCTGCCAATAAGATATTCCATTGAGAGATAATAGACTTTCTTTACATCCTGTTTTCGGTATTCATATTGAGTTCGTAGCCAGCGTTGGATTAATTTATCGCGTAAACTTAAACTAAGCGCAAAGTAAATATCCCAAGGTTGGACATTGGTGATGTCCTTGACCATAGAATATTCCAAATGCCTGAGAAATAATGTCCTTATATCTTCACTACATTGTTCCGCAAGATCAGTGAAGAAAATAGAATGAGAATCATTTCGGGCAAGGAAACCTTCTTTCATCAATGCCTCTTCTTTCAATTATAACTTGTTTTACCTTCATTAAATGATAGTTCTGATGTCAAGAAAAAAGTATCTACTTAGGATTCTGCGGAATAAGCTAATTTACACCAATTCTTGAAGTTATGATCATCGGTAAATATACCGCAAAAAATAAAAACTCGGATTCTCTGCAATTCAACTCACCTCAAGTTGGAGATGTGCCATTAATGCTATATAGATAGGCAAGTAATGTCCAGTTTCGGACATAAGCTGGACATAAGCTGGACATAAGCTGGACATAAGTTGGACATAAATAGGCAGGGGAAACTTTACTGAAGATTGTAGGGCAGATAAGTGTAACATAAGGGATAACATAATGGAATATAAGGGATTGTAATAACCAGAAGAACTTCATTAAGTTTTTTATCTCTAGCATTGATAATAGAGGAAATAAATTAAGGGGAAAGTAAAATGGACTACCTAAAAAAGTAGTCCATTTTAAAATGTATAGTGGGCTTGCCTATTTATTCAAATCCTTGGCTTTAATATTTTCCTTTTTAGGAGTAATAGTAGAGGATTCTACAAATTGAATAACCGCCATAGGAGCAGAATCACCTCTGCGATAACCGGCTTTTATAATGCGTGTATACCCACCGTTTCTATCCTGGAAAGCGGGGGCAATTTCGGTAAATAGTTTTTGTACTAAGGTGCGATCTCCCAGAATACTATAAGCAAGACGCCGAGAATGGACCGTATCATCTTTTCCATAGGTGATTACACGTTCAACATATTTACGCAATTCTTTAGCTTTAGCCAGGGTCGTAGTAATCTGGCCATATTCAATCATAGACTTGACTAAATTATTCATCATTAAGCGGCGTTGGGCGGTTTCTCTACTAAATTTTCTACCCTTAACTCTATGTCGCATTTTTCACCTTCTTTTTAGAAGTAGGAACAGGTTTACGAGGTGGGGTAACCGTTTTTATTGCCTCTTCTTCTTTTATGGGAGGGATTTCATCTGCTTTAATACCACGACTGCGAGCCTCTCGGATTTGGCGGTAAATTTCTTCCACATCCATTCCCAGGTGCAGGTCGTATTTTTTTAATTTCTGAACGATTTCTTCCAGAGATTTTTTTCCGAAGTTGCGATATTTTAACATTTCCTGTTCGGTTTTAGAAACCAGATCTCCTATGGTCTTGATATTAGCTGCTTCCAGACAATTGCTAGCTCTAACGGAGAGTTCAATTTCTTTAACCGGCAGAGAAAGGATGCGTTCTTTTTCTTCCAATTCCGGGTCAATATAGACATCGCGTATATATTGAGGTTCAATTTCAAAGAGGCAAATCTTTCCTGCCATATCACGAAGCAGTTTAGCAGAAAGAAATAGGGCAATAATTGGTTCTAAAGCACCATTGGTGTAGATATCTATAAGCAATTTATCGTAGTTCATCCTTTCCTTAACTCTCTGATGGGTGACGGAAAAATTTACTTTCATAACTGGAGAATAGATGGAATCAATAGGAATAAATCCGAGGGGTTTACCTTCGGTATTTTGACGGTCTGCGGGAACATAACCACGGCCATTTCCAATGATTAAATCCATTTTAAAATCCACATCCTCGGTCACTTCAAGCAGATAAAGGTCTTTATTGACAATTCGTAAATTGGGGTTTTCCTGAATCTTAGCAGCAGTAATTACCCCTTTCCCTTTATGTTCAAGAGTAACCGTTACTTCATCAATAGAATTACAATAGATGACTAATTGTTTCAATCGCAGGATAAGGTCTATATAATCCGAATTAGTTCCGGGAATCGGAGTGAACTCGTGATGTAAACCTTCTATTCTAACAAAACGAACTGCTGAACCCTGAATGGAAGATAGCAAGATACGACGGAGAGAATTTCCTAAGGTTGTACCAAAACCAGGTTCCAGCGGTCCAATTTCAAAGTGTCCAAAAGTGGGGGAATAAGTTTCTTTATCGTAATCCACATTTTCGGGCATTTGTAAAGGTTCAAGATATAACATAATATAAACTCCTCATTTATAAAGCCATTATTTGGAGTAGTATTCAACCACTAAACGCATATCAACTGTGGTAGGAATATCTTCCACACTGGGGATATCCACAAATTGACCGCGCATATTTTCTTTATCAACAGTTAGCCAGGGATAAGGTGAACTTGCTTCAGAATTGTTCCAGGCTTCCACCAAAGGTTTTATTCCCCGGCTTCGGGGACGGACTTCTACGATATCTCCTGGCTTGAGTAGATATGAAGGGATATCAACTTTTTTCCCATTAACCAGGAAATGTCCATGATTAACAAATTGTCGGGCTTGCATTCTAGTGGTAGCAAACCCCATACGATATACAGTATTGTCCAATCTTCTTTCCAGTAATTTCAAGAGGTTATCGCCAGTGACACCTTTCATTTTATCTGCCATTTGGAAGTATCTTCTAAATTGGCGTTCCAGTAGACAATAGGTATATCTAAGTTTTTGTTTTTCATTTAGATGTAAAGAATAATCGCTAGGTTTTCGCCGTGAGCTACTTCCATGCTGACCAGGAGGGAACTTACGCTTACTTAAAATCTTGTCGTATTTTGCGGGTCCATATATGTTTTCACCAAATCTACGACATAGTTTGGCTTTAGGTCCAGTATATTTTGCCATATTTTCCTCTTTTAAATCCTTCTAGCTTTTGGTGGACGACATCCATTATGAGGAATGGGTGTGGCATCCTTTATCATTGTTACTTTCATTCCTGCGGCATTAACGGCACGAAGAGCAGATTCTCTGCCGCTACCTGGTCCTTTAACGATAACGCCAACGCGAGTTATACCCATATCTAGAGCGTTTTTAACTACTTCCGTAGCTGCCATTTGAGCTGCAAAAGGAGTAGCTTTACGAGAACCTTTATAGCCGATTTTTCCACCACTTGACCAGGCAAGCACATTTCCGCTTCGGTCAGTTAGAGTTACTATCGTGTTGTTGAAGCTGGAATGAATGTAGATTAAACCTTCATCAAAGGAAAGGCGAGTGCGTTTTTTCTTAGGTCTAGTTTTTTTAGGCATAGTTCAGTTCACTCCTATTTCTTCTTTCTAATTCCACCTGGACGAGGACCTTTACGAGTTCGCGCATTAGTATGCGTACGTTGTCCACGAACAGGTAAACCACGTTTATGCCTTATACCACGATAACATCCTATTTCCATCAGGCGCTTAATATTCATAGCAACTTGCGTGCGTAGGGCACCTTCAACTATATACTCATTCTGGATGATATCGCGAAGTAGCTTTTCCTCTTCCGGTGTTAGATCTTCCACTTTTTTCATTTCATCAATATTGGCTTTTTTGCAGATTTCTCTAGCACTGGAACGTCCTATGCCATAAATATAAGTTAAGCCAACGAATAAACGTTTGTTTTTTGGTAGTTCTATTCCTGCAATGTGTGCCAAATTAATCCTCCTTAACCCTGTCTTTGTTTGTGTCTAGGGTTAGAGCTGCATATAACCCGGATTACACCGTGACGTTTAATAATTTTACAATCTTTACAGAGTTTTTTAACTGATGATCTTACTTTCATTATATCTCCTTGCAAGAGTGCAGTCGCTTCCTGCAATTTTTATTTATAGCGGTAAGTTATCCTGCCACGAGTAAGGTCATAAGGAGAAAGTTCAACCTTAACCTTATCTCCAGGAAGGATACGTATATAGTGCATCCGCATTTTGCCGGAGCTATGAGCCAGGATTGTATGGCCGTTCTCCAGCTGCACCTTAAAAGTAGTATTAGGTAGTGCTTCAGTAACAATACCTTCTACTTCTATAACACCTGTTTTACTCATACTTTTGCTCCCCCAGCAATGGTTAATATTTCAGGTTTACTATCGGTAACTAAGATAGTATGTTCAAAATGTGCAGATAGGGTTCCATCTGCAACGGAAAATTCCCAGCCGTTCTCTTTTACTTTATTAGTGCCTAGGTTGACCATAGGCTCTATAGCTAAAGTCATTCCAGGTCGGAGACGAGGTCCATAACCAGCTTTGCCGATATTTGGAATTTGAGGTTCTTCATGAAGATAGCGTCCCACGCCATGACCGGTTAAATCATCAGCCACATAATAACCCTTAGAGGTTACATAGGTTCCAATGACATTGGAGATATCTCCCACTCTGTTTCCTGGAAGTGCAGCTGCTATCCCTTTATATAGAGCATTAAGGGTTACTTCCATTAAAGTTTGAGCTTCAGGAGAGATGTTTCCTACGGCATAGGTTCGGGCTGCATCACTGTAATATCCATCCTTTATGGCACCTACATCAATGCTTATGATGTCTCCTTCCTTAAGAATTACCTTCTTGGATGGAAAACCATGCACAATAACTGAATTTAATGATGTGCAAAGTGTGAATGGGAAAGGAGTTAAACCTGGGACTTGATAACCCTTAAAAGCGGGTTTAGCGCCATTCTTAGCCAGAAAATCATAGGCAAAAGCATCTAGATCCCAAGTGCTTACTCCAGGCTGTATTTTCTCCGCTAATAAATCCAACAGTTCACCAAGAATCTGGCAACTGAGGCGGATTTTTTCAATTTCTGTCGGAGACTTACATATTATCATAATCAGCCAGCGCGTCCTCTGAGTTTTCCTCTTTTCATAAAGCCATCATAGTGACGCATAATTAGATGCGATTCTATCTGCTTTAGAGTATCAAGAGCCACTCCAACCACGATAATTAATCCCGTTCCTCCAAAATAGAATGGGAGTTTGAATACATTAGTCATAATTTCAGGTAATAATGCAATCAAGGCAAAGAAAACTGCTCCTGGTAAAGTTATACGAGTAAGCACTGAGGATATGTATTCAGCGGTTTTTTTACCTGGTTTCTTTCCGGGAATATGACCACCGTATTTAATCATATTTTCTGCCATTTCATTAGGATCTAGTACAATAGCGGTATAGAAATAAGCAAAGAAAATAATCAGAGCAACATAGAGTATAGTATAGACCCAGTGTCCCGGTGAAAACCAGATACGCATATTATACCAGAAAGAACCAGCCTCTGCTTCTCCACCTTGGAACAGTGTTATAAGTGTGGCGGGAAACATTAAAATAGACTGAGCAAAGATAATAGGTATCACTCCTGCTGTATTTACACGCAGAGGGATATAAGTGCTTTGTCCGCCATACACCTTTCTTCCAACTATTCTTTTAGCATACTGGACAGGAATCTTACGTATTGCTTCAGTCACGAAGATGATAGCTGCTGTAGCTAGAATCATTACTAATATTGCGATAAGTGAAGTAATCACTCCCGTTACACTATTAAACCTGGTTCTGAAAAGGTTGATAAATCCTTCAGGATAACGAGCAATGATACCTGCAAAGATGATTAGAGAGATTCCGTTTCCGATACCATATTCCGTAATTTGCTCGCCCAACCACATCACAATCATAGTTCCTGTCACCAGGGTTATGATACCAGTTAGATGAAATAAAAAGTTTGGTTGAGGAACAACAGGACCGGTTGCACCCCGCATATTAACCAGACCAACTGTAATGGTAATAGCATTAAAAGCAGCTAAAGCAACGGTACAATAACGCGTAATCTGATTCAATTTTTTCTGCCCATCTGCTCCTTCTTTTCTCAACTTCTCAAAATAAGGTATAATACTTCCTAAAAGCTGAATCACAATAGAAGCAGTGATGTAAGGCATAATTCCGAGAGCGAAAATGGAAGCTCGCTCAAAATTGCCACCCACAAAGAGATTTAGCAGGTCAAAAATGCTACCAGTCTGACGAGCAAAGAAAGATTTTAATTCAGTTCCACTAACCCCTGGAATAGGGATGAAACTTCCTAGTCTATATAGGGTTAGAATTAAGAGGGTGATTAAGATTTTCTTTCGCAGATCGGGAATCCGAAAGACATTCGCAAGCGTCTTAAACAAATTAGATTACCTCCGCCTTTCCGCCGTTCGCTTCTATTAGTTCTTTAGCCTTTTTGGAAAAGGCATTGGCTCTAATATGAACGGTCTTGGTGAATTCCTCACTAGAGAAAGCCAGAACTTTAACTGGGTATTTTCCCTTTTTCCCTTTAACCGGTATTAACCCCAACATTTCTAGCTTGGGAATATCAAATTCTGTTTCTTCTGTATTTTGTAATTTAGAAAGATTAAGCACGCGATAATTTTTATGGAATACATTCTTGAAGCCACGTTTAGGAAGGCGACGATTTATTGGCATTTGACCACCTTCAAAATAGATAGGAATTTTACCTCCGGTACGGGATTTATGTCCTTTATGACCACGGCCAGATTGACGACCTATTCCAGAGCCTTGTCCTTTACCTAAACGTTTTTTGGTTTTTTTGCCTTGCGGTTTTTCAAGATTGGAAAGAGTAAGCATATTATTCTTCCTTTATTTCTTCAACTTTGATAAGATGAGAAACTTTATTAATCATTCCCCGAATACAGGGGTTATCATCGTGAATTCTACTTTTGCCAGGACGGCCTAAACCTAAAGATTCAATAACCCGCTTCTGTTTTTCTGGTCTATTAATAGTGCTTCTAACTTGTGTGACTTTGATCTTCATTTCGCCTCCTGACCAGTTATTTCAGCAACGGATTTACCGCGAAGCTTAGCAACATCGGAAAGGGTTCGCATAGATTGAAGACCAAGCACGGTTGCTTTGACTACATTGCAAGGAGTGTTTGAGCCTAAAGATTTACAAAGTATGTTTTCAATTCCAGCAGCTTCAAATATGGCACGAGCAGTTCCACCAGCTATGATTCCAGTTCCTTCAGATGCAGGCTTCATCATCACCTTACTTGCACCATAACGAGCCGTTATTTCGTGGGGGATAGTTCCTTTTATAATTGGAACTTTAAACATATTTTTTTGAGCTTTTCCCTTGGCTTTGCGAATGGCATCAGCAATTTCGTTAGCTTTTCCATAACCCACTCCAACATTACCAGCACGGTCACCAACAACAACAATGGCACTGAAACTAAAATTTCGTCCACCTTTAACTACTTTTGCCACTCTTTTGGTGTCTATAACGGTTTCAAACAGTTTTTCTTCTTCTGCTTGGTTATATTCGTAATTCACTATTCCTCCCTTTTTAGAAGTCCAGTCCGGCTTTACGGGCACCTTCTGCTAGTGCTTTAACCCGACCGTGATATTTGCAGCCTGCCCGATCAAAAGCTACTTTTTTAATTCCAACAGCGAGGGCTTTCTCACCCAGTTTTTGTCCAACGAGAAAGCTTTGTTCGGTCTTTTTCATACCGGCAGGTATCTGAATATCTTTTCCTCTGGTGGAAGCTGTGACTAGGGTCTTACCCCTTGTATCATCAATAATTTGAGCATAGATATGTTTTAGACTACGGAAAACTACCAGACGTGGACGTTCTTCTGTTCCACGCACTTTCTTGCGTATAGCAGCTCTACGGCGATTCCGATGTTCAACTTTAATTTTGGTATTGGATTTAGTCATATTTCACTCCTCGTCTACTTCGTCCCAGCTTTACCAGCTTTAATAATGACATGTTCATTTTCATAACGGATGCCTTTCCCTTTATAGTTTTCAGGGGGACGACAGGCACGGATTTCGGCGGCAAATTCTCCAACCAACTGTTTATCTATTCCCTTAACTCTAATTATGCTTTGTATATCACTTCGTGAGGTCTTTGTACGAGGTACAGCTTCTGTTTCCACGGTTAAGCTTTCTGGAACTTCTATAATAATGTCATGAGAATAGCCCAGGCTCAATTTTAACCAGGGACCGATTCTCTGTGCTGAATAACCGGTTCCAATCACAAGCAAATTTTTTTGGTAACCTTCACTAACGCCCTTGACCATATTTTGTAATAACGCTCGCGTTAAGCCATGCAGAGCTTTTTGTTCCTTGCTATCATTACAGCGTTTTACCTGTAATACTCCATCCAAAATCTCAACACTTATTCCGGGCATAAGCTGATAATGCAATTCACCCATTTTTCCTTTTACTGATACGATGTTATCTTTAACTACTATTTGAGTATCTTGATCAAATTTAATAGGGGCTTTTCCTATGCGTGACATATCAACCTCCTACCATACCTTACAGATATATTCGCCACCGACGCGTTTTATGCGTGCATCTCTATCTATCATAACACCTTGAGAAGTTGAGATAATAGCACAACCTGTATTATTAAATACGCGAGGAAGGTTTTTGGCACCTACATAAACTCGTCTTCCCGGTTTGGATACTCGTTCCAACCCTTGTAAGACAGGTTTTCCATCATTAGTATAGCGAAGATTAATCAAAATACGTTTATAATTTATCTTCTGTTCAGGGTCCTTATCCAGAACCTGTATGCTATTTATATAATTTTCAGTGGCGAGAATCTTAACTATAGCTTCTATTAATTTACTATGATTGATTATCACCTGTTGATGTCCGGCACGATATGCATTGCGTATTTTGGTCAATGCATCAGCTATCGGATCACTAACACTCATTTATTCCTCCTGAAATATTACCAGCTGGCTCGGGTTATCCCTGGTATCTGTCCTTCTGAAGCATACTTACGGAAGCAAAGACGGCACATACCAAAATCTCGCATATAAGCTCGGGGACGGCCACATATCTTACAGCGGTTATATTTTCTAACTTTAAATTTAGGTGTACGTTGTTGTTTTATTATTAATGCTTTTTTTGCCATAATAACTCCTTATTCATTGTGTTGAAAGGGCATTCCAAGTTCTTTCAAAAGAGCTCTTCCTTCTTCATCGGTATGAGCTGTAGTTACGATACTGACATTTAGACCTCTTATGGTATCAATCTTATCGTATTCAATTTCTGGGAACACCGTCTGTTCTTTCAAACCGAGGGAGAAATTGCCTCGTCCGTCAAAAGAATCATTTGGTATCCCACGAAAATCTCGGATACGAGGAATGACAATAGACACCAGACGGTCAAAGAATTCATACATAATTTCATCTCTCAAAGTGACTTTACATCCGATAGGCATCCCTTTCCTTAGTTTAAAATTGGAAATGGATTTCCGAGCGCGAGTCACTACAGGTTTTCTTCCTGTTATCTGTTCCATATCTTTTATGGCATTATCCAGAATTGCCTTATTTTGAGTAGCAGCTCCAACTCCCATACTAACTACAATTTTTTCTAACTTTGGGACTTGATGTATATTTTTATAGTTAAACTGCTTCTGCAGATTTGGAATGACCGTATTTTTATAATGTTCTTTCAATCTATTCATAGTAAAATCTCCTAGATCTCCTCTCCAGATTTCTTACAGATGCGAACTCTACGCCCTTCTTGCACTACAAATACTGGTTTAGAGACAGTGTTTAATCTATCATTAAACAGCATAACATTGGAAGCGTCAATAGGGGCTTCCATAGAGATGATACCACCTTGGGGATTGTTTTGAGTGGGTTTAGTGTGTTTTTTAATCATATGCACCCTTTCTACGATAACCTTATTAGTTTTAGGATAGGCTTTGAGGATATGTCCCTTTTTCCCTTTATCCTCACCGGATATCACTACCACATAATCCCCTTTTTTCAGTTTCATCTTAGGATGTTTTTTTTCTCTATTATCAGCCATAGCTATCTCCTATAGCACTTCCGGTGCTAAAGAAACTATCTTCATATAATGATGCTCCCGTAATTCTCGGGCTACTGGTCCGAAAATACGTGTTCCTTTAGGGTCGTGTCTTTCATCAATAATAACTGCAGCATTATCGGAAAACCGGATATAAGAACCATCTGGTCTTCTGATTTCTTTAGCAGTACGCACGATTACAGCATGTTCAACACTGCCTTTTTTTACTTTACCACCGGGAGTAGCTGATTTAATTGCTACTACAATTTCATCGCCTACGGTAGCATATTTACGCCTTGTGCCTCCAAGCACATTAATACACATTGCTTTTCTGGCACCGGAATTATCGGCGATATTCAACATAGTTTGAACCTGAATCATTCCAAAACTCCTTTATTTGCTTCGCTCTACTATTTTATACAGAGCCCAGCGTTTGCGAGCACTCATCGGACGATGTTCTATAATTTGAACGATATCTCCTTCATGTGCTTCATTATTTTCATCATGAGCCATAAATTTTTTATGTCTGCGGACAGTCTTTTTATACAAAGGATGGATAAATTGGCGTTGAACTCTGACTACAATAGTCTTATCATTTTTATCGCTAACTACCACACCCTGTTTAATCATTTTATGCGTATTTTGCATCTTTACCTCACTGATTCTTTTCTCTTTCTTTCAATATAGTCAGGATACGAGCAATATCCCTTCTCACCATTCTTGGTCTATCTTGACGGTCAAGCAGGTTTTTTGATTTCTGAAAACGCAAATTAAAAAGTTCTATTCGCAATTCTTCAAGTCTGTTATGGAGTTCTTCATCGGTCATTTCACGCATTTCTTCCATCTTCATAGTTCAATTCCTTCTCGTGCAATCATACGAGTTTTTATAGGTAATTTATGGGAGGCAAGGCGCATTGCCTCTTTTGCATCCTCTTGATCTACTCCTTCAATTTCAAACATAACTCTTCCGGGACGCACAACCGCCACCCAGTATTCTGGAGAGCCTTTTCCTTTGCCCATACGAGTTTCAGCTGGTTTCCTGGTTATCGGTTTATCGGGGAAAATACGAATCCATACCTTACCCGCACGTTTCATATATCTTGTTATAGCAATACGTGCAGCCTCAATTTGGCGGCTAGTTATGAAACCATCTTCCAGGGCAATAAGTCCATAATCTCCAAAATCTACCTGATTTCCGCGCCAGGCAAGACCCTTTCGTCTTCCCTTCATTACCTTACGATGTTTAACTTTTTTGGGTGCTAACATTTATTTCTCCTCACCGAGGATATCGCCTTTATATATCCAGACTTTAACTCCGATTATGCCATAAGTCGTAAGAGCTTCAACACATGCATAATCAATATCTGCCCGAATAGTGTGTAAAGGAGTTCTACCCTGTTTGTAGATTTCAGAGCGAGCTATTTCTGTACCACCCAAACGACCAGATACCTTGATTTTTACGCCTTGTGCACCTTCTCTCATAACATTACGGATAGCGGATTTCATTGCTCTACGGAAAGGTACTCGCTCTTCCAGTTGACGAGCCACTTCTCTACCTACCAATGTTGCGTCCAGCCACATCCTATCTATTTGCTCAATATTAATGGACACGGTTATCGGAGATTTTCGGTTTTTGTTAATAAGCACATTTAATTCATTGCGAAGACGTTCTATATCTTCACCTTTTTTGCCAATAACTAAACCTGGGCGAGCAGTGTAAATATCAATAGTAATAGAGTTAGTTTTTCGCCAGATTTGCACGCGAGAGACCATCTTATCTTCCAGTCGTTTGTGGATATATTTACGGATGCGTATATCTTCTTGCAGATAATCCACATAGGTCTGATCATCGGCAAACCAAATAGATTCGGTATCTTTATTAACACCGAGGCGATAGAGAATGGGGTGAATTTTTTGTCCCAAGCTATTCCTCCTAATCTTCCAAAGTTCTGATTTCCAGAGCAATATGGCAGGTTGGCTTGCGAATCATATAAGCTCTTCCCATAGCTCTGGGCATATAGCGTTTCATTTGCGGACCTTCATCAGCTGTGGCAACGGAAACAACCATTTTATTTAAGTCCAGTTTTGGATCCTTTTGTTTAGCATTAGCAATAGCTGAATCCAATAATTTACTTATTGGCACAGCAACGGCTCTGCGAGAGAAACGCAGAATATTTTGAGCTTCAGGAACCGGTTTATATCTAATAAGGTCTAGCACTAATCTTGCTTTACGAGCAGAGCCACGGGTAAATCGGAGTTTTGCAGTTGCTTCCATTTATATTACTCCTTTATTTTGCCCTGGTTTTCTTTTCTTTATGCCCGCGATAGGTGCGAGTGGGCGAAAACTCTCCCAATTTATGACCTACCATATTTTCGGTTATATACACGGGAACAAATTTATGTCCATTATGCACGGAAAATGTATGTCCAATGAAATCAGGTATAATTATAGAACGACGAGACCAAGTCTTAATTACAGCCTTTTTATTTTCGGCATTTAATGCTTCTACCTTTTTCAGAAGGTGCGCGTCAACAAAGGGTCCTTTTTTAATTGAACGAGCCATTATTTCCTTCCCTTATTTCTTCTTAACTGCTTTCACGATATATTTATCGGAATACTTATGAGGTTTACGAGTTTTTCCACCCTTAGCAGGTTTACCCCAGGGAGAAACAGGATGTCTTCCACCAGAGGATTTTCCTTCTCCTCCTCCCATAGGATGGTCTATAGGATTCATAGCAACACCACGAACACTGGGACGAATACCTTTCCAGCGATTTCTTCCAGCTTTTCCTATATGCACTAGATTGTGTTCAATATTGCTTACTTGTCCAATAGTAGCTAAACATTCTTTACGTATTAGATGTATATCATTGGAGGGCATCTTTACATGCACATAATCTCCATCTTTAGCTACTACTTGCGCAAAAGCTCCTGCAGAACGAGCAATTTGGCCACCCTTACCTCTTTTCAATTCAATGTTGTGAACTATAGCTCCTAATGGTATTCTTTCCAGAGGAATTGCATTACCTAGAGCAATTTCTGCCTCAGGACCAGACATAACTTTAGTGCCAACTTGCAAACCTTCGGGAGCAATGATATAACGTTTTTCACCATCTACATAATGCAACAAAGCAATTCTAGCAGTGCGGTTAGGGTCATATTCTATTGCAGCTACTTTAGCTGGAATACCAAATTTATCTCTTTTATAGTCAATAATACGGTAATGACGACGATGTCCACCACCCCGATGACGACAAGTGATTCTTCCGCTGTTATTTCTGCCTGCGGTTTTATGTATCGGTTTAATCAAGGACTTTTCCGGTTTTTTCTTAGTTAACTCTTTAAAAGTATATCCGGTACGAAATCTGAGAGATGGAGTAATTGGTTTATATTTCTTAATAGCCATTGTCTTCTCCTTAGATCTCAAAATCGGCAATTCTATCACCTTCTCTGAGGGTGATTATTGCTTTTTTCCAATCTGGACGTTTTCCGTTATATTTACCCAGACTTTTTGGTTTTCCGAGCATTCTAACGGTATTTACATCCAAAACTTTAACGGAGAAAATTCTTTCAATAGCTTTCTTAATCTCTATTTTATTGGCATTGATGCTTACTTTGAAAGTATACATATTATTGTCTCGTGCCAATTTCTCACTTTTCTCCGTGATGATAGGCGAGATAATTATATTTCTCGGATGTATCATTTGCTGAATACCTCCTCAACTTTGTTGAGAGCATCTTGAGTCATCACGATGTAATGACTCTTTAATATTTCGTAAGCATAGAGACTGTCAGCTCGGTCAGTCATAACATCTGGTAGATTTTTGAAGGATTTAATAGTTGGGAAATGGTGCCCATCTGTTACCACTAATTTCCATCCTTTATCTGGAATGATTTTATTCAGAATTTCGCGAGCCTTTTTGGTATCCGGTTCGGTAAAATCAAAAGATTCAATAACAAAGATACGTCCGTCTCTTGCTCTATCAGTTAATGCAACTTTAAGTGCGAGCCTTTTCTTTTTCTTAGGAATAGGACGATACCAATCTTTAGGCAAAATAGCGAAAGCACGACCACCATGAACACGAATAGGACTTCTATTAGAGCCTTGTCTGGCTCTACCCGTTCCTTTTTGGCGATATATTTTGCGAGTGCTACCCGCGGTCATTGCACGATTCTTCTTTTGAACTGTACCCTGACGCTGATTACGCAAATACATAGTAACTACTTCATTCAACAGAACTTTTGGGGAATTTACATCTACCTCAAAAATCTGGGCTGGTAGCTCTATCTCATCAATCTTTTCGCCAGTGGAGTTAAATTTTATTGCTGTTGCCATTGTTTTTTCCTATGATTCCTTATGGATTGTGACCAATGAATTACGATGTCCCGGCACTGCACCTTTTACCATAATCAGATTTTGTTCGGGATCAACTTTTACAATCTTGAGATGCCGAACTGTCACTTTCTGATTTCCATGATGTCCAGCCATTTTCAATCCTTTAAATACACGAGAAGGCTGAGCACACTGACCTATTGAGCCTGGACCACGGAAAGATTCGTGCACTCCATGTGAGCTCATAAAACCGGCAAATCCATGACGTTTCATTACACCTGTAAAGCCACGTCCTTTAGAATGGGAACTGATGCTCACCTTTTCATTGGGCTGAAAAATATCCACTTTCAATTCAGTGCCTACTTCTATATCTTCAATTTTTTGACCCAAAGAAGGGCGGAATTCCCTGAGATGACGATATATGGGAGTTCCATTTTTCTTAAAATGTCCAATCTTAGGGCGATTGCTTCTTTTTTCCTCTATTTCTTCATAACCTAACTGCAGAGCATCATAACCCTCTTTAGCTTTGCTACGCTTGTAGACAACTCTACAGGGTCCTGCTTGAATAACCGTTACGGGAATAACCTTCCCGTCCGGGTCAAAAATTTGGGTCATACCTATTTTCTTACCAATTAATCCAAGCATCGTTAGCTCCTTGTGTTAGCTTTAATTTCCACATGGACACCTGCAGGCAAGCTAAGCTTCTTTAAAGCATTAGTGGTTTGCTGAGTGGGATTCAAAATATCAATCAATCTCTTATGTACCAACATTTGAAATTGGTCCTGAGATTTCTTGTCCACATGTGGAGAACGTAAAACAGTATATATGGTCCTATCAGTAGGAAGAGGAATAGGTCCAACGACTTTTGCACCAGTGTTACGGGTGCTTTTCACAATTTCTGCCACCGATTGATCTAACAAACGATGGTCATAAGCTTTTAGTTTAATTCTAATGCGATTATCAAAATTACCTTTGCTCAATTATTCCTCCCTGTTTTCAGACCATAAATATCCCTCTGAGAGGAAAAAAACCTTATCTGGCATTTCTTTTCCTCGCAGGATCTCACTGGCTAAAACTGTTTTTGGGTTTATAGGAAAAAAAGTTTGCACTTTTTCCTCGTTGATACTTTGAAAAGTATCCTGCAAACAGGATATCATTGTTCCTCCTAAAGAACTATAAGCCCCTGCAAAAATAGGGACTTGGGCTATACACTTTAGACAATTTACATATTATTTTACCTTAATTTTAAACTCTGCCTATTCTGTCAATAATTTAATTTCAAATTATAGGCTTATCAGGTCATAAAGTAGTTACAACCTCTTTATTTCTATTATCTTATTAATGTAAGAAAAAAAATTATTATATCTTCTTTAATAGAGGAATAGCTTAAATGAAAACTGGTGTAAAAAGCTGGGAATATAAAATTCAAATCAGGCGAAAAAACTCAATTGTATATAATTTTACTTGTTCTTGGTGGATTGAGCTATAAAAATAACTAATATAGAGTGATGAATTTAAATATAGAGAGTATACTTTAAATTATATTGTTTTAAAGCAAATGAAGTTATTTATTATTTTCTCTAATCATCAACTTTCAAGCTTATATCATACGACTTGAGGTTTGACAAAAAAGCTAATTATAAATATTATGCATTAAATTACTTCTGTCTACAACAAAGTTTGGTTCTAATGTTGTAGGAGAATATGGGAAGGAAGGTTAATGTCTACAATTTATATTGATGGAAACAGTTTAAACTTGGAAGAGATAGAAGAGGTTGCTTTCAAGCACACTCCTATCGCATTGACTGAAACCAGTATTCAAAAAGTTAAAAAATGCAGAGAGTATGTGGAAAAGATAATAGAAAAAGGTGATCGCGTATATGGATTAAATACTGGTTTTGGAAAGCTAAGTTCTGTAGCTATACCTAAAGACAACATTAATGAATTGCAAATCAATTTAATTCGCAGTCATTCTACAAGCGTAGGACCGGCTTATACTGTAGAACAAACTCGGGCAATTATGCTTCTTCGTATAAATGTATTAGCGAAAGGATATTCTGGAATCCGATGGGATACTTTACAGACTTTAGTTGATATGTTAAATAAAGGTGTTCATCCTTTGATACCTATGAGAGGTTCTGTAGGGGCAAGTGGAGACCTTTCTCCGCTTTCTCATCTTGCACTAACACTTATAGGAGAAGGTGAAGCAGAGTTTAGAGGTAAAATTATACCTGGTGCTGAAGCTATGCAAAAAGCTGGTATTAAACCGGTGCAATTGTACGCCAAGGAAGGACTTGCCTTGAATAATGGAACTCAAGTGATGACTGCTCTGGGTGTATTAAATCTTTTAGAAGCAGAAAGATTATGTAAGTATGCCGATATAATAGCTTCTTGCACAATTGATGCTTTGAAAGGAACGCCTTCAGCTTTTGATGAATTGGTTCATAGATTACGTCCACATAAAGGTCAGTTAGCCAGCGCAAACAATATTAGTAATTTAATGGAAAATAGTCCGTTACGGGAATCTCATCGCAATTGTGAAAATGTCCAAGATCCCTATAGCCTAAGATGCACACCTCAAGTTCATGGAGCGGTCAGAGATGCTATTAATTATGTAAGATCTGTGTTGGAGGTAGAAATAAATTCGGCTACGGATAATCCTCTCATTTTTCCTGATGAAGAAAAGGTTATATCAGGAGGAAACTTTCACGGTGAACCGCTGGCAATTTCTTTAGACACCTTAGCTATAGCGCTAACGGAACTAGCATCTATCTCGGAAAGAAGGATAGAACAAATGTTAAATCCAACACTTAATCGGGGCTTAACTCCTTTTCTGGCTTTGCGTCCTGGTATTGATTCAGGATATATGATTGTGCAACTTACTGCTGCATCGCTGGTTTCGGAAAACAGAGTACTGGCTCATCCAGCTTGTGTTGATAACATTCCTACTTCTGCTAATCAGGAAGATTTCGTTAGTATGGGTTCAATTTCTGCAAATAAATTAATTCAAGTAGTAGAAAATGTGCGAACAGTTCTGGCAATAGAGCTTATGATTGCAGCTCAAGCATTAGACCAGCGAGATATTCACTCTTCTTCAGTGTTGGAAAAAGTAAAATCAAGCTTCCGTCAAGTTGTCCCTACTCTTCAAGAAGACCGCATCACCTATCCAGATTTAAATACTGCAGTTAATTTCTTGAAGAAACCGACTCTTTTGCAAATTGTGCAGGACTGCGGAATAAATTTATATTGACAAATAATAGATTGAGACACAGAAAGATAGTATGAAAAGATATTTTACCTTGCTGATTATTCTCCTAATACTTACGGGATGTATGGAGACTAATACTCTATATAATGCTCGTAAATATTATAAATTAGCTCAATCAAGACCTCTCAATGCTAATGGTAGACCGAATAATCAAGCAGTTGAAGAATACACTAAGGCTATAAAGAAATGTGGTATTATTCTCAGCCGTCCCGATCCTGGTAAAGAAGCTGATGATGCTCTTTTTTTAATGGCTTGTGCTCTTTATTATAAAGGGAACAGTGCGTTTCAAGCTAAAGACCAATTTGAAGCTTTAATAAATAACTTTCCTGATAGTCCTTACTGGGGAGAGGCACATATTTATCTGGCAAAAGTCTATCGTGAGATAAACCAGAAAGAAGAGGCTACTAAAATTCTGGAAGAATTTATTCTCAATCCTGAACAGAAGAAACTGCATCCTCGTGCACTTTTAACTCTAGCAGAATTTGAAATAGAAGATAAGAATTATATAAAAGCCCAATATTGGCTTGAAAAACTAATAACTAACTATCCCAAATCTAAAGAATATCGTGAAGCCTTCTTCACTTTTGGTAAAAACTACTTTATTCAAAAAGATTATGCTAAATCTTTAAGTGAATTTGAAAAGATAGCCCGAGATCCCCGTATACCTCAGTCACTTAAACTGGAAGCTCGATATTATATAGCTTTAAATCAGTTCTATCTTGGTGACTATGATGCCAGCTGGAAGACTTTACAGAAGCTATTAAAGGATGAAAATCGCCCTGATAAAATTGCCCAGGCACGAGTTTTAAAAGCGCGTCTACTGTTTGCTCGTGGTGATGCTGAACAAGGTATTGCAGAAGTGGCAGACATCACTAAATCCTATCCTCGCACTCAAAGTTCAGCTGAGGCAAATTACTATCTGGGAGAGTATTATTTTTACCAGGGTGGTGACCTTGCCAAAGCAATGTCTGCATACAATAAAGTGCGAACCGAATTTGCTAATTCAGAATTTGCGGATATTGCACAAAAAAAGGCTACCTCTATAAATTTTCTGCAAAATAATGCTAATCTTGATCCAGAACAAAAACTTCAGGATGTAATAGATTATTATATGACCGCAGCGGAATATTATCTGAATCAATTTGCTCTTCCCGATTCTGCTATAATGATGTATCAACATCTCATTGACACAAAAAGTATAATTACAGCCCGAAGGGATTCATTGATAAATATTATTTCTGAACAGCAAAGTAGCATAGATTCGCTATCTGCTTTAATAGAAAATTTACCAGCTATCTCGGAAGAGGATAGTTTAAATTACTCTTTTACCCAAATGGAAATTGCTCCTCAGGATTCTCTGACGGCTGCAGATAGTTTATCCATAGCAGATAATATGGATTATTTAACCGTCTCGGATAGTTTAATGGTTGAAGAAGAAGCAATAAATCCTATTGAGCAAAGAACAATACTGGAACAATCGTTAATTGCTCTTCAAACTGAACTTAAAAGTAATCAGGACCGTCTAGTTTCTTTAAATGAAATTTTAGAACGGTATGAAAACGAGATTATCCCCCAAGCTTTATTTTCACAAGCTGTTGTTTACCAAAAAATCCCTGGTAGTACTGAACAGATACAAGCTCTATATAGTAGGATGAGCGAAGAATATCCAGCTAATAAATATACCAGGGCTCTGGAGCAAATGCTTTCCGGAAAACCTATTCATTTAATAGACCCCATTGAAGAAGAGCAATATTTATTGTTGGAAAAGGCGCTGGGATATGCGGAAACTTCGCCAGATTCTATGCTGGTTATATTGAATGAACTGGTCAACTCTAACTATCCAGAGATTAGGCTGAAAGCTAATTTCCGTTTGGGATGGTATTATACCTTTGAGGCAAGGGATACAACTGCTGCTAAACCATATCTTTCAGAGGTCTTAGAATACGAAACCGATACCGAATATGCCGCTGTTACTGCCAAATTCTTTGATGGAATGCATTTCCAGCTGAATAGATTTGACCAGTTACTTCTATCCTTTGCAGAATTGGATACATTGAAGGAAACTTCATCAGCGGAAACTGAATTTCAAGATACAACTGAAGTTCAACAAGAAGAACTATCTTCACCTTCTTTAGAAATAGAAAATGATAGGAAAAGTATTAATATGAGCGGTAATTCAGATAGATATATTTTTCCGCAACCTGAATCTCCAGAAGAACCGGACAAGAAAAACCCATTTTTCATTCCGAATGAGACACCTTAGTGGAAAACAGGCTATCTGTTTTAGGCGAACAGCATCTTGGGCTTCGTTTATTAATAATAGTATTAGCTTTGGTAAGTGCGATAATAGCTTCCTGGCAAAAGATATTATTATTGATAGGTATTTTTCTAAGTTTTATGCTACTGGATTGTTCTCTTTATAAACAGGTCTTAAAAGGTTTAAGGGTAAGTCTTCCTTTCTTTACTGTTTACTGGATTCTTGGCACTATTTTTCAGGTTCAATTTCCCGCATTGGCTATCTTTAATTTAAAAGTCATATTCTTTATTCTTGCAGGAGTTTATGCGCTGGGGAATATAACTCCAGAAAGAGTGATCAATGACACTCGCTATATACGCAAATTTAAATGGGGAAGATGGCTAGTACATTTCGGATTAGCTACTTCTTTGTATATCCAGGCTTACACTTCCTATTTTACCAATCATAAACCAGAAGGGAAGAACACTATTGGAGAGATCTTTGATAGTTTTTTAGAAGCAGGATCAAATGTATTAAAGAAATCTCAAGAAATAGAGGATAAGCTTGAAGTATCTATAGGTTTAAATAACGCTCATCTCTCTTTTTCTATAGCCAATTTGGTAGCACTTTTACTTGCCGGCATTATAATTTTGATTATGATATGGTAGCAGATGATGTCCAGATATTTGATGCGGATTATGTATGATGGAACAAACTTTAGAGGGTGGCAAACTCAGACTGCGGGAAGAAGTGTGCAAGCTGATTTGATTTCAGCTTTGAAAGATAGAGGAATTTCTCATCCTAATTTAACTGGTTCTGGTCGCACGGATGCAGGTGTGCATGCTATTGCTAATTATGCACATTTTGACTATAAAGGGAAGATGACTTCCCAGCAGTTGCTGCTGGCTTTAAATAGTAAACTTGCTTCAGACCTAAAAATTACCGGTATATGGCAGGTAGCAGATTCCTTTAATGCTCGTTATTCTGCTACTTCGCGGACTTATATATATCTTTTAGCAAGGAAAAGAACTCCCCTAAACCGATTGTATACCGGGTTTATTCCCGGGAAAGAAATTAAAATTGAAGATTTGAAAGCTATGTCTGAAGTTATGAAGGGAAGTCATAACTTTACATCGCTGAGTAAAAATAATCCTGCCATTCCCAATCATATCTGTAATATCTCATCTTTCACAATTAAAGAGATACAGGGGAAAATAGGTTTTAAGATTACAGCAGACCGCTTTTTGCACCATATGGTGCGAAGAATTGTAGGCACAATGGTCAATTTATCGCAGAAAGGTTTAGGAGTAGAGACCCTGAAACAAATACTTGAAGAGCAGAATGCACGACAAAGACTTGTTCTTACTGCTCCAGCTCAGGGTTTATATCTTTATAATGTTCATTATCCTGACCTTAAACTTGAAGACTATCCTTACAATAATTTTTTAGCTAATTGAGGAAGTGTTTATGCAATATAGTATACCCCGTGGCACCTATGATATCCTTCCGGAAGAAAGTCCTAAATGGCATAAAGTGATAGCTGAATTTCGTAAACTGGTAGAAGCTTATGGATATGCAGAAATCCTTACTCCTATCTTTGAGCAGGCAGATTTGTTTGAAAGAAGTTCGGGCAAAAGTTCTGATGTTGTGAAGAAAGAAATGTATCGTTTCACTGACCGAAAGGGAAGAGAATTCGCTTTACGTCCAGAAGGAACAGCTCCAGTAGCAAGAAGTTATATAGAAAATCGGATGGACATAGGTTCTCTCAATAAAAAACTCTATTATCTTGGACCTATGTTTCGTTATGATCGCCCTCAAGCTGGAAGATATCGCCAATTTTATCAGTATGGTGTGGAATTTATCGGCAGCAATCATCCCTATTATGATGCAGAAGTCATTGCAATATTATGGAATTATCTAACTGGTTTGGGATTGAAGAAACTGCGTCTGGAATTAAATAGTGTAGGTTGTCCAAACTGTTCTAAAGACTACGATAAAGCTTTACAAAGCTATTTTCAGCCCTATTTGAACCAGCTTTGTCCAGATTGTCAGGAACGCTTTGAACGAAAACCTCGTCGTATCCTGGATTGTAAGGTGAAAGAATGCCAGGAAATTGCTAAAAATGTACCAGTACAGTTAGATTACCTAGATACTTCCTGTATAGAACACTTTGCTGAAGTGCAACAATATCTGGATTTAATGAAGATACCTTTTACAATCAATCCACGCATTGTTAGAGGTCTGGATTATTATACTAATACTGCCTTTGAAGTGATTTATGAAGGGATTGGAGCTCAGAATGCTTTAGCTGGTGGAGGAAGATATAACGGGTTAATAGAACAGATAGGCGGGAAGAATATCCCAGCAGTAGGATTTGCTGGAGGTTTTGAGCGACTCTTGCTAGCACTTGAAGAAGAAGCAATAGCTTTGCCCGGACATCCTGTTCCTGAGGTTTTTATTATCACTATAGGAAGCGAGGCACAAAAAATTATTATTCCTTATCTTAATATAATACGAGGGAAGGGTATTTATGCTGAGTATGAACCTGATCGTGCTTCACTTAAAGCTCAATTGAAAGCGGCGAATAACAGTAAAGCATTTTATGCTTTAATTATGGGAGAAGAAGAGGTTAAACAGAAAAGCGCTATACTTAAGAATCTAGAATCAGGCGAGCAAAAACTTTATTCTCTAGAGCCTATTTCACATTTAATTAAAGCTATTCAGAATAAAGAAATATAAAAAATAATAAAGCAGATCTCAGGTTTGAAAAGTCATTCTGAAATCTGCCTCCTTTATTTTTTATAGATATTTATAGATTTTACTTTCTATCAGTTGCTGTATTTCCCTCATTCTTTCTTCGGTTACAGCTTCAAAACGAGTTACTATTACAGGAGTAGTATTAGAAGCACGAACTAATCCCCAACCATCAGGGAAATTGACTCGAGCACCATCTATGTCTAAAACATCATAACCTTCAGCTTTCAATTCTTCACAAACTTTTGCTACAACTTCAAATTTACGGTCATCCGGGCATTCAATATGCAATTCAGGAGTATTATACATCTCAGGTTGATCTGCCAGAAAAGTGCTAACAGGTCTATCGGTTTTGGATACAATTTCTACAAAGCGACAACTTGCATAGATAGCATCATCATAGCCAAGATATCTATCTGCAAGGAAAATATGACCACTCATCTCTCCAGCAAATTCTACTCCCAGTTCTTTCATCTTCATTTTGATATTGGCATGTCCTGTCTTATACATAATAGGGACACCACCATATTTTATAATATCATCATAGAGTTTTTTTGAGCATTTGACATCTACAATGATAGGTTTTCCTGGATTATTCTTGAGGTAATCTCTTGCGAGGATATTAAGAATCTGGTCTCCGAAAAGTAATTTCCCTTTTTCATCTACAACACCAATTCTATCTGCATCACCATCTAAACCTATACCCAATTCATAACCTTCAGACACTACCATTTTGGAAAGGTCACGCATATTTTTCTCAATCGTGGGGTCAGGATGATGATTGGGGAAAGAACCATCAGGTTCGCAATACATTTTTTTTACCTGACAGCCTAAGCGTTCCAGAATATCCGGAAGATATAATCCACCTACTCCATTTCCTGCGTCAATCGCTAATTTAACGGGGCATTCTAACTTTATTCCTGAAACCAGGTAATCTTTATAATCCTGGTTAATGGAGCTATTTTGAGTGTAAGTGCCAGTACCAGAAGCAAAATCACCTTGCTGAATGATATGTAATACGGATTGAAGTTCATCTGCATAAACAGAATCTAAACCCAGATTCAGTTTACATCCATTGTATTGAGGAGGATTGTGACTAGCAGTAATCATTGCACCACCATCAGTCTTCAATTTCCAGATGGAGAAATAGAGTACTGGAGTAGCTACCATTCCTAAATCTATTATTGTGCATCCTGTTTCCAGAGCTCCTTTTGCAAAGGCTTCTTTAAATTGAGGAGTCGTAAAACGTGCATCTCCACCTAAGACTAAAGACGATAGACCTTTCTGTCGGAGATAGGTACCAAATCCCTTACCAATTAAATAAAAAGATTCTTCATTCAATTCTTCATCTACAATTCCACGGATGTCGTACTGGCGAAAAACTTCTGGTTTTATCATAGCAAACCTCCTTATGATAATGCAATAATTTCTCTGATAATAGGCAGGATAGCCTCTATTGCTTTTGCCCGATGAGAAATAGCGTTCTTTTCTATATCCGTCATTTCCGCATAGGTCTTGCTGGAAGTTAAGGGCATAAAAATGGAATCATAACCGAATCCATTAGTTCCATATTCCTCTGTAGTTATATAACCTTCCAGGATTCCTTCTTTATAGCTGATAATACCATCGGGAGCAGAAAGGGCAACACAGGTTCTGAATTCCGCATAACGATTTTGGATTCCCTTCATTAGCTCTAACACTTTAATTCTATTATCTTTATAAGAACATTGCTCACCTGCAAAACGAGAAGAATATACTCCAGGTTCACCATTTAATGCTTTAATAAAAAGACCTGTATCATCTGCTAAACTGATTAGACCGGTCTGCTGGGAAGCTTCAAAAGCCTTTTTCATAGCATTGGCACAGATGGTATCCTGGTCTTCACTCGTAGAAACAATATCAGGGAAATCATTAAGAGTTAAAAGATGCACATTTATTCCTTGGATTAATGCTTTCAACTCCTTTGCCTTGTCTTGATTATGCGAAGCAAGAAGTAAGGTGAACATAGACTACTATATTTTCAAAAAGTTCTTTATCCTTTGAAGAATATTTCGGTCTAAGAAATCTTCAGCTTCTGCGCTAATCCTCTGCATCCAGTGTAAAACTTCACCTTCTCCGCTCCAGTTATCTTCCAGAACCTGTTGGTCTATATCATTAAGTAACATATTCAGACCTAGCACAATCAACACTAAATCATCTATTGAACCAATAATAGGGATGAAGTCTGGGATCAGATCTAAGGGCATCATTACATAGGCTATGATACCAGCTAATTTTAACTTTATATGAGCGGGTACTCTTTTGTCTACAGCTATACGACAGACCAGAATAAAGAAATCGGGAAGTAAAAATAGATATTCTGCTAATTTTATACCTGTAGTTCCTGTCTTTTCTTTGGTCCATTCTTTGGCTTTTTGACGTAAATCCTCATAAAATTGCAGTTTTTTAGCATCAATCTTGTCCTGCTCTTCTGCGTAAATATGCTCATCATTGTAAGGTTTCTTATTGTTATCCATTGAATCCTCTTTATAATGTTTCTCTTATAAACTATTATAATCTAAAACAATTATTTAGTCAATCTCTTTTAACCAATCTGCCTATAATATACAAGATAAAAGGGGAATTTAGGCATTATAAATCTGAAAAAGTGTCAAGTTATTGAAAAATTTATTTTCATCTTAACTATATTTAAATAGACAAATAATCTTTTCATCTTAAAGAACGAGAGACAGTTGGCTTCTTCTTATCTCCTACTTGACTCTCTCTTATTAAGTTACTGAAGAGAGAGTCAAGGGAGAGTCAAGAGAGAACAGTGAACTAAACAAGAAAATATTTTCAAGGAGTAGAGAGTAAACATAAAAAACACCGGAGTTTTTAAGCTCCGGTGTTTACTAAACGATTTATTTTCTGATAGCAGCTATAGCTGCTGCAACTCTTGCGATAGGAACACGATAAGGAGAACAGCTCACATAATCCATTCCCACTTTATGGCAGAATTCCACTGAGCTGGGCTCACCACCATGCTCACCGCAGATACCTACTTTTAGGTTGGGACGGGTTTTTTTTCCTCGTTCTGTTCCCATCTGGACTAATTGTCCAACGCCTTCCTGGTCTAGAATTTGGAAGGGGTCATATTTAAGTATATTTTTTTCCAGATAGATGGGAAGAAACACACCTACATCATCACGAGAATATCCAAATGCCATCTGAGTAAGGTCGTTAGTTCCAAAACTAAAGAACTCGGCTCTTTCAGCAATTTTATCTGCTACCAGCGCAGCACGAGGTACCTCAATCATAGTTCCTACAAGAAATTCTACCCTGTCACCTCGTTCAGCAAATATTTTTTCTGCTGTATTGCGGATAATGTCTTCCTGCATTTTGAACTCGGTCTCTATTCCCACTAAGGGGACCATTATTTCAGGGATAACCTTTATTCCCTTTGCTTTCACATTCAGTGCTGCTTCAATTATAGCACGAGTTTGCATCTCAGTGATTTCTGGATAAGTATTACCCACTCGGCAACCGCGATGACCAAGCATTGGATTAAGCTCATGCAAAGCATTAACTCTTTCTTTTACTTTTTCCAGAGTGATACCCAGTTCATTAGCAATCTCTTGTTGTTGCTCTTCTTCTTGAGGCAGGAATTCATGCAAAGGAGGGTCTAGCAAACGAATGGTTACAGGTAGTCCATCCATAGCAACAAAGATACCTTCAAAATCGGAGCGTTGCATAGGTAAAAGTTTATTTAGTGCATTTCTGCGTCCTTCTCCATTATCAGCTAAGATCATTTCACGCATAGCCTTGATGCGTTCTCCGGTAAAGAACATATGCTCTGTTCTGCATAGTCCTATACCACGAGCACCAAATTTGCGTGCGATAGTTGCATCTTGAGGTGTATCCGCATTCGTCCGAACATACATACGAGTATATTTATCGGCTAGCATCATCAGTTCAGCAAAATCACCACTGAGTTCTGGAGCTACAGTCTCAATTTGACCTTCAAAAACTTGACCGGTACTTCCATTGAGTGAAATCCAATCGCCTTCGTGATAGGTTTTCCCTTTTGCCGTCATAGTACGGTTTTTGTAATCAATAACGATAGAACCCACCCCGGCAACGCAACATTTTCCCATTCCGCGTGCAACCACGGCAGCATGGGAAGTCATTCCTCCACGGGCAGTTAGAATACCTTGAGCTACAGCCATACCATGCAAATCTTCAGGAGAAGTCTCTAAACGGCACAAAATAACTTTTTTACCTTGAGCAGCCCATACTTCGGCATCTTCAGCGAAAAATACAATTTGGCCTGTAGCGGCTCCTGGAGAAGCAGGCAGTCCTTTAGCTATTTCTTTTGCTTTAGCCAGTCCTTCTTTAGAGAAAACGGGATGCAAAAGCTCATCTAGTTTATTGGGTTCCATTCTCAGCAGGGCAGTTTTTTCATCAATTAAGCCTTCTCGGACCATATCCATTGCTATCTTTACCATAGCAAAACCGGTACGTTTTCCCGTGCGAGTTTGTAGCAGCCACAATCTTCCTTCTTGGATAGTGAATTCAAGATCCTGCATATCTTTAGCGTGTTCTTCCAGTTTTTTTTGAATTTCAAAAAGCTGTTTATACACTTCAGGCATAGCTTCTTCCAGAGAAGGATAATTTGCAATTCGTTCTTCTTCTGAAATACCAGCTAAAGCAGCCCAGCGCTGAGAACCAATTTTAGTAATCTGTAAAGGAGTGCGAATTCCGGCAACAACATCTTCACCTTGAGCATTGATGAGGTATTCACCATTAAAAATATGCTCTCCGGTTGAAGCATCCCGGGTGAAAGCAACACCAGTAGCGCTGGTATTTCCCATATTACCAAAGACCATAGCTTGAACATTAACTGCAGTTCCCCAATCATCTGGAATATTATTTAATTTACGATAGAAAATGGCACGAGGATTATTCCAGCTATCAAAAACAGCAAAGATAGCTCCCCAGAGTTGTTCCCAGGGATCATCGGGGAAATCTTTTCCCGTGCGCTCTTTTATTGCTTTCTTGAAAAGATAGACTAACTCTTTAAGGTCACTGGCGGTTAGTTCTAAGTCATTTTTGACTCCTCTTTCCTTTTTCATAGAATCCATTATCACTTCAAAAGGATCCAGGTCTTCTTTATTTTCTGGTTTTAAACCCATCACCACATCACCGTACATTTGGACAAAACGACGATAACTATCCCAGACAAAACGTTCATTTTGAGTCTTTTTAATCAGACCTTGAACAGAATTATCATTCAAACCAAGATTCAAGATAGTGTCCATCATACCAGGCATTGAGGCTCGAGCACCACTCCTGACTGAGATCAAAAGTGGGTTTTCATTGGAACCAAATTGCATCTGCATAATATCTTCTATATGTTTCATAGCTGCTTTTACATCAGCTTCCAGAAGCTCTTTTATCTTAGCTTCCCCATATTTCGTATAGGCAATACAAGCTTCAGTGGTGATAGTAAAACCAGGTGGGACAGGAATGCCAATTCGGTCCATTTCTGCCAGATTAGCACCTTTTCCGCCAAGCAAGTCTTTCATCTCTGCATTACCTTCGGCTTTGCCATTGCCGAACAGGTAAACATATTTAATTGCAGACATTTATCCTCCATAATACATTATTTTCTTGTTATTATTACTATCTTTTAAAATGGCTTATTTTGTCAATTCTTAATACTCTCCTAATAACGAGAGTTGGAGAATTATAATATAATTTACCCCACTAATTAACAGTTAAGTCAAGGAGTTGCTAATATAATACAAAATAACTTACTTCAATATAAATCCTGATAAGAAGAATCCTCATTTGGAGATTTATCCGGTTCTTCGGAAGAGGTACTAGTAGTTTGGTTTACATTCTCAATAACAATCTCTTCATATAAAGCTTTGCCTTTAATCTGTTGATAAAATATAGTAGAAGCCATAGTCACATAGGAGTTAAAGAACAAAAATCCTATTCCCAAGGTCAGTAAGGATAATAGATACCATCCAATAAAGGATAACATCAACATAAAATACTCGGTCTTATGTCCTTGCATCATTTTTTTACTAAGGCGCAAAGCATCTGCAGCTTTCATTTGAGGATTTTCTGCTAGGATAAAAAAGGTCATAGAATAACTAATACTTGCTATAATTCCAGGAATGATTAGTAATAAAGACCAGAGCAAGATATAAACAAACATAAGCAGAAAAGCGGTTAGAGAGCGTCCAAAATCCTGAAACCCATTAAACATTTCCTCAATTTTAAAATCCTCCTCATACCAGAGTTTTAAAAATATTTTATAAATACCTAACATTAGTGGACCACTCAGGATGAGGGTGATAAGAGAGCCCCAGTGACTCAATGTAGAAATGATAATATAAATTGCGTAAAGAATTAACCATACCAGAACAAGTTTACCCCATTTACCTTCCAATAATCTTCTAGCTTCCAGGCGAATAGCTTTGTTGTCCATTAATCCTCCCTGTCTATTATAAAGTTAGTTAAAGATAAAATATGCTTTTCAAAGCCAAAAAGCAAATTTATTGAAGCCCAAAGGGATTTTTAGTTGATTAAACCGATAAATTTATAAAACAAATAAGCATTTCACCCTGCTTTTCTTTGTAGATTGTTTTTATCATAGTAATATGCCAAGATTTCGCCTGCTGTATACAGAGAACCACAACAGATTAAAATGTCTTTGTTATCTAGTTCAGTATATGCTTTTAAGAATGCTTCTTGGACGGTTTTCGCAGTCTCAAAAGGAATATTGTATTTGCTAACTTCAGCACTTTGCATTTCAATGCTGGCTGCTCTCTCAGATTCATTTTGAGTAATATAGACTTTTTCTGCATTGGCACAAATCATAGCCAGCATTTCTTTATAGTTTTTATCGGCTAAGATAGAAACCAGGAAACGAAATCTATGATTAGGAAATAGCTTATGCAAAGAATTAAGCAAGGCTTGAACTCCCTGCACATTGTGAGCACCGTCGGTTATGATAATGGGAGAAGTATCTAAAACCTGCATTCTACCTTGCCAATGTATGTTTTGGAGTGCTGAATGTATCTTAGTAGGTGAAAGAGGGAATCCTCGTATTTCTGAATATAAGATAAAGGCAGTAAGAGCTTGAGCTACATTTGTTGCTTGATGTTCTCCGATAAGGTTAGAATTAAGATTTTGGAAAGTATAAGGTCCAAAGCTATAATTAAAATGGATTCCATTTAGGTCTATATTATTAAGCTTATAGAAATAATCTTTTTGAGGAAGATAGACAGGAGCATTAAATTGTTTGGCTTTCTCCAAAATTATATTTAGTGGTCTTTCTGAAATATCACCTAAAACTAAAGGCACATTTTCTTTTATGATACCAGCTTTTTCCCTTGCAATCTGTTCTAAAGTACCACCCAATGTCTTAATATGGTCTAAACCGATAGTAGTAATAGCTGCTATATCAGGTGTAAATAGGTTGGTAGCATCAAGTCTTCCACCGAGTCCTACTTCAATAATGGAGGTATGAAGGTTTTCTTCTTTAAAGGCTTGGAAAGCTATAGCAGTAGTGATTTCAAAGAAAGAAGCTTCATACTTTTCAAATAGGTCCTCATAGTGTAGATAAATATTCAGAATTGTTTCAAAAGGGAGCTCTTTCCCATTTATACGGAAGCGCTCAGTATAATTAATAAGATGAGGAGAAGTGTTTAAACCGGTTTTTAGGTTGTGAGCTAAAGCAAGTGCTTCCAGAGTGGCACAAACACTTCCTTTACCATTCGTTCCAGCAATATGAACTCCTCTTAAGCTATTCTGGGGATTTCCCATAGCTTCAATTAAGTTTTGCATCCGGGTCAGCTCAAACTTCACATTACCGGAATATTTTTTGTAGATATGATTGAGAAATTCTTGGTATAACATTGAAAAATATATTATCCTCAATTAACAAATTACCCTTCTTCAAAGTTAATTAAAGAAGAAGGGCAAATTTATAGATTCCAGTTAATCTTTATTCTAATTAGGGAGTAGTTACTTGTTCTGACTCCGAAGTGGTTGTAGTACCAGGAATAGGACCTGTAGTTTCACCAGTCAGTTCACTTCTTAATGCGATATATTCAGGGTCGTTTATACATTGGTTAAATTCGGTATGTTTGGTGTTCTTCCAATAGTTCATATAGCGCATTAAATATTCATATTTGAGTTTTCCATTAGATTTGGTATAAGTGTTAATCTTGTCTATATCGTTTGCCATAACATTTTGCAATTTGGTTATGCTAACATTATCATAGAAGGATTTTTCTAAAATATGTTTTGGGAAACGTGCCAGATTAGGACATATGATAATGATACCATTATAGTGCCTGGTAACTCCCTCCCAGTCTTCAGTTACATGCTTGCCAAAGACGATATATTCCTTATTGTTTCCCTGGCACTCAGGGCAGTACTTCTCTTCATTAAGATAATAATACTTACTCTCTGGCTTTTTGGTGTTTCTGAGAATATTTAGATTGCCCTGAAAGTCCTGATTTGTATCCAGCATATAATCATTAGTAGCAACCCAAATATTTTTCATATTAGTTGTACATTCATCTGTATTCTTTTGTGGATCAAGATTAAAGCTTCCTGGAAGAGCCAGAATGAATACCAGAGCTATGGCTAATATAACACTTACAATCCAGAAAACTGCATTTCCCTGTTGTTTTTTCAACATTTCAAACCCCTAAAAAGTTTAATGTTAAAGTTAGTTTTTTTATATCTTGTTTATCGTCAAGCCTTTTTTGCTGGAGGAATTATTTTATTGATATAATCGTAAGTTTCGGGTATATCTTTAAATTTATAACGATAATCCAGTTTAGGGTTTATAGAGATACCTTTTATCCTTTGAGCCACATTATATTCTCCCCAATTATAAGCAGCTAGTACCAAAGTCCAGTTGCCCTGAAAGCGTTCCTGCAAATAAAGGATATACTTTGCTGATAGTTTAAGATTGTAGAGAGGCAAATAAAGTTTTCCGGGTTTATGTTTTTGCTGAATATATTGGGCAGTTGATTCTTTTATCTGACCCAAACCCTTAGCTTTAGCTGGAGATAGGGCAAAATTGTAGAATTTACTCTCTGTATAAATTAATTGATAGAAAATTTTAGGGTCTATTTTGTAATATATAGCAACTCCGAGGGTCATTAATCTCAGAGTTATAGGGTTATAGATCAGTACAAAAAAGGACAATAGCAGGATAAGTATGATAAAACAAAGTTTCTTTATCCTGCTATTTGATTTTTTGGGTGACATTTATTGAATCAGCTAAGATTCTTTTTAAAATCTGCTAATTTAATAATGTGGGATATTTCTTCGTTGATAATCTTGTGTAAGACATCTATTGCCTTAGGATAGGAGATATTATTACTAATAGTCTGAAAATAGAGTAAGGTATCTTTCTCAAAACTGATAGCATAGTCTATTATCTCAGCTAAATTTTTTGCTTCAATAGCACGACGAATAGCAGAATCTTCACTATTGAAAATTCTTCCTTCCACGATAGTCTTTAGATATAAAGCTACTAATTCCCAATCCTGGGATAATTCTAAGCTCTTCAATTCGGCATCATCCCTCAGAGCTAAGAAACTCTTTTCATGTTCCAATTCCTGATCTCTAAGCCAGCTTATAAACTCACAACTTTTATCATCCAGGTCTTTACGTTTGCTAGCTTCATTATAGAAAGCATAACCATTGCGTTCAATCTGGACAGCCATTTCAATAATTTCGTTGATAGAATATACTGCCATTTTTCCTCCTTATCATTAATATATTTTATAATATAAAAGCTAGATTCGTCAAGTATTAAATATCATCTATCTGATATATCCATAGCTGAAGGACCAAGAATCTCACCTACAATATCCATTGTATCTATAAAAGTAGTCTCATCATTTGGTACAGGAACTTTCTGGATAGGTTGAGCTTTAGTGATTGAATCCATCAATGCTTTTTGTCTTTCTCGGATAGGGTCTTTTTGAGGAATAGGTTCTTCCTGCTGGGTTAATTTCTCTACTGAGCTTGTATCAGAAGAGTTGCTTTTAAAAAGATCAGGCATTTGCAACCAGCCAGAGCTATAAGCGTGCCAGAGGATAGTACCCAACACAATGACTATTAAAATTATACCTATAATCCAGAAAAGATTAGGAGAGATTAATATCTTTTTACCGCCTTCCTGACTTTCAGGTTCTATTTTCTTGATGTTATCAGGCATTAAGAGGTTAAACTTTTGCATTACCTCATCAATATCAGCTTCCAGATAACGAGCATAATTATAGACCATAGCTCGGGCAAAACCCAGGTACCCAAGTTCTGAAAAGCGGTTTTCTTCCATAAGGCGAACTTGTTCTTCTCTCAGATGAAGATCTTCATAAATCTGGTCATAATTTATATTCTTTTCTTCTCTTAATTCTTTTAGATAGGCACCTAAATCTTCCATTTATAAACTCCATTGAACACTTTAGTCACATTTCCTTCAAGCAAAAAATCCCCAGTATCCATTTTTCGGATAAGAACCTGTCCACCAGGCATATTAACTTTAACCTCATTAGATAAGATACCGTGAATTATACCGGTAAAAACACTTGCTACTGCTCCTGTTCCGCAAGCTTGAGTGAGTCCAACTCCCTTTTCCCAGACCTTCATTTCTAACTCTGTAGCAGAAAGAGGATGCACAAACTCTACATTGACTGGTGCGTGAAAGGCAGAATGTTTTTCCAAAGTAGGACCTAAATATAATTCCTGTCCATCTAAAACATCCTGATAAGAGACAAAATGAATATTTCCAATCTCTACCAGAGTACCCTTAACTTCTTCTACTAGGATGTTATCCTTTATTATTGAGGGTCTGCCTAAGTTTACCTGAATGGCTTTATCTTTTATGGATGCCGTCTTAATACCGCTATCAGTCTCAATCTTCAGCTCTTTTTTATTGGTTAAATCAGAGAGAAGATAGGCACAGCATCGGAGAGCAGAACCACACATCTCTGCACGACTTCCATCTTTATTATAGATAATCATTTTTCCATCTGCACTATCAGAAGCTAAGAGTATCACTAATCCATCGGCTCCAACTCCCTGGTGAACTTTACAAATATCTTTGGCTAGCAAATTTAAAGGTAGCCTAGTATTTGAAGCAGGAATTAGCTCCAGAATCACAAAATCGTTACCCTGAGCCTCCAATTTGCAAAAAGGTATTAACATAACAGGTCTTCCATCATCTGATTAAAACTATACATTCCTTTATGAACGGAAATCCACTGAGCAGCTCTTAAGGCTCCAGTAGCAAAACAAGCTCTTGAGCGAACATGATGAGAAAGTTCTATACTATCATTTTCCGAGTCAAAGATTATATTATGCCATCCTGGTTCTGAACCTGCTCTAAGGCTGGTAAAATGGAGTTCATTCTTGTTAATGCGTCTATTTAAGCGGTCATATACTGCAGTTTCTTTAATACTGCTTTGAGATATGATAGTTTCAGAAAGCTGAATAGCAGTTCCGGAAGGACTATCAGCTTTCTGATTATGATGCATTTCCCAGCCACAGACATCATAAATAGGGAATTTATCACAAAGTGAAGTTGCGTAACGGACAATCCGATTGAAGATATTCATTCCTATAGAAAAATTTGCTCCAAAGATTAAACCAATATTGTTTTTATCAACGATTTCTCGCACTTCATCCTCAAATTTATTCCATCCCGTAGTTCCTATTACCATATGTTTTCCTGCAGTGGCAACTTTTTTGATATTATCCAGAACTGATTGAGGTTGAGTGAAATCAATACATACTTCACCAAGCAGGTCTTCTCGGATTTCTCTTTCGCAACCTTCTTGAAGGGGATCAATGATAGCTTTAACCTTGCATCCGTGTTCTTCGGCTAAATGAGCAATCATTTTTCCCATCTTACCATAGCCAATTAAAGTGATATTTAACATAGTATTTCCTTATAATTCAGCATAACGCTGGATTAACGCTTTCAGGAATTCTTTTCCTTTTAGCAACTGTTCTATTTCTATTTCTTCATCTAAGGTATGAACTTTATTCATTCCAGTTCCACAAATTATCATTGGTAATCCACTGGCATTAATAATATTAGCGTCACTACCACCGCCACCGATTACCACTTTGGGAGTTAATCCTATTCTATGCATTGCATCTATAGCTAATTGAACTACGGGCTCACTATCCGGGATATAAAATGCTTCATATTCCAGATTTACTTTCCAATCAAATGAAGCACCACCAAAGTCATATTGATAATGCTGTACTGCTTGTTCTATACAATGATGGATATCTGCTGTAACCTGATCCAGTTTAGAACGGTTATGGCTTCGTGCTTCGCCTTTAACTTCTACTTTATTGGGGACAATATTCGTAGCAATACCTCCCTTGATGAGACCGATATTACTTGTAGTTTCGTGGTCAATCCGTCCTATAGGCATAGTAGTAATAGCTTCTGCTGCAACCCGAATGGCATTAATTCCTTTTTCCGGTTCTACTCCAGCATGTGATTCTTTACCAAAGAAAGTTATTTGAATGGAGTTTTGAGCTGGAGCTCCGATTACTAATTCTTCCACTTGATGTGCATCTAGAGCATAACCCAAGGCAGATTTTAATCTGGTTTTATCAAAATGCTTAGCACCTAATAATCCTACTTCTTCTGAAACAGTGATTAGAATTTCCATAGGAGGGTGTTTTTCTTCGTTTTCTAATATGTCTTTAATAGCAGTAAATAGTTCCGCAATTCCAGATTTATCATCTGAACCAAGGATAGTAGTTCCATCAGAACGGATGATTCCATCACTTATAATAGGTTTAATTCCTTTTCCTGGTTTTACGGTATCACAGTGAACACAGAAGAGAATAGGTTTTTTATCTATATTTCCTGGGATTTGAGCATAGAGATTTCCTGCATTTCCACCGCTTAAAACATAGGCATCATCTTCTTCAACTTTAGCTCCTAAGACTTTTAAATCTGATGTAAGATGGTCTATTATGGCTCGTTCATTTCCCGATTCACTGTCAATAGAAATAAGTTCCAGAAAATATTTAACTACATCATCTTGCATTTCTTCTCCACAATATATTTTTTATATAATACATCTATTTACTATTCGTTTTTTTGTCAAAGCATTTAGCAAATGGTTTATAATTAGAACATACACTGATAAAGGTCGTAATTTAACCCTCTATTTATCCATACATTGGGTAAATTACTTTTTCATCTAGTAAAAAATAGTAAGTTCTTTGATTCTCCTTCAGGGATATAGAGATTATCTTAAAGAATAAGAAGAACTTATGCTCAACTTCAAACCCTGACTGAAATAATATTGAAAACATACCGGATATTAGTGGGAAGATGGGGAAAATAAAAGAAAGAAATATCTTTGGATAGAAAAGAAGCAAATTTTCAGGAACAATGAATAGAAATTAACGATATTTCTTGACATTAGTATAGATTAGAAGGATATTGTTAGCTATGAATAAATCCATACTCTATACTTGTGAACTGAAACATCATCGTCAAGTGGCTCCTCCACTATGTTCAATATGTTATCGTGTGGCAAAATGTCGCTCTTTCCGTAAATGGTTTGAGATTTATCGGGATGAGTATCTGGATTTTGTAAGCAATATTTGTAATAAATTCCCTGAGAAATATAACCTGGAGGTAATACTTATGGCTGAAAAGCAAACCTTTGTCCAAATAGTAGATGTAACGACAGGTAAGATTGAAAAGATAGTTAATCTGAAAGAAATTGAAGCTTTGTCGCCGGAAGAGAAATTAGAACTCGCCCGTAATAAGAATCTCTTTATCGTTACACATCGTATAATTCCAATAGTAAAAGTAAATATGAAGAAAACTGCTATTGAAGAGCCTTGGCAATTTAATTTAACTACGGAAGAAAATCAGCAGGAAAAAGAAAAAGTGAAGCCTGTATCTGAGTTTTCTAGCAAAGCAAAAACTAGTAAGAAAAAATAGCTAGGTAAGGGTGGTAAGAAAAAAAACCTTTTCAGAAAAGTAATATTCAAAATACTGGTAAAATTATGAGGAATATAGATAATTTTAGAGCTGCTAGATGCTCCCAAACCCTTAAAAAACCACATAGGAGAGCTTATGTTTAAGCTTGCAGATGAACATTTAGAAGTGGCACAAGAAATTGCTCAACAATATCGTCGTAAAAAACACTGCGATCATTGTTATGACCGCGGTTGGATAGGTATTAATGAGCAAAATATGCTGGTGCTCTGTCCTCATTGTGTAGATCGGGAAGCCGCTCTTGAAGAATGGAAAAACTATGTTTCTGAAAATGAAGATTTAAAAGAGCATTTCAGCGAATTATTTGAAGAAAAACCGGTGGAAGAAGAATCTGAAGCTACTATTCCAGCTGCTCGTACCCGAAAATCTGCTCAAACGCAAGTTAAGAAGACCTTTGTCCCTGGGAAAAAGAAGTTTAGTCGCACTAAAAAGATTGGTTAAACAATCTAATTACAGTTTTATGGATAATTTTAGCTTACCTAGATTATTTATGGTTATATGTATAAAAATATAGATTTAAAAGCTGCTCCTCAGGACTTAGAAGAAAGCATCCGTCAGTACTGGAAGCAGCATAATTTGATGCACAAAAGTGTAGCTTTCCGGGAAGGTGCTCCTAATTTCATCTTCTATGAAGGACCACCCACTGCTAATGGAACTCCTGGAATCCATCATGTAATGGCAAGAACTTTAAAGGATGTGGTCTGTCGTTACAAAACGATGACAGGTTTTCAAGTTAAAAGAAAAGCAGGATGGGACACTCATGGTTTACCAGTTGAGATTGAAGTGGAAAAACAACTCGGATTGGAAAGTAAAAAAGCCATAGAAGAATATGGTATAGAAAAGTTTTGTGAAGCTTGTAAAGAATCTGTATGGAATTATTTAGACCTCTGGACGCAAATGACAGAATTGATGGGATATTGGATTGACCTGGAGCATCCCTATGTTACTATGCATAATGAATATATTGAATCTGTCTGGTATATCTTAAACGACTTTTTTAAAAGAGATTTACTCTATAAAGCTCATAAAATAGTGCCTTACTGTCCGAGTTGTGGAACACCACTTTCTTCTCATGAAGTAGCTCAAGGTTATAAAGAGATAGAGGACCCTTCTATCTATATCAAATTTAAAGCCTTGGACGAAGAGAATACCTGGTATCTTGCCTGGACTACTACACCCTGGACCTTGATTTCCAATGTGGCTCTTGCGGTTCATCCCGATTTTACCTATGCTAAGGTACTTCATAAAAGTGAATATTATATCCTGGCTAAAGAGTGCTTAAATGTTCTGGATGGAGAATACGAAATTATTAAAGAGTTCTCTGGACGAGAAATAGAATATAAAAAATATCAGCCTCTATTTACCTTCGTTCAAGTTAATAAACCGGCTTGGTATATAGGCTTAGCAGATTATGTTTCAATAGAAGAAGGAACAGGCATTGTTCATACTGCTCCCGCTTTTGGACAGGATGATTATCAATTAGGGGAAAAATATGATCTTCCCTTTATTCAGCCTGTGGATACAGAAGGTAAATTTACTTCACAGGTTGAACCTTGGTCAGGCATCTTCGTTAAGACTGCAGATAAGGATATACTACGTTTTCTTAAAGAGAGAGGTTATCTATATAAAAGAGAACAGATTAAGCATAGTTATCCTCATTGCTGGCGTTGTCAAACACCTCTTATTTATTATGCAAGAGATACATGGTATATTCGTACCTCAGATTTTAAGGATCAGCTATTAGCTAATAACCGGCAAATTCGTTGGTATCCTCCTTTTGTGGGTGAAAAACGTTTTGGAGAATGGCTGGAAAATAATGTAGATTGGGCACTTTCAAGAGATAGATTCTGGGGCACACCTCTTAATATCTGGATTTGTAATGGTTGTGGAGCAAGAAGTTCTATAGGTTCAATTCAAGAACTGAGAGTAAATGGTGCTTTAAAAAATGGTTCGCCAGTGCCCGAACAACTGGAACTCCATCGTCCCTATATTGATGAGGTCGTGCTAAAATGTGAACATTGTGGTGGAGCTATGATTCGCACTCCAGAAGTTATAGATTGCTGGTTTGATAGTGGTTCTATGCCCTTTGCTCAGTGGCATTATCCTTTTGAAAATGCTGATATCTTTGATAAAGAGCTATTTCCTGCGGATTTTATCTCGGAAGGTATAGATCAAACACGGGGATGGTTTTATTCTTTGCTTGCTATTTCAACTCTATTCAAAGGCATTTCCAGCTTTAAAAGTTGCTTAGTTAATGAGATGATTTTGGATAAAAGAGGGCAGAAAATGAGTAAGTCCAAAGGTAATGCAGTTGACCCTATTGAGTTGATGCAAGAGTATGGAGCTGATGCTATTCGCTGGTATCTTCTGGAAGTTAGTCCTCCCTGGGTCCCAACTCGTTTTGATGTTGATGGAGTTAGAGAGATAGTAGGTAAGTTTATTGGTACTTTGAAGAACACCTATTCCTTTTTTGCTACTTATGCCAATATTGATGGATATGATGCTGCGTTATATCCTCTTGACTGGCAAAGAGATGTTGAGTTAGACCGCTGGATTATTTCTCGTCTTCATTCCCTTATAAACAAAGTGCGAAACTGGATGGAAGAATTTGAATTAACCAGGGCAGTTCGTGCTATTCAGGATTTTGTTATTGATGAACTTTCCAATTGGTATGTTCGTAGAAGCAGAAGGAGATTCTGGGCAAAAGGGATGACTTCAGATAAGATAGATGCTTATAACACTCTTTACCAGGTATTAGTAACTGTTGCTCAATTGGTTGCTCCCTTTGCACCTTATATTTCTGATGAAATTTATATAAATTTAACGGGAAAGGAAAGTGTTCATCTTACTGATTATCCTCTTTCCAATCAGCAGGTTATTGATTTAGAATTGGAAAATAGAATGCAGGTTGTGATTGATCTGGTTTCTTTAGGAAGAGCAGCAAGAAATGCCTGTCAGATAAAAATTCGCCAACCTCTTCAAAGGATGTATGTGCCAGCTAAATATAAAGATATAATAGAATCTATGCAAGACCTTATCCTGGAAGAGATTAATATTCATAATCTGGTTTATGTTTCTGAAGAGGATGACTTTGTGCAGTATGAGGTTAAACCTCAATTTAAGGTTATGGGTCCTAAATATGGGAAGCAAATGAAAGACATAACTAAGGCTTTAAGCAGAATTAAGGGTCAAGATGTGCTTTTAGCATTCCATTCATCTGGAGTATATCATCTTGAAGATTTGGGGATTGACCTTGTTCCTGAAGATGTGGAAGTGCAGATTATACCTCGGGAAGGCTTTGTCTTTGAAAGTATGAATGATAAATTTGTTGCTCTGGACACAACTTTAACTCCAGAATTACTTCAGGAAGGTTATGCCAGAGAATTGGTTAATAAGATTCAATTTACCAGAAAAGAACAAAACTTTGATATCTTGGATAGAATTATTATACAATGGTATGGAGATGATGATATTCAAGCTGCTATAGATGCATATAAGGATTACATTTTAACTGAAACTCTTTGCAATGAACTGATAAGAGTTAATATCTCTCAGGATATGAAAGTTTATGATATAAATGGGAAAGAAGTTTATCTAAAAATAGATAAGGTGGAAAACAAATGAATGAAGGGCAAAACGAAGGGATAAACAAACGCTTTTGTGGTAATTGCGGTAAACAAATTCCACTTACAGCTAAATTCTGCATTTACTGTGGGCAAAAAATTGAAGGCTGGGAAGATAATTCCCAGAAAGCATCTAAGATTCCAGAACAGAAAAAGGTTGTTAAGCGAGAATCGGATGTTGAAGATATGTCTTTTGTAGCTTACCAAACTTTGGAACCTGGAGAGGTCTTCTTTGATTATAAGATTATCCAACTTCAAGGGAAAGATACGGATGGAGTTAGATATCTGGTGGAAAAGGATGGTAAAAGATATGTATTAAAAATGTTCTTCCAATATAAATATTCTAATTTAGAAAATATTATCACTATGCAGAATTGGATTGATAGAATCCAAAAGCTGCAACATCCTAATGTTGTAGAAATTGAAGAAATAAATTATAATAGCGACCCAGTTTATATGGTAACAGAATTAGTAGAGGGAATGTCTCTTGCCAAGATTAAAACTTCCAATACTTCTCTGCTTACGGAATCTCTGGTGAGGGATATCGCTAAACAACTTGTTTCTGCTGCTATAGAAATACATAAGCTGGGATTAAGTATAAAAAATTTATCACTAAATGACATTATGTTAGATCCAGTAGCAGCTAAAATTATCATTCTAACGGATGGAATAACATATGAAAATACAGATGAGCGCGATGAAGTCTTCCATATAGGTGTTCTGCTTGCTCAAATGCTTTCTGCTAATAAGTTAGCGGAAACAATCTATAATGATGAACTATTGAAAGAACATAAATTCACTTATATTCCTGGTATTACCCTTGGTATGAATAAAGTCCTGGCGGAATGTTTACACCGTAATATCTTGCAAAGATATAATTCCCTAGAAGATTTGCTTAAGGGACTGAATGCCTTAGTTTCCATAGAAAAAGATGCAGTCTATGAACTTTCCAAAGCTAATATGCAAGCAGAAGATATTTCATCTACAAATGTGCCTGAACCAAAGAAAAGTAGGGACTGGATTGTTTTTACTATCATAGGTATAGCCGTAGCAGCAATCGTTATATTCTTTGTTTTAAATTGGTCTAAGATAACGAAATATAATGGTACTGCTAGTACCTGGGTTTCTTCTATTGAAGATGAAGATACCCTTACGGGTGAATATCAAGAAATTGCTATATTTAACCATAGAGATACTCTGAAAACCCGAAATTCTAATACTGCAAATATTCGTGTGGACCCTCGTAAAGCTTTTTCGGCTCAAAATCAATCTTCTTATTCAGGTTCTTCTGGTTCGGTTAAAATAGATACTTCTCCTAATAAAACCCTTTTTGTTCGTGTCCCTGATGGAACATTTGGTTTTACTCGTTTAAAGGAAAATCCCAAACACAATGTAGTGCAAAACGGTTTTTATATGGGAAAATACGAGGTCACTCAAAAAGAGTGGAATCAATATATGAAACCAGCTAATGTGAGTTTTGTGGGCGATAATTTACCAGTGGATAATGTTAGCTGGATGAATATTGTTCGTTATTGCAATGCTCGTAGTGAGGCAGAAGGTCTGAATCCTACTTATACCATTCTGGGAAATACTGCCAGTTCAGTCACCTGTAATTTCAATGCAAATGGTTATCGTTTACCTACCGAAGCAGAATGGGAAATGGCAGCTAAAGATGGGTATTTATATACCTATAGTGGCTCGGAGGATGCAGATGAAGTAGCCTGGTATAGAGAAAACAGCGGAAGAAGATATAGAACCGTGGGTTATCAGAAAAAGCCCAATGCCTATGGAATTTATGATATGACAGGGAATGTGGCTGAATGGTGTTGGGATTGGTATTCTGAGGATTACCCCAATTCTCTGACCGAGTTTGTTAATCCAAGAGGTCCATCAAAAGGAACTTTAAAAGTAATTCGGGGCGGCAGTGTAAATAATGGTTTAGGAACTAATTTAAGCGTAGTTTACCGAACCAAGGGTGATCCAACTAAAGCTTATCCCTTTGTAGGATTTAGGTTAGTTCGCACTTATTGATTTTATTTACAAAGCACCATCTTTTGTAACAGCTTAGCTTTTTTGTCAGATAGAATACATAAGTAGATTCCACTGCCAACATCTTTACCATTATTATCTTTTCCATTCCAGATTACCTGATAATCTCCAGCATTTTTGGAAGATTTTTCCAGCTGACAAATCAATTGTCCCCTTAAATTGTAAATAGCTAATATGATATCCGAGGGCTCTGCTAAACTATAGCGAATAGTGGTCTCGGGATTAAAAGGATTAGGGAAATTAGGATATAAAACCATCCGGGGCAGAGCAGGTAAAGTTGGATCATTAGCAGATGTGGCATTTCCATTAATAATCTGTATATTATCAATAGTCCAGCCAGGGTCAGTTAAATCCATATCATTTGAGTTATCGGTTAAACGGAATCTGAGATAGATGTTTTGTCCTTGAAAGCTATCTAGAGAAACCATTTCCTTTTGGAAATAATCCAGTTGACCTGATTTTTCCGAGATGCATTCCCAGTTCAGATTATCCGTTGAGATTTCTACTTTTGCCGTGTCATATTGATATTCCGTATATAGATGAGAGTCAAAAAGTAGCATAGTGGAAGCATCTGTTGGGATATAGATAGGTTGAGCCGTTTTAATCCAGACATCACAATTCATAGCATAGAATCCATTTCCACCCCAGCTATCTGTTATGGCATAGCCTGAAACCGACAGAGTGTTTTCACGCACCCAGGGACCATTTATTTCCCATCTATCAGTTCCAGATTCCCAATCTTCACTGAAAAGTACTTCTGCTGCACTGAGTTCCAAAGTCAATTCATTTTCTCCTGGACTTAAAGTAATTGAACCTTCCCAGGGGAAATGTCCTTCAGCATAGACTTTTACTGGATATTCACCTTCATATCCGTGATAGATAAAATTACCATTAACAAATAGGGTATCAGGAAATACATCACCGATAATAATGCGAGCGCTTACATTGTCTCCAGCACAATTAATTTTTCCGATTAAAGTAGCAGATGCTTTAGGTTGTAAAAGAACCTCTATTTGAGTCCAGGAATTATTCTGTACTACTTGATTAGGAATAATGGTATCCCAGTACCCTTTTTTTCTAATCTGAACAGTATATGTTCCTGTAGCTAAAGGACGGTAAAATCTTCCCGTGATAGGATTGGATGTGCGAGGTCTAAACCATGGTGCATGGTGTTGCTGTATGATAATTTCAGCTTCTAGAGGTTCATTGCTGACAGCATCTCTTATTTTTCCTGTTAACATAGAACTGCTTGATACAGCTGATGAGGATGGTAAGGCTCTATTGATTAACCAGCGAACACCATTACTACATCTTTGAACGGTATTGACCATTAAGGTTGAATCAGGTTGAATATTACTGGTTCCACATTCTATCAGAGATTGAAAAGTTCCATATTGCTGATACATCCAATCATGAAATGCGCCCTGACGACTCAGATTGGGGAAAGCACTATAGGTTCCCGTTCCTGTTTCCTTAGTTATTTGTGAAGCTATACCACTGCTTATAGAAGCTGAAAAAGCTACATCAGGTGAAGGTCTAACATTCTTCCAATTATATGAATAATAACATTTTTCACTTAAATTGCCTGTCCGGGAAGAATGCCAGCAGATAGAATAAATGAACTTATATTGCTCTGCTAATTGTTTGATAGCTTGGTTTTCACTTTCACTCATTGGTGCGGGACCCCTATAATAATCATAGACTTCCAGACCTCCGGGTTGAAGTAAAGTGTCACCATGCACCCAATTAAAGCTGAAATTCCGATTGATATCAACCCCATCTATATCATAGCCAACTAGAGGGCTGAAATCAAAGATCCCATTCATATTATTGTCTCGCTTATTCTTACGGTAGGAAATATCCAGATTGGAGGTCACAACATTATGTCCCTCAGGATTGAGAGTGGGAACGAACCATAAGTCCAGCTGATTTATCCATTGCATATAGGGAAGCTGATTTCTATTGTGTAAAATCTCCGCAATGTTACTCATCGTAATCTGAACTCCCAGAACTTCTTCAGCGTGAACCTGTCCTACAAAAAGCAAGGCTGGCTCTTCTTCATCTTGATTAACATTATCGGTGATACGCATAGCGTAAATTGGAATATGGTCTTGTTGAGAATATCCAATCAGGACTTTTTTAGCTATATCCGGGTATTGATTTTCATAGGTAGTGAGCAGTTGAGATATCTGATCGTAGGTATAATAACAGGAAGGTATTGCCTGAATTTGTAAAATCAAACCGGTGCAAATTAATAATATTATTAAAAAATATCTCTTCTGCATTTTTATCACCCTTTTTAATCTTTAGATAATGCAAATTACAAGCCAATTATTTGTATTCTTTATTGATCCAAGCTAAACATAAATCCTGAATTTAACAGATAAAGTAGTTTAAACTTTGCGATTTCTGTGAAATACCATTAAAATTTAGATAGTTAGCCAAACTCCTCTTTTAGTCTCTCTGCTAATGTATGAACTTGTTTGCTTTTTTCCATTTCCCAGGGAATTTGATAGTTATGCTCTTTTTCAGAAAAAAGCCTTTTTAAACAGTGATATATAGTTTCAGTTGACTCCATAGCACAGATATAGTTATGTCCATATTTGCGAAGAAGTTCTGCTGCTTCACCCCAAGCAGGAACTATAGCCAGGATGGGTTTCTGAGTTCTTAAGTATTCGCAGACCTTAGAGGTTAATCTTCCGTAGGGACTACTGCTGTTAACCAGAAGCAATAAAGCATCTGTTGCCATCATATTAGCTATGGCTTCTTTATGTTCCAGCGGAGGTATTATTTCTATCATATTAGAAATTCCGCTTTTACTAATTTCATCTCTTATCTCTTTGAAATAATTGCCAAACAATTGCACCTTAATGTTTTGCGGGATATATCTTTCTTGCCATAAACGATTGAGTGCCTGATAAAAATATTTCAAAGTCCTACGAGCATTGATATTGCCGAAATAGGAAATAGTATAGGATTCGGGTTTTGAGACCTCGGGCAAATCATTAAAGTCCATTTCATCCCATCCGCTGTAAATAGTCATTGTTTTATCTTTAAGATAAGCACCAAAAGTCTGGACAATATCTCGTTCTATACCCTTTGAAGCGGTAACAATCAAGCTGGCATAATCATAAAGGGTTTTTTCCCAGTACCAAGAATATTTACGGTGAAGGATGGTCGCTTCTAAGTTATAGTCTGAGAGAAGATTCCAATAATCTCGCATATCTAAGACAAGTGGGATTCCACTTTTTTTTGAAAGTTTATAAGCCCCAACTCCAGAGGAGAAGGGTCCCAGAGAGATATAAATCAAATCATAGTGAGTAGTAGAAATAGCTTCTTTTCCAGCTTTAAGTATAAAAGGTACCCAACCGATCTTTTCATCTAAAGGATAAAGCCTTCTAATCCAGAGTTTTATATTCTCCGGAGTGTTCAAATAAAAGCCGGTGGCAGTATTGCCTTTGCTGATACCACTCCTACGAAGTAAAGCCATAGGATCAAGAGAGTCAGTACGAATAATTCTTTTCTCTCTGCATTCTGCTAGTAAAGAAAAATCACGCTGAATATACTCAATATCACTAACTGTTATAACATCGCAAGTAATTCCTTCTTGAGCGAGGTATTTGACCATCTTAACATTTCGTAAAGAAGCTGGACCACCCAAAGGAGGATAAAAGTAGCTTATATAAAGTATATGCATCTTATTTAACCGCAAGATGTTGAATCAAATCCAGTAATTCCGGTTCTAACGATTCCCAATTATATTTATTTTCAATTAAAGCAATACAGTGTTTACTCATCGTTTGATATTTTTCCTCATCTAATCTTAAGATACGAGAAATAGCGTCTGCTATTGAAGCAGAGTGATATTCACAGCAATAACCCAATTGATTCTTTTCTATTAAATTATACATTAAAGGAGTTTTTGTTGAAACAACAGGTAATCCAGCAGCAAAATATTCCATTACCTTCAAAGGAATAGACAGGTACAGACTCTTATTTTGCGGATTAAATACCCAGAGCCCTATTTTACTGCGTTTTAGCAGCAATCCAATTTTTTCTGGAGGAATCCAGTTCTGGTAATAGATAAAAGCCGTTAGATTATAATCAGTTAGCATAGTATTGAACTTATTTTCTATTGCTGCAGAACGAAAGTTCCCTACAATTAGAGCTTTTAACTGTGGAAATTCATCTCTGAGAATATTTATACTCTTTAGTATCTTAAAGATACCACGATCAGCAGACAAACCACCAATATATATAAGATCAAAATTCATCGCACAGATAGTGCTCAATTCCATCGGAATCTCACAGGTGTAATCCCATACATTTTTAACTGGATAATTAGGAATAATAGCTACTTTACCTTTTTTAGGTTCTACTCCAAGCTGGTGTAAAATCTGTTCATTAACCGCAATTGTGCCATCAACTTTGCGTTGCAGTCTGCGTTCTAAACTAAGATAAATAGTTTTCATTAGCCATTTAAAGGGGTAAGGAAATTTTTCTGCAAAATAATCAGCATAAAATTCATGTATGTCAAAAATCACTTTACATTTAATTTTCTTCTTTAATGCCAATCCTACTAGCAGAGTTAAAGGTTCAACGCATATCACAATATCTGGATGTATTTTTTTTGCCTTTTTGTATAATTGTAAAAGAGTTCCCCATTTAGAATCTGCTTCAGCCACATCTTGATAGGGATTGATCAGAGAATTGCATACCCCACTTGCACATATCAAATGCACTTCACCAATTTTTGCTAAACTTTTTCCTATCTTGTAATATAATCTTACATCACAAGTTTGATGGTCATTGGATAAGATACATATTTTCATTATACTCTCTTCATTCAGAAATCTTCTGTAGTAGTCAAAACTTAAATGTCAAGAAGTATTTTGGTTTAAATCGTAGCAGTTAGTATACTAGAATCAAAAAAAACTTTACGATGTTTTTCCAGATGCTTAATTAACTGATATAATTACAAATAAATATGAAGTTATAAATATGATGTACCTGCTAAATAAGATTATTTGTAGAAAAAAAAGATTGACAATCTAAAGGGAAACTATTAACAAATCTTTGATTATAATTATGAGATAATACAATGAAATCAATAACAATTATGAAACTCTAACTGTTTCTGAAATACAATAATAAGGGGATTTTAACTTTAAATTATGAAAAATGAAAACCATAATAACACACCAGAAAAACAGGAGAAAAAAGAAAATAAGAAAAAATATCAGGATTATCCTGTCCTCAGATGGTGGTCTTCTTCTTATTTTGACTATTTAAAACAGGAAGCAAATAATCCTGAAAATCCACATCCTTTGATGACTTCCATAGAAGTGGAAGTAGTAAAAGAAGCAGATTTGGAACAGATATTAGCTTTATATAAACAGGCAGGTTGGTGGGATGAAGTCCTTGATGAAAAGGCATTTGAAAGAGTAAGGAGAATAATATCAGAGACCTATTGTTTCGTGATAGCTCGCTTTGAGGAGAAAATTGTAGGGATGGGAAGATCTATATCGGATGGAGTTAGTGATGCTTATATTCAAGATGTAGTTGTAGATAAGGATTATAGGAGGCAAGGTATTGGAGAAGCGATAGTTCATCGTATAGTTCAATTTCTTTTGGAACATGATATTAAATGGATAGCATTGATTTCTGAACCAGGTTCAGAAGATTTTTATCGTAAACTCGGATTCAGGGAAATGCTAGAGTATACTCCCTTTCTTTTGCCTTTGCAGTAATAAATTTATTCTCTATGCTGGATTTAACTCCCTTAACGCCTGAGCATATTCCCCTGTTACAACAGTATTTAAAAGCGTATCCTCGTCAGTCCTGTGACTATGCTATCTGTAATCTTATGACCTGGGGAAAGATTTATGGAAATAGCTTCACTATCTGGAAAGAACACCTTGTCATAATTAATCCGAAATATGATTATGTTATGTATCCAGTTGGACCTGGTTTATCTGCAAAAGAATTAAGGGAATTGGTGGATATATATCGTCAAGAACATCCGCACACACAATTGGTTCTTATTCCTGAGGATTGGAAGATAAAAACATCAGATATAACGAAATATTTTCAGCTTAGAGAGGATAGAGATTGGGCGGATTATGTGTATTCAATAGAAAATCTAGTAAAGCTGAGTGGAAAAAAATTAGCCAAAAAGAAAAATTTGGTTTCCCAGTTTATGCGTACTTATCCTGAATATCAAGTTATGCCCATAACTTCTGATAAAAAAGAGGTTATTCTTCGGTTCACAGAAAAGTGGCGAAGAGAACGCAATATGGAAGGTATTTATTTAAATGCAGAATTTCAAGCGATAAAAAATACGATGGAGTTGTGGGATCAAATACCTGTGGAAGGGATTATTATCTGCTATAAAAATCGTATATCAGCTTTTTCCATATTCAGTGAACAGACCATTGATATGGTAACGGAACACTTTGAGAAATTTGATCCTGAGATGAAAGGTAGTGCGCAAATGATAAATTGGGAAACTGCGAAATATTTACAGAATCGCTATATCTGGCTGAATAGGGAACAGGATATGGGTTTAAGGGGGCTCAGACAGGCAAAAAGCAGTTATATGCCAGCTTATCTAATTAAATTTATATTTGGTAAACCTCTGGAATCAAAGAGGTTAAGCACCCTTAATTAGGGGCTTAAATAACATACTAATTAGATAAAAGACAAACTCCAGCAGAACAATATTAGCACCAGTGGGAAGGTCAAGCCACCAAGAAAGTGCAAATCCTCCACTTGCAGCTAAAATAGCAATCAACGCACTAGAGATAATAGAATGGTCCAATCTTTTTACCAGATTGAAAGAAGTGACTGCAGGAAGAATCAATTGAGCGCTAACTAATATGATTCCTGCAGCTCTTAAAGTAATAACAATATTAGCAGCTAGAAGAATCATAAATAAAGTATTTACTAAACCTACTGGTACGCGATAGAATTTAGCCATCTCAGCATTATAAGAAAGATAAAAGAGCTCTTTATAAAAAAAGGTTATAAAAAATATGTTCAGTAAAGCCAGAACAATTAAATGATATATTTCTGATTGTGAGACCATCAGAACATTGCCAAAGAGATAGCTTTCCAGATCAAAACTATAACCTTTTTTTAAAGATATAAGGGTAATACCCAGAGCCATAGAAACACTAAGAAAGATAGTTATTGTATTTGATTCTTGTAATTTATGCCTTTGTGAAAGCCAGCTTATTGCTAAGGCAACGATAATTACAAAAATAAGGGTAGTCAGCTGAAGATTTAGTTCCAAAAGTAGCGCCAGTGCAATACCAGCAAAAGCTATATGCGACAGGGCTTCTCCCATATATGAAACCTGACGCAAGGTGACTAGTGGAGAAAATAGTGCCAGGGAAAAGGAAGATAAAAAAGCAGCTACAATAGCTTGATAGATAAAAGCATACATTAATAGTCCTTTTCTATCAGACGCACTGTATCTCCAAAGGTTTTGTGAATGATTTCTGCACTAACTAGTTCTGCACTAGTATGGCAATGTAATTTCCTGTTCAGACAAATCAGAAAGCTACAATATTCGGAAAGTATATTGAGGTCATGAGAGATAGTTAAAATAGTCTTTCCTGCTTTATTTAAATCTTTCAGTAGGGCAAACAGGCTTTTAACTCCAGGTTGATCCAGAGAAGCTTCCGGCTCATCTAGAATGAGATATTTATTATCGGAAACAAGAGCCCTTGCTAGAAACATACGTTGCAATTCACCTCCGGAAAGTGAACCTATTTGATGACCAGCTAGATGAGCAATTCCAGTAAAAGTTAAAGCTTGTATAGCTCTTTGACGATGGCTGGTTTTGAATCTTGAGCCTAGAGGTAATTCTCCAACCAATCCCATAAGCACAATATCTCTTACGGTAGCAGGAAAATGACGATTAAATTCTTCATATTGAGGAAGATAACCAATAGAATTTCTTTTTAACCATTCCAAATGTGGGATTCCATCAATGTGGATAGAACCTGTTTGCAGAGGAAGAAATCCCAAAATCAATTTTATGAGAGTTGATTTACCTGCACCATTGGGACCTATTAAAGCAGCAAACTCTCCTTCAGCTAAGGCTAAGTTTATGTCTTCTAATATGACATTTCCATTAATTTTATAAGAAAGATTGCGGATTTCTATCATCTAATAACGGTTTTTTTACTATTCCCAGCCTTGCTTCATTCTTTGCCAATTGATGTGAATAACCTCAGGAAGGGTTTGAACATTAAAAGTTTGTCCTAAGGGGTCCAACTCTATTATCTTCAATTGAAATTCTTTAGCCAGAACCCTAGCAGATTTTTGGTCCATTTGAGGTTCCACAAAGATAGCTTTAACCTGGTTAGTTTTAATTAGGTCTCCTAGATATACCAGTTCTTTGGGAGTTGGTTCCTTTCCAGGTGAGCTCTGAACACTTCCTAAATAGTTCAGATTATAGTCCTGAATAAAGTAATGAAAGCTATCGTGATAGGTGATAATTGGAGTGCGAGAAAATCTTGCTCTTTCCTGAATAATAATACTATCCAGACGGGCAAATTGCGAAATCAGTTCAGAGCAGTGCCTAGATATGCTATCTTTATAACTTGGAAAGGTTTCTTGTAATGGTTGTTCCAGCTGAATTACCAGTTTTTGCATTAACCTAGGGGAGAGCCAGATATGAGGATTAGGATTATCTTCGGCTGGTGAAAGTTGCAGCAGTTGTTCAGCGGATAGATGTTTAGTTCCTAAAGAATTTAAAGTTGTTTGGATATTGGTTTCTAAACCGAAACCATTACTGAGTACTAAATCTGCTTCATATAGGGATTTTAATTCTGCTGGACTGGGATTGTAGGTGTGAGGAGAAAAATTTGGTGGAATAAGAGTTCTCACTTCTATCTCCGGTCCAATCATCTGTTTTAAAAGCAATTCATAAGGATAGATAGATACTACAATCAGATTAGATGATGATTTTGGAGCCTTTTTACAAGAACAGAAAGCTATAAGAGATGCAATTATAAGGATAATAGTGATAAGCTTTAATTTCATTCCAGTTCCCGAAGCAATTGAGTGAGTAATCTAACACCCATACCGGTTGCACCATAACTATAAATACCCTGCTCTTTATCTCTTAAAGCAGTTCCTGCGATATCAATATGAATCCAGGGTTTACCTGCTACAAATTCCTGTAAAAATAGAGCTGAAGTTATAGTTCCTGCCAGAGGACCTCCAGAATTCTTAAGGTCTGCAATTTCAGAGGTTATGAGTTCCTTATAGGGTTCATAAAGTGGGAGTTGCCAGATTTTCTCACCTGAAAATTCAGATGCTGATTGTAATTTATTGAGCAAGTCTTCATTATTAGTTAGAACGGCTGAAATTTGATTACCAAAAGTAGAAGCTGCAGCACCGGTTAAAGTGGCAATATCTACAACTTTGTCTATTTGTTCCCGACTGATTGCATAATGTATTGCATCAATAAGAGTTAGACGACCTTCAGCATCAGTATTGACTACTTCTATAGTTTTTCCAGACATACTGCGAATAATATCACCGTTATGGTAAGCAGCGCCAGAAATCATATTTTCACAGGCAGCAATAATGCCGATAACATTAATCTTGAGTTTTAGAGTAGTAATAGCAGCCATAGTACCGATAACTGCAGCTGCACCACTCATATCATTTTTCATATTCACCATACCCTGACAATTTTTAAGGCATAAGCCTCCGCTATCATAGGTTAAACCTTTACCTATAAGACCTATAGTTTTAGCTTTAGGATCAAGATTTCCACGATAGGACATCAGAATTAAACGAGGTTCTTTTTTAGACCCTTTACCTACTGCCAGGAAAGCTTCCATTTTTAACCTTTTAAGTTTATCTAATCCGAAAACTTCAATAGAGAAGCCATATTTAAGAGCGACTTTCTTAGCTGCTTCAGCTAAAGATTCAGGATAAATAACATTAGCTGGTTCATTAACCAGGTCACGGGCAAGATTGGTTGCCTCAGCAAAAATTCTACCTTCCAGAACTCCCCGATTAAATAGACGAGAATTTTTGAGGTTCATAGCCAGGTGGATAGCTTCCAGAGAAGAGGGTTTTGTTTCACTAAGATATTTATCAAAGCGGTATTCAGTAAGTAAAGCAGCTTCTGCTAGCAAATGCCCAAAATGTAGTTCATTTAGAGGATTATCAAATCCAACGAAAAGATAGGCTTCTTTTGCTTTTAGTTTAATAGCTTCACGTACTGAGATAGCGATAAGCTGACGAAAACGGTCATTATCTAATTCTTTAGGATTGCCTATACCACATAGAATGACATTGGTGCGTTTTCTGGAACGGATAAAGGGGAAACTTTTCAAGCTGGCAAATTTAAAATGGAAATCATCCTGCCGGGCTACTATACTAATAGCATTCCGGAGATAATCAGGAACATATTCAAGCTTATTGATATCTCCATTTTCTTCCTGAAGTATTATCACCGTTTCCATATATTCTGCTGGTTTACGCAACAAGTCTATTTTCATTGAAGTCTCCTATATATATTTTATATTAAAAATCTTCACTTAAACTTATATAATAGATCGGTTTAGAAGTATGTGATAGATCAGTTAACCAGGTAATATCCAATCTGAGAATAAAAATTCCTAGATTAATCCGTGGACCAAATCCATAACCTAGATATAAATCTTTAAGTTTACCCTCATGAGTTGCCTGGAAGCTATCAAAATCATCAAAGACAGTTCCTATTTCAGCAAAGAGGCTACCGCGTACATTAGGTATATTTAGAGGAAGTGGAAAGGCAATATTGATGTTTTCAAAGAAGGGGAATCTTAGTTCGGTACAAAAAACTGCTTTCTTTTCACCGCTAAGGTTTCCATCATAAGCACGAATACCATAATAACCACCGAGACCAAATCTTTGTGGATAATCTCCAACACTTATTCCGGTTATACAACGCATTGCCAAAGAATAGCGTCTACTGAAAAGTATATAAGTTCGCCAATCTAAGTAATTAGTTAGATAATCAATATTACCATCTCTTAAAGAAGTGCCAATAGAATAGTATAAACGTTTGCCTGAAAGAGGTCCAGTGGAACTATACAATGCGTTATCATGAACCAAGTTTATTGCTGGACTAAATACCACATCTTGTCCAAGATCTGTATCTTCTGTCCAGTCTTCTATATTCCAGTTCCAATAGGAAAAGTATTCTCCTTGTTGATAGAACATATTTTCCAGTTCAACACGAGTGAAGCGACTGAAAGGATAGCGCAACAGGAGATATAATCCTGTTTGTCGTAGTTTATAACGTAAATACAGGTCATTTTGTGGACCTGGGATACTCTGCTGAATGTAGATTTCATCATTGAGATTAAACAAGCCAATTCCATAATCCATTCTTTGCTTCAGATAGAGATAGCTAATCAGGAGATTGGAATCTTTAATTTTCCCAGCAGCGCTTAAGCTTATTCCTATGCCATGATTGCCCATAATATCGCTTAAATTTAATTCCAGATAGCCAAATGTTCCGGCATAGGAAGAATAGGCAAGACCTCCCCAGAGTGTATCTAAAGCAAATTTAGTTTTATAAGGTTTAATTTCTGGAATAGTCTCTATCGTAGTTGGTTTGTCATCATAGCTGAAATCCTTATAAAATCTGAGAGAATCAGAAGGATTATATTCGGTTGGTGCAGCTAATCCTGGCTCTCCATTTTGGGGAACTATTTCTGATAAAGTGTCTTGTTGAATGGGATGACCCAGTGATCTTTTACCATAGTAATTAAGTCGGGAAAGGTCAACCTTTTCAAAAAAGTCGTTCTTTAGTTCAATCAGCTGAGGTTGATAATAGGAGACGAAACTCAAGGTCTCAGCTTGTAATTCTGTACAATAAATATCCCAGGCTCCCTGAAAATAGTTGGATAGAACAATTTTCTTACCATCAGGAGATAAATCAGCAGAATAAACTCCAGCCAGAACATTAGTAACTTTTGCTTTTTGAGCAGATTCAAGGTCAATCATAAATAAGTTACTAACCCCATCAACTGAGTTTATAAAATAAAGTTTTGTGCCAGATGCATCAAGGAAGGGATAATTGCAGTCTTTTGCTTCAAATGTAAGTTGAGTGCAGATTCCGTTGTTTAAGTTCAGCTGAAAGATATTTTGATTTAGATGGGAAAACAGGCGGTTAGGCGGATCTTTTTCTTTCTGACTTCTTTCTGAGGTAAAAACAATACTATTACCATCAGGTGCAAAACGAGGTTGCAAATCATTATAATAATCATTAGTTAGCTGTCTCAGTTCTTTAGTTTCCAGGTGGTAGAGGTAGAGGTCACATTTCATATTCTTCTGTCCTGCAAAAACAATGCTTTTACCATCGGGAGCTACATCCAGTTCATAGATAGCATCAAAAGCCTTAAGTTTGATGGTCTGAACGATTTTCTTTTTATCGGTATTCACGATATAGATGAAATCACCATCACTGGTTTTAGCCGAAAATGCTATACAGGTATTATCCGGAAACCAGCTTAAACTGGAACGGAAGTAATAAAATTCTTCCATCTTGCCAGAGACTTCTCCTTTAATAATCCTTTCCGGAGCGCTTAATCCGTGCAAACCTCCCATCCAAACACTGAAACGAGCTCCAGCAGAGCTGAAATAGACATATTTATCTCCCCGAGGAGAAAAACGAGGCATCAAATTAAAATAGGAACCATCTCTTTTACTATCAGTGCGTTGTTCCAAAGTTATAGAGGGCAACTCATAAGTTTCTATTAAGGGTAAAAATTTTCGTTTCAGCTGAAAACGCCAGCGAGATTCCAACTCTTTAAATTCCAAGCCAAAGACCTTTTTTGTGGTATAATCTATACCACTGGAAGAACGTAAAGCAAAAAAATATTCCATCAATTTATCGGGTCCATAAGTCTCGGCTATAAAAGTAAGAAAACTTTCTCCTAGACGGTAAGCATAATAACCACCAGTATTTTCAATGTAGGGTAACTGGTCATTTATGACCATATCCAGGAGGAACATATTATTGTAATCTTTTTTACCAAGAGTTGAAAAGTATTCCGGTAAACCTTCGGAAAACCAGAAAGGAATATAGGAAGAATAAAGTGAGGCAAGGGATTCTTCTTTGGCTCTTTCCAGCGCATTTAAATAGGCATGAGTGAGTTCATGAATCAAAAGTTCTTCTAAATTGGCATAACTTCCGTCAAAAGGTATAACCACACGATTGTGTAAACTTTCAGTGAAGCCACTCACTTCTTCGGTAAGAAGAGGATATATGATATTAGTGTTTTGAAAAGCTGACTTACTAAGATAGAAAATGATAGGAATACGAGATGAAATCGGAAATTTTAGTTGTTCTTTTAAATTATAATAGGTCTCTTCTGCCATTAAAGCCGCAAGTTTGCCAAATTCATCTTCTCCTTGAGGAAAATAGATATCAAAATGCATAGTCTGAATAGTAGACCATTCCTCAATTTTGGTATTAACTTTGTTCTGACCAAAATAATATCCTTGAAGTAGACTAACCAAAATTAAAAGGACTAATGTGAGAAGATGTTTATGCTTCAATCTCTTTTACCTTAAAATATCTTTATATTGATGTATTTCTTTGGATTAGAACGGATATCCTGGAAAAGGGAATCCAGACTGGTAGTGGTATCTAACAATCTTTTATAAAGAGTTTCATCTTTAAGAAATTTACCCGCGGAGCCCTTACCCTGATTCAAATCATCCAGAGTACTATGTAATTGTGTGGAAAGCACTTTAAGACTATCCAGAGTATTATTTATATTGGCAATAGCTGCAGGAGCGATAGTTAAAGTGGAATCTAGATTAGCTGCATTGTTATCCAGAATATTTTGCAATTTTCTGCTCAGTTGATCTATTTTTCCTAGAGTATCATTTAAATTTGTTCTGGTTTCATTTATCATTATATCTGCAGAGCGGGCAGCTGAATCAACATCATCCAGAAGAGTAGTAGTTTTATCTATGATAGTTTTACCGCCTTCCAGTTCAACTAAGGTTTCATTAACTTTAGCGAGAGCAACGCTGGCTTCACCAAAAGCATTCATAATACCAAGAGGTTTTTCTCCTTTCAGAATATGATGAAGGTTTAGATTGGTTGTTCCATTTCCAGGAATAATGTTTAAAGCTGTTCCTCCCATAACGCTGGTATCAGAAATCTGGAATCTAGTTCCTTCTTTTAACTTGATATCTTTATCTATATTTGCCGTTACCAGTATGTAATCAGCCCTTAATTCTATATATTTTACCCTTCCAACTTCCATTCCTCTATAGTATACAGGGTCACCCAATTCCAATCCCATAACATCTTCAAAACAAACTTTTAAGTGTTGTTGAGACCTATTCGTAATTTTACTACTTAACCATAAATATCCAAAAATTAGGATAGCTAAGCAGATAATAGTAAAAAGTCCAACTTTTACTTGAGTTTTGTGGAAATTAGGATAGAATCTTTTCATAATTTATGTCTTTAATTGTTTTTTTTCTGCTGCCGGGAAAAGGATATTATTCAATATTAATCTGTAACCAGGTGAATTTTTATATAAATCTAAAATAGTGGGAGGGTCTCCTACCTTATGTTCATAATCCTCAGGATCGTGACCTCCATAAAAAGTGAAGGTTCCTTTACCGATATTGCCATGAATATATTTAACTTCATTCTGTCCCGGAACTTCAGCCAGAATAATAACACTCTTTTTTACCTTATCTTTGAAAAAAGAAGTGGTCTGACCTAAGAAACCAGGAATGATATTAGTATGGCATTGAGTGAGCATCGTAGGAACTGGGTCATACTTGGCAGAAAAATCAAAAAGTTGAAAATAATCTGCTTCCGGACCTCTCAGGCGAGAATAATCACTGGCATCAATATCAGAAAATTCATATTCATAAGGATTGGTTTTCAGTTTAAAATTCTCAAAAGCAAAGCAACGACTATAATCCAACTTATCTTGATATTGAGGGTCAATTCCATCTCCATCAATTAGAGCATCAACGATATCTACATTTTGAGCAGCTAAAGCTATATCAAAAGTGTCGGTTGCAGCACACATAGCAAAAATAAAACCTCCGTTTAGAACAAACTCGCGTATCTTTTCTGCTACCGCATGCTTTAATTGCCACACTTTTCCATAATTATGTTTTGCTGCCATAGCTTCATTCACTCGTACATCATTTTGATACCAGGCAGTGTTTCTATAGGCACCATAAAATTTTCCATATTGACCGGTGAAATCTTCATGATGAAGATGTAACCAATCATATTCGGAAAGTTTCCCTGCTAAAACTTCATCATCCCAAACACGGTCATAATCAATTTCCGCGTAATCCAGAGCAAGAGTGACAGCATCATCCCAGGGCAAAGCATTAGGAGGTATGTATACGGCAACCTTAGGCTCTTTTTCCAGAACTACTACTTCCATATTAGATTCCTGAATTTCCTGCATAATAGAAGCAACCTGCGCTGCAGAAACCAGTTCAAACCGAACTCCACGAATATTACAAAGAGCAGCAAGAAATTCCGATTCTGGCATAAGAAAACTTCCACCTCTATAATTGAGCAGCCATTTGACCGTATACTGCTCTTTTAAAGCTTCAAAAGCAACACCATAAGCCTTGAGATGATTACTCTGAGTAAAATCCATCGGTACCAATATTTCTGCACCTAAAAGAGCAGGAATCAGGATTATAAACAGAATTATGAATTTCTTTATTGGCATATTTTCGGTCTCTTTGCTTTCTGAGAGCTGTATCTTAATTCAAATGTTATTATTATATTATACCTCTATTTTGACTAAAACCCTTATAACTTGTTTATTTGTCAAGACAATTTTGACCCTCAAACATCGGTTATATTTTACATTGTTTTTACAATCTGTAATTTCATCACTTTTTGTAAAGTATTTACATCATAATGCGATATCAAGATTTATTTCTCTGTGCTGATTTTTAAAATTCTAATCTCCTTTGATTTAAAGTAGATATCAAGATTACATCCAACATAAGAGTAGCTTATGTCCAATTTCGGACATAAGCTGG
>DFOM01000016.1 GCA_002376725.1 Cloacimonetes bacterium UBA3541 | reverse complement strand
TCAAATTCTTTATCTCTTTCAATGATATCCATTGGCATAGCCCGGAAATTATCTTCCTCAAACTCTTCCTCAAAAGCACGATTGAAGAATTCATCAAACATATTTAACATCGTGCTCATAGGACCAACTTCAGAAGTTCTACGAGATGGTACTAGTTTCATTTTATACCTCCTAGTTTTTTATTGTCTATTATAAATATAATGGAAGTTCCCAAAAAAGCAAATAAAAAATTAGCAGTCTCAGGATTTAACTGCTAAAATAATATAATGCATTGGACAATAAGATGTTGAGCTCTCGGAACAATGAATGTTTTTCTCTCTAAAAAGGAAATTATAAAAAAAATTAAATTTGAGATAGGTGTTCTCGTGAAATAAAGAGAGATAGTAGATTTTTTTATTTACTGTGCTTCACAGAAACTCATTTTTTCAAGAAAAAAGTTAGAAAACTTATTCGTTAAGGTTTTAACTACCGGATGGTTTTATTGATAGAGGATTCTCCTATTCCCTTCTTTTATATATTATTTAGGTTAATAGAAGAAATTTATGAGTAACGGTATAGTAAAAAGAGCAATAAAGGTAGAAATTGATACCACGGTAGCAGCGAAATCACGGTCCATATTTTCTCTATCAGCCAAGATAAGGGTATTAAAACCAGCGGGAAGTGAAGAACAGACAATGACTACTATTTTAGCTGTTCCTTGTAATCTGAAGATCAGTGTCAGTAGATAGCCAATAATCAAACCCGCACCCATTCTTAGTATGACAGCAATAAGAGCTTTACCGATATACTGGGACTTTGGCTCACAGGCTAATCCGAGAGCAACCATCATCAGAATTCCTGTAGGATTTCCTAAAAGTTCCAGAAAAGAGATTACTGTATTAGAAAGTTGTACCTGCAAGATTTTAATCAGAAACGCAAAAATTATAGCATACAAAGGAGGAAGGGTCAGAAACTTTTTTAGCTGGATTTTTTCTTTGTTAGCAGAACTTCCATATTTGATTGCTTGATAATAGGCAAAAGTAAAAATCATTATGGTGTTTCCAATATCAAAAAGGGAAGCACGAGCCAGTTCTTCACTGCCAATAACTTTAAAATAAGGTAGGGCGAAAGCTGTGTTCATTATCATAGTTGCTACAAGGAAACTTCCGAATGTTTGAGGTTCCATCTTCAGCTTTTTTCCTATAGCAGAAGAGATAAAATAGATAATAACCATCACCAGCATTGCGCATAAGGCTACTAAAAGTAAATCCAGAGCTAAAGTAGCACGGTAAATAGCAAGAATCATTAGAGGTGGGATACAGACATTCAGCACAAAGCGAAGAAGGATATGTGCATCATCTTTATGCAACAGTTTCAGCTTCTTCAAGATAAAGCCGATAAGGAAACACAAAATAAAGGTGAGATTCTGTCCCTGAAAAAAATTCATTACAGCTAATTTTCTTTAGATTTTATTATTAGGTGGAAGATAGAAGACTTTATATAGAATATCAAAATCCGATTTTAAATCTTCGTTATGTTTTTTATCTGCTTCAGATTGTGGTGGCTCAATCAATTTCCAGGCAGGATATTCAGATAGTGCTTGAATTAAGTTCCATTTCCGTTTGAATTTCATTCCATCCAATTTTGATAGAGCTTCAAGTTGTTCAGCCGTGAAACGACGATTGAGACCTCCTTTATTAAGCAGTTCCAGATTGACTTGTAGTGGATAATTTTCACATATCTGGATGATAGTTTTAGCTTCTTCGTGAGTATAAAAATCATCCTGAACAAGTTCTTTATAGAGTCCTCTTTCAGAATTGAAGGTGCGTAAATTGACAAACGAGAGATTTTTCGTATCAATACCCTGTTTTTCTATTTCTTTAACGGCAGCTTTATCAACTGTATATGTAATAGGGAGACGTACCTGAAGCTCAAACACATTCTGACTAATAAATAGGGCAATAAAGGCGAGAAAAAAAGCCATCAAAGGTGCCACAATCCAAGCCAATGTTACCTTTCCGAGTACATTGTATTTAATATTTTTCCCTCCCTTAGCTAGACCTATACCCAGTACAGCACCTACCATAGCTTGAGTAGAGGATATAGGAACTAAAGGAATAGCAGGTAAACCGATAGAAAGGAGAAAATTTTGTAATCCCCGAGAAGAAAATAGAAACAGGACAAAAGTTTCCGCTAAAAGAGCTACTAATGCAGTAGCTGGTGAAAGTTTATATATTTCGTGTCCGACTGTTCCCATTACTTTTTGTGAATAGGTGTAGATGCCTAGAACCACAGATAGAGCGCCAATCAGATATAATTGTTGAACACCAGTAAGTGAAAACACAGAACCAATGGTTAGATCTTTGAAGGGAGTAACTGGCACAAAGACACCTATAGCATTAGCTATGGTATTTGCACCTAAAAAATAAGCAGCAATAGCTCCAAAAATAACTAAGGCATAACGGATAATTAAATCTTGTTCCAGAAGATGAAGGCGAGAGCGATTTATCCACCAACGCATCGGATAAAAGAATAATGCAGCCACCGCAGCAGAAACAATAAAGGCAATAATCCAGCTACTAGCAATAGTAATCAGAGAATCAAAATCAGTTATACGTCCCGAAAAGTGGTTCCAACCAATTATTGCTCCCACAATAGTCTGGGATACTGAAACCGGAATTCCTAAACGAACAATTGCCACTATAGCTAAAGCGGCAGCCAGGGCAACCGTAAAAGCACCTCCGATAGCATCAACCGTGCCTAAACGACCAAGGGTACTTGAAGGACCGCTACCCTCCAGAAAAGCTCCTAATGTATAGAATATAGAAGCAATTAGCGCAGCCTTGCGGAATTTAATCATACGAGTGGAAACGGCAGCACCAAAAATATTGCCGGTATCATTTGCTCCCATTGACCAACCGATGAATAAACCGCTTAGAAGAAAGAAATAGACCATTTTAGCTTAAATACTATAATTGTCTTTTTATAGTATAGATAGCAAGTCTATCACAGACAGCTTGAGCATAATCAGAAATCTGTTCAATATGAATAGCAAACCACCTTAGCTGACTTTTGAGGGCAAGGTCTATATCCAGAGAAAATATTTGACGACGAAGCTTTTCTCCCAATTGGTCAGCTTCTCGTTCGAAGAAATAGACCTTATGAATGAAGTTATTGACCTGACTGAGGTCACGGAAGAAGGAACGAACAGCAAAGACCAGTTGTTCTACTGCTGCAGTAGAAGCAGTGGTAGTTTGCATCCAGAGGTCATCCAATACAGATGGAATTTCTGGATTTTCAATAGAAAACTGCATCAATGAGTCCTTCATATGGTCCATTACTTCATCGGTATTTTCTAGAATAGCCAGAACATCACCCCGATTTTCTGGAATTAGAGTTCGTTCATAAAGATAGCGTTCCACTGCTATCCGGAGGTCATCTACTTTCTTTTCATTCTCTCTAATCAAATTCAACCTTTCTTCAAATTGTGATATTCTTTCCTGCAGATAGTCATCCATTGCAAAACGGAAAATTAAAGCAGAATCACTAATTATATCCAGAAATGTATCAATCTGAGATTCTACGAATTTAGTGGTTTTTAAGACCAGAGCCATTGTTTCTCCTTGGATAATCTTAAATTTCAAATTTAATAAGTATTTATAATTGTATATTTTGTCAAGATTAAGCTGCAAATCTGTCTTTTTCATATTGATAGCTCTGAAGATAAGTGATTTATTATTGACAGTTTAATCAGAATAACAGAATATGAAAAAGAGAATTAGCTTTGATATATGATAAAGGAGTAAAGATAATGCGCAATAAACTTTACTTGATTGATGGTACAGCTCTTTTGTATCGCTCTTATTACGCTTTTGTTAATAATCCATTAATAAATAGTAGAGGCGAAAATACCAGTGCTATATATGGTGTGGTCAATTCCTTCTTGCATTTATTGGATTCTAAAAAGGCAGAGAATTTATTGATAAGCTTTGACCGTAAAGCTCCCACTTTTAGACATGAGCTCAGTGAGGCTTATAAAGCTAATAGACCTCCAATGCCAGATGCCCTTCTGGCACAGGTTGAACCAGTACAGCAGTTTTTTCAGATAATCGGTCTAAAAGAAATATCTCTAGATGGCTACGAAGCAGATGATGCTTTAGCAACTTTAGCCGAACATTTTAAATCTGATTATGATATAGTGTTTGTTACCGTTGATAAAGATTATGCACAATTGGTTGATGATAGAGCAGTTATCTATAACCCGATGAAAAATATTACCCTGGATAAAGAAGCCATTTATAAGAAATATGGCATTACACCGGAACAATTTGTAGATTTTCTCGCATTAGCTGGAGATCCCAGCGATAATATACCTGGTGTTAGAGGCATAGGAGAAGTTACTGCTGTTAAGTTGCTTAAACAATACTCCGATCTGGATGAAATTTATGCTCATCTGGATGAAATACCAGAAAAGTTAAGGAAAAAATTAATTGAAGGTAGAGAAAATGCCTATCTTTCCAGGCAGCTAGCTATGATAATCAGGAATGTCCCAATAGAAATTCCTCCCATAGAATCGCTAAAGTTTAATCCAGAATCTTTGTATAAGGCAAAAGATTTTCTAACTCGCTATGAAATAAATACTTTAAAGAGATTGATAGATAATAGGTATGGGCAGAAAACATCTATTTTTATTCCTCAAGCGGAAACTAAGACATTTGTACAAGGTGACATCTTTGAAAGAGATTATACTGCTTCTACACCACAGGAAGAAAAAAAGTTTCAGGCATCACTGGTAACACCAGAAAATTACGCTAAATTACTGGAGGACTTGAAGCAGGTAAATCTGGTGAGTCTGGATACGGAGACTACATCTGAAGATGCTATGCGAGCTGATTTAGTTGGTATTTCATTATGTTTTGAAATTGATGTGGCTTGGTACCTACCTCTTGGACATAAGGATCAGCAAAATCTCCCTAAAGAGAAGACTTTGCGTGAATTGAATGAAGCCTTAAAAGGGAAATTAATTCTAGGACATAATATTAAATATGATATGATTGTCTTGCACCAGGAAGGCTGGCACTGGAATAATAAAATTGCGGACACAATGATTGCGGCATATCTTTTAGACCCTGGAACCAATCAATATTCTCTAGATACCTGTGCTGCTACCGAACTTCAATATGAGATGGTTACTTTTTCCAGCTTAATAAACAAAAAGACCTGTCCCAGCTTTGATCTGCTGGAAGTAGATAAGGCTTGTGAATATTCTGCAGAAGATGCCTGGGTGGTCTATATGCTCTATCCTATCTATATGAAGAGATTAGAAAATACAGGTTTAAAAGAGTTGTATGAAAATATAGAAATTCCTTTGATACCAGTTTTACAACAGATGGAAGAGAATGGAGTAAGCATTGATACAGAAGTATTGAAGGAGATTTCCAGAAGTATCAATAAAGAACTGGAAAAACTGACTGAAGAGATTTATGCCTATGCGGGATATGAGTTTAATATTAATTCAACTCAGCAACTGGCAAAAGTCCTTTTTGAGGAAAAGAAATTACCAGCAAAAAAGAAGACTAAAAGGGGTTATTCCACTGATAGTGCAGTGCTGGAAGAGCTAGCAGAAAAATATGAGATTGCAGAGAAACTTTTACAATACCGGATGTTGAGTAAACTGGAATCCACCTATGTGAATGCATTGCCAAAGCTTATAAATCCTAAAACCGAAAGAATACATTCTTCTTTTAATCAGACTGTGGCTTCAACTGGTAGGCTTTCTTCTTCTAATCCCAATCTTCAAAATATACCAGTTAGGACAGATTTAGGTAAAACTGTTCGTAAAGCCTTTATAGCAGCTGATCCTGATTGGGAACTGATGGATGCAGATTACTCTCAGATAGAATTGAGATTGCTGGCATTAATGTCCGGAGATCAAGTACTGATAGATTCTTTTAAACAAGATATAGATATCCACCGACAAACTGCAGCTTTAATCTCGGGAAAACCGTTGAATGAGGTTACTGACGAAGAACGAAGAAAAGCTAAGATCATAAATTTTGGTCTGCTTTATGGAATGGGACAGAAAAAGCTTTCTCGGGAACTGGGAATTTCTCAAGAAGAAGCTAAAAAGCTCATTGATGAATATTTCCATCGTTTCCCGACTATCCGTGCTTTCATTAATAACTGCAAAGCAGAAGCAAGATTACACGGATTTTGTCAGACCCTGTTTGGCAGAAAGCTCTATCTCAAAAATATAAATAGCAGCAACCAAGGATTAAGAGCAGAAGCAGAAAGAGTGGCGGTAAATATGCCTATACAGGGTACAGCAGCTGACCTTATCAAGATTGCTATGATTGATATACATAAACAGATTAAGGATAATCCCAGAATCAAGATGATACTACAGGTTCATGATGAATTAGTCTTTGAAGTGCATAAACAATTTTTACCGGAAGCAGAGAAGCTGGTTAGAAAAGCTATGGAAGAAGCATTACCAGAAAAATACAGTCGTATTGTCGCTTTAAAAGTAGATATCGGATATGGTCATAGCTGGTTTGACGCTCACTGAAAAGAATCTTGACATTAAAACCTAAATAATATTTATAGAATTAAGAGCATTGAAATTCAGCTTTTTTAGGGAACATCAAAATAATCATAATTTAATAATCCTAAAGAATATTTGAGGATAAGTGTGGATAAAATACAGTCTCAGGCTTTAGCCGAAAACCTGGCACAAACTCAGGTAAAAGAGATTGTTCTTTCGCCAGAAAGCCAGTGGTTGCTAAAGCAAAGCGCCAATTATTTTGGTATACAACAGCGGACCAAGCAATTTTTGGAAGAGTATCATCATCCATATGCCAATTGGGATGAAGTGCTGTTTTTACTTAGACAAAGTGTTTTTGGCGATTTATGGTTCTATCTTCAGCTTCCAGAAAGAGATAAAGCTTTATCAATTATCCTTGATATCTTTGAGACTATTTTTAAGAAAGCAGAAAAAAAAGAAACTAGACAGAAAACTATAACTGAATTTCTTTCTTTCACCAGTGCTTTAGCTGGGCAGGAACAAGTTACTCAAATAGTTCTGGAACATTGTGTAGAAATATTGGAACAATGGTATGAGAATTATCCTGATTTATTTATTCCGTTAACGGGACAATGCTATAAAACCCTTCAGCTTCTTTACTCCAAGATATCCAATCCCGAAAGGTTATTAAAGCTATTAAAATCAATCTATCAATCTTCTCTAAAATTGTGGAAATCCAGTGCATCTATTGAGGAATGGTATGATAAATATGCTGATTTAATTACTCTCAGTCGCAGTTACCTTTCCAAAACTATAGGTACCAGGTACTACAACCAACATTTAAATAGGTTAACCAAGGTTAAAAATATTGAGGAATTGAAAGAAATTCCTTCTTTCAATGATATAGCAATTCGTCATAGAGACTTATTGGCACAAATGCCTAGTTTACCAGAAAAAATCCATTATATCTTTTACCTTTTAAGTCTTCCACCAATGAATGGCCTTACTGACCATCTTTTATGGGATTTTAATCGGATTTTAGGGCATTTAAGAGAAACCCTGTCTCCTAAAGAAATAAATTCACTATTAGACTCTGTATTTGATTACCTAGCAGAATATAAGGATATACATACCAGTATTGTGTTGGACTGTGTGCTCACCATTGGTAAGGCAGTGCTAGACCCTCAAGAGCCAGAACTGGGAAAACGATTAATAAGAAAGATAATAGATCTTGGTTTTATTCCACCAGGAGAAATAAAAATCAACCAAGACTGGCAGATTATTGCTAATAAAAATCATATTAAAAATATACGAGTATGGCTTCAACTTATTAGTATTGATCCAGCATTTTGTAAAGATTTATTAGCTGCTTTAACCATAGCTATAATCCAGCAAGGAATCTTTGTTTCCGATACTGATTTATTTCAGAAAGATGTATCCGCATTTCTAAATAGTAATATCAAACCTATCTATGTACAAGTAAAGCATCTTTTAAGACTTTTACCTGTCTTTTATAATGAGATAGGAGCAGAGGGAGAAATTAGAGATTTGAGCACTGAGATTGATGAACTTTGCTACAGAAAGGACTTATTGATGCATTTTGTCCGCAAACAAGTGCATACTGAAAGTAATAATACCCAGATTCAGCTTATGCAAGAGATCTTAAATTATTGGATAGACCTTGACCCCACTCATCTGAAAGGTTTGGTGCCTGAGGATGTAGATAACTACATTAGCCATCCTGATAATATAACTAAAACTCAGCATCAGGCTGTGAACAAGTTTTTAAGTGACCATAATTTAGATGCTAAAACTCTCCTCAATCAATCCTGGCAAAGTATTACTCCTTTATTTAAATCAATAAAAAATGATGATATCCCCCTTAAAAAATTAGAACTACTATGCCGAATTTATTATCTTCTGCTGGATAAATACCGACTGGATCCTTACGATATAACAAAGTTTCTAAGCCGATACAACTGGTTTGACCAGAAGGAACAGCTACGGTTGAAACAGAGTTTAGCACGCAATGACTATGATAGCAGCATCCATCAGATGCTTAAATATATAAGCAGATTGAATAAAATTGTGCTTGACCCTCAACCCACTCAAGCCTGGGAAAATATATATTATAAAAGACATATAGCTGCCGGTATACCCTCTATGTATGGCCAATATAGAGAACCGAAATTGGAAGCTATGGGAATGATATTCCGTCTGGAAAATCTGATAGAAAGATTAATAGAAAAGAATATTCAACAGCTAAATCTGGAATATCTAACCGCTAAGACACTTAAGCGTATCATACATATCCTGGAATTATATGAGTTAGGATTAATTCACGAGGGCTATTCCATCAGTGCTTTTTCTAATGCTTTAGAGATGTTAAAATCCAGTCAACGTATAGTCAGACTTTCCTTAGACCAATATCTTGACCTCTTCAAACAAATAAAAGATAGCATAACTGAATTAATAAATGAATACTTCTATCGTTTTTACGAACAGGAACTTAGCAATTTACCCGTCAAGGGAGCAACTGGAAAGTATAAAAAACTAACAAGCCAACAGATGTTCGCTGAAGAATTTTTCCGTAAGTTATTGGGCGGCTCCTTTCTGGTTCAATCCATAGACAATTTTATCACTCAGATTATCACATCTTTGAACGCTATGAAGAATATATTTGCTCCAGAAGACCTGAGTGTAGTGATGAGTTATGACCCTGATGTACTCTTTGTGCCTCTGCATACAAATAATCGTCGTTTAGATAATCAAGTGCTCCTAGGAGCTAAGGCTTATTTCCTGAAAAAAATGATACAGTATGAATTTCCCATACCAGCAGGAATTGTTATAACTACCGAACTCTTCCGGGCTCGTAATATAATTAGAGCTCATCCAGAAATGGAGAAAGAACTGGATGAAAAAATCCGCTCTAATGTCAATCGGATAGAAAATTATACTGGCTTGGAGTATGGCAATCCAGAAGCTCCTTTATTGCTATCTGTTCGTTCTGGCGCTCCTATGAGTTTGCCAGGGGCTATGTGCACTTTCCTTAATATTGGTATGAACGATGAAATAACTCTTAAGCTTAGCACTATGCCTAATTTTGGATGGACTGCTTGGGATTGTTATCGCCGTCTCCTGCAAAGCTGGGGAATGGCATATGGGATTGACCGAGATGAGTTTGATGCGGTAATGATTAATTATAAACGTCATTACAAGGTACAACTTAAGACTCAGTTTACGCCTGATCAGATGAGACAGATGTGCACTTCCTATAAAGAGGTTTTAGCTTATCATAAGGTAATCTTTGAGCAAGATGTATTTCTTCAGCTTAAACAGGCTATAAACCATGTTTTAGATTCCTGGAACACTGATAGGGCACGATTATACCGTCAAAAACTTCAGATTGCAGATGATTGGGGCACAGCCGTTCTTATTCAGAAGATGATTTTAGGTAATATTAGCCTTGATTCGGGAACAGGAGTAGTATTCACTTATGCAGATTGGAGTAAAGAACCAGGAATCACTCTGAATGGTGATTTTACCTTATGCAGTCAAGGTGAGGATGTGGTAGCGGGATTGGTGTATACTTTGCCTATTTCTGAACAGCAACGGAAACTATCCAAGACACCTGTGCAGGTTTCACTGGAAAAAGATTTTCCGGAAATTTATGCTCGTTTACTTTCCTTGGCTCGTCTAATGATTGAAGAACGGGGATACCCACATCAAGAGATGGAATTTACTTTTGAGGGACCTCGTAAAGAACAATTATATATTCTGCAAACTCGGAATCAACTGATAACTAAGGTTAAACAATATACGGTGTTCAATGTACCAAAACGTGAACTGAAACTTTTAGGCAATGGAATTGGAGTTGGAAAAGGAGCACTGAATGGAATAATTGTCATCTCTCGTAAAGATATAGATGAACTCAAAGATAAAAATATGCCTTTAATCCTAGTCAAACCAGACACCGTACCTGAGGATATGGAACTTCTGTTTGATTGTCAGGGTCTGTTAACTTCCCGTGGTGGTGTCACTTCTCATGCTGCGGTAACAGCCGTCCGTTTAGGAATTATAGGTATAGTTAACTGTCCTCAACTAAAAGTTATAGAAGAAGAAAATATCTGTCGCATCGGCGAATACATACTACATTCTGGAGACAAGATAGCTATTGATGCATCCAGTGGTTCTATATATTTAGGACATTATCCAGTTGAAACCATACCAGGTTAATATACTTACTTATAAAAAATATAGATAAGGAGAAAACAATGAACACCCAACTGAAAGGTAAAAGACTACTCGGAATCAATGGATTGGGCAGAATAGGCAAACTGCTGCTCTGGAACCAGGTACATCTTCGTCATTTTGATGGTATAGTCATTAACTTTGGCAGAGAAGTAGGAAAAAGTCTGGATGACCTGATTCAAGCAATGGAAATGGATTCTACTTATGGAAGTATTCACAAATTCTTACACGGTATAGTTGGACCTAAGGCAGAAATTAAGGTTATAGACCCACAAAAGCCTATCTTGGAGATTGAAGGAATGCCTATAACCGTACTTCGTACCGCTCGTGACCCTAAGGATATTAACTGGTTAGAAGAAGGTGTGCGGATAGTAGTTGATTGCACCGGTAATTTTTTAGACCCCAATATCATACCAGAACAAGGAGTACCCTGTTTAAGAGGACATTTAGCAGCAGGTGCTCTCAAAGTTATCTGTTCTGCTCCTTTCAAAAGTAAAGCCGCAGTTATGGAAAATAATCCAGATAGCATAACGATGATTTATGGTATAAATCACCTCAATTATGACCCTCAAAAACATCATATAATTTCAGCTGCAAGCTGCACTACCACCGGTCTGGCTCATATGATTAAACCCCTATTGGAACATAAAGAGACTGCTAATATAATGACTGCATCTATGAGCACTATTCATGCTGCCACAAATTCTCAGAGCATTCTGGATTCTGTACCTAAAGCAGGAGCTTCTGACCTGCGTAAAACTCGCAGCGTTCTTAACAATATTATTCTATCTACTACTGGCGTTACTAAAGCTTTGGAACTGGTTATGCCAGAAATTAAAAATATAGGTTTTATGGCTGATTCCGTGCGAATTCCCATAAATACCGTTTCTCTTATTAACCTTAATGTGACCTTCCATACGGAACTAAATGAATTGGGACAACCAAATATTACAAGAAAACTAATAAATGGCATCTATAAACAAGCGGCAGAAGGTCCACAAAACGGTTTATTGACCTATACTGAACGACAAAATGTATCAGCCGATATGATTGGCAATATGGCTGCAGTAGTAATAGAAGCAAACGAGACTCACACTCGTACCAGTTTTATTGCTGTCCCGCCAAAAACCCTTGAGGAGCTAGGAGCTAATAAAGAAAAATCATTTTATATGCCTGTGACTCACGCTAAAATCTTTGGCTGGTATGATAATGAGCTTGGTTCCTATACTAACTGTCTATCTCGTCTTGTAAATTATATAGATGAGACCACGCCCTGAACTCACTTATTAAAAGTCTTAGAGATGGCGTAATTCACGACGCAATAGATTGGAATTACTGACCACTGTCACCGAGCTGATAGCCATAGCTATTTCAGCGATAATGGGATGTAATGCACCAAAAATAGCTAAGGGGATGGCTATAACATTGTAAAAGAAAGCCCAAAAGAGATTCTGTTTAATCTTCTGGAAGGTAACGAGTGAAAGCTTTATAGCCTTGGGAATGAGCTCTATTTTATTGGGAACAATAACAATATCTGCTGCTTCAATGGCTATATCTGCTCCCTGACCAAGAGCTATGCCTATATCTGCTTGTTTAAGTGCTGGAGCATCATTAATGCCATCCCCTACCATTGCTATAGCACCATATTCTTCTTGCAATTCTTTAATGATATGAGCCTTATCTCCAGGAAGTGCATCTGATATAAATTTATTAATACCACACTCTGCTGCAATTGCAGAAGTAGCTTCTTGATTATCTCCACTTAATAAGATACTATCAATTCCCATTCCTTGAAGTGTTTTTACCACATTTGATGCTTCCGGACGAATAGTATCAGCAAAATACAGAATGCCTAGAATTTGTTTTTCATCCATTAGAAATACGCTGGAAGCATAAGGATATTGAGTATCTTTAAGGCTGTCCTCATTTTCTTTTATACCTTTTTCTCTTAGAAGAGTAAGATTTCCCAAATAAAGAATCTGACCTTCTACTTTTGCAGAGATTCCTTTCCCACTATAGTTAACAAATTCTTCAATGGGCAATGCTTCTAGGTTATTAGCTAATGCTTCCGAAATAATAGCTTTAGCCAAAGGATGTTCACTACCTTGCTCAAGACTGAAAGCGATCTGTAATATCTCTCGTTCTGAAAGCTTATAGTTTACTATTTTTACTAGCCTTAATCTACCGTAGGTAATAGTGCCAGTTTTATCAAAAACCATCGCTTTTACATCTTTCATCCTTTGTAGAGCCTCTCCATTTCTAATAAGAATTCCTTTTTCAGCACCTAAACCACTTCCCACCATTAAAGCAGTAGGAGTAGCCAATCCAAGAGCACAAGGACAGGCAATTACCAATGTAGCAATTGCTGCCATCAATGCAGCTGATAAACCGTAATTTGCTGAACTTAATGGAATAATTCCTCGCAATGTCTCGCTGATATTGCTTATAAAAGAAGGAAAAAGAAGCCAGGCAAAAAAGGTCAAAACTGATAAGGTTATAACTACAGGAACAAATATAGATGTTATCTTATCTGCTAAAAGTTGAATCGGTACTTTGGAATTTTGAGCATCTTCCACCATTTTTATTATCTGAGCCAGAAAACTGTCTTTACCTATTTTTTCTGCCCGCACTTTAATAAAACCATCCAGATTCAAAGTTGCACCTAGCACTCTATCTCCAGTTTGACGATATACAGGTAAAGATTCTCCAGTAGCAATAGATTCATCAAGATTGGCACTACCCTCAACAATAATTCCATCCGCAGGAACTTTTGCCCCTGCTTTTACTAAGAAGATGTCATCTGTATTAAGTTTATGTACCGGAATCTCTTTTTCTTCTCCATCTACTAGAACTATAGCTGTTTTAGCACCAAGATTGATAAGTTTTCTGATCGCTGAAGAAGCTTGACCTCGTGCTTTTGTTTCCAGGTATCTTCCAGTCAGATGAAATGCTAGAATCATAGCTGCTATTCCGCCAAAGTCCTCTGCTCGTATTCCTTTGACTATTAAAGATAAAGGAACTACCAGCAATGAAGCTATAGTGCCTAGAGCTATCAATACATCCATATTAGTAATGCCAGTGCTTAATGCCTTAAAAGCAGAAATATAGACTCTACGAGCAGGGAAAAACATCCCTAAAACTGTTAAAGAAAATATTAGCCAGTTCCCTAAATTATGCCAGGGTGGCATCCTGGAAGGAACCATCATCAGTAACATTATTACCATTACAATGATGGCTATTATCCACATCTGTAACATATTTTTCTTGGCTGTTTGCACTTTTTGCATTTGCTCATCTTCTGTAAGCACAACGCTTTCTCTAACCGTATAACCAAGAGATTCTATTGCTTTGACTATATCCTCTATTTTGAGGTTTCTATCATCAAATTCAATGGCTGCTTCTTCTAGAACAAGATTAACACTTGCAGAACTGACTCCTTTTAAACTGGACAGAACTTTTTCTATTCTTGCACTGCAGGCTGCACAATGCATTCCGTTTATTCCCAAATTTACCTGTTGTTTCACTGTATCTTTTTACTCCTTTTCTTATTAAAAGCTTATTCCAACAAATAGGAAAAACAATCAATTTTTTTCAGTAATAGGAAATAAAATATTTTACTGAAAATAACCTGAGATCCATTAAATAAATTTATTTTTGGACCAGAATTTGCATTTATTTATATGAAACTTATGCCGCTTTTTATTAAAGGAAACAATAAATGAAAAGAAAAACTTATAAATATTTATCTCTTATCCTGATACTATTTTCCCCACTATATCTCCTCGCAGAAACTTCTGTTCCACCGTTTAATTTAGTTAGCTCGTCAGGTAGCTCTATTCAAATCCACTTTGAATTACCGGAATGGTCTATGGAAAGAGGTGAAACTAATAACCTTTCTAATGTTAAAATAGATGATGTTCCCTACCTATTTCTTGAAGAGACAGAAACTCTTCCTGTATTTAGTACTATGATTGCCATTCCTTACCAGGGAGGGGTAAATATTCAGATAAATGCAACTCAGCAAAATATTCAGAATCAAATTAAACTTGATTTTGACTATTTACTTAGTTCTGAGAAAGCAAACGGAAGATATAATGAAGAATTATATCCTGCAACTTCTGTAGTTATTTCAGAACCTCAGATAATGCGTGATTTCCGAGTAATTTCACTTAATATCTATCCCTTTCAGTATGATCAGGACAAACAAACATTATCTATCCTGGAATCTATGGATATTCAATTAAATTTTGATAATCAACCATCTATCAACGAAATGAACCCACCATTGAACTTATCTCCTGCCTTTGCTAATATCTATCCCGCTTTGATTTTGAATTATGAACAGTTTATTACTCGTGATGAAATAACTTATACTCGTCCAAGAATGTTGGTTATATATGGAAATTATTCCGATACTACATATCAAACTCAAGTCAATAACTATGTGAACTGGAAAAAGCAAAAGGGATATCTGGTTAATGCCGTTAGTACGGCAACTACTGGAACTAGCACTACTTCTATAAAAAATTACATCCAGAGCCAATATAATAATCCTTCATCGCGTCCAGATTATATCGTCTTAATTGGAGATGCTTCTGGCAATATAGCCGTCCCGAGTTACAATAGTTATATTGATTATTTTTACACCTGGTTAGCCGGAAATGATAATCTTGGCGATGCAGCAATAGGAAGAATATCCGTTGCAAATTCGGCAGATATGGTTAATTATATGGCAAAGGTCTATTCTCTGGAACGAGATATAAATATTAGCACCGCTTCCTGGCTCAATAGAATGCTACTCGTTGGGGATTCAGGATCTTCTGGCATTTCTACTATTTATACCAATAGATATATCCATGATCATTCCCTGATGGTTAATCCTTCCTATACTTACACTGAAGTTTATGGAACTTCTCCTTCTTCCACCACTATCAATAGTGCTATAAATCAAGGAGTAGTATTTTATAACTTTCGCGGCTATATCAATATGAGTGGATGGCCTAGTACCATCAATCAACTAAATAACGGTTATAAGCTATTTCATAGTGTGTTCCTTACCTGTAGTACCGGTTCTTTCCATAACAGTACAAGCACTACAGAAGCCGTGGTTCGTTATGGTAGTGCAGCAACTTTAGGAGGGGCTATAACCTCTATCGGAATGGCAACTTCATCAACTCATACACCTATGAATAATTGTCTTGATATAGGAATCTTTCATGGAATTTATCCTCTAGGTATGCGAAATATGGGCGAAGCAATGCTCTATGCTAAACTTTATCTATATGCTGTCTACGGTGTTAGCAATTCCACACAAGCTTATAATTTCGCTAGCTATTGCAACTTGATTGGAGACCCTACTGCCTCAGTATATGTTGGTATTCCTTCAACTTTTATTTCTAATGCTCCTAGCTCCATTCCTGCTGGTTCCTCTACTTTAGAAATAACGGTTTTTAATGATTCAAATCAAACTGTTGCTGGAGCATCTGTTGTATTAAGCAATACAAATGGACAACAAGCTTTAGCTTATACAAATGCCCAAGGTATAGCCTATCTAGAATTTGCTCCCAATCTTTCTGGTTCTTTAACTTTAACTATTAACAAAGCTGATTTCAAACCGCTAATTTCTACGATTAACATTGATAACAGTGGTGGGATTGTTTATGATGGTATAGAAATTGATGACAATATGTGGGGCAATGGAAATGGTCTTGTAGATGCTGGAGAATCTATTGATTTGTTTGTGTTTCTAAAAAATACATCTACTCAAGTTTTGAATCCTGCTGGCAATGCCCATTGTTCTGATCCCTATATTACCTTAATCAATGCGGATAGAATAGAATATAATACCATCAATCCTCAAGCTATCGGTGCCAATATAGAACCTATCACAATCCAAATTGCACCAGATTGTCCTGATCAACATCAATTTTCCTTAAAATTCGTTGCTGAAACAACGGCAGGTAGCTGGGAAGTATTTATCCCCTTTACTGTGCATAATGGTAATTTAAATATAACCTCTTATACTTTTATAGGTGCTCCCAACAACTGTATTTATCCAGGTGATAATTTACCTATGTCTATCAATCTAACGAATGCTGGTTCACTTGCTTTAACTGGTATAGAAGCAAAACTTCGTTCTCATGATATTTACTTTGTTGTAACTGACTCTCTGGGGACTTATGGACCCATCCCTGTTGGTTCAGCTGTTGCTAATAATTCTAACACTTTTACTGTTTTTGCTCGCAGTACCTGTATAGATGGTATGGTAATACCTCTGGAACTTTATCTCTATAACTCTGCAGGTTACAAAGAAACTATCTATTTTACTATCACTATAGGACAGACAACTATACACGATCCATTGGGTCAAGATGCCTATGGCTATTTTATTTTTGATCAGGGTGATACAGCCTATGACCAATGTCCAACTTATAACTGGATTGGTATTGCTCCTGCAGAAGGTGGCAATGGAACTCTTCTTCCACTCTATGATCCCGAATATTCTTCTGATGAAGGTGATCAAACTTCAGCTGTAGCCATCACAACTGTAAATCTTCCCTTCCCCTTCAAATTCTATGGTATAGAATATACTCAAGCATCTATCTCTTCCAACGGTTTTATTGCTTTCGGTGCTACGCAGGATGCAGATTGGCGTAACTGGAGAATACCTGATGCAGGAGGTCCAAGTCCTATGGTCGCTGTCTTCTGGGATGATTTATCTCTTGGTACAGGTAGTGGCGTTTACACTTATTATAATCCTACTTGGCACTATTATGTGGTGGAATGGTATCATATTATTTCCGGCTATAATAATAGCTCACTGGAAACCTTTGAAGCTATTTTATATGACCCGGTCTATTATCCTACTGCTACCGGAGATGGACAAATTAAGCTCCAATACCAACAATTCAATAATGTAGATACTGGCTCCGGTGATGTCTATCCTCATGGTAATTATTGTACTATCGGAATAGAAGACCATACTGAAACTAGAGGGTTGGAATACACTTTCAATAACACTTATCCAACTGCTGCTGCACCTCTTTCCCATAATTCAGCCCTGTTTATCACTACTCGTCCCATTTTACCTGATTATCCATATGTAGTTTTGGAACAAATATTGGTGATTGATCCTAATGCTAATAATCATTTAGAACCTGGAGAAAATGCCGAACTCTCTATTCGCTTGGGAAATCGTGGTATGGTTGATGCTACTGGAGTGTCCGCTGTGATTAATACTAGTGATACTTATGTTTCTATTATTAACTCTAATGCTGTCTATGGAACTATTCCAGCTCAAGGAACTGCTTATCCTCAAACCAATTATACTCTATTCGTATCACCTAATTGTCCAGCACATCATCAAGCTAATTTCACTATTAATATAACTTCTGATACTTCAACCTGGACTTACAATTTCCAGTTGGAAATTGTTGTACCAGAACTCGGTTTTAATAATATGACGGTCAATGATAGTGGTGGAAATAGTAATGGAATATTCGATCCTGGTGAAACCGTAAATGTTAACATCAATATCGTCAATATAGGACAGATTCCAACCCCTCCTGGAACTGCAACTTTAACCTGTAATAATGCTGGAATAACAATTATTAATGGAGCAGATACTTTCCCCGTTCTAGCTGCGGGTGCTTTTGAAACTTTGTCTTTTACTGTTAGTGCTGCTTCCAGCATTAGTAGTGGAACCTTAATTAACCTAATATTTACTGCTAATGCTGGAACTACTACTGCTCAACATTCTGAAACTGTTGAAGTGGGAGCACCTATCGTTGTAACCATAGGAACCGGGACTAGCACTCAGAGCTATCCGTTAGATAGATATTATAATTATTCTGCTCATGAAGCCATCTATTTAGCCAGTGAAATAGGTTCTGCCTGTACTATTAAATCCCTTGCCTATTATAAAGCAAGTGGTTCTGATACCAATCCTATTGAACCGGTAACCATATATATGAAAAATACCACAGCTTCCTCTTTGAGTTCTGGCACTTATAGCACGAGTGGTTACACTCAGGTCTTCAATGGTGCTTTCCCTAATAATTCTACTTCTGGCTGGATGGAGGTCAACCTATCTACTATGTTTGTCTATGATGGAATTTTCAATCTTGCCATCTTAATCGTTAAAGGATATCAAGCCTGGATATCTAGTTATCCAATGTGGACCTATACTACTACTAGCTTAAGCCGTGCAAGACAAAATAGAAGCGATTCTTCGGCTCCTACTAATTTAACTTCAACAAACAATCTTCCTAACCTTCGCCTTAAAATCTTTCCTCAAATACAAACTTTTTTACCTCCTCAAAATTTCATTGCTATTCCAAGTCATCAATCGGTACATCTTTCGTGGACTGCTCCTGTTTCAGGTAATCCTACTGGCTATAAAATATATAGGAATTCTACTGTTTTGGAAACTGTTACTGCTTTAAGTTATACTGATTTTTCGGTCACTAATGGAATTGCCTATTCTTATTATCTTGTGGCTATTTATTCTAATGGAGAATCCTCTCCTACTCCTACGATTACTGTAACACCAAATATGTATCCTCCTACCAATCTTACTGCTGTATCGGGAAATTCTACTGTAACTCTAAATTGGAATCCGGCAGAAGGAAGGATTAGTTCTCTGGAACGAACTAAAGACAGATTAATTAGCACTTATAGGGTATATCGCAATGGCACTGCTATACAAGATGTTACGGAAACTACCTATCAGGATATTGGTTTAATTAACGGTGTTACTTATTCTTATTATGTTACAACTATTTATATCAATCCAGCCGGAGAATCAGCTCCTTCAAACACGGTAACTGCTACTCCAAATATAATTTCAGCCATAATTATTGGAACTGGAACCTCGGTTACCACTGGAGCACAAAACAGTCCTTTAAATATTTGCAATAACAGTGTTCACGGTCAATCTGTCTATACCGCTGCAGAATTGAATGAGGCAGGCATTACTGGTCCTTTAAGAATAACTGCCTTAGGATTTTATGTGGTTACAACTCCAGCTCTTCCTTTACCTCAATTTGTAGTACGAATGAAACATACTAGCGCTAATGATGCTGCAAACTGGCATAACCCTGAAGGTCTTTTAACCACTTATTCTAATCCCGCTTATATGCCTGAGGAAGGTGGATTTGATATGATGACCTTCAATAATCCCTTTGAATGGAATGGAACAGATAATATTTTAGTGGATACCGCTTTTAGCCTGGTGGAAACAGCTAGTAACACAGGAACTCTCCAATATACTCCTATGAATAATGGTTATCGCTTCGTCTGGAGTAATACCGAAGACCAGACTAATATCTTTACTGGAGGAATGGTCGTTAGCCGGAGATATAATATAAAATTATACCTTGAACCTATTTCTCAAGCACCAGATATAACTGTTTCTCAACTTTATATAGAGTTTGGAAATATTGAAGTAGGAACTTCTGCTGTTCAGAGTTTTACTATTCAAAACAGTGGCGATGCAAACCTCATTGGAACTATCACTACTTCGCAAGGTTATTCTGTTACTCCTTCGGATAGTATCGTTCCAATGAATCCTTCCTTAAACGCTACTGATAATTTAGAAAGAAATACTATTGACTTTAATATTTATCCTGGAGTTACTTCTGTTTTTAATCTTATATTTACTCCCACTGCTGCAGAAGCTTATAATGGTGAAGTAGCCATCTCTAGTAATGACCCCGATGAAAGCTTAATTAACATCAATGTGTCCGGCACTGGAATTGTATATACCCTTCTTCCTCCAATTGTCAATATCTCATCTAGCTCTGAGGGAATCAACCTCTCTTGGCAAACTGTGCCTTATGCAACTTCTTATCAAATCTGGACTGCTGAAGATCCTTACGGAACTTATATCCTCTTACAAACTGTAAGTGGGACCAACTTTTTAGATACTCGTAATCTATCAAAAGTCTTTTATAAGGTAATTGCTATCCGTAATTAATATTATAAGTCAAATATTCCAGCTTAGTGTATCCGCTTAGAGCCCCTTACTCTCTCTTGACTCTTTCTTGCCTAAAGTGTTAAGAGAGAGTTAAGTAGGAGACAAGAGACAAAAGTGCGGGATAATAATTTTAAATCTATAGAGTTATATCATTTTCTTCTCTACTTATTGATTACTTTCTTTAAATAGTTGGCTTGAAATAATCGCAATGATAGTTTAAAAATGATAGCCATTTACTCGCTCAATTTATGCTTGACGAATGAATTGAATAATATTATGGTATTTATTTAATAATATCTTTCTGGAAAAAGACATTTAAAGTTTTTTTGATAAAGGAGCATAATCAATGAATATCATTGTGTTTTTATGTATTCTGATAGCAATCTTAAGTATTGTAGGGATTATTATCTTATTGCGAAAAAATCAAGGACTGGAAAAATTAAAAGATTCCTTTAATCACCAATCTTTACTTATAGAATCTTTTGAACATAATCTGAGAGATGATATACAGCGTTTGCGAACTGATTTATTATCTTTGGAATCAGATACACGAAAAGAATTAATTGCTTTATTACATCAGCAAAATGAAGCTATTAACAAAGAAAATAGAAGTAATCGGGAAGAAATATCATCTTTTCTAACAAAACTGAATCAGCAAATAAATGAAGATGCAGCTAAAAACCGGAATGAATTAAGCAACTCTTTGCGAGAACTATCCGAATCCTTATCTCGCAGACTTCAAGAACTGGTTGGCACTCAACAGACTCAATTTGAATCCCTAAAAACGACAATGGAAGGGAAAATGGAACAGATTCGTACCAGCAATGAGAACAAATTGGAAGAAATGCGGAAAACTGTTGATGAGAAGTTGCAGGATACACTGGAAAAACGCTTAAGTGCATCTTTCCAACAGGTTAGTGATAGATTGGAACAAGTCTACAAAGGTTTAGGGGAAATGCAGAATCTAGCTAATGGAGTTGGAGACTTGAAAAAAGTGCTCTCCAATGTCAAAATCAGAGGAATGCAAGGAGAATATCAACTAGAAGCTATTTTAGAACAGATATTAAGTCCGGGTCAGTATGTAAAGAACTGGAAACCGGATAAAAATACAAATGAGGTAGTGGAATTTGCCATTTGTTTACCTGGCAGAGAAGATACTAATGAGAAGGTATATCTACCCATAGATGCTAAATTCCCTCTTTCCGATTACAATACTTTGGTAGATGCTTGGGATAAAGGTGATTTAGCCGCTGTAGAAACTGCCAGAGCAGCCCTTAGAGATAGAATATTGAAATGTGCTAGAGATATCCAGAACAAATATATTACTCCGCCTTTGACCACAGATTTTGCCTTGCTCTTTCTTCCTATAGAAGGTTTATATGCTGAGGTTTTGCATGATCCCAAACTCTTTGAAGAATTGCAGAAATATCATATAGTAGCAGTTGGTCCTACAACCATTTCTGCTATCTTAAATAGTCTGCAATTAGGATTTCGCACTTTAGCCATTCAGCAACGCTCAAGCGAAGTTTGGAAGATATTAGGCGCTATAAAAACTGATTTTGCTAAATTTGGAAATTTATTGGATAAGACCCAGAAAAAGTTGCAAGAGGCATCCAATACCATTGAAGATGCTAGCCATCGCAGTCGTCAAATCCAAAAGAAGCTTAAAAGCGTAGAAGAGCTTCCTATTAAGGAAAGTACAGTGATTTTAGAATTGGCAGATGAGAAAGATTATCAGGTACAGATAGAAGAAAATCCTGATATGGATTTAACTTGACATTCTCTATTAAATGTAAAAATTAAGGTTAAATGAAAAAATATAATTAAAGAGGAGGTTGAAATGTTTTTAACAGGACAACAAATGAAAGAGGTTTTTCTCAAAGCAAAGAAACAGCGTTTTGGCATTATTGCTTCCAATGTTGTATTTGATATGCAGGTGCGAGCAATAGTTCAGGGCTATAATGCGGTTAAATCGGATGGACTTTTACAAATGAGCTCTGGAGCCTGTAAATATGCCGCTGGAGAAACCCAGGATATCCGTGCTGGAGCACGTTTTATCTCTGCTATGGCAAAAGTTTTTACCGAACAATTTCCGCATTCTGGAGTAGGATTGCACATAGATCACGCTACCCCAAACTATTTTGACTTTATCGTCTATTGTATTGAAAACAATCTGGTCAGTTCGGTTATGATAGATGCCTCTAAAGAGAGTTTGGAAGAAAATATCAGAATTACTAAAGAAGTAGTAGATATTGCTCATCGTTATGGAATCATAGTTGAAGGAGAGATTGGCTACATTAAAGGTTCGGAAGATGAGATAGTCTCTGATATAGAACTTTACACAAAACCCGAGGAAGCTCTGGAATTTGTTAAAAAGACCAATGTTGACCTCTTTGCCGCTTCCATTGGTACCAATCATGGCGTGACTAAAGGTGAAAATCTAGTTCTGCGTCTGGATTTGATTAAGGAAATAGATGACTTGCTTATTGCTAATGGAGTTGAAAGAGGTCTGGTTTTACATGGTGCTTCCGGTTTAACTGATGAACAGCAACAAACAGCTATAGCTAATGGAGTAGTAAAACTTAATAAGGACACTCATTATCAGATGGATATTGCAGCAGCAGTTCAAGCCTATTGGGAAAAGGAAAAAGATGCTATAGTCTGTCCTCCCGATCTCTCTCCCGATGTCTATATGCCAGATAAAAATAGATTTGATCCACGCAAATGGATTATTAAGGCTGAACAGAGGATGCAAAATACGGTCCAGAGTTTCTGCCTGATGTCAGGAAGTGCAAATAATAGTATTCTATTATAATAAAAGGATTTAATATGAAAAAAGTAGCTATCAATGGATTCGGACGTATCGGACGTTTAGTATTCCGCGCAATTGTAAAATATCATCCTGATTTTGATATCGTAGCAATAAATGATCTTACTGATGCAAATACACTTGCCTATCTTTTAAAATACGATAGTGTGCATAAGATTTTTGAAGCTGATATCAATCATACCGATGATAGTATTATCGTAAATGGTAAAAATGTGAGGGTCTTTGCTGAAAAAGATCCCCAAAATCTACCCTGGACTGATCTGAGAGTAGAATATGTGGTAGAATCCACAGGTGTTTTCAATACCAGAGAAAGTGCTGCTAAACATTTAACTGCAGGAGCTTCCAAAGTAATTTTAACTGCTCCAGCAAAAGATACGGTTGATGCTACCGTTGTTATGGGAGTTAATCACACTGATTTAATGCCTGAACACAAGATAATTTCTAATGCTTCCTGCACCACAAACTGCCTTGCTCCTGTAGCTAAAGTCCTGCAAGATAACTTTGGTATCGTTAATGGTTTGATGACTACTGTGCACGCTTTTACTAACGATCAACGTATTCTGGACCTTGCTCATAAAGATCTGCGCCGTGCACGTGCTGCTTCTCTAAATATGATTCCGACCTCTACCGGTGCAGCAAAAGCAATAGGACTAGTTATACCTGAACTAGCTGGAAAACTTGATGGCATAGCTATTCGCGTTCCTGTGCCAGATGGTTCTTTAGTTGATCTCAGTGCTAATCTGGAAAGAGAAGTAGCAAAGGAAGAGATAAATGCAGCAATGAGAGAAGCTTCGGAAACCTATTTAAAGGGTTATCTACAGTATTCTGAGGATCCTATCGTCTCCACTGATATATTAGGCAATAGCAGTTCTTCCATCTTTGATGCCGCTTCTACCTTTGCGAAAGGAAAACTAATCAAAGTATTTAGCTGGTATGATAATGAATGGGGTTATTCTTGCAGAGTAGCTGATCTTCTGGAATATATATCTCGTTTCTGAGGTAATAGTTAAGGGCAGTAGAATATTCTGCTGCCCTTCCATTGAATATGGCTCGTTATTTTTATACAGACAAAGGAAAAACTCTCGGTCCTGTAAGTCCTAATCAGATATTAACGCTAATTCTGAAGGACATTCTAAGCCTTGATTCTCTAATAATGGACACCCGTTCTCCACACTGGATTAAAATCCGAGATATACCAGAATTGATGCGCTTTTTATATGAATCCGATATTCAGATTTCTGATTGGGCTGAAGAGCTTGCTCTTTCAGGCTCAAGCGATAAATCTATACCTTTGTTCTTTCATATTCCTACGCCTAAATTAATAACCTTGAGCATTGTCACACTTGGTTGGTATGAAATCTACTGGTTATATATGAACTGGCGTTTTTTGCATTACTTCCGCAAAAATAGCACAGCTAAAGCCTTTTGGCTGGATTTAATCAATCCCCTGGCTATAATTAGAATATTTCAGCAAATAGGCAATGATAGTGAATTAAATAGGCAAAAAGAAGAGCGAGACTTTACTTTCAGTGGTATAATCTGGATTTTATCTCTGCTTACTGTATTTATTTTTGCCAGCGGTATTATTAATTACCTCACCCTTATCCCTTTCTGGATTAGTACTTTAGTTTCTTTTGCTGCCTTAACTTTGTCCATTTTCTGTATCGTACCAGTACAAAATCATATAAACGCCACTAATAATTACTTAAATAAGAAACTATCTACTCATACTTTCGGTCATTATGGAACCATAATCCTGGGAATTTTAAGTTGGATTTATGTGCTTATTCTCTGGATACCAGCATTACTATAGTTCTATTCTAAGTTCTTTTCTTCTCTACTTTCATCAGGATTTATTGTAGGCTGAGATTGCTGATTCTCTTGTCCTTGATTATGATTAATGGCTTCCTGTAGATGGGAACGATGTCTAATTTTAACTAACCAATAGATAAAGAACCCCAAAAGCAGAACTGCCAGTGCAATTATAACCCAAACAATCCAGCTTATTCCTTTTTTCATTTCCACTACCATTAATTCTGATTTATTCCACATTTGCTCCGTATCAAACTCCCAGGTAACAGTTTTATTTTTATGGTCTATCTTATCAGCAGTAGTGCTAGCAGAAATTATTTCCCAGGGTGCATGAAGGGTATAAGTCCATTTAGGATAATCTTTTTGTTGTTTTTTATAAATATTTGCTAGAATATCATCGGGGTCTGCTATTAAATTGATGTCAATAGAATCATTTTCTACATCTGATTCCGGTATATGGTATCCACCTAAAGCAATCCTCCGTTTGTATAAAATATGCCCTTCGGCATTTTTATTTATTGATACCTGTCCCAAAAAATCTACCGGAGTAGGTTCTTCACTTACACTATTGAAGGATTCTATATTGTCAAATTTGAAAGTTATCCTATAGATCATAAAAGGTCCATTTTTCTGCACCTGGGAACTAATCAGATGAATTCCCGGCAAATCTGCTTTCCTCATTATCTCCTGGGTGTTAGCATAGTTGGAACGATGCACTAAACGCAATGAGACTTTTCCTGAACCATCAGGATTTAGCCACATTTCTTCATTATATTCCACACAACCAGCTAATAGGAATAGCATTATGATTAAGAAAGGTAACATTTTTTTCTTCAATTTAGAATCCTCATTACAATTAGTATATCTTAACCTAATAAAAGAATAATAGTTTTTTTGGCAAGGAAAATAATTTTTAACACTGTTTTTATAATTTAGCCCAAAATTCTTTTAAAAAAGTGTTTCTTTTTTATAAGATAGAATTAATATAATAATAACCAGAGATTTTTTTAGTATGTCCTGAAAAATGAGTTCTGTAAACTAAGGATTATAATAAAATAAAATGTGTTACATAAAGTAAAAATTGGATTGACAAAAAAAGCTAAAGAATACAATAAGAAAATAAATAAATTGATAAGGAGTTATAAAATGATTGAATTGCGTCAGCTTTATCATTGCCCAATTTGTGGCAATGTGGTAGAAGTCACTTTCGTTGGAGGAGGAGAATTGGTATGCTGTGGTAAACCAATGGAACTACTTGTAGGCAACACAGTAGATGCTGCCACAGAAAAACATGTACCGGTCTTGCTTGATCTTGGAGATAAAGTAAAAGTAACTGTTGGATCAGTACCTCATCCTATGGAAGAAAAACATTATATAACTATGATTGAAGTTCTTACTGCAAAGAAGGTCTTACGCCGTGAACTACAACCAGGAGAAGCTCCTGAAGCTACTTTCTGTGTAAAGCCAGAAAAAGTTATTGAGGTTAGAGAATACTGTAATATCCACGGATTATGGAAAGCATAAAATTTAGATAAAACAGAAGGAGGAAAAAATGTCATTTAAAGATAGTCGTACTGCTGATAATCTACTGAAATCATTTGCTGGAGAAGCTCAAGCTCGGTTACGTTATCAATATGCAGCTCGTGTTGCTGAAAAGGAAGGATTTATACAGATTAGAAATATCTTCAATGAAACTGCAGATAATGAGAAAGAACATGCCAAACTCTTTATCAAACATTTGATAGCCAATGGACTTGAAGGAGAAGCCAGAAACATTATGGCTTCGTATCCTATAGGTTGGTCTCCTGATAGCACTCTCAAAAATCTTCTCTATGCAGCAAATGGAGAAAAAGAAGAATGGAGCGAGCTCTATCCAATGTTTGCTGATATAGCAGAAGAAGAAGGTTATACTGATATAGCCAACACCTGGCGACAGGTGATAAAAGTGGAACAACAGCATGAGAAACGCTATCGTAAATTATACGAGAATGTTAAAAATCAGATGGTGTTCAAGAGAGGCGAAAAGGTCTACTGGAAATGTAATAACTGTGGTTACATTTATGAAGGAACTGAAGCTCCAGAAACTTGCCCCTGTTGTCAGCACCCACAAGCATATTTTGAAGTCCTTTGTGAAAATTACTGAGGAGGATACTATGCAAAAATATCAATGCCTAGCCTGTGGTTATGTCTATGATCCCGCCGAAAATGATGATATCCCGTTTGAGCAACTTCCTGACGATTGGACTTGCCCGGAATGCGGGGTCGGCAAAGATATGTTTGAACCAATAGACTAATAAACGCTAAACAAGAAGGAAAGCCTGCTTCTGCAGGCTTTCCTATATAAGGATAAAAATGACAACTCAAGATTTCCAAGAAATAATTGATTTCGCTATTGCTAGAGAAGAGGAATCTATCAAATTTTATCAAGATCTCCAGAAAGAAACTAAATTCCAGGATCAGTTGGATATGTTAAAAGAAATGGAAGTAATGGAAAAAGATCATAAAACTGCTTTGGAAAACATACACTATTCTAATATTACTGAATTAAATATAGACAAAGTCCCCAATCTACACATTTCTGAATATCTGACGGATAATGTTGAAGAACTTGACCTCAACTATCCTAATTTGCTAATAATGGCTATGAAACGCGAAGAGAATTCTTTACGACTTTACACTGAACTGAGTGATAGATTCGCTGATGAACAGATAGCCAATATTTTCCGTAAGCTTGCTTCTGAAGAGGCAAAACACAAACTTTGGTTTGAAACTTTATACGACGAGTGGATAAAACAAGGAAATTAGAGTATTGAAATTAGCTATTGATACTTCTCAGTCCTCTGGTTCCATAGCTTTATGGGATAAAGGAAAAACAGCTTGGTCTTCTTGCTTTGATATCCGCATAACTCACAGTGAGACTTTAATGCCACAAATTGATGCAGCTATGAAGTTCTGTGGTTATAAACCCTCCGATATAGAGACCTTATTAGTTACTAGCGGTCCAGGTTCATTTACGGGACTAAGAATAGGACTTGCTACAGCTAAGGGTATGGCTTATGCTTTAAAAATACCGTTGTTGACTTATACTAGTCTACATCTCTATGCGCTTCAAAGATATCATTGTGGTAAGGATATTCTTGTGGCACTTGATGCTAAAATGCATGAAGTATATGCTGCACTTTATAATGAGAAATTGGAAGAACTCCAACCTCCACAAGTGTGCACACAACAAGATATACTATCCTGGAAACCTAGAGAATGCTATCTTATACAAAAAGGTGTCAAATCCCTTGAATCACTCACTGAGGAAAATGGATTAACTTTTATATCTGTTCCTGATCTACCTATTAGTGCAGCTGGTTTATTTTTGCTGGAAGAAATCTTCCCTCAACCAGAAGTTTATGATTTAGACTATGTCGCAAATCTGGAACCGAACTATCTAAGAGAACATACAGCTCAAATCAAAGGTAAAAAATAAGATAATCTGATATTACTAGCCGTTCTATTTAGTAGCATAATAATTGCTTTACCATCTTACACTATATCTGAACATTTAGGTAAGAAATTTATGCTTTTCTCATTGACAGAAAGGATAAGATGTAATTTTTATAAAATTAAATAAAAAGAAGGGGTTAAAAAATGCAACCCTATATAATTAACGGTGGAATAATCCTAACCTTTAATCCTACACTACCTTTATTGGAAGATTGTTCATTACTGGTAGAAGATGGGAAAATTAGCCAGATTCTAAAAGATACAGAACTAGAATCTCTAACCTATGAGAGATTGGATGCTAAGGGAAAAATTGTTATGCCTGGCTTAATTAATGCCCATCATCATTTTTATAGTACTTTAGTAACCGGCTTGACCAAAGCATCTCCAGCTAAAGATTTTTTGGAAGTGCTGGAAAATCTCTGGTGGCGCCTGGACAAAAAACTTAGCGCTGAGGATATCTATATCAGTGCGTTAATTTCTGCTATGAATGCCATTAGAACAGGCTGCACTACTATATTTGACCATCATTCCAGTCCCGGTGCTATAAAAGGCTCTTTATCTCAAATTGCTAAAGCAGTCCAGGATTGTGGAATCCGTGCTTCTCTTTGCTATGAAGTTTCCGATAGAGATGGAATAGATAAATGCGAAGAAGGTATTCTGGAAAATGTAACTTGGTTGCAACAGGTATCTCAAGAACAAAATTCAAGACTTAAAGGACTTTTTGGAATGCATGCGGCTTTCACCCTTTCTGATGATTCATTAAAAGAAATAGCAGATTGGGTAGATAAACTTAATTGTGGCATTCACATTCATATAGCTGAAGGAGAGTATGATGAACTTTTTAATATTCAGCACTATGGACAAAGAGTGATAGAGAGATTATGCGATTTTGACCTCTTGAATTGTCATAGTCTTTTAGCACATGGAGTTCATCTAAATGCCAGAGAGATGATGTTAATTGCAGAAGCTGGAGCTACAATAATAACTAACCCACAATCCAATCTGAATAATGCTGTAGGTATAGCAGATGTATGCAAAATGAATGAACTAGGCATTACAGTTGGATTAGGAACAGATGCTATGACAACTAATATGTTGGAAGAACTAAGAGTTGGCATCTGGGCACAACATCTGAAACAGAATAATCCCTCTACAGGTTTTGAAGAAATGACTAAGACCCTTCTCTTTAATAATCCTAAAATTGCTCAAAAATATTGGGGGAAAAACTTTGGTATTATTGCTGAAGGAGCTCCTGCTGATATTATACTAATAGATTATGAACCACATACCCCTTTCAATATTGATACCTGGATTGGACATATAGTTAATGGAATCTCTCAAGCCACTGTTAATACTACTATCTGTTCCGGAGAGATTTTAATGTGGAATGGTCAGTTGATGCTACCGTTTGACGAGAATGAAATGCGTAAAAAAGGTTGTGAACTTGCCACTGCTTTATGGAATAGATTTTAAGGAATAGAAATGTATTCAGAGATATTAGCTAAAGCCCTAGAATACGAATCTGAAAGTATTCGTTATCTGACCGATATGATTCGCATACCTGCTTTTTCCACTAAAGAAAAAGAATTAGCAGAATATATCTTATGGGAAATGCAAAAAGCAGGATTTGATGAAGCTTTCTTAGACCCTCTGGGAAATGTTATAGGGAAAATAGGATCCGGTAAAAATATCGTTGCCTTTGATGCTCATATAGATACAGTTTATCCAGGAGACCTTTCACTTTGGGATTTTAATCCTTTTGAACCTAAAATAAAGGATGGAATGGTATGGGGAAGAGGAGCTGTTGACCAGGAAGGTGGAATGGCTTCAATGCTTACTGCTGCTCGTATTATCAAAGAACTAAATTTAAATACAAAGTATAGTATCTATTTTACCGGTACTGTAATGGAAGAAGATTGCGATGGACTATGCTGGCAATATATCATCAAAGAAGATCAAATCCTGCCTGAATTAGTAGTCATCACTGAACCCACCAATTTGAATATATATCGTGGACATCGTGGTAGGATGGAGATGCAAGTTTTTGTCCAGGGTCGTTCCTGCCATGCTTCAGCACCAGAAAGAGGCATTAATGCTATCTATAAAATCAGTCGCATTGCTCTGGAAATTGAGAAACTAAATGACCATTTACGCTATGATGACTTTCTTGGTAAGGGCTCTATTGCTGCTACAGAAGTTTATTTCACAGGACCTTCACAATGTGCTGTCCCAGATAGTGCTCGCCTGCATTTAGACCGTAGACTCACCCAGGGTGAAAACAAAGAAATAGCGATGCAGGAAGTTAGGGAAGCTTGCCAATTAGCTGGAGAATCAGATGCCCGGATTCAGGTTTTAACCTACAGTGAACCTTCTTATACTGGATTGGTCTATCCAACCGAAAAATACTATCCCACTTGGGTTACTCCAGAAGATTCCCCTTGGCTAAAAATTGCTGAAACAGCATATAGCAAGACCTTAGGACGAAAACCTAAAATAGATAAATGGACCTTTTCTACCAATGGCGTTGCCATAGCAGGAATGCATCATATACCCTGTATCGGGTTGGGACCTGGTAATGAAGAGTATGCACACGCACCCAATGAAGCCATTCCTATTATCCACTTAACCGAAGCTGCAGCTTTTTATGCTGCTTTAATCTATGCTTTAAATCAATGAGCCATTTCCTGAACTGGCGCTGTATAAATTGCGGCAAAGAATATGAATTGGATGAGGTGCATTATCTCTGCACTCAATGTAGCAAAAAATGGATTACCGGTTCACCTCTAATTGGTGTTTTAGAAGCTATATTTGATTATCAAGCCATTGCACGAGAATGGGAAAAGAAACAAAATCCCAGATTGTTCAGTGTTCTTGATGAGCAATTTTACCCCCCTATTCCCGTGGGAAATACACCTCTTTTTAAGCCTGATAGACTTAATAAAAACTTAAATCTGCCAAATTTATTTATTAAGAACGATGCTCTTAACCCCAGTGGTTCCTTGAAAGATCGTGCTTCTGAATTAGTTGTAGCAGATGCTATCAGATTGGGTATAGATAAAATTGTCTGTGCTTCTACAGGAAATGCTGCTTCCTCTCTTGCCTGTATCTGTGCAGCTGCTGGAAAAGAAGCCATAATATTCGTCCCTAAAAGTATCCCTAAAGGAAAGCTTGTCCAGATCAAAGTACACGGAGCAAAGCTTTATACAGTTTCTGGAACTTATGACGATGCCTTCAATTCTGCTCTTGCTTATTCCGCTAATAACGATTGTTTAAATAGAAATACCGCTTTTAATCCACTCACTATTGAAGGAAAAAAGACCGCTGGAATTGAGATTTATCTTCAATTAAACGATGTCCCTGATTGGATTATTATTCCAGTTGGCGATGGCGTTATTTTAAGTGGGATTTATAAAGCTTTTATTGATTTGAAAGCAGCCGGTATAATTGACCATTTACCCAAACTTCTTTCTGTGCAAGCAGAAAGTTCGGATGCAATTACAGCTTACTGGGAAACGGGAACTTATCATAATGCCCATAATCCCCAGACCATAGCTGATTCTATCTCAGTGAAAACTCCAGCTAATGCGCATTGGGCAGTTAATGCTCTATATCAAACTCAAGGAAAATCCGTACGTGTATCTGATAATGAAATACTTTCTGACCAGAAATATTTAGCTCAAATGACCGGTATTTTTGTTGAACCTTCTTCAGCTGCAGTTTTCTCTGGTTTACGAAAAGCTTTAACCAATAAGTGGATTAAACCAGAAGAGAAAATAGTTATGCTCAGCACCGGAACTGGCTTAAAGGATATCAATGCCATTAAATTATAAACCTTCAGGAATCTGTGATTTTCATGTCCATATCGGTGAAAAAATAAATGGATATGAACTGAGAGATGATTTCCCTGATTTAGAGAAGATAGCTCAAGAAACTGGAATTGCAGGCATTGGGGCATTTGTAACTGAAGAAGCTGGTCTTTCTCTAACGGCAAAACTTAAAAAGATGCAAGAAAAAGCCAGACTTAATTATAACGGAAAAGTTCACTGGCACTTGACCCCAATTCATACTAAAACCGAAGAATTATTCCCTCTTTTACAAGAAGGATGGGACTTAAAACTATATACTACTTATAAAGAATCTGGATTATACAGCTCTTATGAACAAATAGAACACTGGATGGAAGAACTTTCGGATATTAAAACTCGGATTTTAGTCCATTGTGAAGATGACCGGATTATAACTCAATCTTCTGCTGAACACCCTTTTCATACTCCTTTGGACCATACTCTCAGAAGACCGGAACTGGCAGAAATAGTTGCCGTAGAAAAGGTCTTAAATTTAGCCATAAAACATTCTCATCCAATACACATAGTACATATTTCCTCACCTAAAGCTGCAATTTTAGTTAAAGAGGCTAAATCCGAATATCCCCTTATAACCTGTGAGACTGCACCACATTATCTCATTTATAATGAAAACCAACTGATAGGTGAAAATGCACATCGCTGGCTTTGCACTCCCCCATTCAGAAGTGAAGAATCTCGTGGACTTTTAGTAGAACTTATGCAAGATGGATATTTTGATATTATAGCCAGTGACCATTGTCCTTTTAAACTTGAAGATAAAGACCGCTTTAAAGATAATCTTCCACTGCTTCCCTGTGGAATACCTGGTTTAGGAACTATTTACTCCAGTATGTTTAAAAACTTTGTAGAACCAAAAATTATCTCTCAAGCATATCTGGATGAAATGACTATCTATAAACCAAAGAACTTAATGTCCTGCTTTAAAAGGTATAAATATGAAAAAAGCTTTCAGGAATGATGCTCACGCAAAAGTTACCGGTCAGGCTATTTATACTGATGACCTAAAATTGCACGATATGTTACACGCTGTTCCTATTTATAGTGAATTACCCCGAGCAAAACTCATCTTTCTTGATACTTCTGCCGCTTTAAAACTACCAGGAGTGATAGCCGTTATTACTGCTAAAGATATTCCGGGAAATATCTATTACGGACAAATAATTAAGGATTATCCAGTGCTAGTAGATAAAGATATCAATTCCACAGGTGATGTACTAGCGTTAGTTGTGGCTAAGACGCGTGAACAAGCTATAGCTGCTGTTCCATCTATCAAGATAGAACTCCAACCTTTGAAACCTATTTTAGACCCTGAAGAAGCAATGAACCCAGAAGCTGATATCCTGCATCCTTCTCACGTTTCCAATCTAACCAATTACCATCGTGTTCGTCGGGGTGATGTAACGTCCGCTGAAAAAGAAGCTGATATCATCATTGAAGAGGAATTCTCAACCTCGCGAGTTGAACATTCCTATTTAGAACCAGAATCAGCTATATGTCACTTAAGATGCGATGGAGTGATGGAAGTCTTTGGCAGTATGCAACATCCTTTTTCTACTCGTCGCTTTGTTGCTTCAACTTTAGGTGTTGAGTTGAAGGATGTAGAAGTTAAACTTTTAACCAGTGGTGGCGGTTTCGGAGGAAAAGATGACACAGCTGCACTCGTTTGTGCACGTGCTGCTCTCTGTGCTTGGATACTTAAGAAACCAGTAAAAATCACCTATACTAGAGAATGGAGTATGCGAGAAAGCTATAAACGCCATCCTTACAAGATGCGATATCGTATGGGATTAAATAAAGAAGGAAAAATTCTTTCGGTCAAAGCTCGCATTGTAGCAGATGGTGGTGCCTATTGTAGTGTTACCCCTTGGGTCACTTGGCGGTCAACCGTTCAAAGCTGTGGTTGTTATGAGGTTCCTAATGTTGAAACGGATGTCTATGGAGTATATACTAATAATATTTTCTCTGGTGCTATGAGAGGTTTTGGCTCCCCTCAAATAAACTTTGCTGTTGAACAATTGGTAGAAATTGCTGCAGAAAAGCTGGGAATAGATGAAATAACTTTCCGACAGATAAATATGGTTAAACAGGGTTCTACTACCATCACTGGACAGGTACTGGAAAATCATCTAGTTTCTTTAAATCAGGTGCTGGATACAGTTTTGAAGGAAAGTGATTATAAAAATAAACGCCAGCTTTGCTCTTTTGGTAATCCTAATCACCAGGAATGGTATGGAATCGGACTGGCTATCTGCTATCGTGGGGTGAGTCTTGGAGCAGAAGGAACCGATGTAAACTCTGCTATTCTATATGTTCAACCTGATGGTTCAGTTTTATTGGAAACAGGCGTTTTTGAAAATGGACAGGGCTCTGAATCTGCAATGATTCTTATTGCTGCAGAACAACTGGGGCTACCTTTAGAAAGAATTCGTTATCGTATGCCTTCCACTTCTAATATTCCTGATGGAGGTTCCACTGTAGCATCTCGTGGAACTATTATGGGTGGAGGAGCAGTAGTCAAGGCGGCAAATATTTTAAAACAAATTGTAGGAGAAGCAGTTCAAAAATATACAGGTAAAACTGTTTCAAATTTTGAAAATTCGCAGCTCCTGGATCCATCTGGCGTATTGATTATGTCCTGGGATGAAGCAATAAAACTCTGTTATAATAACCAAATATATCCTTATGCATTTGGAGTTTTTCAGCCTCCACAAATATCCTGGGATGAAGAAACTGGACAGGGTAATGCCTATTACACCTGGGTGTACGGATGTCAGGCTGCAGAACTGAAAGTTGACCCCAAAACAGGAATAGTAAAACTTTTAAATATGATTGCTGCTCACGATATTGGCAAAGCCGTAAATCCTTTTGCATTAAAAGGACAATATTATGGCGGTATGGCTATGGGTGCAGGTTATGCCTTGTTTGAAAATTGTCCTTGCGAAAATGGTTTAGTTGTCCCTACTAATTTTAACAAGTATCGCCTTCCAAGAAGCATTGATTTGCCTGAAATGAAAGCTATCTTTATAGAAAATCCTGATCCGGTATCTCCCTCTGGAGCCAAGGGTATTGGAGAACCAGCTAATGAACTTATGGCACCTGCTATAGCTAATGCTATTTATTACGCTACTGGTAAACGATATCATTCTTTGCCTATAAGGATAAAAATATGATCACGGTTAATGGTATTAATTACTACGATTATGACCCTGAAAGAAAGCTTTCTCTCTGGTTAAGAGAAGACCTTTCTCTTACCGGCACTAAAATAGGTTGCGATATCGGAGTTTGTGGTTCCTGCACTATTCTCATCAATGGTGAACCAAAACTTTCTTGCCGTTTAAAAGTTAAGGATGTAGAAAACTGCAATATTATTACCATAGAAGGTGTTGCTTTACCAGATGGAACATTACATCCCATTCAACAAGCTTTTATAGATGCAGGTGCTATTCAATGTGGTTTCTGTACTCCCGGTATGGTCTTAACTGCTTATGCCTTACTTAAGAAAAATCCGCACCCTACAAGACAACAAGTGAGACAAGCTATAAGAGGAAATCTTTGCCGCTGTACCGGTTATCAACAGATTATTGATGCTATAATGCTTGCTGCAGAAAGACTTGACCTTAAGCAACCCTAATATATTTGAGGAAATAGATGAAATATAAAGATAAGATTAAATCCTGTCTTCTGGAGTTTGAGAAACTCCAGCTAGAACTTTTTGGAAGAGATTTTCTGCTTACCTGGGAAAATAGTCTGGATAACTTGAAAGCTATTATGGCTACAGCGGAAATACTTCAAATGCTACATTGGGAAAAGAAACCTTTCAAAATCTTTGATTATGGATTAGCTGTTTCTATATTTCGTGATAATAGCACCCGTACTCGTTTCAGTTTTGCTTCTGCTGTCAACGCACTCGGTTTAGCTTTGGCAGAACTGGATGAGGTAAAATCTCAGATTGCTCATGGAGAAACAGTTAGAGAAACGGCTAATATGATATCGTTTCTCACTGAAGTTATAGGTATCCGTGATGATATCTATCCTGGCGAAGGACATAGCTATATGCTGGAAGTTGCTCAAGCAGTTAATGATGGCTTTCAAAATGGAGTCCTCGCTCAACGACCTATGATTGTAAATCTTCAAAGCGATTTAGACCATCCCACTCAATGTCTGGCTGACCTGCTGAAGCTAAAAAGTTATTTTGGGGACCTCAATCAATTAAGGGGTAAAAAGATTGCTATGAGCTGGGCTTATTCTCCTTCTTATGGAAAACCACTTTCTGTTCCTCAAGGTATAATTAATCTAATGTCTCGTTTTGGTATGGATGTTGTCTTAGCCTATCCAGAAGGATATGACTTGCTCCCTGAAACTATAGATATCGCAAAGTCCTTCGCTGAACAAAGTGGAGGTTCTTTCCGTATCACTCATTCTATGATAGATGCCTTTACTGATGCCGATATAGTTTATCCCAAATCCTGGGCTCCTATAACCGTTATGCAAGAAAGAACCAGACTATTAAGAGAAAAAAATCAGCAAGCACTGCAAGAACTGGAAAAGCAATGTTTAGCTGAAAATGCCAGACATCAGGATTGGGAATGTACAGAAGAAATGATGAAGCTTACTCGCAATGGAAATGCACTTTATGAACATTGTCTTCCTGCAGATATTTCTGGTGTAAGTTGCCCTAAAGGTGAGGTTGAAAAATCCGTCTTTGAACGCTATCGTATTCACACCTATCAAGAAGCAGGATATAAACCTTTTATTATCGCTGCTATGATATTTCTCTCTAAAGTTAAAAATCCTCTATTCAAACTTAAATCCTTATATTAAATATTGTGGAACATCGGAGTTATAATGCCTAAACTAATCACAGAAAAAAATTATAATAACATCTTAAAAAATGCTAAGCGCTGCAAAGAACGAGGAATTATCCTCCCCACCATCAAACAGCAGATAAATCCTGAAACTATCCCCGAAAACATAAAACAAAAATTACCTGATATCGGTTTATCGGATATCAACCCTCTTAATCTATTCCGCATTAACTGGAAAAATGATATACAAACCGGACTTTTTGGAAAACCTAACTTTTTTGAAATTCCTTCCTCTTTAACCGGTGTACAAGCTCGGATTATTGGTATGGTTGGAAAATACTTTCCTACTGGTTCACATAAGGTAGGTGCTGCCTATGGTTGTCTAATTCCTCGTCTCGTAAGTGGAACTTTCGACCCAGAAACTCAAAAAGCGGTCTGGCCCTCTACAGGTAATTATTGTCGTGGTGGAGCTTTTGATTGTGCAATGCTTGATAGTCCTGCTATCGCTATTTTACCAGAAAAAATGAGCCAGGAACGATTTGACTGGTTACGCCAAATTGGAGCTGAAATCTATATTACTCCAGGTTGTGAATCCAATGTTAAAGAGATTTATGACCTTTGTGCTGAATTACATAAAGACCCCCATAATGTAATTTTCAATCAATTTGAAGAGTTTGGTAATCCTTTCTGGCATTATCATATTACCGGAAACGCTATCAAGGAGGTCTGGGATTGGTTAAAAGGTGAGAAGAGTTTTTTAAGTGGTTTTGTCTGTGCTATAGGTTCTGCTGGTACTATGGGAGCAGGAGACTTCCTCAAGAAACATTTTCATCAAATTAAAATTACTGCCGCCGAGTCATTAGAATGTCCCACAATGTTAATGAATGGTTTTGGTGCTCATCGTATTGAAGGAGTAGGTGATAGACAAATAACCTGGATACATAATGTCAGAAACTCTGATGCTGTTGCCGCTATCCATGATGAAGATTGTCTACGCCTTTTCCGTTTATTCAATGAACCTGCAGGTCAAGAATTCTTGATAAAAGAAGGTATACCTGAAGATGTAGTGCAAAAACTTCCTCTGCTCGGGATTTCTTCTATTGCTAATCTCTTAGCTTCTATAAAATTATGTAAATACTTTGAGTTTGGAAAAGATAACCTCGTCTTTACCATTTTTACAGATTCTGCTGAATTGTATCAATCCCGACTGAAAGAGCTAAGAGTTATCAAGGGAAAATATAATGAAAGACAAGCAGCACTGGATTGGGAAGGACCCCTTAAATCGCAAAATATAGATCACTTTCTTGATCTTCGCTATACTGATAAAAAACGTATTCACAATCTAAAATATTATACCTGGGTTGAACAACGAGGAAAATCTGATGAAGAACTTATTAATCAATGGGAACCTGATTACTGGCAAGAAACATTTGAAGATAACTTGGATGAACTGGATAATGCTATAGAGGAGTTTAATGCCCTTCTCTGATATTCTTGCTCTTATTCCTGCTTCCGGACAAGGCAGAAGATTTGGCATTCCCAAACACCAAGCTTTATTAAATGGTGAAACTTTTACTGCTTGTATCGTAAATACTCTGAAAGAAGCTGGTATCAATAATATCTTCTTGGCTAAAGATTTCCCCACCAAAGATATGTTATCTACTCTGCGTTATGCTTTAAAGCAGATAAATACTGATTCTTTTATGGGATATCTCATTTTCCCCATTGACCATCCCCTAGTACATCCTTCTACCATAAATGCTTTATGCTCTGCTTTCCTAAAATTTCCAGAGGGTGTTTTTCGCCCTTTCTATAATATCAAATCGGGACATCCTGTTCTTATTCCTTCTACTTTAAATCTATTTATAAACGATAATGAACAAGGGCTTGCTTCCATTATTCAAACTCAGGCAAAATGTATCATAGACATTCCTGTTGAAGATAAGAGCATTCTGCTAAATATAAATCGTCCTGAGGACCTATTATGGACTTAATGGAATTAATCACTACTCGCCATAGCGTTCGCGATTATCTTCCTGATCCCATTCCTGATGACATTCTTAAAGAAATTCTGGAAGCAGGTAGATTAGCACCTTCTGCGCGAAATCGTCAACCCTGGCGTTATATTGTTTTTACTTCCAATAGTGATATCAAAGAGTTGTCCTTGCGCTGTGGTTTAATAGGTTTATCCAATATCTTTATTCGTAAAGCACCCTGTATAATTGTTGCCTGTGCTGATACAAATTACAATGTTCGCATTAATAAACAAGATTACTATCTGGTAGATACCGCTATCTCAGTTCAACAGATGGTTTTAACTGCCTGGAGTCACGGTATTGGAAGTTGCTGGATTGCTGCTTTCAATGAAAAAACTCTGAAAAAATATCTTCATTTACCTCCTTCCTGGCGTATAGTTGCTTTACTTCCCCTGGGTTATCCTGCTGAAAAGAAATCTCTTTATACTCAAGCTTTAAGCACTTTTCCCCATAGCAAAAACCGTCTTCCTCTAGACAAAATAGTTACCTATTATCATAAAAATGAAGACGAGGAATAATCTCTACTTTTCTTGCTCAATTTTTTCATTTGACAAACTCTTCTTTATCTAATTTGTGATAATGAATTATATGAGGTAAAAATGAACATAAAATTAACTAGAGATCTTATGCAAAAACTTCCTAAAACTGACCTCCATGTTCATTTAGATGGAAGTGTGCGTGTAGATACTATTATAGATTTAGCCAAACAATTCCACATTCAATTACCTACAATGGAACCAACAGAATTACGAAAGCTTATAGTCTGTGATGAAAATACTAGCAGTTTGGAAGAGTATTTGCGAGGTTTTGATATTGTTAATCTTGTTTTACAAACAAAGGAAGCCTTATACCGTGCTGCTTATGAACTAGCAGAAGATGCCGCTAAAGAGAATGTTCGCTATATGGAAGTGCGATTCGCACCTATTTTACATACTAAAAGAGGATTAAATATAGCAGAAATCACTCAAGCTGTCATTGATGGCTTGAAAAAAGCAGAACGAGATTTTCCTATAGAAACTGGTGTTATTATCTGTGGCTTACGAAATATGGACCCTTCTATTTCAGTTAAATTAGCAGAATTAGCGGTTGCTTTTAAAAATAAAGGCGTTGTCGGTTTTGATTTGGCAGGAAGCGAACGCAATTATCCTGCTATAGAACACAAGGAAGCTTTTGAACTTTCTTTTAAAAACAATCTCAACATCACTATTCATGCAGGTGAAGCCTGTGGTCCAGAAAGCATTTTTCAAGCGATACACTATTGTGGAGCACATCGCATTGGACATGGAACTCACCTTTTTGAAGATGGTGATTTGCTTAACTATGTTAATGACCATCGGATTCCCTTAGAAATCTGCCTTAAAAGCAATGTCCACACTAAAGCTGTTCCAGATATTCACAGTCATCCTCTAGACTTCTATATTGACTATGGCATAAGAGTTACAATCAATACAGACAACCGTACTATTAGTGATACTACAGTCACCGACGAATATATGTTGGCTATTAATGAATTTCATCTGGATTATCCTACTATTAAAAATGTTATTCTAAACGGGTTCAAAAGTGCATTTCTACCTTATAAAGAAAGAGTAAGATTAATAAATGAGACTCTGCGTGAACTGGAAGAACTGGAAAAAGACGAACTTAAAACTACTATTAAAATGAAGGAAAACCTTTAATTATGCTTGATCTTATCCAAAAATCTTTTTCTGAAGCAGAAAAAACTTTAAAGAATTTTATAACTAACCCTAGAAATATTGAAACTATAGAGAAAATTGCAGATTTGATAGCTGAAGCATTTGAAAGGGACAATAAGGTAATTATATTCGGAAATGGTGGTTCTATGTGCGATGCTATGCATTTTGCCGAAGAACTTACTGGACATTTCCGACAAAATCGTAAGGCACTCCCTGCCATTGCTATTTCCGATCCTGCTTATATCACCTGTGTTGCCAACGACTATGGCTTTGAAGAAATCTACTCTCGTGGAGTTGAAGCTTATGCTCAAACTGGAGATATCGTCATAGGAATTTCTACTAGTGGCAATTCTCTCAATGTTATCAAAGGGTTACAAAAAGCTCTTAACCTGGATTGCTTTACCGTTGCTTTATTAGGCGGAAATGGAGGGAAAATTGCCGGAACCTGCGATTTTGAAATTATTGTCCCCTCTTTTGTTACTGAACGCATTCAGGAGATACATATAATGATAATTCATATTATAATTGAATTGATAGAACAGCGGCTTTTTGCCATTATTTAATTAAAGGTATATTATGAAAAAAATAATCTTCTTCCTTTGGATTATTTCACTGTGCATATTCTGTTATGCTCAGGGAAATTATTACGACTCCGTGATTAATCTCACCGGACAAAGCCTTTATACAGCTTTGCATTCTCTTATTTCTACCAATACTAATAATAGTTATAATGGTTCTAAAGCTTTCTTATTCCAGCAATTGGATAATGTTAATGGCTATGTGACCTGTATCTATACTGGTCAATCCTTCTATGTAGGTTATAACTATACAGGTTCTACAAACCCAAATACAGAACATATCTATGCTCAAAGCTGGTTTGAAGTTGAGAATGATCCAGTCCGTAGATCCGATTTGCATCATCTTTTCCCTTCTGATTCAAATGTCAATAGCGCTCGCAGTAATTATCCTCTTTTTACTGTTGCTAATCACAATTCTGCTAATGTGTATTATACATATACGCCCTGGCAGAGCTATCGTGGTCTAAGTGCCAATGGTTATACCGTATTTGAACCTGCTAATGAATCTAAGGGAAATGTTGCTCGTGCTCTTTTATATTTTAATACTCGCTACTATGATACTCTCACCCAGCAAAATGTGAATATGATTCCGGATTTAGTTATTTGGAATGAACAGGATCCTCCAGATACAGTAGAAATATCCCGTAATAACTCTATCTATGAATTTCAAAACAATCGTAATCCCTATGTTGACCATCCGGAATTCGTTAACCGTATCTGGAGTACTCCAATTTCTGACGATGCAATAACTTCCCCTTCATCCTGTCTCTCTCTTGGCTCTATATCACCTAATCCCTTTCATACTACTACTGTTTTAAATATCAAGAGTAAGGATGTCCTCAAGGCAGAAATCTCAATCTATAATCTTAAAGGACAAAAAATTAATTTCTGGGATCAGACACTTCTTTCTGGAACAACTGAACTTATTTGGGATGGAACGAACTCTACTGGGAAAAAGGTTCCATCCGGAATCTATTTAATAAATATTAAAAGCGGTAAAGAGTCCATCACTTCTAAAGTACTCTTAAATTGATTATATCTTTAATAATTAAAAAGGATAAATTATGAATCTAAATTATGAACAAATTAAGTGCCAAATGCTTAGCTATCAACCTGCCTGGGAAGACAAAAAAACTCAGCTGGAAGCTTTGACAATACCAGAAGATATTCCCTTTAAAGAATTTTTTTACGCTTCTCGTGATATCCTGCTTCAAGGATATGAATTCGGGAAAATCATTTCAGAGGACCCGGAACTAAAATCCACCTCTTTAGAAAAGCTTCAAAAACTTAATGCTGATTATTTTGCCCCCATAAAACCTGAAGGTTATCAAAATAGTATGGCTAATCCTGAATACGCTGTAAATCTTTATGGAAAAGATATGGGACAGCTACTTTCAGCTATATATACTCAATATCGGAATACTCGTTCATATCTGTTGTTTGATAATTATCTCCAGTTGGATGAGGATTTACATTTATTCTTTACTTTATATGATTTAACATCTTCTAAAGATTTTAATTTTGATATCTGGAAAAAAGAATATCGTTCTGTCCGCTTATCTGAAATGAAATTAAAATCCCTATTCAAAAATCTATTAAGACTCAATCCAGAAGCTGACAACTACCGTAAAATTATAGAAACATCAGATCTGAATGATTTTCGCTATCTTTTCCATTGTGAAAATTATATCAGTGATAATGAGTTTTCCCTGGCTGATTTTATCTCTAAATATCCCCCAGATGAACTAAAGAAACTGGCAAAGTATATTGTTCAGTGTTGGGTTGATGGCTTTATCCGAGAAAAGAAAGATTATACTATTAAGAAATATGTTAGTCTGAACATCCCTTGTGGTATGGAACGACTTGGAAAGCTCTTGATAGAAGAGTTAAGAAAGCTTAATCTAATCCCCTTAGTTGGTCAACCTTACACCAAAGGTGCTAATCGTCAATATAGTTATGACCATCGTTTTGATATAGCTCTATTACTTGATCGTTATTATGTGGATGAAAGCCTCAAAATTGCAGAAGATATTCTTGAAGAGCTCAAAGACTTCTTAATCAACCAGGCAGGTCCTGTCTATATTGACCTTTTTGGAGAAGCTCCTTTTATTCCTGAAACAAAATCCAGTATTATCCAATTTAACTCGGAACAAGAACAACTCTATCGGGAACTAATTAGCAGAAATTCCTTCCTCTACCTGAAATATTACCGTCCTAACGAAACCAGTTTTACTATTATTGCCTTCCCCACTCCGGAAATAGGACCTCAATTCCCGGAAATCTTTGCTGATACAGTAAAATTCAATACTCTTGATAGTCAAAAATATGCCTTCCTTCAGCAAAAGATTATAGATGTGCTTGATACTGCAGATTCTGTCTATGTCAAAGGTAAACAAGGAAATGAAACGGATATTATAGTAAAATTGCATCCTTTAGCTAACCCAGAACATCAAACTAAGTTTGAAAACTGTGTAGCAGATATTAATATACCAGTAGGTGAAGTATTTACTTCTCCTTTACTTACTGGAACTAATGGTACTCTCTTTGTGGATGATATATACTTGCAAAACCTTCGCTATTTCAACCTTAAAATTCAATTTGAAGATGGCTGGATTAAAGATTATTCCTGCACAAACTTTCCTGATCCTGAAGAATGTAAAAAATATATCTACCAAAATCTCCTGCTTCCACATCAAACCTTGCCACTAGGAGAATTCGCTATCGGGACTAATACCACAGCCTATCAAATGGCTCAAAAATACAACATCCTTTCCCGCCTTCCTATCCTAATTATAGAAAAAATGGGACCTCATTTTGCCCTGGGAGATACCTGCTTCTCGCACGAAGAAGATGCACCGCATATCAACTTCCTCAATGACAAAACTATGATTGCCGTAGAAAATGAAAAAACCGCCACTAGAAAAGAAGACCCTATCAATGCTTACACCAACAAACATATTGATATCACTTTACCCTACGAAATGCTTGATTCTATTACGGCTATTGGTTATGATGGGACTCGCACTGACATTATCCTAAATGGCAGATTTGTCCTTCCCGGTACCGAAGAATTAAATATACCCCTGGATGAAGGATGGTAAATTAAAAAATTAAACCTTTCAAAATAAATATAAAAAATACTATTAATTAAAAGTATATTGTTTGAAGTCAGTTAACTGAACAAAAGATTATTTCTCTATTTCTATTATATCCAGGTTGTTAATCAGAACTTGAAAATCATTTTCACTAGCTTCCAAATTTAAAGTTTTCAGGATATCTATTTGAGTACTCTTTAATCTATCAAAAGCAAATTCTTCATCGCTTGTAAGTTTTAGAACCGGTATGGGATTGTAAGTTTTGTTATTTGCTGTAACCTCTTTCAAATTAGTGAATAATATCATTTTTACTAAACCATCTTTTATATCGTTAAGAGATGGAATTATATTTCTTTTGCTATGTTTACTTTCAATTAAATAAATTTTGTTATTATCTATTTTAACCTCATCAACAGTAAAAAAATAATATCCTCCTAGATAATTTTTTATGCTTAAAGTAGCTTTAATGCCTGAAAGTTTTTCTTTTGGCTGAATAGTAACTGATTCTCTATGCTGAGCTTTTTCAGCTAATTTACGAGAAAGTTTCATAAAATTATTTCTACCTTTTAATAGTTCTTCAATCCTTTTAGTAGCTGAATCAAAAGAGTGCATTTGAACATTTAACTTCTTTGAAATCATATTATAAAATTCCAAAGCTCTTCTCGCAATTTCTCCAACTTTATTAATTTGATTTAAATTCCAATGTATTGCATCAGATTGAAAGGAACTTAAATCTTTTAACTCTTGCCTAATATGATAAATATCAAACATTTGTTTAGTAATTTTGTTCTTATACTTACTACTTTTAGAAGCATCCGAATAGTAAGCTATTATCGTATAAACACCCAATAAACTCATTAAAGAAATAGTATCCCATTGTAGAAAATCCCTATCCCCGTCTTGTCCTTCATCTTTTATAATTGGTATAATTGCTACTCTCCTTCCCTGAAAGTTCAGGACATCATATATCCTTGCATAGGGATAGGAACGAGTTCTTTTAGGAGAAACCCATTTACTTAGAGCAATTTTATTACCCCTAGAATTTGATAAGATAAAAACACTGGATTTATTTAGAGCCTCTTCTAATCTATCTTCTGAGTATACAGGGAGATTAGACTTAAATAATGGAGTATATTTAATTCCATTGATTTTGGCAGTTATATTCATTTTTATCATCTCTTATAATAATTTCCAGTTTATCATCTTTATCTAAAAAACTCATCTGTTCATCAAATCCCATTTTCTTTTTTATTATAGGTATAAGGCTTTCTTTAACTTCAATACCAATGCTATTTCTATTTAGATTTCTTGCCACTTTCATAGTAGTACCACTACCAACAAAAGGGTCTAATATTGTTTCTCCAACATAGGAAAATAGTTTTATAATCCGGTAAGGTAACTCTTCAGGAAATGCAGCAATATCCTTTTCCAATTCGGAATTAGGTAAAACATTAGTCATCTCCCAGATGGTCATATACCATTTATTATCCGAAAATTCCTTTATATCTATTTTGGAAGCTTCTCTCACTTCTTTCGGTATAGACTTATAATCAAATCTGCCTTTTTGAAAAATTATAATACTTTCCAGTAGATTGTCTGGATAAAAATACATTGGGTAAGGATTTTGTAGTATAACACCACTTCTTCTACTTATTCTTAGATATCCATCTGGTTTTTTCCAGATAATCCTATCACGATATCTAAAACCTGCATCTACAAATATTTTTGTGGCATCAGCTACAATTGGAAATTTATCACCATTAATTAGCATATCATCTATATTTAATACTACTATACGCCCATTTTCTAAAACCCTGTATGCTTCTTTTGCAACACATTGTAAAACATTCAAATACTGGTCATAATTATGATAAAGGTCTTTATAATCAAAAGGTGCATTAAAATAAGGTGGAGAAGTGAGCATTAAATGAACACTCTCATCCTCTATTTCTTGCATACTCATTGAATTGCCAATGATAAGCTTATGATAGGACATCTTTTCTTCTCCCAAAATCATTTCTGCTGATTATCTTATAATTTATAAATTCATTTACCTTATTTTTATACATTCAGTCAATGAAAAAGTTATTATTTTATCATTAGTGAAGTTAAAAAATAACCCTCTTATTAATTTCCTTTAAGAAGGATAAAGTTTTCAACTACATAGGCTGTATGATAAGAATAACTCTATCTCTATTCAATTTCATTACTCCGTTAGTAAGTAAAAAGTGAATAAAATAAAAATTATTAATATCCACTTCTTCTTTGCATCTTAAATATTTATCGGTCATTTATCAAACATTTTAGACATTTATCCAACAATGACTTTATTATAGATTGGTGCCCTTTTGTATTGTGAAAAATCAAGGTAAAACTACTATACGGCATTATTAACTAATTTCATTATTTAAAGAATATCTCAGGCAAATAATTATGATAAAAGCTAAAATATTTATCCCCTTTCTTTATCTCTTTCAATTGCTTCCTTACGAAGTGATTCACGCTTATCGTATATCTTTTTCCCTTTTGCTAAAGCTAGAATGACTTTACAAAGCCCTTTTTCATTAATTTTGAGTTCCAGAGGAATTAAGGTCATACCCTGTTCTTCTACCTTGGATTTTAAACGGATTATTTCTCTTTTATGAAGTAATAACTTGCGTTTACGATTAGGGTTAGGTACAAAATGGGCAGATTTTTCCCAGGGACTGATATGGAGATTGAATAACCAGCATTCCCCATCTTCAATTTTAGCATAACTATCTCTAAAATTAACATTACCTGCCCGAATAGATTTTATTTCGCTACCAGTTAAGACAATACCTGCTTCTATTTTTTGCAGGATAAAATAATCATGTTCAGCTCGTCTATTTTTTATTGATTTCACTTTGACAATTGCTTTAGGATATATTCTTTTTGTTCTTTAGCGGAAGCTATCAGAGCAGATTCATCTACCTGAGTAAGCCTTCCATTTTCCAACATTATTTTACCATTAACAATAACATCACGCACATTCCTTGAAGTCATTGCATAGACAATGTGAGAATAAGGATTATAGAGAGGTTGGCTTTCCAATTCTGAAAGATTGAGAATACATATATCTGCATCTTTACCTACTTCCAAAGAACCTCGTTTCCTCGAAATACCAAGAGCTTTAGCTGCATCACAAGTTGCCATCTTAACTATATCCACTGCTGGAAGAAAAGCGGGATCTTTATTCATCACCTTATGCAATTTAGCTGTAACATCCATTTCTGATAGGATATCCAGATTATTATTAGAAGCTACTCCATCTGTGGCAAAGCAAAGATTTACTCCATACTTTTTATAAGTTGCCAGGGGTAGAATACCAGAGGCAAGTTTGAGATTACTTTCCGTGCAGATAGCAATAGAAGCAGGAACCTCTGAGAGCAACTCTATCTCTTCTTCATCCATCCAGACTCCATGAGCATAAACTGCGGGTAAATCAAGGATGCCTATATCTTTAAGATAAAAAACTGGTTTCAGACCATAATCCTGAACACACTGTTCCACTTCCGACTTTGTTTCAGAAAGATGCATATGTAGTAATATTCCTGTTTCTTCTGCTATTTGAGCACATTTCTCCAGTGTTTTACGGCTACAGCCATAAATTGAATGCGGAGCAAGATTAAAATCCACCAAAGGATTATCTTTGTAGCGCTGTCTCATTTGTAGCATCTTGTTACCGAGTTCAGGAAGCTTTTCCGGAGAGCTGGTATTACTATCCAAGAATGCTTCTCCAATAATAGCACGTAAACCGACTTTTGTACAGGCATCAGCTATTGCTGGCATATCAAAATACATATCGTGTATCTGAGTTATGCCATTTTTCAGCATTTCTGCTGCTCCATGAAGAGAAGCATTGTAGATGAACTTTCTATTCAGTATTTTTGCTTCCAATGGCCAAATATAGTTGTTTAACCAAATTTCCAGTGGAAGGTCATCCGCTAAACCGCGAAAATAAGTCATTGGAAGATGAGTATGGGCATTAATTAGACCTGGCATAATAATGCAATCAGAAGCATCCAGAATCTTACGAGCAATGTAATCTTTACTTTCAGTGGGACAGATATCAATAATGCGACCATTATCAATGGCAATCTGATAGTTTTCTAGATTCTGCATCTCATTATCCATACAGAGGATAATGCCACCTTTTATGAGTAAATCAATCTCTTTATTCATAATTATTTTGTACCTTTTGAGCTGCCTCAGAAGCAGGAAAAATGCCTCGGGGAGTGATAATTCCCGTTATAAGTTTAGCCGGAGTGATATCAAAAGCAGGATTAAGAGCTGGGGAAGTAGGATTGGCTGTAGGGTTACCAGCAAATTGTTTTACTTCCTCTTCACTGCGATATTCAATGGGTATATCTCTTCCGTGACTGCAACATAAGTCAAAAGTAGAAAGTGGAGCAGCCACATAAAAGGGAACTTTATGATATCGTGCCAAGACTGCTTTTACATAAGTGCCAATCTTATTTGCTACATCTCCATTTAAGCAGATACGATCTGCACCTGTAATAACTAAATCAATTTCCTTTTTCCAAAAATAAAATCCACAAGCACTATCGGGAATGATGGAATGAGGAATGCCTTCCTGTTCCAATTCAAATGCTGTCAGGAGTGCACCTTGAAAACGAGGACGAGTTTCGCTAACATAAACAAAAATATCTTTACCTTGACGATGAGCAAATCTTATAGCAGAAAGAGCTGTGCCCCAATCCACCGTAGCTAAAGCACCTGCATTACAATGAGTAAGAATTCGTGCCTTATCAGGTATAATTTCACTGCCTACTTCTCCTAGCGCACGACAATCCTCTTCACTATGTCTAGCAAATTCCTGCGCTGCTAGTATGGCAACTTGACGACAATGCTTAATATCTGGAATAAACTTTATCGTCTGCTCATAGACATAATTTATACCATTAAGTAAATCTACTGCAGTAGGACGAGTTTCAATAAGATATTTTCTTGCCTCCCTTAATTCTGCACGAAATCTATCTTCAGAAGCAACTTGTGCAGCTAATGCCATAGCATAAGCAGCTGCTGTTCCAATTGCTGGAGCTCCCCTAACTGTCATATCCTTTATAGCTTGAGCCACTTGTCTGTAATCTTTGAATTCTACTAGGGACAGTTCCCAAGGAAGCTTATTCTGGTCAATCGCATACAGACGATTATGTTCCCACCACACGCTTTTATATTCTTTTTGGTTTATTATCATATCAGTTTATTATCAGTATTAATTTAACCTTCTTTAACTTTATTAATTCTTCTGTAATTCCAGATTAAACCACCAATCAAAGTCAATAAACTAACAAGTAATCCAATCAAACTCATACGAATACTAAGAGTATAGGATTTTGGTGCAAAGACCAGTTCCAGTTTATGCTGACCAGCTGGAATCTGTACTCCACGAAGAACATAATTAGTAGGATGAATGGGGATTTCTTTCCCATCTAACTTTGCTTTCCATCCGGCTGGATAATATACTTCGCTTAAGACTAGGAAGGAAGGTTTATCAGTATATACATCATAGGCAAGATTATGCAATTCATTAACCGTCTGAACTACTTTACTGGAATCAGGAGCTTGCACATCTTTTATATCTGTTTCTATATAAGCTAGATGACGCGGATTAAAAGTTTCTTTCCGCAAAAGCGGTAAAATAGAATCGGCTGGAGCAACTTTCTGCACTGAATCAACGAACCAAGCACGAGGTAAAGTTCTATTATTTTTATATACTATCACATTATCGCTTCCATCAAATACTGGATGAATATTGGTCAATAATGAATCATACGGAAGGTGTTCTGGATGCAATAGATATTTTACTGATAGCATATCCATTATATTAGTAGGTCTTTCTCGTGGAATTTCTCCTTGTTCAGGACTAAATATTCCAATGAGATAATCACGCCATTCTCCAGGTCCTTTTACACTATCCTGCATATAGTTCAATAACGCATCATAACGAGAAAGCTTTGCGGCAGAATAACCTGTAACTATTTGATGATAATATGCCCATTCTCCTGTAGTCTTAGGCAAACGAGCGTTACTTATTATATTGTTATCTACAGGGTAAATTCTATAATTACTTTTATCAGCTAATAGATATTCATCATAATCCTGGGATGCAAAGCGTTCCTTATATTCCTGAACAGGTTGAAGAATATCCTTCTTGAGAAACTTACCGGTATAGGTATACAGATCAATAAAGACGATTGCAGCCAACAGAATTGCAAAGACTAGTTGAGGCAATTTCTTCACACTATATAGATATGCCAGTCCGATACTAATTGTTAACAATAGAAGACTTAATATACCGCTGGTATATAACATATTAAGACGAGTAGCACGAATATCTGCTGGAATTTCTGTCATATTATATTGTGCTAGTTGTTGCTTTTCCTGGGCACTAGCAAAAGACAACCCTCCAAAAATAGGTTTAGCTAAAATCAACCAAACCATAAAGATTATCCCACAAATCCAGAAAGCCTTGAAAAGTCCTTTACTCCATTTCTTTCTTTCTTCTTCCGTTAAACTAAAAAGAGTGTCCAAGCCCAATCCTGCCATAACTACTGCCAGGATCTGAACCATTATCAAAATCATAGAGGGCACTCGGAATTTATTGAAATAAGGAAGATATTTGAAAAATAGATTAGAAAGATGTGGTGTAGCACTACCAAAGGACATAATCAAAAAGATTAAAGAGCAGATTCCCAGAAAAGTGGCTGTCCGACGATGTTTTTTCCCGCATAAAGCTATTATTGCCAAAGCAAGAACTACTATTCCAAAATAGTTATAAGTCTGAGTGAAAGGCATATAGCCCCAGTAATCAGGACTTACACCTCCAAAGAAATTAGGAATAATCAAGGTAATGATTTCCAGAGGATGAAAACTCCATTGTTGAGCATAGCTGATTTCTAAACCACCGGCACTGCCACGAGAGGTATATTTACTATATTCCCAGGTACTCAAATAAGGATTCATTACTGCCAAGACTGTTATCAGAAAAGCCAGTACCAATAATCCAGTAAACTGCCAGAATTTTTTTAAATTTTTCTCTTTGATACTTACAATTAATTGCCAAATCCAGTACAATCCTACAAATAGATAGAGATAGTAGCTAATTTGAGGATGATTCTCTCTCAATTGCATTATCAAGGTGGTGCTAAGGAAACCAAGTCCAAGTAATCCTGGTTTTTCCTTTAAATAAAGTAAAGCCCAGATGACCCAAGGGATATACATTATGGCACGGAACTTGGTATTGTGTCCTATCTCTAATAACCCCATCCAGTGACAGGAAAACATAAATGCAACTGCTCCTAAAAAACAAGCCCAGATATCTAACTTGAGATGACGAAGTAACAAAAATATCCCCAGAGCTCCTACAAATAACAGGAATATCCTCCAATTGATAACCTTATCTGTTAGCTTAGTGATGTTTTCCAAAAAAGGATAGCGATTAGGAAAAGATATCATATAAGAAGGCATACCAGAAAACATACTCTGCGTCCATAAAGCTGGATCTTTATGAGTCTTATTATACTCAATGATCTGATGTGCAGCGCCTTCCCATTGAGCAGTATCCGAGGATGGAGGAACCATATGCTGAAAAGCCACTGGAAAATAGAGCAAACATACAAACACAAATAGAAAAATCATTAAGACCCAGGGAAGCCAGCTCTTTTGAGATAGAGTTTTCCCAGGTTCAATTATTGGAACCATCTCGTTAGAAGGTTTGACTTTCCCCCGTAGTTTTTTCTTTACTTCTTTCTGAGATAACATCTTTTGCTTATCTTGTTTCCCACTGGGGGAAATTTTAGGATTGACATTTTTCTTAGACATATAATCCTCATATCAGATATTGTTATTACCTATGAATTACGCTGCTTTTATTGGTCAAGAATAAATTGCAGCGAGGTTATTAAGAAAACGGAGTTGCACTATGATATTTGAATTCCAGAAAAGAATATATGGCTACGAATGTGATGTATATGGACATCTCAACAATGCTAATTATCTTCAATTACTGGAAGCTGCTAGAGTGGAAGCTATGATAAAAATGGGAATGTCTATTAAAAGAATGAAAGAACTCAATCTGCAGATTCTTATCCGAAATTTCACTTTGGATTATAAAAGAGCTATCCAGCATGAAGATTTGATCACTATTAAAAGCTGGTTTGATGAAATAAACAGGATAAAACAACATTGGATTCAACAGATATATGATTCTAGCGGACAGCTTTGTTTTGAAGCACAGATGCTAGGCGTTTTTGCCTGTGAAGGGAAAGCTCAACGTTTACCAGTAGAGGTTTTTGAGGTTTTCCATCTCTATCAAGAATCTAAAGCTTCATCTTAATTACTTTTATTAAAACTATTTACTTCACTTTAGCCGGTACTGTATTATCGGTAAAAGCTTGTATGATAGTAAATAAAAGTAAATTATGCTTGACAATTACTGATAATGATTAAAAAAGATTTTTCAATAAACATATGATAAAAGGAGCTTGAATGTCCAGTATTGCGGACAATATTAAGAAAATAAAAGAACAGACTAAGGCAAAACTTATTTCTTTGGGCAGACCCGAAGATGACCTGACCATTGTAGCTGTCACGAAAACTCATCCTGTAGAAGTAATAGAGGAAGCTCTGCGAAATGGCATTTCCCATATCGGAGAAAACAAGGTGCAGGAAGCGTTGCGCAAAATCCCCTTTTTAACCGTTCTTTATGAAGGATTCCATTTTATTGGTCATCTCCAAACCAATAAAATAAACAATCTTTTAAAATTAAAACCAATGCTTATCCAATCTATAGATAGTTTATATATAGCTCAACAACTTAATCGTTCGCTGGGAAGACAAAATCTCACTCAGGATATTTTAATTCAGGTTAATACTACTGCTGAAACCACTAAAAGTGGAGTTAACCCTGAAAATGCAATAGATATAATTTGGCAGATTGCTGCTTTGCCCTGTCTTAATATTAAAGGATTAATGACTATTGGAATGCTGAGCCCTGATCCGAAAAACACTCGTCCCTATTTTAGAAAACTATGGAAATTAAAAGAAAAAATAGAAGATGAAAAAATACCTGAGGTTGAAATGAAATACATTTCTATGGGTATGAGTGAAGATTACCTGGTAGCTCTGGAAGAAGGTTCCAATATGCTACGTCTAGGCACCATTATCTTTGGTTCTAGAAATTATGGAGGATCAAATTGATATACCTGATTTTAATTCTAATCATTATCATTGCCTATTTTTATGGTTGCATTTCCACCGCACGAGTAGTTGCCAAAAACTTCCGCTCTCTGAATATTTATAAGGTTGGCACAGGCTTGGCAGATACAGAAAATATCTTTGTTAATGTGAGTCGTCCTCTAGGAGTGCTCGTGGGATTACTGGATATTCTCAAGGCTTTCATCTTTTTAATTATTATAGAATACCTGATGCGTTGGCTTAATTATTCTGGAGTTATAGAAGGTGCTGAATTCCTTTATGATAAAAGCGTTATGTTGCTTTATGGACTGGCGATGTTGATTGGACATTGTCTTCCTATAACCAATAATTTTAAAGGTGGAAGAGGTATCTTTACTTATAGCGGTTATCTACTTTATTTTGCACCTGGTCCTATGATTATTTCTTTAATCGTTGCCGGATTAATTACTTTCATATGGAAGCAAGTGCGTTTTGCTCAGTATGTTATTGTCATTCTTCCGGTGCTTTTAACTCATATTTTTTACACTTTTATGCCTACTTTTAGAAAGGATTTACCCCCTCATTTTATCGTAATTATCTGGGCTATTGCTATTATTATGGGAGTGCTTAATTTTATTCTATCCAAACGGTTAGGCGAAATCTAAAATGTCCAACAATGTTTCTGAGGTTCTGGTAAAAGATAAAAAGACCACACTAGTAGAAGTGGAAAGTAAAACTCAACCTTTCTTAAGTGCTATAGATATCATAACTATAGCTTATTGTGCTTGGATTATTATCTATATGATGATTGGTATCTTTGTGGGAAGAGCAGAACAACCTGCTATTCACCTCCCACGATTTATCAGTATCATTACCTTTATTCTACTTATGGCATGGTTGGAACGCTCCTATGCTTCAGTGATGCATCCTAAGCTACTCCAAATACTTAGATTTATCAGAAGCATCTATCCGGTATTGCTTTTTACTTATTTTTATACCTCTCTTCATTCAGTTTGTCGTATTGTCTATCCTGAGTGGCTGGATACCTTCTTCAGTGATATTGATTACAAAATCTTTGGTTATTATCCTTCTCTAGTCTGGGGCAAAAAATATGACAACTGGTTTGCCCAGGAATTTTTCCATTTTGCCTATTTTTGCTATTATCCTATGATTGCAGGTCTGCCTACTTACCTCTATTTCAAGAATAAAAAAGGCTTTAATGAGCTGATATTTAATCTTACCTTTGTCTTCTATTTTTGCTATTTCTTTTATAGTCTTGTTCCTGTTGTTGGAGGTCGTTATTTTCCTGAAGGCTATCAGTTAGCTCATTCCTACCGTTATGGATTTTTTACCAGGATTATGGCTTTTATCTACAATCATAGTGGACATTGGGGTGGGGCTTTTCCCAGTTCTCATATCGCCATAACCATAGTGCTCACTATCGCAGGATTGAAGTATGTGCGTAAATGGGGATATGTGTTCTGTGTAATAGCTTTCTTCTTATCTATCTCTACGGTTTACTGCCATTATCACTGGTTTATTGATGCAGTAGCTGGTATTGTGACTGGTATTGTAGGTTACTTTGTAGCTAATTGGGTAAGACAAAAATTGGAGAAAGAACCGATATGAAACAGATATTAACATCCCTATTTCTCTTTTGCATTCTTAGTATTTTTGCTCAGAATTCAGATATGCCTATTATTCAAAGCTATGATTATGCTCTTCCCGAAAATAATGTTTCTCCTATTGCCATAGGTATGGGCGGGTTGAATGTCACTTATGCAGGAGATTTTTATTCCAGTTATTCCAATCCAGCCTTGATAGGTAATAATAATTCTAGTGTGTTGATGGGTTCATTTAGAATTAAAAGTGATGACCCCATAACATTTGCTGAAGCAGCGCAATTTAGCAATATCCTGAAACCTAAGCAGTTAAAATATTTTTCACTGCTAGCAAAACAAACGGCTTGGACTTATCAACCGGTCGCTTCTATTCATATCGTGGAAACACCTGAAACCGGTTATGGATATCGTTATTACGATTATAAACTGGATAAAGTTCAAGCTACTCTTGCCGGTAGTGATGATTCCTGGCTTCCTATTAGCGTCGGTTTAAATCTTAAATATTTAACCGGAAGACTGGTCTATCTTGAATCTACCAATCCCAATTCTTTCATAGATGACAAACTTAATGGCTTTTCTACCGATTTAGGTTTTACCATCCAGACAGGAAGTTTCACCTCTGGTTTAGCAGCTTACGACATCTTTTCGCGCCTATATTGGGAACATTATAATTCTGAAGTAATTCAAAGTAGAATAGCTCTGGGTATTCAATATGAAACCGATAACTTTAACTTAAATCTAGGAGTACAGGGAAAAATATCTCAATCCACTGATACTACCTACCATCTTGGCGGACAATATATCTGGACCTGGGGTTCACAAAATTACAGTACAGAAAGTGTTAGTAAATCACTGGCTCTTCGGGCTGGACTATATAGTCACAACTTTTATGGAACTCAGAATATCAACTACACTATTGGTGGTGGTTATAATTTCAATATTTTCCGTATAGACTTTTCCTTGAATAATAAAGGAATGAAACTTAAAGACAGTGAATTACTTATGTCATTGGGCGTGGGAATGCCCTGAGCTATGGGTAGCTTAAGTTTTCTCAATGCAGGGTTCCTTTTCTTTTTAGCCGCAGCTATTCTTCCATTACTTATCTGGCTGCTAGCTAAGAAAAAACCAAAGCAGGTTGTTTTCCCTACTATCCGCTTCATTAAAACCAGTCAGGAACAAGAAAAAAAGAAAACCCGATTTAAGAATATCCTTCTGCTTATCATCAGAATGCTTATTATTTTACTGGTAACTCTAGCTGCTACTAGACCATTATTTTCTTCTCCTAGATTAAAACCTTCTGCTCATCATCCGCCAACAGCTTTAGCGGTTCTAATAGATAACTCCTACAGTATGAATTATGTATATGATTCCCGAAGCAACTTAGATCGGGCAAAGGATGCTTTAAAAAAGATAAATTCACTTTCTAATCCCGATGACCGTTTAATACCGGTGTGTTCAGATGAAAACTGGAATCGCCTTCATTCCCAGATTTATGCCAATTCTATACCGGAAAACATCATTGAATCAATAAGCGTTACCTATGAACCTTTAACTCTACCAGCTATGCTAAAACAGGCAAAAAACCGCTTACAGGAAACTCAATTTGCCAATCAAGAAATTTATCTCATCACCGATGGTCAAAAACAAGAGTATCCTTCCGATCCTGATTTAACTCTGCAAGTGATCAATATAGCTGAAAATAAGGATTTTTCCAATCTCAGCTGCTCACAAGCCCAAGTCTTACCTAAACTAGCAGAAAAATCAAGAAGACAAACAATTGAGTTCAAACTCACCAATTATGGAAATCAGGACCGTCACGAAGTGCTAATTAGAACCGTTTTGGGAGAGGCAAAGGTGGGAGAAAAGTTTGTTAATCTTCCAGCTCGTCAAACTGTTAATCAAAGTATGGTCATAGACCTGCAAAAGGATGGATGGCAGAGTGGATATGTAGAAGTTGTGGATGACTACTTAGAAGAAGATAATCGTAGTTATTTTGCCTTCCCCTTTTATTTTTCGCCTCAAATTGCCGTTATAACGCAGAACAGGTCTTTACCTCCAACTATAAATTCTCTATTAAGAGTATATGCGGGCTCAGAGGGAAAAATACATTTAATTGAGCCCCAGCAACTTAATCTTTCAATGTTAGATCAATACCAATCCTATATTTTTTTAAGTACACCTTCTTTTCCACCGCAGATGAGAGAGATAATCAATTTCTTACAGAATTCTAATCGTGGTGCTCTCTTTTGTCTTTCTTCTAATATCTCACCAGAATACAAGTCATTTCTGGAAAATATATTTAAGGTAAAATTCGGTGCCTGGCAATCTCAGCCAAAATCTATAAATTATATTAATCCACACCATTTTACTACTGCTCTTTTGGCAGGAAAAAGTCTTCACTTCAATACAATTTCGGATTTTTGGCATTTAGATGGTATGGGTATCAACTCTCTTCTATCAGGTTCGGGAGAGGTTTTTTCCTTAGCTAAAGATAAATTTATTCTCTGGAACTTTGATCCCGCCTCAGAACGCTCTACTTTTTTGTTAGATGCTGCTTTCCCCGTTTTTGCTTATCGTTGTTTGGAACATACAAGTTCCTCTATTGCTAGTGGAGAAAAATATATAGTGGGCGATATAATCAATACTCATAGTCTAATAACTCCAGGTGGAGAAACTTTACTTCTTTCTAATCGTCCCTATAAACTTTCTCAACCAGGAATTTACATTCTGCAGAAAGCAGATAGAAGCGAAACAGTTATAGCCGTAGAAACTCCACGGCAGGAAAGTGAATTTATACCAATGGATTACGATGGCTTAAAGAATGTCCAGCTCTTAGGTGATAACTGGCAGGATAAGCTTTTTGCTACTCGTTTAGGTTATGAACTAGGGAAAATCCTATTGGCTATAGCTTTAGCTCTGGTCATTCTGGAAATTATTCTGGTCAAAAGTGAAGAACTGCGCTCCGTACCTAAAGCAGTTACAAATTCAGGAAGTTAATTATGATATTAGAACATATAAAAAACCCTTCTGCTATCCGAAGCTTAAAAACGGAAGAAATGAACCTCCTGGCAAAGGAAGTTCGCAAACGTATCATAGATGTTGTGTCCAAAACTGGAGGTCATATCGCTGCAAGTTTAGGTGTAGTAGAATTAACTATCGCCTTACTCAATGTGTTTGACCCCTTGAAAGACCGTATCGTCTGGGATGTAGGTCATCAAAGCTATAGCTGGAAAATCCTGACCGGAAGAAACGATAGATTTGAAACTTTGCGTTCTCTTAACGGACTGAGTGGTTTCACCAATCGGGATGAAAGTCCTTATGACGCTTTTACTACCGGACATAGCAGTACTTCCGTATCAGCTGCTTTAGGTCTTGCTTGTGGAAGAGACCTCAATCGTGAAACTGGACATTGTGTAGCCATCATTGGTGATGGAGCTTTAACTGGAGGTATGAGCTTTGAAGCTTTAAATCATGCTGGACAACTCCAGAAAGATAAATTCCTCGTAATTTTGAATGATAACGCTATGTCCATTTCACCCAATGTGGGAGGTCTGCAAAAATATCTGGCAAGAATGCTGGCAAGTCGTCCTTATAACACACTAAAACAGCAAATCTGGGATCTTAGTTTCACCTTACCCTCAAATCTTCGTAAAACTTTTATTCTCGGTGCTCAAAAACTGGAAGAATCAATGATGAACATCCTGGTCCCCAATATCATCTTTGAGGATCTGGGCTTTAAATATATTGGACCTATTGATGGTCATAATATCAATTTAATCTGTACGATGCTCCGACGGATTCAACGCCATATGGTAGGTCCCGTCTTGCTCCATGTTGTTACTCAAAAAGGGAAAGGTTATTTGCCAGCAGAAAAAGAAACAGTCCTTTTCCATGGAGTAGAACCTTTTGATGCGGATAGAGGTATTTTACCTACTAATGGAATGAAAAGCTGGAGTGAAGTCTTTGGCAGCACCATTTGTGAAATTGCTGAAAAAAATCCTCAGGTAGTAGCCATTACAGCAGCTATGTCTTCTGGCACTGGTTTAACTCCTTTTGAAAAACGATTCCCAAAAAGATTCTTTGATGTAGGAATCGCAGAACAGCATTCTGTGACCTTTGCCGCTGGTCTAGCCTGCAAAGGAATCAAACCCTTTGTTGCAATTTATAGTACCTTCTTACAAAGAGCTATAGACCAAGTTATCCATGATGTAGCACTATCAAAACTACCAGTTGTTTTCTGTATTGATCGTGCTGGATTAGTAGGTGAGGATGGTCCCACTCATCATGGAAGCTTTGATATATCTCTATTAAATGCTATACCAAATCTTATGATTTTTTCTCCTGCAAATGATAAAGAATTGATTGCTATGCTAAATTTTGCTTCTACTTATACAGAAGGACCCATAGCTATCCGTTATCCTCGGGGAACCGCTTTTCTTAGTGAAGATACTGTTCCCGAATTTATCCCGGGAAAAGCTCAAATTGTGAAGCAAGGTGAAAATATTGCTTTACTTTCCGAAGGAGGAGCTTGGAAAATAGCCTTAGAAACCTGGAACTTATTAAATAACGAAGGCTTAAATCCCTGGCTGATAAATCTTCGTAGCCTAAAACCCTTAGATGATGAATTGCTAACTGAACTCTCCAAAAACTGCTCCCATATCTTTACCTTTGAAACCAATATGATAACCGGTGGAGTCGGTTCTCGTATTGCACAATTATTGGATGAATCACCCTGCAAAGTGATTAATTTTGGCTATCCAGATTTCTTTGTCCCCCATGGAAAAATAGAACAGCTGAACGAATTGATTGGTTTTACTCCCGCTCATCTTTCTCAAGAAATAAAAAGACATCTAAGTTTATAAATGACAGATATATCTGAGCCTATCTGTGCTATCATTACTCCTCCCGGTTATGCCGCTATTAATGTTATCAGAATTAGTGGAAAAGGAAGTATTGGCATTGTAGCACAATATTTTAAGCCACGAAAAAAACTACTAAATAGCCCATCTCATAGAGTAGTATTTGGCACCTTTCACACCAAAGAGGGAAGAGCTATAGACCAGGTGCTTTGTACAGTTTTTAGAGCACCTTATAGCTATACCGGCGAAGATGTGGTGGAAATCTCCTCGCATGGAAATCCTCAAATTGCCTCCCAAATCCTGGAAAATCTACTGCTGGATGCAAGAATGGCAAATCCCGGAGAATTTACTCTACGGGCAGTTTTAAATGGAAAAATGGACCTCCCTCAGGCAGAAGCAGTGAATGACCTGGTTTTTGCATCCGGTGCTATGGCTGAATCAGCTGCTTTGATGCAGGTGCAGGGTATTCTTTCTCAACATTTACAAAAACTGCTGAATGATATATCGGATACCCGTTTGCGCTGTGAATTAGCCATTGATTTTGCTGACCAGGACCTCCCTTTGGTCAATCCCGAAGATTTAAAAAATAGAATATCTAATCTTCTAAAACAGGCAGAGGACCTGTATGCTGAGGGCACTACACAAGGAAAATATATTCGTGAAGGAATAAAAATTTGTCTGGTGGGACCTACTAATTCAGGTAAGTCCTCTCTTTTTAACGCATTACTAAAGTATAGCCGCGCTATCGTTAACCCTCAACCTGGAACTACCCGTGATTACCTGGAAGAAAGAGTCAATTTACAGGGCTATACCATTATCTTATATGATACTGCTGGATTGAGAATGAGCTCCGATGAAATAGAAAAAGAAGGCATTGAAAGGACCAGAGAGCTTATGGATTATGCCGATTTAATTCTCTATCTTCTTCCTGTAGATCAGGAAATTAACCAAAGAGAAATAGATGAATTAGCACCCGATATAAAGAACAAAACTCTATGGGTAGCAAGCAAATACGACCTTATAAATCCAGATCTTTACACTATAAAAAATCTGGATATTCTAGATGGACATTTACCAGATTTTGCTATCCCGGCTTCTGTCTATGTACCAAATGGTCTGGAAAAACTTCAGCAAGAAATTCTTAATCACTTTGCTCTTCCTCAAAAATGGGTTGATCGTCCCCTAGTAACTAATGCACGACATCTTGCTGCTTTATCAAGAGCTATTTCTTCTCTCCAGAATGCTCTCCAATCCATTGAAAATCAAGCTGGTTATGAATTCACTGCATTTGATTTAATTGCCACTAGCCAAGCCCTGGAAGAAATCCTGGGAATCGTCACTACCGAGGATTTACTTACTAATATTTTCAATAACTTCTGCATAGGAAAATAAAGCCTGACATTATCCTGAAATATACAGCACAATAATAATTTAAATAAATATTACTTTGTCCATATAATATCTTCACTCTTATCCGTTCTATTTTTTTCCTAACTTTAACCTTTTATCCTCTTTCTTCTCCTTTATTTATTTATTAACATCATATTATATCTTTTTCTTGTCCAACCCTTCTCCATTTTTTGTGGCTTTCTCTTTTCCCTAAATTCTCTCCTTACTCTCCCTTGACTCCTGAGCTTATAAAGTGTTAAGAGAGAGTCAAGTAGGAGTATTACAATTAAAAATATGCCTAAATTAATGCTATGCTGAAGGATAGATAGAGTTATTGTCATTTGAAAGGAATTCAATGATCGGATATTTAGGTTAGAAATACATAAATAGGAGCGATAGAAAAAGATAAATAAAGGACTATAAAATTAAATAAAATGTATTTTCAGCGGTAAGGACTCTTTTTCCATATAGTTCGTATTTCAGTAATAAAAATATCCTTTCTGTTTTGATATAATCCTATATACATTGGCAAGTATGGGATAATATTATCTTGAATTCAAGTAATTGCTCAACAGTAAGTTATCATATAACAGAGAATCCATTTAAATAATTCCACTTGACCCTAAGTTCATTTTTTATATCTTGTGGATGTCACCGAGCGGACAGTCCTAAACTTAAAAGCATGGCTTTCCACCGTTAGGGTAGTATTAGAAATGATACTGCCTTCCGTATTTGAAAAGGTGGCTTTGATAAAAAGTTACGAGATGGTAATATTCATCCCGGACAATGTCCTATGCATTTATTTATTTCGTCGGTGATAAATAAAAATAGGAGATTAAAAAAGATGTTCTTTTCCGTCCCCGTCCCCAAAAACGAAAGTGTATTATCCTATGCACCTGGTTCTTCTGAACGGGATAATTTAGTCAGAGCAATAGCGGATTTATCTAAGGAAATTATAGAAATTCCGTCTATCATCAATGGCAAAGAGGTTTTTACCGGTTCTACTGCTTATTGCATTGAACCTCATAATCACCAGAACAAGTTGGCTATCTATCATAAAGCTGGTCAAAAAGAGATAGATTTAGCCATTCAATCAGCTCTTGCTGCCCATAAAGAATGGGAAAATATGCCATTTTATCACCGTTCCGCCATCTTTCTAAAAGCTGCAGAATTATTATCTACAAAGTATCGCTTTCTACTCAATGCAGCTACAATGCTGGGTCAAAGTAAAAATATCCATCAAGCAGAAATAGATTCAGCCTGCGAACTGATAGATTTCTGGCGGTACAACACCTATTATGCTCAAAAGATATATGAGCAACAACCTCTGGTCTCACCTAAAGGAGAGTGGAATTTTACCGAATATCGTTCTTTAGAAGGATTTGTCTTTGCTATCACTCCATTCAATTTTACTTCTATATCGGGAAATCTTCCTTCTTCACCAGCTCTGATGGGTAATACCGTAGTATGGAAACCTGCTTCTACCGCAGTATACAGCGGTTATATGATAATGAAAATACTCCAGGAATCTGGACTTCCTGATGGTGTCATCAATTTTATTCCTGGTTCTGGTGAAGAAATCGGTGATATAATAACCAATTCTCCACATTTAGCCGGGATTCATTTTACTGGAAGCACCAAAGTCTTCAATCATATCTGGCAATGTGTGGGCGAAAATATACACATATACAAGTCCTATCCTCGTATAGTTGGCGAAACTGGTGGCAAAAATTTTATTTTTGCACATAGTTCTGCTGATATTAAAGCTTTGGCTGTAGCCTGTGTTAGAGGCGCCTTTGAATATCAGGGTCAAAAATGTAGTGCCGCCTCCAGAGTTTATATCCCGGATAACCTATATCCTGAATGGCTAAAAGAAATGAAAGAGATACTTTCTACTGTAACTGTAGGAGATGTTCGTGACTTTTCTCATTTCGTAAATGCTGTGATTGATAAGAATAGCTTTGACCGAATTAAATCTTATATAGAATCAGCGCAATCTTCTTCTGAGGCAGAAATCATTTATGGGGGAAGTTATGATGATTCCGTGGGATACTTTATTGAACCTACCCTGATCAAGACCACCAACCCCCATTTTACTACTATGCAAGAAGAAATATTCGGACCGGTGCTCACGATTTATGTTTACCCCTCCTCTAAATTTGAAGAAACTTTAAAAATATGCGATTCCACTTCTTGTTACGGTCTCACAGGTTCCATTTTTGCACAAGACCGCCAGGCTATTTTCCTTGCTTATGAAATGCTCCGCCATTCTGCTGGCAATTTCTATATTAATGACAAACCTACCGGTGCCGTTGTAGGACAACAACCATTCGGAGGTGGCAGAGCTTCTGGAACTAATGATAAAGCTGGCTCTGCTTTGAACCTTCAGCGATGGATTTCTGCACGCTCCATTAAAGAAACATTTGTTCCTGCTGAGAACTATCGCTATCCCTTTATGGATTGAACCATATCTATAAATAGATAAATTTCAGCTTATCTGTTCACCTATCTAAAGATGGATTAGTAAAAGTAATACTCAGGGCATCAATTTATGTGCCCTGAGCTATTACTTTCTCATCTTTTGCACTAAAAGTTAAATCCTTTTTTTGCTCTCTGAAAAAACAGAATATCTTTATCTGTAAATAAATACAGAATAAAAAAACTTACTCAGCAAGTTTTCAAACGCTAAAATTTCATTTATAATTGTGCGTTATACTTTAAAAAGAATATTTATCCAAAATGAGTCTCATTAAACTGGATTTTATAAAAGTTTATTAGATAATACAAATAGCTATCACTGTTTTTGAATTTTTATTTATAATAACTTTAAGACTTGTATGAAAATTAATTATTACTTCTTAAGTTGAATCCACCTGAAATCCCAAAAAAAATTATTTAAGGGCTTGCCAAAAAATATCTATCTTTCTGATAGATATGGAGCTTTAAATTTTATATTGCCATATTATAGCTATTTAAAAGAATGGTAAATTAGAAAAAAATTAGAAAGGAGGTTACTATGGTTCAATATTTTAAGGTTCAAGAGCAGCGTTTTGTGCCTGCAATGGCATTGAATGAAGCTTTCTGGATTCATATGGATAATCCTGGTACTGAAGAAATCAAGCAATTGATTGAACGCTTCAATCTGGAAGAAGACTATATCACCGACCTCCAGGATGCTGATGAGAATAGCCGTATGGAATATGATGAAGGAGCAGTTCTTATCATTCTTCGTGTTCCTTTATATTATCGTCACAAGTCATCCACAATCCCTTTTGCTACTGCTCCCTTAGGAATAATTGCGGTACAGGATAAGCTCATAACCGTTTCTTTCTTTAAAACCGAAGTGCTCACTCAATACCTTGAGGGTAAACATAAACCTTTTAATATTACTCAACAGAGTTTCCTATTACAAATAGCATTTAGAACTTCCACCTATTATTTGAAGTTTCTTAAAGAAATCATTCGTCGTTCCAATAATATAGAAATTGAATTATATCAGAGTATGCGAAATAAAGAGATTATCCGTCTATTAAGGTTGGAGAAAAGTCTGGTTTATTTCTCTACTTCTCTACAATCAAATGAGATAATTCTGGAAAGGATGCAACGCTCTCGCTGGTTAAATCAGGACCCTGATGCAGAAGATATGGTTGAAGATGTAATTATAGAAAATCGTCAAGCTATAGAGATGACCAATGTTCATTCCAGCATTTTAAGCAATATAATGGATGCCTTTGCCTCAATTATCTCTAATAATTTAAATATGCGAATGAAATTTTTAACTTCGGTAAGTATAATTTTAATGCTACCGACTCTGGTAGCAAGTATTTGGGGTATGAATGTAGCCCTACCCTTGCAGCATAATAAATATGCCTTTCTTATCTTGATGGGTATTTCAGCAGTTGCTGCTATCCTTGTAGTGCTCTACTTTATTCATAAAAATTTGTTTTAATAGGAGACAACCAATGTATAAATTAAGCGTCTATGATTATTTCAGTGCAGCCCACCGACTCCGTGGTTATGAAGGTCCTTGCAGCAATGTTCATGGACATAACTGGAAGGTTAGAGTTACTTTCCAAACGGGAAAACTTGACCCACTCCGAATGGCTATAGATTTTAAAGAATTAAAAGTGAAGCTATCAGAAATATTAAAAGAACTGGATCATACTTTTTTAAATGAACTGGTCATCTTTAAGGATACGAATCCCACTTCAGAGAATATAGCAAAATACATATATGATAGCTTAAGTGAATCATTTAAGGATAGTGCTATTTCCCTATTAGAAGTGGAAGTGCAAGAATCCGAAAAAGTTAGCGTTGTATATAGCAATGATTAGATTTGTACAATCCTATTTCGTTAAAAGTGCCGTTGAACCTAAAGATTATCCTGCTAGTGCCTATCCTGAATTTGCCATTGCCGGAAGAAGTAATGTTGGTAAATCTACATTAATCAATCTATTAACTGACTATCATCAACTGGCAAAAACCAGTTCTCGTCCCGGTAAAACCAGAGTTTTAAACTTTTTCCTTATCCGCTGGAAAGATGATGAAGCTCAAAAAGAAGGTCATTTACAGTTAACTGACCTTCCCGGTTACGGTTATGCAGAAGTTCCCTTAGCAGAACAGGAAAAGTGGCGAAAAATGATAAATAACTATTTTGACCAGCGAGAAATGTTAAAGGGAATAATTGTTCTAGTAGATATAAGATTAGCGGCAGATTCTAAAGATATCCAACTCTTAGAGATGTTAAAACTTAGAGAAATAGACTATTGTGTAGTTGCTACGAAAGCAGATAAAATACCCAAAACTAAACTTAATCGTACTTTGCAACATCTAGCTAAGGGACTTGGACTGAAAGATGAAGAGATTTATCCTGTTTCTGCGTTGAAAAAGACCGGATTGGAACCTCTTTATAAATGGATAGGAGCACATTTGCTATAACTATGTCTGGAAAATTTGATGTAATTGTAGTTGGAGGAGGTCATTCAGGAATTGAAGCAGCACTTGCATCTGCCAGAAGAGGTGCTAAAACTGCCCTTTTTGTCCTGAAACTGGAAACCATCGGTAGAATGAGTTGCAATCCTTCCATTGGAGGTCCAGCTAAAGGACATCTAGCTAAGGAAATAGATGCTCTGGGTGGAGAACTAGGTTATGTAGCAGACCTTTCGGGCATTCATTTCCGAATGCTTAACCGAAGTAAAGGTCCAGCTGTCTGGGCACCTCGTGCTCAAAATGATAGGTTACTCTATTCACTATTAATGCGTCAGCATTTGGAAGAGCAGGCAAATCTTAGTTTGATAGAATCAAGTGTTTCTGAACTAATAGTAAAAAAAGGCAGAATCCAGGGTATTAGAACCTTGCAAGGAAAAGAGTATTATGCTCCTCAAGTCATTTTGGCTACTGGAACTTTCCTTAATGGACTAATCCATATGGGAAATATTTCTTTCCCAGGAGGACGAAGTGGTGAACCTGCTTCGGAAGCTCTTTCTTCCAGTCTGCTGCAATATGGATTGAAACTTGGTCGTTTTAAGACTGGTACACCTCCTAGAATTGATATGCAAACCCTAAATTACAATTTTCTTGAAGAACAACCTGGTGACCCTGAACCTATAGGTTTTTCTCTCTATCGGGAGGTAGAACTTTCCAACAAAGTTAGTTGTTATATAACGCATACAACCCCAGAAACGCATAATATTATCCGAGAAAATCTGCACAAATCCTCACTCTATGGCGGTATCATCAAAGGTATAGGCCCTCGTTATTGTCCCTCCATAGAAGATAAAATAGTAAAATTTCCCCAGCGTGAAAGTCATCATATCTTTATTGAACCTGAAGGTCTCAATACCTATGAAGGTTATGTAAATGGCTTGTCTACTTCACTTCCTCCCGATATTCAGGAAAAGTTAGTGCATAGTATTCCAGGATTGGAAAATGCTCAAATAATGCGATATGCCTATGCTATTGAATATGACTATGTTAATCCTGAAGAAATTCTTACCTCACTGGAATGTAGAAAGATTAAGGGTTTGTGGTTAGCAGGTCAAATTAATGGCACTTCTGGTTATGAAGAAGCAGCTGCTCAAGGAATTATGGCTGGAATTAATGCTACTCTGGCTCTGGAAGAAAAAGAACCTATAGTGCTCAGTCGCACTCAAGCTTATATTGGTGTACTTATAGATGACTTAATTACCTGTGGAACAAATGAGCCCTATCGTATGTTTACCTCCCGAGCAGAATACCGCCTTCTTCTTCGTCAGGATAACTGTGATGAAAGATTGATGCCTCTTGGCTATAAATTAGGTTTGGTTTCAGATGTTCGCTGGCAAAAGTTTAAGCATACAATGGAATTGAAAGAACGCGAAATGGAAAGATTGAAAACCGAGAAGACTATCAATCATCCCGACCTGAAAGAACCACAAAAGTTTGCTGTCCTATTAAAAAGACCGGGTATAACTATTGAGAAACTCAAACTTTATGGATATCAACCTTCCCCAGAAGTTACTCCAGATATACTCCGTCGCTGCGAACTGGAATTGAAATATGAAGGCTATCTATATAGAGCAGAAGAAGAAATGCAACGCTTTCGCGCCTCTGAAAACCTAACTCTTTCTGAAGATATAGATTATTATTCTATTAATGCACTTGCCTGGGAAGCACGAGAAAAACTGATGAAAATTAAGCCCCATAACCTTGCTCAAGCAATGCGTATACCTGGTGTTAACTATTCTGATACTGCTGCTCTTTTGCTCTGGTTAAGAAAACAGCAAAAATTAGAAAGGAAAGCTGAATGAAAGCAGTGGCAATAATTCCAGCTAGATACGAAAGTACCCGTTTCCCTGGAAAAGCACTGGCAAAACTTTTAAATAAACCACTTATCCAATGGGTCTGGGAAGCAGTAAATAATGCTGAACTATTTGATCAAGTGCTTGTGGCAACTGATTCTATCCTAATTATAGAAGCAGTTGATAATTTTGGAGGACAAGCTGTTTTAACCAGAAAAGAACATCAAAGTGGAACTGACCGTATTGCCGAAGTAGCTGAATCCCTTGATTGTGATATTATTATGAATGTACAAGGTGATGAACCTTTAATCAATCAAAAAGTTCTATCCCCCTTGCTTCAAGTTATGAAAGATACTTCCCTACCGATAGCTTCTCTTATGACTCCAATTAAAGATTTTAGCTTACTTTCAAACCCTAATTTGGTTAAGGTTGTTGTGGATAATGATTCCAATGCTCTCTATTTTTCTCGTTCTGTTATACCATACAATCGGGATAACATCCACTTTGAAGATTACTGGCAACATATCGGTGTTTATGCTTATCGCCGTAACACCTTGATGCAATTAGTAAAACTACCGTCAGGAAAACTGGAACAGGTGGAAAAACTTGAACAATTACGAGCTCTGGAACACGGGATTCCTATCCGGATGGTCACTACTGAATATAATGGTATCGGAGTAGATACCCCAGAAGATTTACTTATACTAGAAAGTTTATTAAAAGAGATGGATTATGAAGCTTAAAAGACATTTTATTCTAATACTTTTCCTTACAATCACTTTTATCTATGCTGCTCCACTTTCAATCTTTTACACAGGAGATACTCATGGTGTATATGAATCTCAAATAGATAAAGAGAAAGGAACTCTTAAGGGTGGATATCTAGTTCTGGAAGAAATATTGAATCAAAAAAGAAGCCAGACCAAAAACTATATTTATGTAGATACCGGAGATCAACAAACTGGAACCATATTCTCTTCCCTAGTGGAAGATGGAGTTCACGGTGGAGCTGTTATTGAGGTTTTTAATCAGCTTGCACTTGATGCTAGTGTATTTGGAAATCATGAATTTGACTTTCCCTATACCAACACTCGTGACCTAGCAAAAAAAGCTAAATTTCCCTTTGTTTGCACTAATTTAATAGATAAAACTACGCGTCAAAGTGTTTCTGGAATACCCTATACCATTTTGGAAAGAGATAACCTAACCATTGGCATTTTTGGTGTTACATTAGAAAAACTGCCTGAAAAAGTTAAAGCCGAAAATGTTAGTAGTGTGACTATACTCCCTCCAGTTGACGCTATAAATAAATATCTGGAAGAAGTTGACCAAAAGACGGATCTAATTATTGTGCTAACTCATCAAGGCTTTGAAGCAGATAGCCTTCTTGCTGTTAATCTGGATAATAGAATTGACCTCATTATTGGAGGACACGACCATATAAAAGCAGAAACTCCCTACTTTATAAATGGTAAATACCTGCTCTATAGTGGTTCTCATCTAAACTATCTGGGATTAGCTGAGCTAGAGGTTGAGGAAGACAAAATAATCTCACTTAAAAATCAGCTCATCCCACTGGAAATAACAAAAAAAGATTTTGATACTCCTCTGGCAAAATATATCCAGGAAAAAACCCTGAAAATTGAAGAAGAGATGTCCATTGTAATTGGTTATATTCCAGAAGATTGGATTCCTGATAAATATCAATCCACTGCTCTTTCACGCTGGATTGCAAATGCTCTAAAAACTGAATATGAAAGAATTTATCATCCAGATATGGCTATCATCAACAATGGAGGTTTGAGAAAAGCAATTCCTGCCGGACCTGTAACTCTTCGTGATTTAAATGAATTGCTCCCTTTTAATAACACGGCGGTTGTTTTTTCATGCTATGGTAAAGATTTATTAACTTTCTTCTCACTAAATGAACTTCATTCTAAGGAAAAACCCTTTGATATATGTGAATACACTCATCTGGATTCAATTGAACCAGATAGAATTTATCAGGTAATCTCACACGATTACATTGCTGGACAGTGGGATAAATATCTCGGATTCAAACCTTTTGATGTATATGATACCGGTGAACCATTTTTAGAAGCTGTTATCCGTCAGATTCAAATACAATATTCACCTAATATAGAAGAAGGTTGGGATTAACAAATGAATGATAGCAGTATAAATAATAATAGTGAAGAGATTACCATTGATGATACTCTGAACCTCGATAAAATTGATCCTCTTTGGTTCATTAATGCCTTTTCCAGAGGATTCTATGAAGGAAATCCAGCAGCAGTAATCGCACTGGCCGATTTCCCATCAGATAAAAAAATGCAAAAACTGGCAAAAGAGTTTGCTCTCTCTGAAACCGCTTTCTTCTGCTTGAGAAGTCCTGATTTAGCACAACTCAGATGGTTTTCCCCTAAACAAGAAATTGATCTTTGTGGACACGCTACTCTGGCAACTGCATCAGTAATCTTTAATGATATTTATCCGGAAAAAAATCAGTTTAGTTTTATAACTAAGAGTGGTATCATTGAGGTTAGGAGATATAACCATTTGATAGAGCTTAAATTACCACTTGAAGAAATTATCCCCTTTACTCCAGAAGAAAAAGTGCTGAATGCTTTGGGAAAAAGTAAGCCATCTGAAAGCTACTTTGCTCCAGAAAGTCATAATCTTATCCTCATCTATGAAACTGCAGAAATGATTAAATCTCTAAAACCGGATTTCCCCACTTTGCTTTCAATCAAGGATTTGCCTTTCTCTGGTATTGCAGTATCTGCTGCAAATGAAAAAGGTTATGTATGCCGCTATTTTGCTCCCTGGGAAGGTATTAATGAGGATCCCGTCACTGGTTCAGCTCAAACTTATCTTGCACCTTACTGGTCAAAACGATTGAAGAAAAAAATATTAGCAGTACAGCAACTCTCATCTAGAGGTGGAACTATGCAAATAGAAGTGCAACCCTCACAACTCCTTGAGCGTGGAACTGCTTATACATACTTTTATGGTAATTTAGATTCTGGTTGGAGAGATTAGTTCTATCCTAACTCTTTAATAAGATATAACCTTTAATATATAAAATAAATATTTACAGCTACAAATCAGGACTTAGGTATTGACAAAAACTGCCTTAATTTTAAAAAAAGTGATAATGAAAATAATACCTCGTCCTTTATACAACTATCTAAAAGATGGGTCTATTGAAAAAAATGTAG
>DFOM01000052.1 GCA_002376725.1 Cloacimonetes bacterium UBA3541 | reverse complement strand
GATGTATAGTATGTTAATTTATAGCAAAGTAGGTTAATTTTGAAATTTATCGTTCTAACTTATTTCAACATATTATAATATATAAAAAGGGGTTAAGATGGCAAAAAATATAGTAGATTATAACATCTTATACACAGAAGATCTAAATGATAATTTTTCTTCGAAAGACATAATTATGCTTAAAGAAATTGAAAGCCTTGGACAATATAGATTTGATAGATGGAATAATATGCTCATCTCTGGTGATAATTTAAATGCTTTAACTGCTTTACTTTATAATGATAAAATTAAAGGTAATATAAAACTTATATATATTGACCCTCCATTTGGTACTAATCAGGATTTCAAAGCTGGGCTTTCACGAACTATAAGTAAAAGTAGAGAGGACGATATTGCATATCAAGATAAAATTATAGGAACTGAGTACCTTAAATTTTTAAAGAAGAGACTTATAATATTAAGAGAATTAATGTCAGACGATGCTTCAATCTATGTCCATATAGATTGGAATATGTGTCATTATGTAAAAATTCTAATGGATGAGGTTTTTGGGCAACAGCATTTTATCAATAATATCACAAGAATTAAATGCAATCCTAAAAGTTTTAAAAGAAAAGCTTATGGCAATATGACTGATGCCATTCTATTTTATTCTAAGAGTGATCATTATATTTGGAATGATCCACGAGAAGAATTTTCGGAAGAACAAATTAAAGCTTTATTTCCTAAGATAGATAAAAATGGAAGACATTATACTACTCTACCCTTACACGCACCTGGGGAAACTCTTAATGGTCCTACGGGGAAAGAATGGAAAGGTATTAAACCACCTAAGGGAAGTCATTGGCAATATCCTCCAGAAGATTTAGATAAATTAGATGCTCAAGGTTTGATAGAATGGTCTTCTAAAGGAAATCCTCGTAGAATTTATTATGCTAAAGATGCAATTCCTAAAGGTAAAAAAAGGCAAGATTTATGGGAATTTAAGGATCCTCCCTATCCTCATTATCCTACAGAAAAAAATATAGATATGTTGAAGGTTATTATTGAAGCTTCATCAAATCCAGATGATATCGTTTTAGATTGCTTCGCAGGTTCTGGCACAACTTTAGTTGCGGCTGAACAATTAAGTAGAAGATGGATTGGAATTGATAACTCTAATATTGCCATATCTACTGCAAAAAAAAGATTGATGTCTATAAAAAATATTTCATCCTTTACAGTTTATCAAGCTGAGGTAATAAATAATGAATGAATGGATTAAGAAAAGTATAGATCTTGCAAATTCTCCTCATTATTTAGATAATTTGCATAATATTTATCCTATAAGTGAAGAAACTTGGAGACCCATTCCTATCGAAACTAAAAAAACATTAGAAGCAGCATTTAGTTCTGATGACAATGTAGCGCTCTTAATTGAATTATTAAAGTTACCAAAATTTCCCGTCAATGATCCCTATGTAGCATTTTTGCGGAAAAATCCCAAATTTATTACTTACAATCCAGCAACTGTAAATAGAATTGCACAAAAAGTAAGATCTATTGGTTTTAAAGCAATGATTGAAGATATTGAAGAACCCAAATCCTCAAGCAGAAGTATGGGCATACTTTTTAAAACTTGGCTAAAGAAAATCGGTTATCCTTTTTTTCAAGAATCAGAATTTGAAAAATATAATGGAGTTGCTTTTCTTGAAGGGGGCGATAAAAAATTAAAAGATTTTGCCAACAATAAACTAGGATTTAAATTAGATAAGGGTTTAGATATAGTTGCTAAAGTAAAGGGACAATATATTATTGGTGAAGCAAAGTTTTTAACTGATTATGGTGGTTCACAAAATGCAAGTTTTGAGGATGCAATGAGATTATTAGCTGCAAAAGGTGGAAGGGCAATAAAAATTGCTATACTTGATGGCGTTGTATGGATTAATAATAAAAGTAAAATGTTTAGAAAAATAAGTGAATTAAATGAGATAGCATTAAGTGCATTATTACTCAAAGAATTTTTGGAAAGCTTGGGTTAAATTATCGGTTATGGTTATTTATAGGTATTTAAATTTTTATATATTCAAAAAACTTAACGAATATAATATTTTATATTGGATAAAATAATAATTACATTTTAATATAAATCACCAGATTAAGGAGATCAAATTGGGGTCTAATAATTATACGCTGCATTATATTCCTTTTAGTGAAAATCTGTTAGATTTTGCTTTAAAGCAGGTATCCGATAATTCTATTCTTGTATTCCCTACGAGAGTCTCAGCCGAAAAAGCAAGAGAGAAATTCCTTAGAAATTGGAGTTTTGAGGATTGTGAATTTATCTCCATTGATGATTTTAAGGACTACCTGATTTTACCTTCTGAACCACCTCTAACCGATGAAAAACGCTTACTTTGCCTCTATCAAGCTTTGAAACCAGAAGATAAAGAATTTTTCCATTTCTACACCTACTTTGATTTAATCAATTGGGGCAATAATTTCTTCCAATTCTTTGAAGAATTGAACGATGAAAATATCAATCCAGAAGAAATTAAAAATAGGGCTAACCTTTTACAATGGCAGGAAGAATTTCTGGACAAGATCTTAGTTATACGCAATAATTTGAAACAACTCCTTAATCAAAAAGGATTTACTGATCCGATATTTTATCGTTTAGCTTCTCAAATCAAGGTCCCCTTCTCGGAACATAAAGTAATTTGGGTAAATCAATATTATTACACACAGCTGGAACTTGCTATTCTTGATGCCCTGATAGCATCAGAAAATGAGGTAGTCATTATCTCCCAAACTGAAAACCCTATATTTAATCCTAAAGATAGTGAAATTACTCCTTTGAATTTAGATAAATTAACTGAGGAGGACTATCTAACCGAAAAAATACAAGTGATAGAAACAGAAAATGAAGATCAGATGGTGATTTCATTTCTGGGAAAACTAACTCAAATCTATCCATCAGATGGAACTTATGCTCTAATGGATAGCCATTTCTGGGATAAACACTACCGTAATTTGATGAACCCTAAATTTTTTGAATTCAGTGATATCATAAACCTCGTAAATTCCGGTCCTTACCAATTCTTGAATATCTTGTTAGAACACTTAAAAGCTAAGACTACACTTTCTTTATCAGGAAAAGAAATAATCGCTCTTCCCATCAAAAAAGTCATTGATGCCGTTGGAAATGAGAGCTTTGTGCGTTACTATTTTCCCAATAATATAGAAGAAAACAAAAAGATATTATGGAATGAGCTAACTTTTCTATGCTCAAAAAATATCTTTTGGCTAGATAAAAATCTGTACTGCGCAAAATTTTATCATAATGTTCCCGAATTTAAAATATTATCCGTGCTTCTGAATCAACATTTTGATTTACTTGAAGAAATTGGAACTATCAAGAGTCCTTCAGATTTGATACAACTTATAGATGATGAAGATAATCCGCATAGTTTAAAAATTAGAAAGATGTGCAATGAACAAGAACTCCTCTCTAGTGACCTTTTAGAGCAGTTTTATCAAAGAGTAGCTAATTTTGCCAGTATTGATAATCTGCATTTAGTTTCGGATTGGAATAATTTCTTTTCTGAGTCGGATAGGAATTTAGCTATTAATGTCTTCCGTCTGTTTCTGGACTTCCTTGAAAATGCAGGATATAAGTTTTACCGGGATTATCCTAAAAATGATAATCCTATCATCATAACTAACCTGCTGGATTTACGCAATCTTCGCTATGATAATCTTATCATCTTTCACGCTATAGAAGGAGAATTTCCCTCAACTCCCAAACCTGTATGGCTTTTAAATGAAAATCAAAGAAAACAGCTCGGTCTTAAAACCTATAACGATTTACGAGAATGGGAACGATACTATTTCTTCCGTCAGATATTGACTTCCAGGAATGTTTTGATTTACACCTATCGCAATAAGGATTTGGATATAGAACCTGGAAGCTTTGTAACTGAACTACAACATCTTAGGCAAAATGAATCTATTACTAGCATCCAGTTCCATTATGCTAAACCAGATATTCCAGTTTCGGAATTGTATAAAGCACGCACAAAAAAATATAGCTCACCAGAAAAAAGTTTAATCAGTCCTTATCCCGATTACCTTTCACTTAGAGAGCAAAATCAGCTGCTTGATGAACAAGATTTTTTTATCATTCCCTGCGAACCACAACAAGATTTTGGTAAAGACTTAACTTTAACCTGCTCCTATTACAATCTGCAACAACTATTTGAAAATCCTTTTGTATGGTTTATCCAATGTTTACAAAAATTGAGTGAGATAGATTTTAGACCACAAGATAAAGTCTCAGAAATGATGGTAGGATCTTTAGTTCATAGATTCATATCCGATCTTCTTTCTCCTTTAAATGGGAAACGATGCTCTCTTGAGGAGCTAGAATCAGTGCTTAATCAACGCGAATCCAGTCTTTCTGCTGAGTTTAATGATTTACTCTCTAGCGATGATTTCCTCTTTCTGCTACCTCAAAACCATAGTCTTCAATTTATAAGAGATATATATTCCAGCCATTTGGCTCAATCTATTAAAAGTTTTTATCGGGATTTCTTCGTTCCTAAGGTAGAAAATAATAATTTCACTTTATATGTTGAAACCGGAAAATATGAAGAGAACTTAACTAAGGAAAATCCTTTACCTCTTGAATCTGAAAGTAAAGAAAACCAGGTACAAGTTATATTGCGCGGAAGATCCGATTTAAGAATTGAAGCTGCTAACCAAAAAATTATTGTGGATTTCAAAACTGGAAGAAATCCGAATAGAAATCAATTATATTTCTATGAATGGCTTTATTACCGATATATCCAAGAAGATATGGATATCTTTTCAACCTTCTGGATAATAAGTGATAATGAAACCAAGTATAAATCTAGTAAGGACTCAGCCTTAAAATGGAGGAATAAAGTTTATACTACTCTTGCCAATTGTATGGCAGAAGGATATACATTAGGTAGGACTTTAGGACAACTTAAACAGCTGAAAAGAATTACTCGTGCAGATCTTTATCGTCCTGATAAAGGAGGCAACAATGAATAACTCTACCATTAATATTATAAAAGCTAGTGCTGGAACAGGTAAAACCTATCGTTTAGCAGTTGAATATGTTAGACTTGTCCTACAGTATGGCTCAGAGATAAACCTTGATTCCATTCTTGTCCTCACTTTTACTCGTAAAGCTACGGCTGAAATTAGAGAACGTATAGTTGAACATTTAGAGCTTTTAGCTTCTACCGCTGATGATAATATGAACAATAATAGGGAAGATCTGCTACACGCTATCTTTAATGATGAAAACAAGTCTGAATTAAGTCCTTCAGAAAAGAATAATTTGGAAGCTGCTCTGCAAAAAATAAAAACTGACCATCAACAACTTCAAGTTATGACTATTGATTCTTATATCAATAACATATTCCGTAATTTAATTAATCCTCAACGCAACTTTGGTGACTTTGAGATAGATGAAGATATTTTAGAAAAAACCTTACCACTTCTCTATAAATTCCTGCTAGATTACAATTCAGACCTGTTTCAGAAAGTAGAGACCCTATTGAAATCCAGAGTATCTACTACTCTTAATACCTATGATAAATTCTTCCAGTCTCTTATCCATAAAAGCTTGATGTTACAATTGATCAAAGCTAGCCAGAAAAGCTTTGATACTGATTCTTTAATGTATCTCTGTGAACACGAAGACATGTGTGAAGAAAGAGCAAAGGTAACTTTAGAAAAGGTAAGAACCTTATTTATTGATTATCTTAATTCGTTAAAAGAAAAATGTGTACGCGCTAAACCTGATGAGCTTTTTAGAAGTGATTTTAAAAAATGTTTTAAATCTTTTCCCCACGATTTTGATCAATTGATAATGGAAATTGATGAATATTTTTTAGTCCAGGAGGAGCAGAATCAGCAAAACGAAGAGATAGAAAAAATATATAAAATGTTCAAAGTATGTTCAGATTACAAAAAAGATGGTTCAAATATTTATAATGTTAATAAGATAAAATCATTGATAAATGATAGAGATAGACAATGTTTTACTCATAATTTAGATTGTCTGGTTGAAGGAATGGCTGATTATTTATTATATAAGAAGTTTATCCCTGAACAGCGCTTTATTTTAAGCATCTGGAAAGAAGTTTTAGAAGAATATGACAAACTATTATATAACAACAAAAGATTAACCTACAATGATGTTTCCTGGCTCACTCTGGAAAGTCTCTTAAAAGGCAATGAAGAAAGTATTGATTGGGATAATACTAATATTGATAATGAATTCTATCTATTCCTCACGCATCGCACTCATTTCCTTTTTATTGATGAATTTCAAGACACTTCACTTTTACAATTTTTTATCCTCAAACCTATTATGCTGGAATTGAGTTCTGGCGTAGGAACTACAGAAAATCAAAAAGTTGTTGTGGTAGGCGATGAAAAACAATCCATTTTTGGCTGGAGAGGTGGTGAAAGAGACCTTCTTCTTAATCTAAAAGATATCTTACCTACTGTTTCTCAAAATACCCCTAAAGATGAAATCCTCAATAAATCCTATCGTTCCAGTCAAGCAATGATGGATTTTATCAACTATGTCTTTTCTAATGAAGCTTTTCAACAAGGTTTAAAAGAAAAAAACCTGGTTTGGAAATACACAAAATGTGAAGCAGCCGTAAAACAAAAATATCCAACTAATCTAGAACTTTATATCAATCATTATTCTAAAACGGATGAAAATTCAAAAAAAGACAATATTATACGGGAATTTGTTCAGAAATCTATCCAACCCGCCTGGGAACAAAATAAAGATAAGAAAGATTACACTATGGCAGTACTCTGTCGTACCAATTCTCAATTAGAAACAATGCAATTGCTCTTGGAAGAAGCTGGAATTGAAAGTATCTACCAACCCAGTAGTTTGATAACTGAGCATTCTTTCGTCTATCCTTTAGTTTCTTTACTCAAATTCGTCAACTATAATGATTGGTTAGAATTCCTCACTGTCCTTCGTTCTAACTATATTATGCTCAAATCTAAACCCTTAAAGAAAATAATAACTATCATCAATCAATCTATAAAGAGTTCTGAAACACCAGATTTCTCGGAATATCCGCTAGTTCAGACTTTATATGAATTTTCCCAAAAAGAGAGGGAAAACATTTCAGAACTCTGTCTTGAATTTTTAGACCTATTTTTACCCAAGAAAAATTTAACCGAACGAGATTACATAAATATCAATGCCTTTATTTCACTAATTCAAGATTATGAGCTTAATAAAACCGATAAAACTAAATCCATTCCCGCTTTCCTTGATTTTATGGATGATAACCAAGCACAGGATTTTATGAAACAGGTTCCTTTAAGTGGAGATATACCTCTGCAACTGCTAACCATACATAAAGCTAAGGGTCTTGAATTTAACCAGGTTTTTCTCTTCTACAATCTCTCATCTACTTCTAATTCCGATGCTTATAACCTTTCTTTATATCCCAAATATAAGGATAAAACTTTTTCAAAGCTAAGTGATATCGGTTTTACCTGCCACTATGATAAAATCCTTAAATATTCCAGTAAAAAAGAATTATTTGAATTAGCAGAACAACAAGATATGCTGGAAGAAATGAATACTCTTTATGTAGCTTTTACGCGGGCAAAAACTTCTCTAAATTTATGTATGGTTTATGAAAGTAAAGATGAACTGGATGATATTATAACAAATAAAAGAGAGAGTAAAAACTATTTACCTTTTCTAATAACTAAAATGATTAGGGATTATCTTTGCCAATTAAGTAATGAACCAATACTATCAGATAAAAAATGGTATTCCATACAATTCCCAGCAGAAACAGATGATACCTCAGACAAAAATGAAAAAGAAATTACATTTGAAAAACCTGATCTTACTAATCTATATTCCGTTCTTCTTCCAAAAGAACCGTATGCTCTAAAAGAATTATCCGATGCCAGAAAAAATATGTTTATGATGCTAGGGAAAAAATGGCTAATTAACCGTCCTAACCTCTTTGGAGACCTTATCCATTATTATCTCAGTTTTCTGAAAAAAAATCTTCCCGAAGAACACGAATATGCTTTTAAGCAATGTCTTTTAAAATATGGCAATATTCTAACTCGGTCAGAAATAGAGGATAAAATTAATTCCCTTAAAAATATACTACCTACTTTTGAATTATTCCCCTCCGGCTACGATAAAGTCTTCACCGAATTTACTATCTGGTTTGAAGGTAACCAATATCGCCTAGACCGATTGCTTCTTGATACTAAACAAAAACGAGCTCTGATTCTGGATTACAAAACTGGAGTAACTTATGAACAAGAACAGTTGCAACGCTATAAAACTGCTCTAGCCAATTTGCCTGCTATCAAAGATGGCAACTTTAGTATAGAAGCTAAATTTATCCCTTTAAATTTGTGACACTCTCTTAATCTCCTTGATAGAAAGCTGGAGTTATCATTCTCCAGATTTCTTTTTGTAATGAAGTAGTAAAAAATGATTCTTTTGATATAAATATTTACTATGGAATAAATTATGCTTAAATTATTAAACGGTTTTTATAGAACTATATTTTATAATATTGACTTTAACTTTAAATATAATAGCCAATGAGAAATAAAGGAATTAATTATGAAAGTTAAGAAGCTGATTTTATCGCTGATAGTTTTTAGTTTCATTTGCTGCTCTTTTTTATTTGCTGATGAATCCAGAACTATCACATTTTCCAATCTTCCCACCACTACAAGACTTCTAAATAACAACCAGTATGGCTTTGAAGTAAAATTTGAAATCGGAAAATTAGAACTTAAAGAAGTCACCACAAAAGCCGGAACTTTTGATGAACTCACTATTGAGGGCTATAATTTTACTCCACGAATAGGTGAACCTAAGCTTCCTATGCAGAGTAAATTCTTTGCTGTCCCAATCGCAGCAACGGTAAATTTTGAGATAATAGATCGTAAATTAGAAACTCTGGATAAAACAAATTCATTGCTGCTTCATCCTGTAATTCCCACTCAGCGTTCTGTCTCTAAATCTGAGGATCCTTCCTTAATTCCCTTTGAAATGAATGAAGATATCTACAAACTTGATTCTTTCACCAAAAATGAGCTTTTTTATGTGGAAGAAATAGGCTATATGCGTGGAGTTCGTCTTTTCCAGATGTTCTTTGAACCGATAAGCTATAATCCTGTTCAAGGAGAACTTCAAGTTACCAAAGAAGTAACGTTTAGGATAACTTTTAACCATCCGGATCTTGCTGCAACGGAAGAATTACTCGCTCGCACTGCCTCCTATGAATTTGATGAACTTTATGCCAAAACTATCTTTAACTGGCAAAAGGATAATCGTTCTAGCACTGTTCGTTATCCCACTAAGATGCTTATTCTCTGTCCAGTTGGATATACATCTTATATCCAGAGCCTTGTGGATTGGAAAATTCAGCAAGGTTATGCTGTTACCATAGCTACTATAGGATCTGGCGGAACCATTACTAGTAATACCACCAGTGCGATAATTAGCTATATGCAAAGTGTCTGGTCTTCCGCTACTGCTCAAAATCCTGCTCCTACCTATCTTTTAATTATTGGTGATGAATCTGGTACAATTAGTATTGTTACTAATTCAGGTATTACTGGTACTCATCCAACCGACCTGAAATATGTTCGTCTCCAGGGTTCTGATTATGTTCCAGAAATGTATTTTGGGAGATTTTCCGTCTCTTCTCCCACAGAACTTACCAGTATTGTAAATAAAACTATCACCTTTGAAAAAACCCAGATGACTGATTTAAGCTATCTTGGTAAAGTGGTTATGATTGCAGGTGCTGATGCAAACTGGTCACCTACTCATGCTAATGGTGCCATCAACTATGGAACTCAGTATTATTTTAATTCCAGCAATGGTATAACTTCTAATACCTATCTCTATCCTGCTTCCGCCAGTAGTGATGCGAATATAATAGCTAACGCCAATGAAGGTAGAGGATATTTAAATTATACTGCTCACGGCAGTGAAATTGGATGGTATGATCCTTCATTTACGGTTTCTAATGCAAATGCTATGACTAATACAGGAAAATTTAGTGTTTTTGTGGGAAATTGCTGTCTAACCAATAAATTCAATTTTGCAGGTGGACCTTGCTTCGGTGAGGCTATTATCCGAAAAGCAAATGCAGGAGGAGTTATCTATATAGGAGGAACAAACTCTACTTACTGGAATGAAGACTACTGGTGGGCAGTTGGAGCAAAAGGAACAGCAACTGGTTCGGCTCCTACCTATAATGCCAGTACCTTAGGTACTTATGATGCTATGTTCCACACTCATAATGAAGCTTTCACTAACTGGGCTCAAACCACTGGAGAAGTTATCTGGATGGGAAATATGGCTGTTTCTCAGGCAGCCAGTGCTTTAACTAATTACTATTGGGAAATCTATTCCATTATGGGTGACCCTTCTCTGATGCCCTATTTTGGAGTTCCCTCTAATAATACTGCTTCTTATAACCATCAGATTCTTGTTGGAGCTACCTCTTTTACTATCACAGGAGCAGCACCCTATTCCAGAATCGGTTTAACAATGAATGGAATTATCTATGGAACAGGTATAACTGATGCTTCCGGAAATTTGACTTTGAATATAACTCCTTTTACTGATACTGGAACAGCAACTCTGGTTATCACTGCACAAAATAGAAAAACCGTTATGGATAATATTAATATTATATCTCCCTCATGTCCCTTGATGACTGTATCTTCTGTGGTTTATGAGGATGATAATAATGATATCCCGGAATATAATGAATCAGGATTCTTTGATGTAACTTTCACTAATGTTGGTTCTGCTACTGCCACCAATGTAAGCTGTGTTTTGTCTTGTCTCACTGCTGGTATTACCATTACTAACAATACTATCACTATCCCTTCTTTAGCTATCAGTGCTTCTACTACAGTAGATAATGCTTTTACCCTCAATATCTCCGATAACATTGCCAATAATACTGTGGCTAATTTAACCATTACTATGACTATAACAGGATATTCTCCCTGGACCTATGAATTTACCAGGACTATATCTGCCCCTGCTCTGGAATTTGGAAATATTACTATCTCTGATCCTACAGGAAACAACAATGGTAGATTAGACTCCGGAGAAACGGTCACTATCTCACTTTCTTTGAATAATAATGGAAGTTCTCTTTCTCCTTCTGGAATAGCAACTATGTCCTGTTCCGATTCTGGTATAACTATAAATAACGGTTCTGTAGTTTTCTCAGCTATATCTGCTTCCGGTAATGCCACTCTTTCTTTTAATCTAACTGCCAGTTCCAGTCTAACTATAGGAACCGTAATTACTCTGAACTTTAATGCTACAGCTGGAGCTTATAGTGCTGATAAAATTGAACCTGTAACCATAGGACTTATCTTAGAAGACTTTGAGACAGGAAACTTCAATGCCTTTAGCTGGACTATGGGAACCTATCCCTGGATTATAGATTCCAGCACTCATCATAGTGGTAACTACTCCGCTCGTAGTGGAACTATAACTCACAATCAATCCAGCACTCTGGAAATAATCAGAATATTCAGCTCAGCTGGAACACTCTCTTTCTGGTATAAAGTCTCCTCTGAAGCCAGTTATGACTTTCTTACATTTTCAGTTGATGGAACAGTTCAGGGAAGCTGGTCAGGAACTGTAGATTGGACTCAGGTGAGTTTCAACATTCCTGCTGGACAACATACTCTACAATGGGCATATACTAAAGATGTATCGGTTAGTAGTGGTTCTGATTGTGCCTGGATAGATGACATTATTTTTCCAATCTCCATAGATTATATTCCTCCTTCTATAACCTATTCCCCTTCAAGTTTTACTCAGCAGTTAAATCCTGATCAGACTGCCATACAAAACCTGACCATTGGAAATACGGGAACTGGAACTTTGAGCTTTACCGTTTCCCCACCGACCCAATCTACTACGATCCTGAATGAGAGTTTTGAAAATGGAGGTTCAATTCCTTCTGGCTGGACCCAAGCCTATGTGAGTGGTTCAATAGCCTGGACTTTTACCACAGGTGGATTTAATGGACATCCTTCATCTGCTTATAATGGTACTTATAATGCCCGATTCTATTATGGCAGCAGGAATGGATACACAACTAAATTAATCACTCCTTCGTTAAATCTTAGTGAAGCTGAAACTGCTACTTTAACCTTCTGGCACACCCAGGAAGTCTGGTCTGGAGATCAAGACCAGCTTAAAGTTTATTATAGGACCTCCGCCACAGGAAACTGGAATCTTATCACCAGTTATACTTCCAGTATCGTTAACTGGACACAAGAAACTATTACACTACCCAGTCTTTCTTCCACATATTATATTGCTTTTGAAGGAATTGCTAACTATGGATATGGTGTTTGTTTAGATAAAGTAGTCGTTACTAAAAGCTCATCTGTTAATTTACCCACCTGGCTTACGGTTGCAGGTGGAAGTTCGTATAGTGGGAATATTGCCTATAATGAACCAGCTCAAACTATTCCAGTAGGCTTTAATTCTACAGGACTCAGTCTCGGTACTTATAATACTAACCTTATTATAAGTAGTAATGACCCGACTAATTCTTCTATAAATATTCCAGTAACCCTGACTGTCGCTGGAATATCAATTCCTGTTATTGTGGTTAATCCGTTAACTATTAATTTTGGTGATGTGACAGTTAATAGCAGTGTTCAGGAACAGTTCTCCATCCAGAATACAGGAACAGCTTTACTTTCTGGTGAAATCACTACCCCTCCAGGTTATAGTGTTATGGAACTTGTTTCAAAAGAAAGCAGTTATATTTCTTCTTCCAGCCAAAAAGATTATACACGCAATACTCTGAGCTATTCAATCAATCCATCTTCCAGCAAAATATATAATCTTATTTTTTCACCTGTATCGGCAACTACCTATGCAGGCAATGTAATTATTACCAGCAACGATCCTAATAATCCTACTGTAAATATTGTAGTCACAGGTTCAGGATTTATTCCAAATACTCCTCCGACTATCAATCTTCCTGAAAGTTTCAGCTTCATAAAAAATGGAACTTTGCAGGTAGATTTTTCTTCTTATATTTATGATGCAGATAATGATGAACTTCAGATTAATTACAGTGGCAATAATAATATTCTAATCCAGATTCAAAATTATCTGGTAACTTTTTCTGCACCGGTAAACTGGACAGGAACAGAAACTTTAACTTTCTCTGTTTCAGATGGTTCTGCTATTGCTTATGATCAGGTAGAAGTTATCGTTTACCCTTCTCCTATGCCAGATTGGAATGTGGTGGTTTATCCCAATAATTCTGCTACAATCTATAGTATTGTTACTATTAATGGTGAACCCTGTGAACTCAATGATTGGGTCGGTGCTTTTGTTGGAAATGAATGTAGAGGGATGGCTGAAGTGGTCCCTGATAGTGGAATAACTTATACAACTCTTTTAGTTAATCTTGCCGCAGATGGTGAAAATATTAGTTTCAAAATCTTTGATTGTAGCACAGAGACAGTTTATCCTGTTCTGGAAACTTATAATCTTCATTTCGGAGAGGAGGTCGGTCTTATAAATCTCAATGGAGTCCCCTCTATAGAACTTACTTCACCCATAGTTAATCTATCCCCTTCTACTGAGGGTTATCTTCTTAGCTGGAATGAAGTGCCATATGCGAATCAGTATAAAATCTATCGTTCTACAGTGAATCCTTATGAAGGTTTTGAATTAATTGCTACGGTGTCGGATTTGCAATATATAGATTCAGAAGTACATAATAAGGCTTTCTACTATGTGAAAGCTGTAAATAACCAGATCTCTAAATATTGAAGGATATTATGAAACATATATTACCCCTAATCCTATTAATCCTGATTTCTTTGCCTGTGTTGGCAAGAGATTGGAATGAATACTATTTTCAGTTTGAAATACAGAATAAATCAGAATTGGAGTTCCTGACTGAGATTATATCTATTGCCAAAGTTCAGGGAAATGTAGTCTGGGCATTTGCTAATGATGAAGAATGGCAGGCTTTTCAGCAACTTGATTATCAACCTCAATTGCTCCAAAAACCTGGGTATGGGGTTGAACAACCTATGCGGGAAGTGGGAGATTCCTTTAAAGATTGGTATACTTATCCCACTTATGAAGCTTATGTTGCC